>JAOMCX010000001.1 GCA_028345195.1 Candidatus Nitrosopelagicus sp.
TTAATAATTGATTAAGCAGATTATCCATGAGTGCTAAACGTGATTATTATGAAGTATTAGGAGTTACAAAATCTTCTAATCCCGATGAAATTAAATCGCAATATAGAAAATTAGCCTTAAAATTTCATCCTGACAGAAATAAATCTCCTGATGCGCAAGAACACTTTAAAGAAATTTCTGAAGCATATGCTGTTCTTTCAGATTCATCAAAACGTGATCTATATGATCAACATGGACACGAAGGTGTAGATGGAAGATACTCTACTGAAGATATCTTTAGAGGTGCAGGTGGTAATTTCAATGATATTTTCAATGATTTATTCAGTGGCCAAGGAGGACGTGGAGGCGGTGGATTCGGATCTGTTTTTGAAAATCTATTTGGTGGAGGTGGTGGATTCGGTCGTTCGCGTGGAAATGATCTTTTACATGAATGTTATATTACTTTGGAGGATGTATTACATGGAAAACAAATTGAACTTGATCTTCAGAAATATGTAGATTGTCCTGATTGTAGTGGTACTGGATGTAAACCTGGAACATCAAAAGCAACTTGTAAAGATTGTAATGGTCGTGGACAAGTTCGAGTTAGAAAAAATATGGGTGGGTTTCTATTAGAAACTGCTCAAGCATGTAGAACATGTCGAGGGCGAGGAGAAATTATTAAAGATCCATGTAGAAAATGTCAACGTGGTAAAATCAAAGGAACAAAACATCTTTCATTCAATCTTCCATCCGGAATTGATAATGGTGATTATGTTATTCAAGGTGAGGGTGAATCAATTCCAGAAGGTAACAATGGTGATTTAATTGTACGTGTGCGTGTTGAACCCCATTCTCACTTTAGACGTGATGGTATAGATCTATACTGTGATGCAAAACTTTCTATGATTGATGCTAGTTTAGGTACTGAAATTAATGTTAAAACACTTGAAAAAACAGAAACATTGAAAATTGAATCTGGAACTCAACCAAACTCAATTCTAAAAATTAAATCTCAGGGACTACCTAGTCAAAATTCTAATCGACGCGGTGATCTATTTGTACACGTAGTGGTAGAAATTCCAAAAAAATTATCAAAACAACAAAAATCTCTATTAGATGAATTTAGAAAATCTGATTAATCTTTCTTTGATAATCTAATTGTTAGATTATGGCCCTGTTTGATCTCTTGCTCATACAATTTTTTAATAATTTCTCCAATCTTTTGTTCAGTAAAATATTCCTGATTATATCTTCCTAGAATTTCTTTATTGTTATCCAGAACAATTTCCCAAAATGACATAAACCTACAGAATTTCTCTTACATTTCAATATTTTGTGAATAATGAACTAGTTCTTGAAAATACAAAATTCTCATTGGGAAACTATCTGGCATATCGAAGATGTAAGGTTGAGATCGATATCTCTTACGAATTCATGGGGTCAAACCCCACTTTCCACACAAATTATTTCACTATCATTATGAACAACTTTAAAACACTGTAGTTTGCCTATTTTCCATGGCAAAAGTAACCCGTGTTGGTGGTAGAGGTACAACTCGTAGAAAGACTGACACTAGTAAGAAGTCAACCTTTTCTGGAGATTCTTACAAAGAATATCAGGAGACCAAAAAGAAAGCTGCAGGAAATCGTAGCGTTTCAACAGGTCGCGGTACGGGAAAAAGAAAATTATCATCAACTCCAACGACAAAAAAAGTATCTACCAAAGGCAGAACACGTACAACTGGTAGAGGTACTGGTAGTAGAAAGACAAAAAGTTAATCCCCTTAACTTATTCTCTTTTATTCACCTACTGATATTTTATTAATTTATGAAATTCTGAATCTTTTCCTTTAATTTCTGATTAATAATTTTGCCAGATGCTTTTCCTCTGACCTCTTTCATCGCTATTCCCATTATACCGCTTAATGCACGCATTTGTTCTTGTTTTATTTTATCGGTATTATCTTGAATTATTTTATCTAAGATACTATCTAATTCATTTTCAGTCAATTGAGTTATAGATGCATTTTCTAATGCTTGTAACACATCATTCACCTTTTTAGACATTATCTGTTCAAAAATTATCTGAATCGATTCTTTGTTTATTTTTTCTTGTCCCAATAATTCAAATGTCATCATTATCTGTTCATCATTCAATAGACTAGAATCTAATCCACTTCTTTCTAAATTAGTTATAGTTGAACATAGAACTGATACGACAAAATTTGGTGAATTTTGCTTTTTAGAACATATTTTTTCAAAAATCTCAAAATATTCTGAATCAAAAATTTGTTCTGCAAGCTGATTATTAATTTGATATTTTTCTTCTAATTCTCTGATTGATTCTTCCCATGATTTTGGTATATTGGATCTTACTTGCACAAGTTCTTCATTTGTTACTTTCACTGTGGGTATGTCAGTTTCTGGATACATTCTAGATGCACCTGGTCTAGGTCTTAGGAATATTGTATCTCCGTTTTGAGTAGCGGCTCGAGTTTCAGCAGGTGGTCCATTCTTTGCAAGCCCAATTCTATTAATTATAGAGTCAATTGCAAATCCTACTGAAATTTTTTCACCAGCAATAATTAAAAATGCATCATCATTTTGAATATCTAATTTTTCAGTAACTCGTTTGATATCTATGTCTTCAATTCCATAATTTGGTAATTCATCTGAATGAAAAACACCCCCAATACCAAAAAATCTTACTAATTGTCCAATCTCTTTTCCTAATCTCACATCTGAATATGGCTCGAAACCAAATATTCCTTTCAATTTTTTAATTTTTATTCCAAAAATTTTCTCTTGTTTTTCTATTGATTTTTTAATAATCTTTGAATTACACTCTTGCATTACCTCTGTAACATCGAAGACATCTTCTTTTCTATCAATTCCTATAAATTCAGTCTGATTAATTTTCTCTGAAATTATTTTTAATCCATATTGCCTTTTTGCTTCAAATTCAATAATTTTTTCTAACTGATCTAATTGCTGAACACCTTTTACTTCGATAACGCCTCCTCCTTCAACAGAAATATTCACATCTTGTCTAATTGTTCCAATTCCACGCATCACTTTTTTTGTAACTCGTAATAATCTGCCTAATGTTAATGCAATATCTTTTACAAATTTTGGATCTCCTTCAACAGGATCTAATGCAATTTCAACTAAAGGAACTCCCAGTCTATCTAAACTAAAAAATCTATGATTTCCTTCATCTTTGATTAATTTTCCCGCATCTTCTTCAAGACAGATTGATTGAACTCCTACCTTCTTACCATCCACCTCGATATATCCTCCTTGTGCAACAAGCATTGTTCTTTGAAATCCGGTTGTGTTTGAACCGTCAATTACTGTTTTTCTCATTACGTGAATTTCTGAAAAAATTTTTGATTCTAATGCAGAACTTATCAAGAGTGCAATATTCTTTGCATCAGTATCTAGTGCATGTGGTGGTTCTTCATCTTCTTCTACTAAACAACTACTTTTCGGGTTTGCATAGTAAACTATAGTTTTTGATTTAGTACTCTCAAAAAGTGCAGCAGGATCTATATTTCCTAATTCACTTTTCGCTGCTCTTAGTTTTCTTGAAAATTTTATTGAAAACTCTTCCTCTTCTATCGGAGTACAGTCACAAAATAGTTTCTTTTTTGTATCTAATTGTTGATGAATCTCCAAGCCAACTTTTAATCCAATATTTTTAATATCTAATTCTGACATATACGCTCAAAACTCTGATGAATAATTCTCCAACATCATATTTTTTATCTCGTCATCTGAATTAGAATTTCCTAAAACCCACATTGCTTTGACTAAAGCTACTTCTGGAATCATATTTTCTAATGGAATAATTCCCATATCGAGTAAGTCTCTTCCACTTTCATACACTGTCATGCTTACACGTCCATCAATAGCTTGTGATGTCATTCCAAGAAATATTCCATTTTCTTTTGCTTTTTTAATTGAGTCATACATTGTTCTTCCTACATGTCCTAATCCTGTACCTTCAAAAATTATTCCTCTGTATTCTAATTTTATCAATGATTCAATTATTTCTGGATTAAATCCAGGATGATATTTGATAAGGGCAACTTTTGTATCTAAATTGATTCGTGGATTATACTCATTTTCACTAAAGAATGAATTTTTCATATTTTCTAAAATTTTATTTTCATACACTACAAATGCTGGTTCAGAACCGACTGTTTGAAATGCACTTCTTTTACTTGTATGATTTTTTCTAACACGTGTTCCTAAATGACATGCTACTGCATCATCACTTTCATTTTGATGCATTACTACAAAAACACCCTTAGATTTTGTATTAACTAAAAATTTTGTTGCTGAAATCAAATTTAATGCTGCATCTGATGATGGTCTGTCTGATGATCTTTGTGAACCTACTAACGTAATTGGTTTTTTAAAACCAGATAGTGCAAATGATAAAAATGCAGAACTATAATGCATTGTATCTGTACCGTGTGCAATAATTACTCCTACATAATCTGAATCTACAATACTATCTAATTTTTTTGCAATCTCTAACCAATGTTCTGGTTGTAAATTTTCTGAATATTCTGAAAATAATACTTCTGCATCAACATTTGCAATTTTTGCAATTTCTGGAACAGCTTCGTATAATTCTGCTGCAGATAATGCAGGAGTAACTGCACCTGTTCTGTAATCTACTTTACTTGCAATAGTTCCACCTGTTGATAGAAGTAAGATTTTTGGCAATTCTTCATTTTTTTCAATGGTTTGTGAGTTTTCATTATTTGATTGTCTTTCACCAGTTTTTTCTAATTTCTCAATTTTTTCAAACTCGATTCCGATATTATAGCCGCTTTTTAATTTTAGAACAATATGAGATTCATCACCACTTTCGTACCTAGGCATTAAAATTCCAGAATATGTCAATTCAGATGTAATTTTCACTAAATCTCCTACATCAACTTTATTCGTGATTAAGAAATCACGGATTTTGCCTTTGTAACCTTTTAGTTCTGACATTTATGAAAATTAGATGGTATGTATTTTATTAAAACTACCTGTAGTATGATGCAACTAGTTTATCGTTCATCTTGAGATCTTTCTGTTCTCTTACTTTTCTAACTGCTTCTTCAAAGTGCTTCATTGTGACTTTGGCGTCGGCTGCTTTCTTTTCAATAGCCTCCACAACTTTCTTTGTTTCTTCATCACTTAGATTCTTGTCTGGAGCTGCATTGTCTAGATGTTCATGAACTACTAGTGAAACTGCAGTGTTTGCTATTGATGCAACATCTGCACTACTCAATCCATCTGTTAATTCAGCAAGTTTATCAAAGTCAATTTTATCTGGACCATTTTGATCTGCAAGTGGTATATCTTTTGAATGAATTTCTATTACCATTTTTCTACTATCTTTATCTGGTAATGGAATCTGAATAATTTTATCAAATCTTCCCGGTCTTAGTAATGCTGGATCAATCATGTCTGCTCTGTTAGTTGCAGCAAGTACAACT
Source organism: Candidatus Nitrosopelagicus sp. (assembly GCA_028345195.1). Classification (GTDB taxonomy): domain Archaea; phylum Thermoproteota; class Nitrososphaeria; order Nitrososphaerales; family Nitrosopumilaceae; genus Nitrosopelagicus. Next base: position 5,483 of record JAOMCX010000001.1, read on the forward strand.
ACTCCGTGCATGTTTTCCATTCCATCCAATTCTGTTAATAATTGACTTACGACTCTTTCAGTCACTGCAGTTTCACCACCAGCTCCTCTAATTGGTGCGATTGAATCAATTTCATCAAAGAAAATAACACATGGAGCTGATTGTCTTGCTCGTTTGAATATTTCTCTAATTCCTCTTTCAGATTCACCTACCCATTTTGATAATAGTTCTGGTCCTCTGACTGAAACAAAGTTTGCTTCACTTTCGGTTGCAACTGCTTTTGCCATCAGTGTTTTACCTGTTCCGCTAGGTCCATGTAGCAAAATTCCTCTTGGCATTTTATGTCCTAATTTATCATAAAGACCTGGATATTTCATTGGCCATTCAACTGCTTCCATTAATTCTTTCTTAACTTCTCCAAGACCGCCTATCTCTTCCCATGATACATCTGGATTTTCAATGAATACTTCTCTCATTCCTGAAGGTGTTACTTCAACTAGAGCCTTTTTGAAATCATCTGAATTTACAATTAATTTATCTAGTGTCTCTGGTGGAATTTTCTCATCTTCCAAATTCAATTCTGGAAGTAATCTTCTGAGGCATTTCATTGCAGCTTCTTTACATAGATATTCTAAATCTGCACCAACATAACCGTGACTTACTGCAGAAATCTTCTCAATCTTTACTGGTAATTCTTGATCATCAGAAGCCAAAGGCATGTTTCTTGTGTGAATTTGTAAAATCTCTTGTCTGCCTTTTTTATCTGGAACTTTAATTTCAATTTCTCTATCAAATCTTCCAGGTCTTCTCAATGCAGGATCAATTGCATTTGGTCTGTTAGTTGCAGAAATTACAATTACTTTTCCTCTAGCTTCTAGTCCATCCATTAATGATAACATTTGGGACACAACTCTTCTTTCTACTTCTCCAGTTACTTCCTCTCTCTTTGGTGCAATTGAATCAATTTCATCTACAAAAATAATTGATGGTGCTTTCTCTCTTGCCTCTTTGAAAATTTCTCTTAATCGAGCTTCACTTTCTCCATAAAACTTACTCATGATTTCTGGACCGGAAATACTAATGAAATGTGCTTGACTCTCGTTTGCAACAGCTTTTGCTAAGAGTGTCTTACCAGTTCCTGGAGGACCATAAAGTAAAACACCTTTTGGTGCTTCAATTCCTAATTTCTCAAATATTTCTGGATGTCTTAATGGTAATTCAATCATTTCACGAACTTTCTTTATTTCGCCTCTAATTCCACCAATGTCTTCGTATGTAACTTGAGGAACTCCTCTTAGTGTTTCACCTTTCTCGGCAATGTGGAATGTTGTTTTCTGTGTAACTAAAACTGCATCTGCAGCAGGTGTAACTCCTATTACTTGGAATGTTAGTCTTCCTCCAAAGTATGGAACCATTACATTATCTCCTTTAATCAAAGGTACACTTTCTAATGCATCTGCTAAATATCTCTCATCGATTGGTGGTATTGCTTCTAATGGTGCAACTACCACTTTCTCTGCTGGAACAGCTTTAATCTTTTTTACAGTAATTGTATCTCCAATTGCAATTCCAGAATTGTTTCTTCCTAAACCATCAATTCTGATAATCCCTTTACCTTCATCTGAAGGATACAAAGGTAAACATTTCGCGACGGTGCGTCTTTTTCCTTTTAATTCGATAACATCTCCAGTTGATGCATTTAGAGTATCCATAGAATCATAATCGATTCTTGCTACTCCTCTTCCAACATCTCTAGTATATGCTTCTAGAACTTTTAGGGAAAGACCATTTTCACTCATATCTAACACTCATCATTCTTTTTTTATATATTTAGCGTATTATTCTATTGATCGACTCAAAACTGATCACAAGCTTAAAATCATGATTCTAGTCACAATCGTTTACTATGGGTAAAAGACCAGGTGTTCGTAGACGTGGACGTGGAGGCATGCAGTTTAGAGCAGCCGCCACTCAAAAGCTAAAACCTGCCAAATACCCAAGTTTTTCACTAGATGAGGAACGTCGAGGAGAAATTATTGATCTAGTTCATGAATCTGGTCGTGATGTACCTTTATCGAAGGTGAGATTTGAAGATGGCACGATCTCATTTATTCCTGCACCTTTAGGAACTAAGGTTGGTCAAAGAATCAATTTTGGTCTAAATTCTGAAATTATTGATGGTAATGTAATCAGTATTCAAAACATCCCTGATGGAACAATTGTTTGTAATGTAGAGCAGCAATTTGGAGATGGAGGTGCTTTAATGAAATCAGCAGGTGCTGATGCAACTGTTTTCTCTCATGCAGACGATGGAGTAATTTTGAAATTAGCATCTGGAAAATTCAAAAAATTAAACCCAAAAAATAGAGCAATGATTGGAACTCTAGCAGGTGGTGGAGTTGAAGATAGACCATTAATGCGTGCTGGAGTTAAAATGATGCGCTTTAAATCAAAAGGCAAGAAATATCCAATTGTTAGAGGTGTCGCTCAAGCAGCATATGTACATCCTCATGGCGGTGGACGTCACCAACACGTTGGACAATCATCTACAGTATCCCGTAATGCACCTCCAGGTGCTAAAGTTGGAAGCATTGCTGCAAAGAAAACTGGTAGAGCAAGAATTAAGGAAAGAAAACAATCTATCAAATAATAGATTAACAATCTATCTTTTAGAATGATTCAGAAAAAAATTCATATTTTTGTTACTGGTAGAGTACAAGGTGTATTTTTCAGACAATCTACCAGAGTCATGGCAATTAAAAATAATGTGAACGGTTGGGTTCGTAATCTTGATGATGGCCGAGTTGAAATTGTCGCAGAAGGTGAAAAGCAAAATATTGAAAGTTTTACAAATTGGTGCAAAATTGGACCTGCAAATTCTCGCGTTGATGAGTTTGAATTGTCTGAAGAAAATTATACTGATGAGTTTGAAAACTTTGAAGTTAGATATTAGCGAATTGTTGTAAATGCATCTTTTAATGTGGCTTCTATGTTTGTTAGTTCTTGTTCTGGTTTAATCTCTAAAATTGTAGCTTCTGCTTTTCGTTCTTTTTGAATTTTAATTATGATTGAAGATTGAGTTGGTTCCATATCTGCAAACCATCTAAAAGTCATGGTTTTACAAAAAACTACTCTATGCATTCTAACATCTTCTATTACTTTTTCATCAAGTGACATGCAATATGTTCGTAATTTATCAAACAATGGTTTTACAGATTCAGGAATTTGTCTCTGAAAATCTGCGTAATTTCTTCCAGTTCCAACTCCGATAAAATTTTCCATATTCCATCTCCTTTGATTCACAATTTAATGTAGTAGTTCTGCTGGCTCCAGTCTAGGCTGATAGTCCCATTTCGAGGCATACAAGATCCCCCACGTAGACGAGGAAGCGTGGATGCTCCACCTTAGGATTGCTCCCTCCCGGACCTCATCCCTTTCGATGGTTCGGTCTTAGGAAAAATCCCTTCGGATTATCCTTGTCCTGCAACCACCCGCCTCGGCGTGAATTCATTTCCGCACACCAAGCGGGAGTTACCTGCCTAGAGATTTACCCAGCAGTTGCTGATCTCTGCATATAGCCGGTTTCAGAATAGGGCACGGCTGGCACCCTGATCCTCCCTACTACGTTTTAGATAGAATAGAATGTTATATTTGAATTAGGATCGTTGTTTTTTCAAGTCTGTAACCATATTACACACGGCACAAATCTTCCCTGTACACTGATTTCCACAATTTGTACAAACTCGTTTTTCTTTGAAACTTGAATCTTTCATAATTTCTGATATTTTGATTATTGAGCGATACATGTTATTTTTAATTCCACTATGTTGGTCTTCAAGAGAATTTAGAAATTCCCGAATCTCTGTTCTAATACCTTCATTCATGTGAGGACATGGTTCTGTTTGAAATGGTAATTTATTGGTAAATGCATAAAATACTATTTCTGACTCATAAATTTCTGCAAGTGGTTTTATCTTTCTAATTTGTTTTGAATCACTTCCTGGACTCATCCAACCAATTTTATTTGAATCCCCCGATAGTGTGTTTATCAAAAATGTCTGTAATGAGTCATCTAAATTATGACCTGTCGCAATTACATTTGCTCCTAATTCTTCTGCTGCATGATCTAACGCTCTTCTTCTAAAAATACCACAAATTGAACAAGATGTAGTTTTCTCTTCATCTCTCAGTTCTAATGATTCTGATAATGTAACATCGTACAGTTCTTTGTATGAATATGTCTTAAATTCCACATCTAATTTTGAGCAGAAACTTTTGACTATTTCTAGGGCTTCGTCTCTATAACCTGGAATTCCTTCATCAATTGTTACAGCAATAATTCGAAAATTATGTGTCTCTGACATTTTTTTCAATATGCTAAGTAATACTAACGAGTCTTTTCCACCTGAGACTCCAACAATAACTAGTTCATCATTTTTTATCATTTTATACTTGGAGATGGTCTTTGCAGCTTTTCTCAAAATAGAATTTGAAAAGCATTCAGAACAAAGGCTTTCTCCACTATACTTTCTATTGTATACTGCAGTGTTTTCACATTTCTGGCATTGCATGATTTGGAGAATCTATTTGAGTTTAATATCTGATTCTTTAGATTGTAAACCAACCTGATTTGGCATAAGACAATCCAATATTGAGACCAAATGTAATGAATGTGAATGCATAGATTGCTATCATTGTTCCATTAACGGCTTTTTCTGAAATTTTCCCCTCAATTATAGTATGAATGAATTTTCCTCCATCCAAGATTGGTAGTGGTAACATGTTGATTATTCCAATGAAAAATGAAATCATCCACAACCATAGTAAGAACATAGAGAATTGAAATCCCATAGGAGTATCCAAACCCCAATCAATAATGTTGTAAATTGGTTGAGGAGGTTGATCATTTCTCATTATTCCTATTAATCCTCTCTCAGGATCATCAGGTGATGCCATTATTGTAACTGGAATTACAATTTCACTTCCATCTCTTAGTATTGTAACATTGACTGTATCCCCGGGCTGTACTGGATTTTTCTGTAAATCCAATGCCGACGCTATGTTAACATCGTTAATTCCTATGATGACGTCATTTTCTTGAATACCTGCTTGTTGTGCACCTCCACCATCAATTAATGAAAGTACTAAAACCCCATCTTCGGCTTCTTCATAAAATGAACTCAAAAATGGTTCTGGTACAACCATTGCAAACATTGGATTTGTAAACAATATTGCTCCTAAGGCAAATGCAAAAATTACATTTGATGTTGGGCCTGCACCAATCAAACGTAACCTTGAAATCTTTTTTGCTTTACTGAACTGTTCTTCATCTGGTTCTACAAAACCTGCAAACATTGCAATGAATATTGCAAATCCACCAGTTTTGATACCAATTTTTTCCATAACTCCTACAATTCCATGTGCTCCTTCGTGAATTACTAGAACAATTGGAATTGAAAGTAAAAAGTACATGATAGCTGAACCAGAAGTTAATGTGACACCTGGAATTAGTACTGTTAATTCTGCAAATTCTGTTGGTTGAACAAAGTAGTTTGTAATATTTGAAAACAAAAACCAAAATGCAAATCCCATCATCAAAAATCCTGCAATTACACTAACATCTGCAAAAACCCGAATTCCTCTTTTTGTTCTTCCTAATACACGAATTAATGCATCTTGAACTTTGTAATTTTTGTAAGTTAAACTATATGGTTTAATCGTAAATCCATATTTTTCTAATTTTAGACCTTTAGCTACTCCAAAAATTACAACCCATGCTATGAGTACGTAAATGATTGCATTGTCTGTTAAAAAGTTAAGTTCCAATTAAGAAAATTTTTTAGTCTCGGCAATTTATCGTTTCCTATGAAACCTGTCATAATTGTCTCTACATTCCCTAACAAGGCTGTCACAAAAAAGGTTGCAAATCAATTGGTAAAAAAGAAACTTGCCGCATGTGTAAACATTACTAAAATTGATTCTGTTTATTCATGGAAAGGAAAGATACAAAATGATTCAGAATATTTGGCATTTTTTAAAACTACAAAGAAAAATGAGAAAAATCTAAAAAACGAAATAAAAAAACTTCATCCATATGATGTACCAGAAATTGCTGAAATTAATGTAAATTCTATGAATAAGCCATATCTTGATTGGTTGATAGATTCTACTCTCTAATATTCTAGTGGAAATCTCAACAATGAGATAATTCCACCTAAACCTGAAACTCTTAATCCTGCATCAATAGTACTATCTACGCTAAAAATTTCTCCACCTTTAGATTCTACATCATTTAAGAAATCTACAATCTCTTGTTCATCAGAATCTTGAATGGCTTTTTCTGAAAATACTAGAGATTCTATTGCTCCTGCATCGTTTGCTTTTTTTGTCTCATCAATTCCCATAGAGAATTTTTTACTCTGCTTATTTGCAAGAAACATCACCTCATCAATTATTTGTGATACCTTAGCAAGTTTGGTGTCTGCCATCACTTCTTTCATTGCATCTGATTTTGTAAATATGTGAATTCCATCTTCTCCTCCTGAATCAATTCCTTCTATTATCTTGAATTGACATCTGTCTGCAAGTGGTTTTTTTGATACATAATTGTAAAATTTCTTTTTTGTTTCTCCTGGACCAAAAATAATTACTAAATTATCTTTTTCAACAACTGAGCTAATTGCACTAATAACCCCATCAAAAAATGTTTCAATTTTAAAATTAGATTTGTATCTTTTTCCACTAGATCCGGAATAAAGATTTGGTAAAAGGTGCAAGTGTGTTCCTTTCAATCTTCCAATTCCACAATCACCTGTATCTATTGCAATTAGAATAAATTTTGTTTTCTTTCCTTTTGCTTTTGCAAGTTTTTTCTCAACACTACTCCATTTTTTCTTTACTAGATTGAATCCTTCATCTATTTTTATTGTAAAAGAATGATGTGTGCCATGTGGAACTGATTCATTATTTGATTCTAAAATTGTACCTCCAACTCTAATTCTATCTAACACATTATCAAGTGAAATTTTTTCTACCTTTATTGCAAGTCGTACATGAACTCTTTCTCCTTTATCTGGTCTTGCATATTCTTTATCTTGTTTTATTACTCTAGTTGTTTCACCCACAATTTTATCATCAGTTTTTAATATTCTTCTAATTGTTAGTAAATCGTCAGAATCTTCAGGCATTAATGAAATTGTATTCTCATCAAGAGTCTTTGTAATCATATTTTTTTATAAAATCTCTGAAAGATAACTAGTTTGATTCTTCTTGTTTCTTTTTAACATACTTTTCAACCCATTCAAGAGTTATGACTCCGCCTTCTGCCAAATTAACTAATGAGTTTGATGATGCTTCACCTGTTACCTTACCGGTATTTTTTCTAGTTTGTCTCCATTTTAGACTGGTGTTTCCACTCTTTGATGAATAAATTACTCCTAACACATCTTTAGCATTAACAAATGTTATCTCTCTGATTTTTTTCAATGTTACTTTGTCTGCTGCTTCTACATAGATGGAACCTAAACTATCATCTCTTTCAGCAAAAACTTCTGGATCCTCAAGATAACTTCTTGGTGCAAATGAACTACATGTACTAGCTATGATGAATCTTCGAAAACTTTCTAATGATGAAGGTGCATCTATCTCGACCATTTTTTTTCAATAAATGTATCTCACTTATCAAGCTTATTGAAAGATTCAAGTATGATTATCTGAAATTTCTACTGCAGACTGTGATGTACGCTATCCTATGACTTTGATGATTAGGATCTTGAGTTCTGAGTCTGCAACTTAGAATTTTTATGCCATAATTTTCTATATACATTGTGAAGTCATTAACTGAATATCTTACATTCAAGACAAAAACAAGACGAGCATTTGTTAACATTACTCCAGATATAGAAAAGTTAGTTACCAAAAGTGATGTCAAAGAAGGACTTTGTTTAGTTAATGCGATGCATATCACCGCTAGTGTTTTCATTAACGACAATGAAAGTGGCTTACATTATGATTATGAAAAATGGTTAGAGGAATTAGCACCTCATGAACCTATTGATCATTATCATCATAATGACACTGGTGAAGATAATGCTGATGCACATCTAAAAAGACAAGTAATGGGAAGAGAGGTAGTAGTTGCTATCACTAATGGACAATTAGATTTTGGACCATGGGAAACTATCTTTTATGGTGAATTTGATGGTAAACGAAACAAACGAGTCTTAGTAAAAATTATTGGTGAATAAATTATCCAAAGTCAGTATCTCGTTTTTGTGATTGTTCCACATTTTTCCTTGCTGATTCACGCCATTCATTATCATGATTTTGTCTACCATGATTACAATTTACACAACCCATGATCTTCCCATTAGAGTTTTTCACATATTCTTCGCATCCACAAAAACAAGTCATAATCTCATCAAATTTTTATAGTATATCTTCTTTTACTCTTCTTTTCCTCTAGTAGTTTTACAACATTCGCCCATTGGAATCTCGCGACCTCGAGGACTTTTACTAGGACATTTTAACATAATACACAATGCATCTGTAAATTGTTTATTCATGTGGTGTTCTATTCCACACACCATCTCTTCATCAATTTCAATTTTTAAAGCGCTGTCCATCAATACCTCCAGTAAACGACTATTTCGAATCATAGATGATGCAACTTTCTCGCCACTTTCTTTCAATGAAACTCCGGCTTTGTTATATGTGACCAAATCTCTTTCTGCTAATTTTTTTAACATTTGTACGACACTTGGTTGGCGAACATTCAGTCTTTTTGCAATGGTGCTAATTTTTACATCATCTCCTTTTTCTCTAATATGCCAAACTGCTTTTAGATACATTTCTGTATGTTCAGCTTCTGCAGTTCCTACAAACAGAACTTCTTCATCCATTGCATCCATGAATTATCTTATTTGTTTTATCTAATAAATTTTCAACAATCTAAACAATTGAAACTACGCTTTTTTAGCATCTTTTAACAAGAAATCAAAATATTCTCTTGCAAATCCCGCTAATCCTGCATGATCTGCCCAAATTGCTACTATTTCGGATGATGTAGAACTACTAATTTCTGGACCTAACAGAATAACGACGTATCTCCTATCTGAAATAATCCCACCTCCAAATAATCCACCTTTTACTTTGACATCTGCAACTCGAGAAATTGCTTTGATAGATTCTTTATCAAACTCATCTGAAATAAGAATTGTAATTTTTATTCCCTTGTCGTGTAATTGTCTAAGTTTTGGAAGTGCTTGCTTAACAATCACTTCTCCTGCTTGAGGAACCGCAATCATTACTTCTTCTCTACAATGCTCAACCATTTCCATAATTTTTGAAACAATATTCATGGCACCCGAAATAAACCAAATATCTGGTTTTTCACTTGTTCCAGTTTTTTCATAAAGAGGAATTAATTCTGATAAAATGACATTTTTGTTTTCTGAAAAGATGGCGTCTGCATTTTGTTTTGAAGTCTCTAGTGCATTTGATGGAGCCTTCGCAAAGTATTTTGTTGGTCTTGAGTCATCTGAACCAATCCATCCTTTTTCTTCCAGCGTTCCCAAAATCTCATAAATTTTTGAATAGGGAACTCCTGAGTTTTGGCTGATCTCTGACGCATTACTCTCTCCATCTTTGATTAGGGTTGTATAAGCTCGAATTTCGTAGCTAGTTAACCCAACCTTCTCTAGTGACTTCTTTGTCTTGTCAGAAATGCTCACGAACAGAATTATCAAATTCGCTATTTAAATTGACTATGATCGTTCCCTCATTCATCCGGTGGTTAGTAGGAGTTGCATTATATACTCATTTTCAAGAGAAATAGTTAATGGCTCTAATTCAGATATCTAATCAGTCATCAAAGACTCAAGGTAAGAAATCCACTATTAGATTTACCCAAAGTATTTGCCCTGATTGTAACATGATTTTAGATGCTGAAGTTTTTGAAAGAGAAGGCAAAGTCTTCATGTCCAAAGTTTGTCCAACACATGGTGAAACTGAGGAACTCTATTTCGGTTCTTATGATATGTATAAAAAATTCAGTACATACTGGGTTGACGGAAAAGGTGCACATGCTCCAAATGTAATTATGGAAGACAAGTGTTCTTGTCCAAACAATTGTGGATTATGTTCAAATCACCTATCACATAGTGGATTAGCAAACATGATTGTTACAAACAGATGTGATCTTACTTGTTGGTATTGTTTCTTCTATGTCAAGAAAGGATTAGAAGGTGCTTACATGTATGAACCAAATCATGATCAAGTAAGAGGAATGATGAAAACTCTAAGATCAGAAAGACCAATTCCAGGAAACTCTATGCAAATTACTGGTGGTGAACCAATGCTTAGAGAAGATATTTCAGATTTAATTAAAATTATGAAAGAAGAAGGTGTCGAACATATCCAAATGAATACAAATGGAATTCGACATGCAATGGATCCAGAAGCAGGACGTGAAGTAAGAATGGCAGGTTGTAACAACTTGTATCTCAGCTTTGATGGTGTTACTGCAAGAACAAATCCAAAGAATCATTGGGAAATCCCATATGCACTAGACACTTGTAGAAAAACTGGAACAACTGTTGTGTTTGTTCCAACTGTTATCAAATCAATTAATGATCATGAACTAGGAGGTATTATCAGATATGCACAAAAGAACTTAGACGTTGTTCATGCAGTAAACTTCCAACCAGTATCACTAACTGGAAGAATGGGAAAATCAGAACGTGAAAAATACAGAATCACAGTACCTGATTGTATCCAAAGAATTGAAGAACAAACAGAAGGTCAAGTAACTGTTGACGATTGGTATCCAGTTCCAAGTTGCATGCCATTGACAAATGTCATTGAAGCATTCTCAAGTAAACCAAAATACGAATTATCTATTCACTTTGCATGTGGAGCAGGAGCTTATGTATTCCAAGATGCAGACACAAAGAAACTTGTCCCAATGACAAGATTCTGTGATATTCAAGGTATGTTAGAATTATTTGAAGACAAAGCAGAACAAATCCGCTCTGGTGCAAACAAGTACTTTACAATGCTTGAAGTTGTAAGAAAACTAAAAGGATTCATCAATAAAGAAAACCAACCAGCCGGATTAGATTTGGCTAAAATGTTCGGAAATATCTTAATGAAGAGATCATTTGAAGCAGTAGGTTCATGGCATGTCAAAGGTCTATTCTTAGGAATGATGCACTTCCAAGACAAATACAATGAAGATTTAGAAAGATTACAAAGATGTGATATTCACTATGTTACTCCAGACCTTAGAATTATTCCATTCTGTGCATTCAATGTAATTCCAGAATGGTACCGAGACAGAATCCAAAAGAAATATTCTATCACTGTTGAGGAATGGGAACAACGTGAAGGTGTAAAACTCGAAGACGGTCTTTACAGAGGTCTTATGAGAAGAGGTGCAGGTGACGAACTTGCAGCAGGTTGTGCAAAGAGTGAGATGTTCCATCAAGCAGAACAGGCAATGGGCGCTCAATAAATAATTTTTAAAATTATTTTAAAATTTTAACTAAATCTTTACCACATAAAATTTTCACATCATCCTGTGAGGTAAGAAATCCTAAAATCTTTTCATACATTCTACCTCCTTTCATTTTCAGAACATTATCATGCCAAAGAACACTAATGACATTTTCTTCTGAATATTTTCTACCTATTTCTAATGTTTTTTGAAACTCTGAAATAATATTTTCTTCTTTGATTCTCATGTGTGTAAACAAATATGCATCCATTAATGTTACAGGAAACTCAATTAATTCATTAATTTTTGAATGACCCATTTCTTTTTCGTCAATTTTATCTTTTGAATGTCTAAGCGATGCATCATAGACAAAACCTAATTCTTTTAATTTTAATGGTAGTTCAGAATTATAATTTAAAAAATGAACACGATTTCCAATAATTGGTATATTTGTTAAAGATTCTAATTTTTCTTTTTCTTGTTTAATTTTTTCAATATTATTCACAGATTGTGGATCTGTATGCAAACCAACTTCCCAATTTCCTTTTAGTAAAGATTGAATATCATTTTCATAATCATTTAAATTTCCATTTTCATAAATTGTTCTAAAGAAAAATGTTGAGCGAATTCCAAATTTCTCTTCTAGTTCCATATATTCAGGTATATTGCGATACAAATTTTCTGGTTTAGTATTAGCAAAAATTTCTGAATCAAATCTATCTCTTCTCTCTAACACATGTTCGACAGGTGGACCCTGTCTTCTCCAGTCTACATCGTGGCTTAGAAAAATATACTGCATAATTTCATCAATTTTGTTATGTATTTAGGCTTGTTTTTTAAAACAGTTACGTGCAATTCATAAGCTTAACATATTTTGGTTCTTTTTAGATAACAACTAATGAAAAAAATACTTGTAACTGGTTCTGGTGGTATAGGTGGTGTAAATTTTGTTAGAGCATTACGAGCCACCAATGAAGAATTTTTTCTTATTGGAACTGATTTCAACCGATATTATCTAGAATTTCCTGATGTCAATTTACGTGTAAACACACCACGTCATTCTGATCCAACATTTCTCCCACAAATTAAAAAAATTGTTGATGAGTATTATGTAGATTTTATTCATCCTCAACCTTCTTCTGAAGCACTAGTAATTTCACAAGATGATGAATTAAAATCAAAAACATTCTTACCTTCATCTACAATAATTGCACATGATAAACTAACAACCCAAAAAATTTTATCTGAAAAAAATATTGATGTTGCATATACAAAAACACTTGATTCCTTGAATGATTTAGAAAAAAATTTTGTAGAATTAGGTGGTGGTCCGTTATGGGTTCGCTCAAAAAAAGGTGCAGGTGGAAATCTTAGTCTTTTATGCGAAAATAGTACTGAAGCAAATCATTGGATAAATCTCTGGATCTTAAGAAAGAAAGCACAATTAGATGATTTTATGATACAAGAATATTTGCCTGGACGAAATATTGCATGGGATAGTTTTTGGTTTAATGGAAAACTAATTGCGTCTTATACTAGGGAGCGACTTGAATACCCATTCAAACATATTTCTCCATCTGGAATTACTGGAACACCTACAGTTTCAAAAATTATCACAGATGAAAAAATCAACAAGCTTTGTGAAATGGCGGTTACATCCGTTGATAGTAATCCACATGGAAATTATTCTATAGATCTAAAAGGTGATGTTGAAAATAATATGCATATTACAGAAATTGATTCTGGAAAATTCCATACTACAACTCCTTTATGGGGTTACATTTCTTCTAAATTTTTTAATCAAGATCCTAAATTCAACCTTCCATATCTTTACACAAAAATTGGATTAGGAGAAATTTCTGATCCTGAAATTCTTGGAAATGATATTTATCCTGTGGAAACGCTTCTTGTACGACATATTGATTGTGGAGATTGGATAATCAAAGATGATGGCACAAAGGTGCAAGTTCTATGACAAAATGTCTAATCTTTGATTTAGATGGAACGTTGATTAGACTCCCAATTCGGTATGAAATACTTCAAAAAAATCTCCAAAATTTTTTCCATACGGAAGAAAATCTTTCACCATTAATTCCAAGTATAATTAATCAAGCAAAAAATAATCAAAATGTAATTGATGATGCATTTAAGATAGTATGCAATGAAGAATTAATTGCTATTGAAAGTTTAGAAGAGATTGAAGGATTACATGATGTAATCAAATATGTGACATCGAAAAATTATACAATATCACTTGTCACAATGCAATGTAAACGTTCTTTGAATATTATTCTTAAAAAATTAAATCTAGAAGAAAAATTTTCTTCTATTCTCACCCGAGATGATTATCCTGATCGTTTTCTACAAATCCAAAAAACATGTGAATCACTAAATCTGATTCCTTCAGATGTAACCATGATTGGTGATAGACTCCATGACATAAATTCGGCCAATCAAGCAAATTGTAAATCAATTCTTGTTAATAGGGATGATATAGATTCAAAAAAATTAATAGAATTAGTCAACATTCTATGAAATCAGTAAAAGAGATTAAAAAGACAAAAATTAATTTTAAATATGAAATTCCTTTTTATTTCGCCTAGATTTTCTGGAGGGATTGGCGGTCATGCTGCAATGCTTGCTGATAAGTTAACTCAAAATGGCCATCAAGTAAAAAAACTAGAAACTACTCATCTACCAATAAAAAACCTCAAAAATCCCAGCTTTGCTGTTCTTAGCAGTCTTAGGAGTTTAGTTGATAGAGACTCTTATGATATTGTTCATGGATTTAATATTCCATCTGCTTATGCAATGAAATATGCTAAAGGAAAAAAGAAAGTACTTTCTGTTCACGGTGTGTTTAGTGAACAAGTAGATACATTACATTCAAAATCCATTTCATCACTTGCAAAATCTTCTGAATCTCAAGTCTTACAGTGGCCAGATAAACTAACTACTGACTCAAAAGCAACACAAAAACTATACAAAGAAAAATCTGATATCGATTTTGAGTATCTCCCATCACCACTTGACACAGATATGTTTGAACATCTTGATTTTACTGAAAAAATTGAAAATCAAATTGCATATGTTGGACGTGATAGTCATGAAAAAGGAATTGATATTCTAAAAACAGCCGAATCAGAAATTAACGGAAATGTTGTATATTGTACGGATCGTTCTTGGGATGAAGCAATGAAAATAATCAAATCGTCTAGTATTGTTGTAGTTCCATCTAGAATGGAAAGTTTACCAACAACTGTTAAAGAGGCATTTTATCTCAATGTACCAGTAATAGGAACCGATGTAGGAGGAATTCCGGAATTAATAAAAAATAATGAGACAGGAATTATAGTTCCCCCCGAAAATCCATCTAAACTAGCACAGGCTATTAATGAATTATTATCTGACAAAGAAAAAGCAGAAAAACTTGCTGTAAATGGAAATGCATTTGTTAAAAATAATATGACATGGAATGTTGTATTGCCAAAATACATTCAATTCTATGAAGATTTGTTGAAAGATTAACCTATTACTCTGTTTACACATTCACAAATTTCTAAAGCTTGCTCATCTGTTAGTTGTGGATATGAAGGAAGAGACATAATTTCTTTTGAGAATCTTTCACTATTTGGTAATCTGTATCCAAATTCTTCATAAATCGGTTGTTTGTGTATAGGTGTTTCATAATAAATTGCAGAACCTATTTCATTATCAGTTAATTCTTTTCGTATATCATCTCTTTTTTCATGTTTAATTACAATTTGATGATAAACTGATTTTCCATCTTTATTCTCAGGCAAAATACAATCATGAGCCAAATTTTTTCTGTAAATTGTGGCAATTTCTCTTCTTCGTGCAGTTTTCTCATCTAGATGTCTTAGTTGTACTCTTCCTATAGCTGCATTTACAGTATTCAACCTCATAGTAAATCCTAATTTATCAAATTCATTTTTTGTTTTTCTCCCATTATCTCGAATTGATTTAATTTTCAATGCAATTTCTTCATTATCTGTTGTAGTCATTCCTCCATCTCCTCCTACTGTCATATTTTTTGTTGGATAAAATGAAAAACAACCTACATCCCCAAGACTGCCAACCTTTTTTCCTCTGTATTCTGCACCATGAGCTTGACATGCATCTTCTATAATTGGAATATTTTGTTCTTCAGAAAATAATTTAACTGAATCAAAATTGCATGGGTTACCGTAAATATGAACTGGAATTATTGCATTAACCACATCATTGTTATTTGCCAGATCAATTCCACCGTCTTTCATATCAATATCAGTTAGAATTGGCTCTGCATTTGTCATTCTGATACAATTTGCTGAAGCTATGAATGAATTTGTTGGGGTTATGACCTTTGATTTGTTTCCAATATCTAATGCCATTAAAGAAAGTTGTAATGCACTATTTCCTGAATTAACTGATACTGCATATTTTGTTCCTGTATATCTTGCAAATTCTTCTTCAAATTTTGAAACACTTTCTCCACCTACAAATGATTCATTTCTTAATGCATGAATTGCTGCTTCTTCCATTTCTTCGGTGAATTCTTGAACAAAAAATGGAATTTTCATATCAAATATCTCCTATACCATGTTTTTTTAAGTGATTTAAAAAATCATTACAAATTTTATCCAAATTGAAATTATCTTTTATGAATCCTCTACCTTTTTTACCCATCTCTTTTGATTTCTCTAGATCATTGAGTAATAATGAAAGTTTTTCAAACAACTCGGTTGAATTACCTTTCTCGATCAAGTATCCAGTTTCACCATCCTTCATCAATTCAGGAATTCCTCCAACATTTGTTGCTATAACAGGCTTTTCCATTAACTGTGCCTCTTGTAATGTAAGTGGAGACATATCAATTCCGCTAATCAGCGCATACACATCAATTTCTGTTAAAAACTCTCGTACTTTATCTGGATATTCCAAAGAACCTAGCCAATGAAAATTCTCATATTTTTCTAACAATGGGAGGACTTCATCTCTATACACCCCATCACCTGCCCAATAGAAGTGAACATTAGACATTTTTTCTAAAACTTCCGGCAATATTTTCATCTCTTTTGTTTTTTCCCAGATTGTTGCACTCTGTAAAATTCCAACACACGGATGTTTTAATTCCATTCCACTTTTGTGAAACCAATTTTCGGGATTAATTGCTTGATACATTGTTTCAACCCGTTTTCCAGAATAACGTTCCTTAGTAATTTTTGAAAGATGATTACAAATTGGCATAATCAGTTCTGAGTTCTTAAAACATTCTTCTCCAATTTCTTCCCATTTATTTATAGCAATTTTCCCACTTGTTGACTTGTACAATGTTTCTCTTGCCATGATTAATTCTGACCAATGATCTCCTCGTAAATGAACAATTACAGGAATATCTGTTTTGGATGCCTCTAATGCAAAATGTTTGGTTCGATCAACAAAAATTACGTCTGGTTTAAACTCACTTACAAGTCTCTTGAATTTTTTATTTGATGAAAACCATTTTGAAATTTTCCGATTTGGAAATCCATCCGCATAATCTACATCTGAAACAACTTTTACTTCAAGACCATGTTCCTCTAATTTTTTCGAAAACTCTTTTAGATGAAATATTTTTGAACTTGAAGCGCCAATTAATAATTTCAACTTATTTTTTGATAATCTTGGATGTATAATACCTACTCGTATAATTTGTAACTAAATTTCGTCAAATTTCTTCATAGAAACAATATCTTCTATCCACTTTTCTAAGAATACAGTTGGTTTCCAACCCACTTTATCTTTAATTAAATCAATATCTGCAACTGTCTTC
Organism: Candidatus Nitrosopelagicus sp.; assembly: GCA_028345195.1. GTDB lineage: Archaea > Thermoproteota > Nitrososphaeria > Nitrososphaerales > Nitrosopumilaceae > Nitrosopelagicus. Next base: position 22,771 of record JAOMCX010000001.1, read on the forward strand.
TTAACATCTCCTTTTAATTCAGGTCCAAATAATGGTTCTATTTCCAAGTCTGAAAATTTTATTATAGTTTTTGCTAAATCTAAAATTGTTATGGATGTATTTGTTCCTACATTAAAAAAATCATGATCCACGTTACTATCCATTGACATGATGTTTGCATTTGCTACATCTTCTACATATACGAAATCTCTGAATTGTGTTCCATCCCCATTAATTTTAGGTGGCAATCCATCACGTATTCTCTCTAAAAACAACTTTAAAACTCCTGCATACTCTTTTGATTGTCCTTTACCAAACACATTGAAGTATCTTAATCCAATTATTTTTACACCCAACTTTGAATATTTTTTTGCTAATTCCTCTTTTTGTAATTTTGTTTCTGCATAAGGGTTGATTGGATTTTTACTGTCATCTTCTTTAATTGGAATTCGTTCTGGATTTCCATAAACGCTTGACGAACTTGCATAAACAACTTTAAAATTATTTTTTTCTGCTAATTTTAGAATACTTTCGGTTCCATTCACATTAACATTATGATATTCATCAGGTTTAGAAAATGAATCCTGGACTGATGCAAGCGCTGCTTGATGAAACACTCCATCAATTCCTTGTGTTTCTTTTTCAAGTAAGTCAATATTCAAAATATCATCATTTAAAAAAACTATTTTATCTCTAACTGATTCTAAATTTTCTTCTTTTCCTGTATTCAAATTATCAATTACTTTGACTATGTCTCCCCTTGCGACTAATTTTTTCACAATATTACTTCCAATGAATCCTGCACCACCTGTTACTAGATATTTCATATTTATTCGAAAATCTTTCACTCTAAATCTTTAACTATTCTTTAAAATTATTCGAAGATCTCTTCCACTATGAACATCTGTCATTATTCTTGGATAAAATTTATACAAATTTTTGAAAATTTTCTGTTTCATACCTTCACTCTTTGTTGCTGGTCTAAATACATCACATGAAATAATTTGGTATCCAACATCCTTTACCATGTGTGATAATGATTCTTTTGTAAAATGAAATAGATGAGGATTGTTTTCTATAGAACTTTTTAGTGTAGGTTTATGCTGGCAATTTGGAACCTCAATAAATAATATTGAATTTTTCTTCAAATTATTTTTTATTTTTCTTAAAAAATCAATAGGTTCAATCAAATGTTCTAAAACATGTGACATCCATATAATATCATAAAACTCATCACTAGAAAAATTTTCTACAGATGACTCGATCACCTTTCCTTTTTTTAATTTCTTATTAATCATATTTACATTTCTTCCATCAGGTTCAATACCGTATACGTCAAAACCTTCTTCTTCAAACCAAAAAATTGATTGTCCTGCACCTACTCCGATTTCTAAAATGCTATTTCCAGTCATATGTGACTTAGTATATACAAACTGTGACTCCCAGTTTCTTCTTTTCCCTTCTGAATCCACATCGGTGTACTCTGAATTAATGGAAATTTCAGAATTAAGTTTATTCCAATAATCTTGTTTGTATAGATTTGAAACTTTTTTGATTATCTCATCTTTTGTTTCTCCATTAATATACAAATTACATTTTTTACAATAATTTACTGATAAATCTAGATAAGATTTTTTTGTATATACTTCCAGAATTTCATGGCAAAGTACACATTTCATTTATTTTTTCCTATTCCTATTGCCTGATAGTCTGCATTAATTTCCTTTTCAGACAAAATTCTCCTTGAATCAATGATAATCTTTTTCCGCATTTTATTGATCATATTATTATTTATCTTTGAATATTCTTTCCAATGTGTCATAATGATTGCACATTGAGATTTTGTTAATGCATCTCTGATAGTTTTTTCATATGTTATTTTATTTCCAAACATCTTCTTTGTATTTTCTAATGCTCTTGGATCATGAACTGTAATCTTGACTTTCCTATTCAAGAATTTCTTAATTAGCTCAATTGCAATAGAATCTCTAATATCGTCAGTGTTTGGTTTAAACGCTGTTCCTAAAATTGTTATTTGTTTTCCAGCCAAATTACCCAACCTTTCTTTTGCTATTGAAATTATTTGTTCTAATTGTCTTACATTGATATCTTCTACGGCATTAAGTAATGTTGGTTTAACTCCTGCTGTAGTTGCAAATTTTATCAATGCTTTCATATCTTTTGGCAAGCATGATCCACCATAACCTGGCCCTGCATTAAGAAATAATTTCCCTATTCTGGAATCCAATCCAATTGTTCTGGCTATATCATCTACATTTGCACCTGGAATTTCTTGGCAAATATTTGATAATTGATTGATAAAACTAATTTTTGTTGCAAGAAATGAATTATTTGCATATTTTATCATCTCTGCTGTTTGATGATTAGTAACAATGATTGGTGTTTTTGGATGTAATTTTGTAAAGAACAATTTCATTTTTTTTATAAATTTAGTTTCATATCCGCCTAACACAACTGCATGAGGAAATTCTGTATCTCTAATTGCTGTACTTTCTTGTAAAAACTCTGGGTTTGAAATTAATCCAAAATCTTTTCCAGCTTTTTTTCTTGAACTATTTTCTAAAATAGGCAATATGACATCCTTCATAGTTCCAGGTACGACTGTACTTTTAACCAATATTGTATGTTGTTTTTTGCTCTTTCGAATATTTTTCCCTAATGTGTTCATCGCTTTTTTTATAATTGATAGATCAATTGCACCCGTTTTATTTTGTGGAGTACCCACAGTTACAAAAATTAAATCACAGGATTGGATTAATGAAAAATCATTTTTAATCTGTAAATTCTTTTTTAATCCTTTTTTCAAAGTTTTTTCTAAATCTGGTTCAAAGAATGGTGAAATCCCATTAGATATTTTATTACATTTTTCTTCATCAACGTCTATCCCAACAACATTAAATCCCTTTGAAGCTAAAACACTTGTAAGTGATAGTCCCACAAACCCTAAACCAATAATTCCTATATTCATTTAATCACTCTAAAATTCATGCTTTTCTAAATGTAATCTCCTGCGAATCTCTATAGGATTCTACAGTTCCAACATCAATTTCTTCCTCATTTTTGTTTATTGTGATTGCTAAGACTTTTTGTTTTTCTTTAATTAAGTTCTGAATTGCATCTGTTAGCTGATACTCTTTACCTTTACCTTTCTTTATTTTTTTCAAACTGTTAAAAATATCTGGTCTAAAATAGTATAATGGTAAAATACCAAAATTTGACTTTGGTTTATCAGGTTTTTCTATAACCTGATTTACTTCAAATAAATTGTCAGATATCTTTGTAACTGTAGGAACACCATATTTTTTAAAATCTTTAATCTTTTTACATAGTAAAACAGCTTTTGCATCAGGATTTTTTCTTGCAATATCAATTAATCTTTCAATTGGATGTTTTGATTTACTTAATATTGTAACATCTCCTGCATGAACAATAAAATCTTCTTTACCCACATATCTCTCAGCACGTTTAACTGCATCTCCAAAACCTAATGGTTTGTTCTGATTAATCCAAATCAAATGAGAATTATCAAGTTTTTTGTAAAAATTTGTAATAAATTCCTTGTAATCCCCTGTTAATCCTCTCAAGTAGGTATCGTGTGGTGTAAAATGATCTTCTATTGATCTTTTTTCTCTTCCTACCACAAAACAATAATCTCTAAAATTCATTGAATATAGCTGTTCATAGATATACTGCAACAGTGGTAAAACAACCCTATTTTTTGTGAAACTTTGGGAAAAAATTGGCATCATTTCTTTTGGCATTTCTTTTGTAAATGGAAGTAATCTTGTTCCTTTTCCTGCCGCTGTAATTATTACTTTAGTCACAAAAATCCATTCTTAGTCTTATCATTAAGTTTTTAAAATTTTGGAATGAAAGCTATCATTACAAAATTATAATAGGTAAAAATAGGTTCAAAATACAATAATCTGTGATATCAATGTCAAAGCCAAAAATCACCATGAATAATCTTGAAGATGTTACAAAGTCCTTAGAATCTAAAATATTACGCGTTTGTGTTATTGGTATAGGAAGAATTGGTCTCCCAACTGCATTATCTTTTGCCAAATCAGGTCTGGAAACAATTGGTGTTGATATCAATACACAATTAGTTGATGATATTAATTCTGGAAAATTTCCACTAAAAGACGAACCAGGCTATGAAGACATATTTCACTCTGTTATAAAAAATCAAAAATTTTCGGCAACCACAAATATTGAAGATGCAGTTCCTAATTCTGATCTAATTCTCTTATCTTTACCAACTCCTATGGATGAAAATAATATTCCAGATTATACTGCTTTACGAACTGTTGCATCAAATCTTGCTGAAATTTTATCGGAACACTCGTTAGTAATTGTTGAAAGTACAATAGAGCCCGGTTTCATAGAAGATGAAATGGTTTCATTAATATCAAAATCTGGAAGATTAACTGTTGAAGAAAATTTTTTCATAGGTGTATGCCCCGAAAATGCAAATCCAGGTGAAATTCTACATGATTTTACTAATCTTCCACGACTTGTAGGCGGAATTAATCTTGATATTGCAAAAATCATCAAAACAATCTATAACTTTGTTTTTTCAGTTGAATTAATTGAAATGCCAAATTGTAAAACTGCAAATGCTGTAAAATTAACTACTAATGTTTTCCGTGATATCAATATTGCATTTGTTAGTGAATTATCATTAATGTTTGAAAAATTAGGAATTGATACGAATAAAGTTCTTGAGGCTGCAAAGAAAAAATATAACTTTCAAATTCATTATCCTGGTGCTGGCGTTGGTGGTCCATGTCTGCCAATCAATTCTTATCAACTACTTAATACTGCAAAAAGAACTGGTTCAAATCTAAGTATTATTGAATATGGAAGAAAAATTAATGAACAAATGCCTCAACATGTTATCAATCTAACTCTAGATGCTTTTAATGAATCTAAAATAAAAATAGAAAATAGTAATATACTGATTCTTGGGGTTTCATACAAACCAAATGTAAAAGATATACAATTAACTCCTGCACAAGAAATCATTGAGAAATTACAAGAACAAGGTGTCTCTGTTCACATTTATGATCCATATTTTGTTTCAAAGGAAATTTTTGGAATACAAACTGAAAGTAATGTTGATGATGTAATTCAAGATCTTGATGCATGTATTCTTGTAACTGCACATGATGAATTCAAGAAATTACCAATCTCATTGTTCAATAAAATGAAACATCCAATTTTAGTAGATACAAGAGGAGTTTTTGATCCTTTAGAAGCTGAATCTGCAAAACTAACTTTTAGAGGATTAGGTCGTGGAAAATAATCCCGTAATTAATCCATCATCAATTGTAAATATTCTAACATTAAGATATGATCCAAATTTGTCACCTAATTTACCAATTAAGACATGGAATGATTTCAAACCAAACATACAGTCTGCAGATATTAATTTCATTGAGAAATCTATCTTAAATTACATAAAGCAAAAAATTGAAACTTTAGATGCTAAAACTATTTCAATAGCATTAAGTGGTGGAGTTGATTCAACTCTAGTCTTATCGTTAATTAGAAAAGTGAAACCTGACCTTAACATACAAGCCGTATCAATCAAATTTGCAGATAGTGTTGATGAAACTAATGATGCATCAAAGATAGCTGAAACATTTGATGCTGAACATCATATAGTGCATCTTGAAAACTATCTCACTGAATTACCACGTGCAATAAGCATGATCAAAATGCCATTTTGGGATTTACATTGGTACTATGTAGTAAAAAAATCTCAATCACTTTCAAAAGTCTTAATCTCTGGAGATGGAGGCGATGAACTTTTTGGTGGATATACATTCCGATATGAAAAATTTCTATCACTAACATCTGAAAGTTCATCTCCGAAAGAAAAGATTCTTGCATATTTAGAATGTCATGAAAGAGATAGGGTACCAGATCAAGAAAATATCTTTAATGATAAATCAGATTTTTCTTGGGATTTGATACATAATCGTCTTTTGCCATATTTTGATAACGAATTATCAAGACTTGAGCAGGTATTCTTAGCTGATTATAATGGAAAGCTTCTTTACAATTTTAATCCAATAAATGCAAACATAATAAAAAATTTCAATATGGAATTACTCACTCCAATTTTGAATAATGAATTACTTGAAAATAGTCCTCATCTTATTCAATCAGAAAAATACAATCCAAAAAATAATTTAGGAAAATTACCACTCAGATTAATTCTGAAAAAAAATAAACATGATCATTTAGTCGGTCCTCAAAAATTAGGATTCAATGTTAATACAATAAAATTATGGAAAAATTATGGAAAAGATATCTGTAAAGAATTCCTTACTGATGCAAGAATTGTAAAAGAGGGTTGGATAAATAACAATTGGATAAAAAAATACATTGATTCTCCGGAATTAGATGTAAAATATGTTAACAAATTCTTTGGTATACTAGCTTTTGAAATATGGTATAGATTATTTATCACTAAAGAAATGAATAGTAATTCTACACTAGATTAATTTAGTATACTATATGAACAAAGTAATGAACAAAGATATTGTTGCTGGATTAGGAGAAATTGGTCTGCCAATCTTAAAATTAATTTCTAAAAAAGAGACTGCGGTTGGTTATGATCTAAATACAAAATTAATGAATTCAAGAAAATTTAAAAAATTTGAAAATATGGAAACACGATTTTTACATATTGCCATTCCTGTTAATAAAAATTTTAATTCTAATGTTATTGAGCTTAATAACAAATTCCAACCTAAATGTATCATTTTACATAGTACTATAAGTCCTGGAACTACTCAACAAATACAAAATAAATTAAAAATTCCACTCATTTTTAGTGCCACTCGTGGAGTTCACAAAAGAATGCTAAAAGATTTACAAAAATATACAAAATTTTTTGCAATTTCAAAAAATGCACCAAAAAAACAATGGGCTATAACTGAATATAGAAAGACTATGAAAAAATGCGGGATAAGAACCAAACAAATGTCTAAACCTGAAACATTAGAGCTTGCAAAAATACTATGTGATACATCATATCTTGGTTGGCTGATTAATTATGCCCAACTAACCAATACCATTGCTATAAAACATAATGTCAACTATGATGAAATGTGGACATTTTCTGATGAAATTCACGAAGCATTAGGCAATCGTCCAAAAATGTTCCCTGGATTTATTGGTGGGCACTGTGTTATCCCGAATCTAGATCTAATGCAAAACCAAACTCTTAATCTCATAAAATCAATTAATAAACAATATTCAAAACAAGTAAAAAATTCAAAAAATATCTATAAAAAATATACAAGGAAAACCTAATTTCTTAAATGTGGTTTTATTATTTCTAAAAAGTTCTTAGCTACAAACTCCCAATTGAATTGTTCACTGACAAACTTTCTACCTTCCTTTCCCATTTCCTGAGCTAAACTACTATCTTCAAAAATCAATCCTAGTTTTTCTACGATATCATCCGAATTTCCTTCCCTAACTAAAAACCCTGTTTGTTTATCTATCATCATCTCTTTATCCCCTCCAACATCGGTTGCAATTACTGGCTTTTCCATTAACTGTGCTTCTTTCAATGTTAATGGAGCAAGATCCATTCCTGTTATCAATGCATATACATCAATTGTTTCTAGAAATTCTCTTACTTTATCCGGATATTCTAATCTACCTAACCATTTGAAATTATCATATTTACTTAATCTTTCAATAATTTTTTTACTATACTGACCATCCCCTGCCCAATAGAAGTACACATCAGGCATTTTTTCCAAAACTTTTTCCAAAACTAGTAATTCTTTTGTCTTACCCCACCAATTTGCATCTTGTACTAATCCCACACATGGGTGTTTTAATTCCATTTTTTTTGTGTGATACCAAACATTAGAATTTATTCCTTCTAAAAACACACCCGTATTCTGATTTGGGTATCTTTCTTTGACTACATCTTCTAAATATTTACAAATTGGTAAAACTGCCGAAGCATTTTGAAAAACTTTTTCAGAAACTTTATTTCTTAACCATAATGCCAATCTAACTCTAATACTATTTCCTAGTGTTTTCATTCCCCAAAAATATTCTTCCCAATAATGACCTCTCAAAAGAACAAATGTTGGGATTCCAGATTTAATTGAATGTATTCCAAAATGTGTTTGTCTATCTGTAAATATTGCATCTGGTTGAAATGACCCAATCAATTCTTTGAATTTTTTATCTCCTCCAATCCAATCTGAAATATTCTTACTTGGGAAACCCCTACTGAACTCTACATCGTGAACTAGTCTCACTTCTACATTCTGTTTTTCCAACTCTTTTGCAAATTCTTTCAAATGAAAAATTTTTCCTAAACTTCCATATGCTATTAATAATCTCATTAAATTTACAGAAATTTATTCTAATATTAAATTCGCTATCTTTTAGCTATTTTAAACAAAAAATCTTAACAATTATTAGAATATTTTAAAAGGACATAAAACCAGATTTCATATGTCAAAACTAATCAAAATCTCTATAATTGTCATTCCTGTATTTTTATTCGGATTATTCATTGGTATTATTACCCCCAATGCATCAATTTCTGACTTGTTATATAATGAAAAATATGTTGAACGATATTCACAAAATTTAACCCCAATTAAGATAGATGAATATGTTGATATTAGAAATGTTGAAGATGTCCAGAAAAAAAGGCAGGAATTAATAAATTTCATATGGAAATCTAATTCATTACCTTCCCAGCAACCTACGGTTGAATCTAATTTTATTGATGAAAGATTTTCTAATTTCACCAATTTACAAAAAATTGAAAAAATTTCTCTTAAAATGGATCATGGATTTGTTTCACATTCATACTTATTCATACCTGATTCGGGAAATGGAAAGTTGATCATATATCATCAAGGTCATTCTGGCGGCTTCATTAATGGAAAACAATCTATCCAAGATTTTCTTAATGCTGGTTTTTCAGTAGCAGCATTTTCAATGCCTTTGATAGGAATGAATAATCAACCTACCATAAATATAGAAAACATTGGTCCTGTAAAACTTCTTAAACATAACCAATTTGTATTTCTTGAATCAGAAAATTTTTCTAGTTTAGAATTATTTCTCTCTCCAATTAATTCTACTTTGAACTATATAGAAAAAAATTACTCATTTACTGAATTCCATATGGTTGGAATATCTGGTGGAGGTTGGACATCGACAGTTTATCCTGCAATTGATCCACGAATTTCAAAATCATTCTCTGTAGCAGGTTCACTACCACTATCACTTAGAAATATTATTGATGATGTAGGTGATTATGAACAATTTCATCCAACTTTGTATTCAATAGCAAATTATTTTGAACTTTATGTACTAAGTTCTTTTGGGCAGGATAGAGGGTTTTATCAGATTTTTAATAAAAATGATCCATGTTGTTTTGCTGGGGATACCTACAAAATTTATCATGAACCTCTCAAAAAATTTGTATCACAATTTGATTCAGGTAATTTTGAAATAATACTTGATGATACGCATAGTGAACATATTATCTCTGATTTTGGTAGAGAGTTTATAATAGAAAAACTGTCTTAGGTCTCCCATTCAAATCTCTTTCCAATTAATTTGAAGAGTTTTTCGTTATGTTCTTTATAAAAACTTGATAAGTTATCTCGTAATTCTTTCTTTATTGGCAAGTAATCACCTTTCTCCATTATTCTATTATTTTTAATTATAAAATGTGGTAAATTAAGAAAATCAAAAATTTCATTGTATATTTTTTTACTATCTATTTTAAATTCCTCAGTAGGAAAAACTCCAATATTTTCTCTTGGGAAAAGTTCAAACCAGGGTTTTAGTTGTTCATAGTAAATTCCCTTTTTGATATAATTAGATTTATTTCTAGTAATTTTGAATGAGTTTTCCTCACTAACTAATTCATTAATTTCTTCTTTTATAATATCCTCAAATTTTCCTACTTCACCATTATCTTTTATTGCACGGTTAAATTGTGAATAAGCTCTATCTATTGGATTTCTCAACATTACAATTATTTTCATATCGGATTTGATTTTCTTTACATTTTCTGCAGTAGTTCGATTTTCCATATATGTAGTAGTTGTATCGAATGAGAGACATTTTCCAATTTTTTTTTCTATTTTCCTTTTATGTGATTTTGTTGTGAAAAATGATCTATACCAATTTACTCCTAAATGAAAATTGTCGTTAAAAAAACCCATGTTATCATGATGAGAATTAGTTATTGATGGATGTTCAGGTAGATTTGTAAATAATGATGTTGTACCACAACGTTTAGCACCAATAATCAAAAAATCAGGTAAAACTCTGTTTGGTCCTGTAATTGCAAAAAAATGTCTTTTTAGTAATTGATGATATGCAAAGCTGTAGAATGACATTTTAACAAAAAACCACGGTATTATTATTTAATATATTGTGTCTGACGTTTTTCATCATCACTGAAAACTACGCCTACAGTTCTTAATAATCCGACATTATTTTCTTTACATTTATCTATCAATTCTTTAATGTACGCTTGAAACATTGATGGTTCTTCATTATTCTTTTTTATGTTTGAAAATAAATCATCATGATCTAACATAACAAATTTTTCATCATAGTTTAATTTGGCAATTATTTTTTCAATATTCTTGACTCCATTTGGACTCTCAATCTTTGGAACGATTGTGATTTTTTTTGGAACTAAATCAACAAAATCATCAAGATCCACATCATCATCTACATTTGAAACTGCAAAATATTTTATGTTATTGTATTTTTCCAAGATTGGGATTATTTCATTTAATGTATATCTATTATTTGGTGGTTTTAATCTTCCAATTGGTAAATCCACAAAAATGCCATAATTACTATTTTTTTTTAAAATAGATTCTAAATCCTCTATGCTATTACACCAAGCCAGATTAATTCTTAGGATTGCATTTTTTGGAAAATCTAAATCATAATCTGTTGCATTTTGTGAAATTATCAGCAATAAGCAGTTTTTTTCTAAAAATTATATGAGTCTTTTTACTAAATTACACTACAAATCCATAAAAACAACCTCTTTGGTGGTTGTATCAAAAATGATTATTGATGGTGCAGGAAAATATTGTGGTTGTGAAAAATTTGTTAATGCTTGACTATGACTTGAACCTGGATTCAAAACTATTGTTTCACGTTTTTTATTTTTTACAACCACTGAATCTTTTGTATGCGAATGTCCATAAATAAAAATATCAAATTTTTGTGAATTAATTATCTTTTCTTTTTTATGAGTATCCTGACCATGATAAATACAAATTTTCAATCCATCAATCTCTATCTTTCCTTCATCTCCTAACAGTTCTCCGTTAATGTATGAAAATGCATTTTCTAAACCCTTTTTCTCTCCATCATTATTTCCAAAAATCCCAAAAAACTCTACTCCTTCATCTGTTAATTTCTTAAATTCTTTAATTATCGGAGGAGAAATAATATCTCCTGCATGAATTATTGCCTTAACTTTTTCTTCTTGAAAAATGTTAATTGCTTTGTTTACATTATTCACATCATCATGACTGTCTGAAATTATTCCTATTTTCATAACTTGTCATATGGTTTCATAGCAATCAATATTAAATGATTTGAAGGAATTCTCATAATGTCAAAGAATACTGGGTTTAGAGGATGGTTTTATTTTCGTCAAGGTTGGGCTAACTACTTCACATTTATCATGGCTGCAACAAACACTCTAGTTGTTACTTATTATCTTGCCATCGAACGTTATCCTTTCTTAGTCTCAATCTTTCCAACTTTTGTTCAATATGTCCTTATTATTGTTGCAATAGGAATCCCTTTACTAGTTTTTGTTGGATATGCACACTGGAAAAAAACATCAGCAAGAAAAGCTGAAGTCGATATATTCTATGAAGTTAATCCGTATATAATGAGAGTTTTAGTTAATACTGAACTGATGTTAAAATTAAATCTTAAATTAAGTAAATTACTTGTAAAGTCTCAACAAAATGAAAAATTATCTGATGATGAAATCAAAGAGTTATCAGATCTTCAAAAAGAGTTATTAGATTTTACATCATCTCGAAAATTCAGAAATAAAGATGACTGGAAGTTCTTTTCCAATATTGATAAACAAAATTAACTAATCTATATTAGATTTTTCTCTTATGCATAAAATATTCTGAGAACTTGAATCTTCTTCTAGGATTTTTCCTATTGATTTAATATTTCCCTTGATAATTTTATTATCTGTATTATTGACAAGAAATACTGTGAATCCTTTTTTTTCTAAAAGATCAATCACTTCAACATAACTCGAACCTGCATCATCTAATCTATACGAATCAATCTCTGAAAAAATTTTAATATTTTTATTTAAATTTAAAATTTTATTCATTCCCTCAAGTACAAGTTTCTCAGCTCCTTCGACATCAATCTTTACAAATGAAATATTTTCAATATTTTCATTATTCTTAAAGAAATCATCCAGCAAAATTGTTTCAGATTCAATTGGTACGTATTTCTGATTCTTAGTTTTTTTGGGTTCATAAATTCTATTTTGCCCAAAACTACTCTGACTAGTGAATAAAGTGCATTTTTCATTTACATTTGATACTGCTTTTGGAACTACTACAACATTTTGATAACCATTGGTCTCTATATTTTTTTTCAGTAATGAAATATTTCTTGGATCTGGTTCAAAAGCGAATACTTTCCCTGTTGGACCTACTAATTTTGCTAACATCAAAGTAAAATAACCAATATTTGCACCTATGTCCAACACATTGTCCCCTTTTTTTACATATTTTTGAAAAATCTCAAAGTCAATTTTACTGTGAATTCCATAAATTGATAATCTAAAGGCATCATTTGGATGAAGAATTATCTTCCCTGCCCATACTTCGGCAGAATCTGTAATCAATGATGTTTCAATTTTATTACTAACTGATTTAATTACATTATACTTTTTTCCATAGCCTTTACCTCTACTCATTTTTGTTATAATTTTCAGGTATATCTTTAGAAAAAAATCTCTGAATATCATGTTGTCTTAGTTACAAGTAATTCTTTAAACATAATAATCAATTCTTTATGTTTTTTTGATATTTATTTCCTAAGTATTAATTCATAAATTGATTTTTTAATTAGAATCATAAGTAATTAGCATGAAATACAATACAAAATCTTACGGCTTTTTAAGAAGTGCATATCAAAAATTTCGTTATGGATTATGTGTAAGACCTTCTAATTACATAACTAGTCCATTACGTGTACTACCTGATTTTTTTGTTATAGGTGTGGCTAGAAGTGGTACAACATCATTATTCCATTATCTTGGACAACATCAAAACATAAGACGAGCTTCATATGACGAATTGGGATATTTTGATGAAAATTTTCATCTTGGATTAAATTGGTATCGCTCTTTATTCCCTACAAAATTTACGAAACAAAATATCCAAAAAAAACATAAGAAATTTCTTACATTTGATGTAACTCCTTTCTATATCTATAATCCCCTTGTTATAAAACGAATTATAGAAAAATTTCCAAATTCAAAAATTATTGCTAATCTTAGAAATCCAATTGATCGTGCATATTCAAATTTCAATCAAGGGATACAGGATAATAATGACACTAAAACAACATTTGAAGAACTTGTTGTGAAAGAATTAGATATAATAAAAAATAATAAACTTGATCTAAATAACATGTCTACATTAGTAGATAATTTCTATGAATTGCTCCTTGCAAGAGGATTATATGAAATGCAATTAACACCTTGGTATAATTCATTTCCTCAAAATAAAATTTTAATCACTTCTTCTGAAGAATTATCAAATAATACAAATAATGTATTAAAACAAATTTTTAATTTTTTAGATGTTCCTGATATGAAAATTAAAGATACTTCTAGAAAAAATAAACGCCAATACCCTACTATGAAAAATGAAACAAGACAATCTCTAATTGAATTCTATAAACCATATAATGAGAAACTTTATGCTTTAGTAAATAGAAAGTTTGACTGGGATAGATAAATTATGTCTGATGTTGTTAATCAATCATGTCAATTTAATACTAGTTATCAAATTATTAATCACGTAAATGAATAAAAAAATAAAACTTGCATTAGTCTATAAAAAAAGTTATAATTATTTTCAACCTAATCATTTTGATAAAACAACTGCAGATTTCTTTTTGAAATCATTTGAAAGAAATGAAACTTTAGAAGTAACATATCATCCATGCGAAAAAACATTTGATACCCGAAAATTGAAAGGAAAGTGTGATGTAATTTTATTACCTAACAATCGTTCTGATGGTGCACCTGATAAACTAGAAAATATCAATGAAGTTGAAATTCCTGTTATTTCAAGAACAGGCGATCCTCACTGGGCAAATAGGTATAATCAAACCCAGTTTATCGAAGAAAATAAAATTGATTTGGTATTTAGTTCTCATCCTGATAGTTATATCTACAAATTTTATCCTAAATCTATAAACCATAAAACAATTATCTATGGATTAGAAAAACAGCTTTATGAAAAAATTATTCCATTCAAAGAAAGGGTTAAAGACAAAATTTTGTGTACTGGTGCAACTGGAAAAACGAATATTAAATCTAAAGTTGCAAATGCAATTTTAAATCCAAAAAGATCAGGATGGTATTTTTATAAATTAAGAACATTAACAACAAAATTACCATATGTGGATTATTCAAAGATAAAAAAAGGAAAATATGCAAATGATGATTATGTTACGTATTTGACTAGATATCGAGCATCAATCGCTGCAACAACATTCTATCCTACATTAAAATATTGGGAAAATGCTGCTGCTGGTTGTTTAACTTTCATGGAAATAACTGACACAAATAATGGACATTTTATTGGGTTTGAAGATAATAAATCAGCCATTTTTATTAATGAAAAAAACTATAAAGAAAAATTCCAAGATTTTCTTTCTGATCCTGATAATCCTAAGTGGGAAGAAATTGCCCAATCAGGTAGAGATTTTGCAATGAATGAATTAAGTAATGACAAAGCTGTTGAAATAATTATTGAATCAATTAAAAAATTAATTAAATAAAAAATTCTTTTGAATAGTATGTTTTATAATGTATTTATCAATCTCTAAATCATGAATTGGTCTGGAAGAAATGTTCTGATAACTGGTGGTGCGGGCCATATTGGTTCACATCTAACTGCCTCGTTGTTAGAAAAAGGTGCTAATGTAAGAATTGCAGATAATTTATGGCGAGGAAAAAAAGAATATCTCTTAGATAAAACTGGAAAATCAATTATAAATCTAGAAAAAGATTTTCTTGAATTAGATCTTCGTGAAATGAAAAATTGTGAACAAGCTGTAAAAGGAATGGATACGATATTTCATCTTGCAGATGTTGTTGCTGGAATAGATTTTGTTTTTGGAAATGAAGCATTTGTTTACAGAAGTAATGTTTTAATTAATTCAAACATGTTTGAAGCAGCACGAAATGAGAAGCTTGAGAAATTAGCTTATGTTGGTGCAGCATGTGCATATCCTTTAGAAAAACAAAATGACCCAAACCATCCTTTGTTTAAAGAAGAGGACATGTATCCTGCACATCCTGAATCATCATATGGTTGGGGAAAATTAATGGGTGAGTATGAATGTGAATTATATAGTAAATCTGGATTATTAGATGCTGCAATTCTGAGAT
Organism: Candidatus Nitrosopelagicus sp.; assembly: GCA_028345195.1. Taxonomy (GTDB): domain Archaea; phylum Thermoproteota; class Nitrososphaeria; order Nitrososphaerales; family Nitrosopumilaceae; genus Nitrosopelagicus. The sequence continues at coordinate 38,489 of JAOMCX010000001.1, forward strand.
TACATAATGTTTATGGTCCAAACAGTGATCTTTCCAGGGAAAAATCTCAAGTTATACCAGCTACAATTAGAAAAGCAATTCTACATCCTGAAGAAGACTTCCTAATTTGGGGCAATGGAGAACAAAGTAGAGCATTCATGTATGTAACAGATATTGTCGATGCATTAATTCTTTCAATGGAAAAAGGAATTAACAAAGGACCTATACAAATTGGAAATAGTACTAAAACAACTATTAACGAAATTGCAGATGCGGTAATTGAAATATCTGGTAAAAATATTGAAAAAAAATATGATTTAACAAAACCTACTGGTGATTTAGGAAGAGCTGCAGATTGTAGTTTCGCAGAGGAAGTTTTAGGCTGGAAACCTAAAGTTGGTTTGCAAGAAGGTTTGAGAATTACGTATGAGTGGGCAGAACAGTTTTTAAAATCCTATCCAAATATCTGTAAATAATGAATCAGTTTTCCCAAAATTTTTGGAATGAAACTAATGTACTAGTTACTGGTGGAGCTAGTTTTATTGGAAGTCATCTTGTCGATAAGTTGGTATCTTTAGGTTCCAAAGTTACAGTTGTCGATAATCTTAGCAGTGGAACTCTTGAAAATCTTGATCAATCAAAAGAAAAAATTACTTTTCTAAATCAAGATTTAGAATATATATCAAAATCTGATCTAGATAAAGTATTTAGAGATCAAGAAATTGTCTTTCATTTAGCTGCAGTACATGGAGGACGTGGTTATATTACAACTCACCCAGCAGATGTTAGTTCGAATTATTCTATTGACCACCATGTTTTTGAAGGTTGTAACGATTCCAATGTGAAAAATCTTGTTTTTGCTAGCACTGCATGTGTTTATCCAACAAAATTACAAGATACAATTGGTTCTGATTATAAATTAAAAGAACAGGATGCTGATCCCACTGATTTGGATAAATTAATGAGTGCTGACATTGAATATGGTTGGGAAAAATTAATGAGTGAAATGCAATTAAATGCATTTAAAAAACAATATGGTCTTAAAGGCTGTCCAGTTCGTTTTGTCACTGCATATGGTCCAAGAGAAAATGAAACACATGCAATAATAGCTTTAATCTATAAAGCAATAGAAAAAATGAATCCTTATCAAATATGGGGTGATGGAAATCAAGAACGAGATTTTACATATGTTGAAGACATAGTTGATGGAACAATTTTAGCAGCTGAAAAAATTAGTGATGGAACTCCAGTTAATTTAGGAACTGGAGATAGATACAAAATGATAGATGTTGTTAATATGATTTTTAAAATTCTTAATTGGAAACCTGATAAACTAGAATTTGATACGTCAAAACCTGTTGGTGCATTATCACGTGCTTTAGATAATGAAAGAGCAAATAATCTTCTCGGTTGGTCACCGAAATTTAATCTTGAAGATGGATTACGTAAAACTATTGATTGGTATAAGACTAGTCATAAAATAGAAGGTAATGTTGATCAAGATATTTTACTAGAAAGAAAATAATTCTATTGTCTATTATGGATTATAATTATTTTTGACTATCTAATCTTTCATCAAATTTGTTATAATTAATTTTAAAAATTTTATAATTTTTTATATATTAATACACAACAAATGATTTTATCAGATACCATCTTTTTTTAGTCTGATTAATCATATAAAAAATAAGTGATAAATTCTTTTTTTCAGTATGATGTATACGTGACTCCTATATACAATCATTAAACATTGATAAATAATATGTCCACAGAAATCAGAAATCTAGATTTTAAAAATAAAAATTTTATTTTCTTAGCAATTCTAGTCATTATCACTATTTGTGTACGATTATATTTTCTACCATCTGAAATCCCTTTCAAAACTGATGCAATAGAATATTTTTCATTTGCATTTGAAATTTCAAAAACTCAGGAATTCCCTACAGGCATATTAGTCACAAATGATGGCTGGTCTCTCTTTTTATCACCTATCTTTACTATGATTGGTCAATCTGATATGATGAATCTCATTAATGCACAAAGAATTACAAGTATTTTGTTATCTTCATTAACAATTATTCCTGTATTTTTTCTTTGCAAAAAAATTGTATCCTCGAAATATGCATTAATTGGAGCAGGTTTATTTGGATTTAGCCATAAACTAATTGAAAACTCTCTATTAGGAATATCTGAATCTCTTTACATTTTTTTAATAACTTTTGTATTATTATTTTCATTATCAAAAAATTCAAATCATTACTTCATCTCTTTTATCTTTCTAGGTCTTGCTGCTATTGTTAGATATGAATCATTATTTTTCATAATTCCACTATCTATTATTTTTTTTCTTAGATTCAAAAAACAAAAAACTTCTTTTCTAAAATTTCCATTTCTTATCTTGATCTTCATTTTAGTTCTCTTACCAATTTCATCACTTAGACTTGAATCAAATGATGTAGATGGTTTTACAAGTCATACAATTTTTAATCCACAAATTTTAAACCCTAATACATATTCAACAGTTGCTGAAATCACAGATCTGAAAACTGAAACTGAAAAAATTCAATCACCAAATAGTTTCATATCCAATTCTCTTTTCAACATATTAAAATTTCTGGGAATTATCTCTATACCGTTATTCATATTTTTTATTCCATCAGGAATATACAATTTATTTAAAACAAGAAATACTGATGTATTGCATCTACTCATTTTTGGTATATTCTTAATTATCCCTGCTCTATATGCTTATGGACGAGAAATGCAAGATGCTCGATATCTTTATGTATTATTTCCAATTTTTTGTGTAATCTCTGTTTATGGACTTGATATTACTAAAAAACTTGAACGGACAAAGTTTGTTAGTTTAATTATTTCAGTGATAATATTATCTTCAATTCTCTTATTATTCTATGATCAACCTGATTATACTTATGATAGTGAGATTTTACATGCTACACAAATTTTACTACAAGATGCAAATGGAGTAAATAATTATCCTGGTAGCTCATACGTGAAAATTGCCACTTTAGAAAAAATTTGGCCGAATTCTCTACCTCTTGCTGAGAACCAAAGAATCCATGTTCTAATAAATAAAATTCCATCTCAAAATTTTGATTCGTTAGAAGATTTCATTTCACATTCAAAAAGTTCTCAACTGACACATCTTCTTATTACAGAAAATAATCATGAAGCTTTTCTTGATGATCTTCTTATTGATTATGAAAAATATTCTTATCTAGAAAAAATATATGATTCAAAAGATCATAATTATAAAAATACAATAATTATACTAAAAATTGATTATTCAATTTTTGAAAAAATTTTAGCTGAATAAATCTATAATTTTTTTACACCAATTGAAAATATAATACATAATGTTATAGAACTTAATACCAAACTAATTGCAATACCTATGATACCATATACACTTCCTAGAGAAATCATACCTATAATCATCACAGCTAATGCAGCTAATCTACCTGAGAGGACATATCTGGAATTCAATTTACCAAGTAATTTTGATTCAAAAATTACTGCAATTGATGCAGGTATAATATGAATACACATAATTTGTATTGCATTAGTTATCATGATAAACTTTGGAAAGAATATCTCGATAATTGTTGGCAAGAAAATTATTCCTAATAATGAAATAACTATAGAGCAAATTATACTAAGAAATTTTATACGGCTATTCTCAATATTACTTGCATCTTGAGACAACAAATACTTAAAAATCATGCCTGAAAAGATTGACATCACTGCAATAAACTGCATTCCTAAACTGAAATTTCCTAAAACTGTGAATCCAAGCAAAGGTGCAACTAGCACTTTATCTATTTGTCCGTGAAGACCAGAACTCAATAATAAAATGTAATTATTAACAATGAATCCAAATCTTGTTCTTAATTGTGAAAAATCAATTTTCATTTCTTGGAAGCATTTGATTATCCTTTTAAGATAAAACATGTATGATAATCCTAATGCAAAAATTATGCTTTCAAAACCAAAAAAGTGTAAAAACGTGATTCCTAATAATACAGTTAAAACTTTTTGTAAAATAACGTACTTAGAATATGTTGAATATAGTTTCTTACCTAAAAGATCTCCTATTGCTAGAGTATTGATTACATATGCAAAAAGTATGAGTCCTGTATCAATTTTGTAAAATGATGGAAGAGCTAAAATTACAATTGTAGATAATATGACGCTAGAAATTAAAGAAATAACATACAATGTTGATTGTATTTTTAGATTCTTAGCAGCAAAAACAATAATTGTATTTTGACTACCAAATAATGCAACATAGCTAACTGCACTTGCAATTCCAATCAACCATTGTATTTCTCCATACTCTTCTGGTTCAATTTGTGATGCTAAATAGAACCAAAATATTGCACCTAATGCACTACCTACAACATCACCCGCACCAATTATGCCTATGTCTTTGATTTTTTGTAAAAATACCATACTGTTATTTCTTCATTTGTTAATGAACTCTTTTTTTTATACCCATTTATCAAAATCATAATCTACAAACTCTACATTTTCCATCTCATTATCATTTGGTCTCCATGCGATATCTGCTAATACCAATACTTTTGAAATTTCTTTTGTTGGATTAATTATTGCAGCTGCAATTCCATTTTTGACACATATTAGAGATGGCTTTTGAGTGTTAGATCTAATTTCATGGAAACTTCCATCATCATCTCTAATTACTATAATTATCTCGCCTTGAATACATGAAAAATATGTTGTTCTGTTCTTGTGAAGATGTGGACCCTTAATCTCACCTGAATTTACAGTGTTAACATAAACCATCTTTGGATATTCTTTGATTATATTATCCCAATCTCTCCAAATCACTGTTAATTCGCCGTTAATATGCGAGTCTGAAACATCTTTAGTATCATGCCTTTCTAATTCTTGAACAAAAAACCCTTTTTCACTCATAAACAAAATCCAAGATTTTTACCAATAAAAGTTTGGATTTAAAGGTACTAAGTAAATCATACAATATTTTATTAGGTCTGAAAAAACTATGCCTATATGAGATTACTTATAACTGGAGGTCTTGGTTTCATTGGAAGTAATTTTATACTGAAATTATTATCTGAAAATACTGATTTACAAATACTTAATGTAGATGCACAACTTGATGGTTCGAATCTACAAAATCTTGAAAGCTTAAGTAAATCAAAAAACTATGAATTTCTCAAAGGCAACATATCAAATAAAAAATTCATGGAAGAACAAATTTCTAAATGTGATGCAGTAGTAAATTTTGCCGCAGAATCACATGTTGATCGAAGCATTAATGATGCAAATCCATTTTTAGTATCTAACATTAGAGGAGCTTTTACAATCCTTGATATCGTAACCAAACAGAAAAAACGTATGGTTCAAGTATCTACTGATGAGGTTTTTGGAAGTCTAACCGATGGTTCGGCTACTGAAAAATCAAAATTCAATCCTTCTAGTCCCTACGCAGCTACAAAAGCTTCTGCAGAATTAATAATAAATTCTTATTTTGTAACATATGATTGTGATGTAGTTATTACACGTTGCACTAATAATTATGGTCCAAGACAATTTGCTGAAAAACTCATACCAAAAACAATAATTCTAGCAAATAAAAATCAGAAAATCCCAATTTATGGAAAAGGAACTAATATTCGTGATTGGATCTTTGTTGATGATCATTGTGATGCAGTTTCCTTAGCACTCTTCAATGGAAAACGTGGAAATTCATATAATATATCTGCAAATAATGAAATCAATAATCTTGAAATAGTAAAAAAAATTCTTGCTATCATGAATAAATCTGAAGATCTAATACACTTTGTTGATGATCGTCCTGGTCATGATTTTAGATATAGTTTAGATTCTACAAAAATCTCGAGTGAACTAGGTTGGAAAACTAAATTAAATTTTGACAAGGGATTAGAAAAAACAGTTCAATGGTATCTTGACAATCCTGAAATAATAAATAATATCTCTTCTTCAGTCTTAAATCCTACACCCTGGAAAAGTTCTAATTAATTTAATGAGGTTGATAATTAATGAAAGGAATAATTTTACACGGTGGACATGGAACTAGATTAAGACCTCTAACACATACTGGTCCAAAACAACTTTTACCTATTGCCAATAAACCAATGTCTGAATATTGTGTGGATGCAATACGAGATTGTGGAATTTCTGATATTGCTATAATTGTTGGTGGGATTGGTTCGAACAAAGTTAAGGAATATTATGGGAATGGCTCAAAATTTAATGTCAATATATCGTATATTGAACAAGATGAACCTAAAGGGATTGCTCATGCCATAAATCTATGTAAAAGCTTTGTAGGAACTGAAAAGTTTCTTGTTTTTCTAGGGGATAATATCATACAGAAATCAATATCTGGCATATCAGAAAAGTTTGAATCATCAAATGATGATGCACTTGTTCTTTTATGTGAAGTACCTAATCCAGAAAGATTTGGAATTGCTGATGTTAAAGATAATAAAATAACAAAAATCATTGAAAAACCAAAAAATCCTCCTACGAATTTAGCAGTAACTGGCATCTATTTTCTCACAACAAAAATTTTTGATGTATTTTCTAGATTAAAACCCTCTTGGAGAAATGAATTAGAAATTACAGATGCTTTACAAATGTTGTTAGAAGAAAATAACATTGTAAATTTTGAAATGATTACTGATTACTGGAAAGATACTGGTACTCCTGATGATATTATACACGCTAATGGTGAAGTTTTAAAAAACATGCAATCATACTTTCTTGGAACAAAACAAGATGGATCTGAACTTTTGGGTAATACAATGATTGGAACTGACTCAAGTATTTCTGGTACCTCTAAAATCTTAGGCCCATGTATTATTGGTAAAGATTGTACAATAGGAGAGAATTGTACAATTGGACCAAATGTAAGTATCGGTGATAATTCAAAATTGACTAATTGTAATATACAAAATTCTATAATAATGGAAAATTGCATAATTGATTCTAATCTTAAAATCAGAAATAGTATACTTGCATCAAATTCTTCTATCAGATTAGATGCTGAAAATGATGAAAAAATTCTACTCTTAGGCGAAGGTACAAAAATTTTATTGTGATTACGTTGGCTTTTTCAAAAGATGTACTTAGGATTAAAGATATTGAGAATCTGAAAAAATCATTGGCAAATTTCATACAAGAACAAACTTTTGAAAAATACAGAAAACGTGGTATAGTTATTGGTATTAGCGGTGGTATAGATTCTGCTGTTGTTGCCACACTTGCATGTAATGCTATAGGTAAAGAAAATGTTCTAGGGTTAATTTTACCTGAAAAAGAATCTAATCCAAAAAGTCAAGAATTAGCAAAAAAATTATGTAAAAACCTCAATATTGAATATGTGATAGATGATATCACTCCAATTCTAGAATCTTCGTCAGTATACAGAATGAGAGAAACAATTGCTCAAAAACTCTATCCAGATTTTAATAATTCATGTAAATATAGACTAATTTTTACTGAAAATTTTGATAATGATGGGCTTAGTATACCGTATTTAGAAATCCAAGATTCACAAAATCAAAGACATAAAATCAAAATCTCACTTAATGATTATCTTACAATGACTGCTGCTACAAACATTAAACATAGAATACGTATGAGTAGAATATACTATTATGCTGAAAAAAATAACTTTCTAGTCTGTGGTACAACAAATAAAGCAGAATTTCAACAAGGATATTTTGTAAAATATGGTGATGGTGGTGTAGACATAGAGCCTTTGGCAAATTTATTTAAGACACAGGTATATCAATTAGCAGAATCTCTTAACATTCCAAGTGGAATAATAGAACGAAAAGCATCACCTGACACATGGAGTTTTGATATTAGTGATGAAGAATTTTTCTTCAGTTTAACATACGACATTATTGATCTTATGTTATATGCTCGAGAGAAATCAATCCCATTAAATGAAATATGTTCAACACTAGAACTTGACGAAGACAAAGTCAAAAGAATATTAAAATCACAAGAACGTAAATGGAACTCTAGTAAAACATCAAGGATTTTTCCACCAAGTTTTGATATAAAGGATATATCATAGGAATCTAGAATTGAATGAATCTGCTGGGCCTTTGATTAGTGTTGTAATTTTGAATTACAATGCAGAAAAATTTCTTGACGAATGCATTAATTCTATTTATAAAACAGAAAAAGTAAATTTTGAAATAATTCTGGTTGATAATGCGTCAACCAATAAATCCTATAGAGAATTTGCAAAAAAATTTCCAGAAATTAAACTAATAGAAAACAAAAAAAATCTTGGTTACTGTGAAGGAAACAATGTTGGAATCAGGGCCTCGAAAGGTGAATTTGTTGTTGTGCTAAATCCTGATACAATTCTAACCCCAACCTGGCTCCATGAATTAATTCATGCCTACCAAGAAAATGGTGAGGGTATCTATCAACCAAAAATCCTTGCAACTACTGATCATGATATGCTCTTAAGCTCTGGACAATTTATTCAATTATTTGGATTTGGTTATTCTCGTGGTAAAGGAGAAAAACATGTTGAAGAAAGTAAAGATGTAGAAAAAATAGGCTATGCTTCTGGAACTTGTCTTTTTACATCTAAAAATATTCTTGAAAAACTAGAATATTTTGATCCTTTTCTATTTGCATATCATGATGATCTTGATCTATGTTGGAGAGCTGCTATGTTTGGTATTAGTTCGTTTTATGTTCCATCATCAGTAATTTTTCATCCAATTGAAGGATATAGTTTCAAATGGAGTAAGTTCAAGTTTTATCTAATGGAACGTAACAGACAATATTGTTTATTAACGCATTTTACAAAATCAAGTTTTTTAAAAATGCTTCCATCGTTAATTCTTGTTGATATTGCTGTAAGTTTATTCTATTTGAAGAAAGGAATGTTCATTACAAAAATTAAAACATCATTTAACATATTAAAAAATTTAACAAAAATATCTCAAAAGTATACAAAAATACAATCTTCTAGAACTTTATCTGATAACGAAATTTTAAATATTTTTCAAGATCAAATACAAGTTCCAAAGTGGGTTGCTAGTGAGGAAAATAGTGAATCCTTTAATAATTTCTTAAATAAACTTAGTAAAATAACACGAAATTTCTTGTAAGTTATTAGTTATTTAGTGCAATTACCATTGCTATCGCAAAATCTTTTTCGTGTGAAACTGAAACAAAAAATCTATAATTTAGTTTTTTCTTTAAAATAATTTTAGGTTTTGAATTGTTATGTTCTGTTAAAATTTCTTTAAAACTAATTTTTTCTTTAATTGCTTTTTTTACAGCCTCCTTTATAGCAAATTTTCCTGCAAAATGTTCTGCATTATTCTTAAACGATAAGCAATATTTAATCTCAGAATTAGTGAAGATTTTCTCATAAAATTTTTCATTTTTGCTGTATTCTTTATTTCTAAATCTATTGATATCTACTATATCTGTCCCTATATCTAAAATTTCCATATCATTATTCATAGTAATAGATTTATTTATTATACTATGAATTTTGATGGATTAAAAAATTGAATATAGATGATGATATAAAAAAAATCTTTTTTGAGACCTTTCCACTTCTTACTGAATCTGACTTTGACTGGGAAAAAACGCAAAATAATTATGATGACTGGGATTCATTTGCTCAATTAAATCTGATAACTCTCACAGAAGCAAAATTTGAAATTAATTTTTCCGATGATGAAATAACTTCAATTAATAGTGCAAAAACTCTCTTAAATGTAACAAAATCAAAAATATGAACACAATCGATCAATTTCTCACTAATTCCAGCAAATCTAATCCTGAAAAATTAGCATTAATTGATCATAATTCAAAATTCACTTTTTCAGAATTAGAAGAAAAAGTAAATAAATTTTCTTCATTTCTAAATCAATTTCAAGAAAAATCTGTGATAAGTTTACTGTTTGACAATACAAGTGAATTTGTTGTTTCATACCTTGGTATTATTAATTCAGGTAATGTTGCACATTTGATTCCAACTGGAATATCTAATTCTAACTTACAAAAGCAGATATCATCTGCATATCCAAAACTTGTTTTATCTTCAGACTCACATTTTGAGAAGATTAAAGATTTAGAATTAGAAAATTTAGAGAAGAAAAAATTCTCTGAAGTTAAAGAATTATCTTCTGAAATAAGAAAACCATCGTCTACTGATTATGCTTATTTGATATATACATCCGGTACAACATCTGCACCAAAAGGTGTTCCTATAACTCATTCGAGTTGTGACTTTAGTACAAAAAATATCGCTAGAACTTTACAATATTCAAAAAATGATGTTGATTTGTTACCTCTACAAATGTCTCATTCTTTTGGATTAGGATGTTTACATACTTCATTATATGTAGGAAGTACATTAGTATTACAAAAAAATCCTAATACCTCTGAAATTCTTGATTTAATAAAAAAATATAATGTAACTACATTGGCAGCAATTCCTTCTACATTATCAAATATTGTATCTGATAGTTCTAGTGATTCACTACAATTACTATCTAATCTAAGATTGATCATAACAAACAGTACTTTTTTTCCACCAGAAATCATTAGAAAATTAAAAAACATTTTAGAGACTGGTATGGTTGCAACATACTATGGATTAACTGAAGCATCTCGTTCAACATTTATGATATTTGATAATGAAAAAAAAATTGAATCAGTTGGAAAACCTTCTGACGGTGTTGAAATAAAAATTCATAATACAAGTGATGATAATATAGGAGAAATTTGGATACGTGGACCAAATGTTATAGATGATTATTGGAAAAAACAGTATTCCAAAAATAAATCCGATGATTGGTTAAAAACTGGAGATCTAGGAAGATTTGATGATGAAGGCTTTCTCTATATTCTGGGTAGAGTTGATGATCTAATTAATGTCTCTGGAGAAAAAGTCTACCCACAAGAAATTGAAAGAATAGTGAAGGTTTTATCTGGAGTTGAAGAAGTAGCTGCTATTCCAATGAAGCATAAATCGTTTGGTGAAGTTGTAAAATTATTTGTGAAAAAAACTGTGGCTTCAAAAGTTACCTCAACTGATATTCTTACTCATTGTATAAAAAATCTAGAGAGATTCAAAGTGCCTGCAAAAATTGAATTTGTTGAAGATTTTCCACGTACCGACTATGGAAAAATTAAGCGATTCATGTTAAAAGAATAATTTTGTGAAATTGCCATGGATAGCGAAAACGTTTCTTCTATAAATGAAAAAGAGGTAATGGACTTTTATGGACTAAAGGGAGGTCTTGGAAAACTAAGCTTACGTTACAAAATTCTAAAATCATGGCTTCTTCACAAGAGTGCATTTTCATCAATTAATTCCTCATGGGTCGTGAGATTGCAGCGTTCAAGAGGAGTAAAAATAGGCGAACATTGTCATATTTCACCATATGTCCTAATTGATTTGATTTATCCAAGCATGATTAGTATTGGAAATAATGTTACAATTGGTTCAAACACTATGATATTTGCACATTACAACCCTACAGCAAATAAACTACTAAAAGAAAATGGTTATCCTAGAGAAGTTAAGAATGTCACAATAAATGATGGTGCAGTTATTGGACCTGGTAGCATAATCACCATGGGTACAACAATTGGAAAAAATTCTATCGTTGGTGCAGGTAGTGTAGTTAGTAATACCATTCCAGACTTCTCGGTTGCTCTTGGTAATCCAGCTCGTGTAATTAAAAAAATCAATTTATAAAATGAATCTATTAGGTATTGATTTTGAAGATTGGTATCATCCACAATTAATTCAACCATATGTCAAAAATGTTAAGCATGAACCCATGATGTATAAGGGCCTTGATAAAATAATTGAACTTCTTAGAAAAACTGAAACAACTGCAACCTTTTTTGTTGTTGGTAAGTTATTAGAAGAAAATCCTGAAATTTTTGATAAAATAATTGAAAATGGACATGAAATTGCTTTTCATACCATGAATCATGACAGACTCGACACTGAATCTTTCAAAGAGAAGTTCAATGATGAAATAGAAATATTCTCTAAATTAACAAACAAAAAATCAAAAGGATTTCGTGCTCCAACATTTTCACTAAATAATACTAGTTCTTGGATTATTGATCTACTTGAAAAATCAAATTATATCTATGATAGTAGTGTAGTTCCTGCTAAAACTAATCTATATGGTATGCCTAATGCAGAAATTTCACCTTATAAAATTTCATCAAATTCACTTGAACAACATGATGAAAAAGGAAAAATTATTGAGTTTCCAATTATGATAACAAAGTATCTTGGGAAAAAAATACCTGCAGGTGGAGGCTTTTATCTAAGATTTCTTTCTAAAAATAAAATTAGAAAATCTATAGAAAATTATGAAAAAAAAGAAATTCCTTCTACTTTCTACATTCACTCATGGGAATTAACTCCCGAATTTATGCCAAAAATTAAACTACCATTTAAAGAAAATTTTGTAACATTTCATAATGTAAAAAATGCATATTCAAGAATGGAATCACTATTACAAGAATTTGAATTTTCATCATTTGATAATTTTTTCCAAAATACGCCAAAAAAATTCAGTAGTATCATCTAAAAACAACCCTGAAACAAGAATCACATGAAGATAGCTATTGTCTGTCCTGCATCATTTCCTGCAACCCAATTTGGTGGAATTGTATTTTTGGCAGTTGATCTTGCTCGTGAAATATCTGCACTCGGTCACGATGTTACAATTTACACTACTGATCTTGATTTTTCAAATGGCCCCAATAAATTTAGTAAAGAATTACCGCGAATTGAAAAATTTGAGAATTTTACTATTAAAAGAACCCATTCATGGTTTTCTGTAAAATTATTTTTCATAAATCCTTCAATTTACAAACAGCTTTCTGAAGACAAACCTGACATCATTCATACTATTGGTCTTCGTAGCTTTCAATCAATTATGGCTTGGTTAGTTTCCAAAAAAACCAATGTTCCTCTAATTTCTACAGATCAAGGTGGTTTGACAACACATCCGTTTCTTGAACAATCTGGTATAATTTTTAAATTAATTTATAAAATTCAAGACCATTTTATTAAATCCGTCTTGAAACATTCTTCAATAGTTTGTGCTGCTAACGAGTATGAGAAGAAAATTTTTCTTGAATTATATGAAAAATCCAATGTAGAAATTGTTCGTAACGGTGTAAATCTAAAATCATTAGTCAGTAATAAAAATTTCAAAGAACATTATAGCATTGATTCTAATTTTATATTATTTGTTGGACGATTCTCTAAAAGTAAAGGCATTGATGTTTTATTAGATGCAATCAACAAAATCAAAGATGATCTTGTAAAATTAAACACTAAGCTTGTGATAATGGGTGTTGATTTTGGTTATGAATCTGATATGATGACTACAATTCAACAAAATGATCTTGGTCGTGTAATTAAAATCATAAAAAACCCTCCACGTGAAGATGTAATTTCAGCTTACGGTGAAAGTGAATTACTTGTTCTACCTTCAGTATGGGAATTATCTCCATTAGTTCCCTTGGAATCATTTGCATTCAAAAAACCAGTAATCTCTACAAATTCACATGGGATTCCTTACACAGTACAACACAATAAGAACGGAATTCTAGTTGAACCAGACAATCCAACTCAATTAGCTAATGCAATAAAAAATTTGTTAGAAAATCCAGATCTTGTCAAAAAATTGGGAGAAGAAGGGTATAATTTTGTTAAAAGTGAGTGTAATTGTGTTTCCATGGCATCAAATGTTTTTAATTTGTATCAAAAAACTATGAAAAATCATGAAAATAAATAGAAGGCAACAAGTGTGAAATAATGAAAAAAGATTTTTTTAAAGATTCAAAAATTAAATTTCCTGCATATGAACCATGGATTTCAAAAGAAGATGAGAAAATTATCGATAAAACTCTTAAACAAAGTATGTTAACACTTGGTCCACAGTTAGAAAAATTTGAATCTGATTTCTGTAAATATTCAAAATCAAAATATGCAGTTGCAGTATCAAATTGCACTGCAGCACTTCATTTGTCATTAATGGCATTAGGAATTAAAGAAAATGATGAGGTAATCATACCTGATCTAACTTTTGTTGCTGATGCAAATGCGGTGCTTGCATGTAATGCTAAACCTGTGGTTGCTGACATAAACAAAGAAAATTTCTTTTTATCAATTTCAAACGTAAAAAAGAATATCACAAAAAGAACTAAAGCGATAATTCCAGTTCATATCTACGGTCAGGTTTGTAATATTGAAGAAATTATGGATCTTGCAAAAGACAATAATCTAAAGGTTGTAGAAGATTGTGCCCATGCAGTTGGAACTTTTTATAAATCAAAACATGTAGGTACGTTGGGTAGTACTGGGTGTTTTTCATTTTATCCAACCAAAAACATTACAACTGCTGAAGGAGGAATGGTTACCACAAACTCAAAGGAAATTGCTGAAAAAGTAAGACAATTACGTAGTCATGGAATGACAAAATCTTTGAAAAGTCGCTATTCAAGTGAGTATCCTTGGGTTTTTGATATTGTTGAACCTGGATACAATTATCGATTAGATGAGATTAGATCTGCATTGGGAATTTCACAGTTAAAAAGAATCAAAAAAATAAATGAACTTCGTAAAAAGGCATCTCTATATTATGACAAGAATTTACAAAATATTTCTGGAATAATCTTGCCTGATATGGTGAATGACAAAAGTCATTCCTATCATCTTTACACAATTCGTGTGACAAAATCTTTCAAATTGTCAAGAAATCAGTTGTACAAGAAATTGAAAGATAATGGAATTAGAACGACAGTATATTGGATGCCAATTCATGAATATGCAGCATATCGTAAGTTTGCAAAGAAATCTAGCATTGTAAATACTGCGAAGATATATGATGAAATTTTAGCACTTCCTCTATTCCCAAATATTTCAAAGAAACATCAAGATGCAGTGATTAAAGTAATAAAATCAGTTTAGACATTTGTTTTGATTTTATTCTGAAACTTCTTCAAACCAAAATGCCTTTGATAGAGTTTGATTTCCTGAATGACTAGCTGCAAACATAACTCTTGCTTGGTTTAGTAATTCTTGTTCAAAGTCAAATGGTGCTTTCTTTGTCCCCGTAATCTCCATACAAAATGCATCGATCATTTCTAAAAAGTGATCTTTTGGTTCAATTTCAAAAATTTCATTTTTTCTACCATTCCAATTATTTTCTGTATTGTATTGTAATGTAACCTTAGTTGTAAAATCAGGTGGAACCGAATATGCTCTATCTAATGATATCACTCCATCAGTTCCCCATACTTCGTATTTTGCTTGATAGTAACTTCCGTTTGAATATGTAATAGTTGCAGTTTTACCATTTTCATAAACCAAAATTGCTGAGCCTCCAACATCTACAGAAGATTCTGGAATTTTTTTCTGGCTACAAAATACACCTAACGGTTCTTCATCAAAGATCATTCGGCTTGCACAAATTGGGTAACAGCCAGAATCTTCTAGAAATCCTGAAACATACCTAATGTCCTCCTCTGGGAATGCTGGAAAACCAAAAATGCCATTAAATGATTTTACCTCTCCAATTTTACCTTCCTTGATCAATTCCTTTACTTTTTGATGTTGTGGATGGAATCTGAACATAAAGCCCTCCATTAATCTAACATTGTTTTCTTTTGCAGACTCGACCATCTCTATTGCAGATTTGAGATCATATGTTGAAGATTTCTCTACGTAAACATGCTTGCCTGCTACTGTTGCCTTGTTAGACCATTTAGCGTGTGTATCGATTGGAGTTGAAATGTACACAGCATCAACTGAATCATCTGATATAACATCTTCATAACTACCAAATTTATCACAATTAAACTCACTAGCAAATTCTTTTGCCTTATCTGTTGAACGACTTCCAATTATTTCTAATTCTGCAAATTCTGATTTTTGTATAGCTGGAATTACAGAACGTTTTGCAATTCGTGAACAACCAATGATACCAAATCTTAGCGGTTCCATTTTTCTCACAGGTAAGAAATTATTCCCCTTACATGTGGACCAACAAAGTTTTCAATCTTCATTAATTGTTTAATCTGATATAATGTAATCCAAATGAAAGAATCTGGAATTTTTAATTCTTCATCTTCTTTTACTTCAACAATCATGTTATAGTTTGATTTTAAGTGAAATCTACCTCCATCTTCTGATTGCCACTTTGCATAGATTATCTTTGGATTGTTTTCTTCATCAAAATATTCGGCAAATAATGGTTTTGAACCACCATGAGCTTTTAACAAATTACTTGTTGTAGCTTGTAATGTAGGAGATAGTTGTAATTTTCCAATATTACCAGGTTCAGCTTTTGCTTGTAAAAGATAATGTGGTATGCCATTGATTCTTTTCATTATAATTCCTAAAATTCCACCAGGATTTTTTGCAATCATCGGTTGTGTCCATCCTTTTTTTCCAACTTCACGATCAAATGTATTAGAAGCTTTCACGCCGATTACTTCAAAGAATCCTCCTGATTCATGTTTTACGTTACCTGAATTAGGATCCACATTCCATTTATCCAAATCATTAATCCCAATTT
This sequence comes from Candidatus Nitrosopelagicus sp., assembly GCA_028345195.1. Taxonomy (GTDB): domain Archaea; phylum Thermoproteota; class Nitrososphaeria; order Nitrososphaerales; family Nitrosopumilaceae; genus Nitrosopelagicus. The sequence goes on from JAOMCX010000001.1 coordinate 55,114, forward strand.
CTTCAACAATCATATCTGATTCTTCACGCTTTTTGTTAAACCAATCAATAATGAAATCTAGCTTATTGATCTGATTATCATCTCTTAGTGAATCTAACATAGTTTCAATTCGTAATAATGCATCAGAATCCAAATTATAGTCATTTTTTTCTAAAACTGATTTAATTTCATCAATTATCATAGGAACTAGTGAATAGGTAGTCTAATTATATTTTCTACTCAAATTTCTGAACACTATCATTAAAGATTGAGATTAATGCAAAAACTTTGAGTAGTATGTTTTATAGGTAAAAATCTAAGAATCATTAAAAGGATCAAAATGAGTGTTGTTGTTGGAATTCCTGCATATAATGAAGAAAAAAATATTGCATCAATTATCACAAAATTAAAGAAAATAACTGATAAAATTATTGTATGTGACGACGGTTCAGAGGATCTTACCTCTCAAATCTCCAAAGATCTGGGTGCTCAAGTAATTACACATGAGAAGAATATGGGGTATGGTGCAGCAATTAGGAGTTTATTCTTAAAAGCAAAAGAATTGGAGTGTGATGTTCTAGTAACTTTTGATGCTGATGGCCAACATAGAATTGAAGATATTGAAAAAGTAATAAAACCAATTTTTGAAAATGAATCAGATATTGTAATTGGTTCTCGCTTTTTAGATGATTCTGACAAGGAAGTTCCAAGTTATAGAAAAGTAGGAATTAAAGTTATAACAAAAATCACTAATGCATCTATTAAAAAACAATTAACTGATTCACAAAGTGGATTTAGGGCTTATTCAAAACAAGTTCTAAGTAAATTATCTCCATCAGAATTGGGTATGGGAATTTCTACAGAAATACTTATCAAAGCAAGTAGTCAGGAGTTTAGAATCACTGAAGTACCAATAAAAATTCTCTATGGTGGAAATACATCTACACATAATCCTATCTCACATGGTTCATCAGTTCTACTTAGCACAATAAAATTTACTTCCATTGAACATCCATTAAAATTCTATGGAATACCATCTATAGTTTTTCTTATAATTGGAATATCATTTACTGTATGGACGATACAAGAATATGCCATTAGTGGTGATATAATTACAAATGTTGCAATTATTGCAATAGGTTGTGTAATAGTTGGGGTTGTTCTATTACTTTGCGCAATTTTACTTTATTCACTAGTATCTGTAATGCGTGAAGGAAAAAACTAATCAAATGAATCAAAAAATCAATTAGAATTTATCATGACAAATTTTCTACTTTTAGATTATGGCTTTGATTTTGATACATTAAAAAAATGTAAAGATGATTTTACAAAAATAATCTGTTTTGATTTTGATACACATTTACTTCTAGAGAAAAATAACATTCAACACGTTCTTGCTGATGAATACATTGATAAATTAACAATTGAAAAAATTCAGTCAAAAAGTTATTCATTTTCTGAATGGTATATGGATTATAATATTTCTGAATATATGATTTATGAGGGCATCAATTTAGGAAAACTATTTCATATAGAATTTATGGATATGTTTGTTCCCTTTATAACAAAATTTGTCCAAATTTGTAATATAATTGAGAAATGCCCAAACATTTCATGTACATCATCATTATATGAAATAGCAAAATTTTTGTCAAAAGATGTCAAACAATTTCCAACAAATCCTAAAATTCAATCTAAAAAAATTTCTCACGAATATCGATTTGGCAAACTAAATTTTTCATTAAATCTTTCAGAGAATCAATACAAAAAAATCAAAAATGCAACTAATTTTTTCATACGAAATCCTACCAAATATTCAGAAAACAAAAATGCTAAAACTTTCCTTTTTGTAGAAATTGATCCTATTAAGTACAAAAACTTGTTTCTTGATTCTGAAAATTCCGATTATGGTATAACATTATTTAACAATCGTAGACCTGCAGTTTGGAATGTAGATTCATGGAAAATCATAAAAAATTCTCAAACTAATGTAGTCAATTCTAGTTCCATCCTTAATTCCAATTTAAAAAATAAAGTTCTGTTAGCAAAATCGGAATTAAAAAAACAATTAAACTTAATGTGGTCAAAGAGTGATTTTTTTTCTGTTTTCTTTTCTTATGAAGGACATTCTTTTTGGAAAATTTTTTCGCGACAATTTATACCAAAAATTGATTCACAGTTCCTATTTTTTATAGAACAAATTGAATCAACAAAAACATTATTTGATTCAAATAAATTTGATTCAGTTTTAATTTTGTCAGAAGCGGCTGTTGAAGAACAAATTACTCTTCAATTTGCAAAACAAAATGGAATACCAGTTGTGTTATTACAACATGGGGTACCTTATGATACTGAAAATGCTATTACCAGAAATAATTTACTGGGGTTCTTTCCTAATGACTCAAATTTTCTTATTTCTTGGGGAAAACTAATCCAAGAATATGTAGAAAATTTTGGTATAGACAAATCAAAAATACAGAATTTAGGAAATCCAGTCTATGATGATCTATTTAATTCTGATATTGTGACTAAAAATGAATTTGTTTTAATTGCAACGTCTCCTCCTATGAAAGATTTTGTAATTGACAACACTATTGATGTTCATAGAAATTACTATTCAATTTTAAAAGAAACTTGTAATTTATTGATTAAATTAAATAAAAAAATAATCATTAAACCACACCCATCATTGGAAGATAATAATTTAGATAATTTTAAAAATTTAAAAAATGTAGAAATTATAAAAACTGGTGACATAATTCCTTTAATTAAAAATTGTGAATTATTAATTACATTTGATTTGTCAACAACAATTCTTGAAGCTCAGATTCTAAAGAAACCCGTACTAAGTATATCTTTAAGGGATTATGGGTTTGGAAAATCTAAAATTTTTCTAAGAGATACTTGTAAAACTTTACCTATCTCTAAGTCATTAGATGAAATAAAAATGATATTATCAAAAAATTATAATCAAATTCAATCTGACAATACAAAATCTTTCTTAGAAGACTATCTATCTTGTCAAGGTAATTCTGCAAAATCACTATTGAAATTTCTATTAAATTTGTAATCATTGTTATATACGTGATTAATTTCTCAAACTTATGTCACGCTTACAAACTATTAAAGAAATATTCCAACTATACATTAGAAAAAGAAAATTTTACATGTTTCCAATTTTTATCTTACTCTTAGCTCTTGTTGGCGTCACCGCATTAGCTCAATCAGGACTTGTAGCATTCATCTATCCGATATAAGATGCAAACATCATCTCCTAGATTCAAATCTCTTGCAGTGACTGCAGGATTATCCTTTTGGTTTTTTATTATTACCTCTAGTGCCGGGATATTTTCCATATGGTATCTCATAATCTTTGTAGGAATTCTTCTTTCTATTACTCAGATATTTGCAAAAAAATTATCAAGAGGATTAGATGTTTTTGCTATCTTTAATACCAAAGTCTTCTTAGGAGCACTCTATATTTTTGTCATATCGATTTATGGCATAATATTCAAACTCTTACGAATAGATTTACTGCGTTTAAGAAAACAAAAACAATCCTATTGGCTAGAGACTGAATCCTCAAATGATGCGAGGAAGATGTTCTAGTGTATAATCTTGGTATTTCATGTTATTATCATGATTCAGCAGCTGCATTGTTAAAAGATGGTATTGTAGTTGCAGCAATTGAAGAAGAAAGATTCTCCAGAAAGAAATTTGATGATGATTTTCCTAAACTAGCGATAAAATGGTGTCTTGAAGAAGAAGGGATTTCTCCTTCTGATATTAATTCTGTAGCATTTTATGATAAACCAGTTCTAAAATTTGAAAGATTACTTGATAATTACATTGCAGTAGCACCTAGAGGTCTTTACAGTTTTCTAGATACAATGCCAAAGTGGCTACATAGTAGACTCTGGATAAAAAGTGAAATCAAAAAAGCTCTTGTAGGTTTTCGTGGAGAAATAATATTTCCGGAACATCACATATCTCATGCCGCACATGCATTTTATACATCCCAGTTTGAAGAATCTGCTATTCTTACAATAGATGGAGTAGGTGAATGGAGTACTACCTCCTTTGGATATGCAAAAAATAACTCAATTACATTAACTCATGATATTCGTTGGCCTCATTCACTAGGATTATTTTATTCAGCATTTACTTATTTTCTTGGATTTAAAGTAAATGAGGGTGAATACAAACTAATGGGTCTTGCATCATACGGAAAACCAAAGTACTATGATAAAATTGTCAATCATCTCATAGATATCAAAGATGATGGAAGTATTCATCTCGATATGAGTTATTTTGCATTTACATATGATAAAGTAATGACAAATGACAAATTTTCAAAATTATTTGATATTGAACCAAGAAAGAAAGATGAAAAAGCAGAGCAAATCCACTTTGATATTGGTGCAAGTGCACAAAAAGTTTTAGAAGATATATTATTGAAAATGGTTAATCACGTTTACAAAAAATCTAAAATGAAAAATCTTTGTATTGGTGGTGGTGTTGCACTTAATGGGGTTGCAAATTATAGAATATTGAAAGAAGGACCATTTGAGAATGTTCATATTCCACCTTCACCTGGAGATGCAGGAAGTGCAGTTGGATGTGCACAATACCTTTACTACAATTATCACAACAATAACCGTGTAATTCAGAAAAACGTATCTAAAGTAATTACCGAAAATGTATTCGTTGGCCCTTCATATTCTAATGAACAAATACAACAATTCCTAGATTCAAAAAATGTTTCATATGAAAAAATAGAACCTGAACAACTGCTAATTAAAACTGCCAAACTTATCTCTGATGGAAATATTGTTGGTTGGTATCAAGGTAAAATGGAATGGGGTCCTAGAGCTCTTGGATGTAGAAGTATCTTAGCAGATCCAAGAAAAGCTGAGATGAAAGATATTCTTAATGAGAAAATTAAACACAGAGAATCATTTAGACCATTTGCCCCTTCAATTCTAGAAGAGCATGTTTCTGACTATTTTGATATTGATCGTATTAGCCCTTACATGTTGATGGTTGCTCCAGTAAAGAAACCTAATGAAATTCCAGCAGTTACTCATGTTGATGGCACGGGTCGTTTACAAACTGTCAATAGAGATGCAAATCCAATTTATTATGATTTGATCCAAGAATTCCAAAAAATCACTGGTGTTCCTGTAGTTATTAATACTTCAATGAACGTTATGGGTGAACCTATTGTAAATACCCCTGAACAAGCATATCAGATGATAATAAAAACAGATATGGATTATTTGGTTATGGGAAATTATTTGGTGAAAAAATAGTGTCAGTACAAGTGGGCTATAAGAAACAATTTTTCCTATACATCTTATTATTTCTAATTCTGATAGTTACAATTGAGTCTGTAGTCCGTATTTATGATCATTATTATCCATCTTGTAGTTTCTATGAAAGTGATGTCTTCGCTGAAATGGATGATGAACTCAAAAGAATAATTTGCCATGATAATGGAAAATTAAAATGGTCACTCAATCCATTACGTCTAGATCCAAATCAACATTTTGAAACCATTAATGTTAATTCCAATGGTTTTAGAGGGCCTGAACTTCAAGATAATTTTGATTATAGAATTTTTGTTGTTGGTGGTTCTACAGCTTTTGGAGTTGGCACAACATCTGATAGTAATACAATTCCTGGTTATCTCCAACAATTATTCAATGAAAAATTTCCTGAAAGAAATATTGAAGTGATTAATGCAGGAATACCAAAAGCTTATTCCTTTACAGAATCAGAATTGATTAAAAATTCACTGATAAACTATAATCCTGATATGATTATCATTTATGATGGTTGGAACGATATTACTCATTCATATGATGAATTCCAATCAATTGAAAATACTTCAACTGATGATTTGATTAGGTTAATTAATAGAAGTGATTATTCAACTCCTAAAGTTTTACTTCAACAATATTTTAATTATCAACGAACATCAACTTCAGTCATAGAATTTGATACATCATTTATTTCTGAAAAGACAAATCTATGGAACAATCAATTAGAAGAAACTTGTAAAATTATTAAAACAAACAATATCGAAACAACAATTATCTTACAACCATTACTTGGTACTGGAAATAAAATATTATCTAATGAAGAAATGTACTACTATGAACATTATGATTCTGAAACTATGGTCAAATATTATGAATCATATGCTGGTAATCTTGAGAAATTAACTAATTCATGTAACCAAACATTGGATCTAAGGAATGTTTTTGATCACTACAAAGAAACGATCTATTATGATGCAGGTCATATGAGTGATTTTGGCAACAAGATTATTGCATCACAAATCTATGAGCAACTTTCTCCATTGATAAAAAACGAGATTTCTCAATAAATCATGAAAATATCATTCCTAAGCAAGTTTTTTAATACACATAAAAAATAATTTTCTATGTTTGAAGGAAAAAAGATCTTAATCACTGGCGGAACTGGTTCTTTAGGTCAAGCATTAACAAAACGATTACTAAATGAAGATGTTGATCAAATTAGGATTTTCAGTAGGAATGAATTTAAACAGATTGATATGGAAAATAAATTTCGTAGTTCAAAATTACGATTTTTGATTGGAGATATTCGGGATTATGAAAGATTAGAGAGAGCAATTGAAGATATCGACATAGTTTTTCATACTGCTGCCTTAAAACATGTTCCAAAAATTGAGTATAATCCATTTGAAGCAATAAAAACAAATGTCAATGGTTCACAAAATGTCATCAATGCGTGTCTTAAAGAAAATGTTGATAGAGCAATTTGTGTTGGAACAGATAAGGCTGTGTCTCCACTAAATACCTATGGTGCAACTAAACTATTAATGGAAAAATTGTTTGTTACTGCAAAAAATTATGTTAACACAAGTAAAACAAAAACTAAGTTCATTGCATTGAGATATGGTAATGTTTTTGGTAGTAGTGGTTCTGTAATTCCAAAATTTATTGAACAAGTACAAAGAAAGGAAAAAATTACAATTACTGATCCTAACATGACAAGATTTAGTATTACAATGAATGAAGCACTAGATTTTATCTTAAATGCAACAAAATTAGGAAATGGTTCCGAAATATTTGTTCCAAAATTACGTTCATATTCTATTTTGGATGTAAAACAGGCTATAACTGAATTATTAGGAGACTACGGTGAGGAAATAATTGGAATCAGATCTGGTGAAAAATTACATGAAACATTGATCAACAATGATGAAATTCGAGATGGATGGGAAATTGACAATATGTATATGATCTCAAATCCACTCTGGCAAGAATGGTTACTAGAAAAATCAGATATCAAAAATCCAGAAAATAATAATTCTAAAAAAATTGGTCTCTCCGGTTCATATTCTTCAGATAAAGTTGATAGAATCCCAGTTGAAGAATTAAAAAATATTATTGGTGAATCTGGTTTTCTTAATCAGAATTAATTTCATATGTATATTGAATAAGTTTAAAATTATTTTTCTGGAAAAAAGTTATAGACTTTTTATTCTTTGGATTAATATTTGCTAAAAATCGTTCACGAGGATTTTTCTTCATAATTAATTCTAAGGCACTATTTCCGATATCTTTTTGTCGTTCATTTTTCTTAATAAAAATTCCAATTTCATCTTGTTTTGATAAATAGATAGAACCTACTTTTTTCTTGCCATTTTCTATAATGTACCATTTCGTGTAAGGCTTAGATCTAACAAATTTTTCATGTTCTGAAAAAGTAGGCATTTTCTTGTGCGATATATTCATGAATGATTCTCTCTCTTTTAGTAAATTGAACAGAAATCTATAATCATCCTCACGTATAATTCTAAGTTTTGTATTTGATTTTTTTTCCATCAATTATTAGAAAGTTTTAAAGCGATTAAATTTTTCTGCTCTTTGTTTCATATGAGATGTAAGATTATTTCGGAAATTGCCTCTAATTGGGAAGGTAATATGGATAAAGCAAAAAAATTGATAATGGAATCAAAATTAGCAGGCGCAGATGGTGTAAAATTCCAAATGTGGCGAGCATCTGATCTTTACACAACAGATCATCCAGAATGGAATAATATCATAAAATCTGAACTCTCACTAGAACAAATAACTGAATTAAAGCAATATGCTGATGAGGTAGAAATTGATTTTTTTTGCAGTGCTTTCTATCCAGATGCTGTAGCACATCTAGAATCATTAAATGTGAAACAGTATAAAGTTGCATCCAGAACTTGTTTATTTGAAGATCCATGGTCACTTGAAACCTTACAATCAAAAGCAGACACTAAGAAAAAAATCATAATCAGTATGGGGATGGGCGGTGAAAAAAATCGAATAAATGAAATATTTAATGATAATGAAACCCTCTATTGTTATTGTATTTCAGAATATCCAACAAATTTTGATAAAATTAATTGGGATGATGCAAAAAAATTTACGGGTTTTTCAGATCATACATTAGGAATTAATGCAGCAGTAATTTTTGCGTGTTTAAAAAAAGAACAAAATGATGAGGAAGCATATATTGAAAAACATGTAAAACTCAAAGATTCTATTGGTCCAGATGCATCAACGTCTATTGATACTGATCAATTGAAAAAATTAGTAGATATTATAAGACAAATTGAAAAAATTTAAACTGAATTATTAATCACTCTGATGATTCTATCCACATCAATTTTTGACAGATTTGGATGAGTTGGTAATGTAACAATTTCCTTTCCAATCTTTTCAGTAGTTGGCAATCTAATCTTTGATTTATACATTGAAAGTGTATGAACTGGTTTGTAGTGAGTTCCAGTTTCTATTCCATGTGTTGAAAGAATATCACGTAATTTTTTACGATTTTTAATTATTACCCAATAGAAATGATATGCCGAGTTTTTATCATAAGGCATTTTCCATTCTACATCTAATTCATTAGAATATCTCAATGCAATCTTCTGCCTTTTTTTATTCATAATATCTAATTTTTTTAGTTGTACAAGGCCAATAGCTGCAGAAAATTCATTCATATAATAATTCCAACCAAGTTCTTTGACATCATAATCCGAACCGTGTCTATTTGTAATTCCACACCAACGTTTAGACAAAAGTTTCTTTTTTTGTATACTATGATTTTTATCATTTAATGCAATTAGTCCACCAGTTGGCATGGCCAAATTTTTTACAGGATGAAAGCTAAAACAAACAAAAGAACCATGTTTACCAATTCTTTTTTTATTAAAAAATGCGCCAGCAGAATGTGCTGCATCTTCTATTAGAATCAAATTGGATTTTTTACATAAACGTGAAATTTCTTTTAGATCACAAGGTATTCCACCAAAATGAACAGGAATTATGGCCTTGGTCCTTTTTGAAATTTTCTTAGAAATCTGCTCTGTACTTATACAAAGCGTCTTAGGATCTACATCAACAAATACAGGTATTCCACCATTCTCAATGACTGAATGAGCAGTTGAAACAAATGTTAAAGATGGTAAGATAACTTCTTTATCTCGAATATTACATAATGATAATGCTAAGCTTAACGCTGCAGTTCCACTATTTACACAAACACAGTTTTTGGAGCCGATAAATTTTTGAAATTTCTTTTCAAATAATTTAACATTGTTTTCACCTGAACCAGAAGCCCAATAATTACTGTCTAACACTTTTTTTATTGCAATACTCTCTTTTTTGTCAGTTACAGGATCAAATAATTTGATTTTTTTCATTTTAAGAAACCTTATCCTCCTCTAGAGATATTTTATAACCTTCATCTAAAATATGATCCTTGTTTATTTCAAATAATTCAGGTTTTTCTTTAAACAAATTAAGAATATCACTTACCAGAATAGGGGATTTCTTAATTTCTGACGCAATAATCTTAGTCAATTTATAATCATTGTCTTGATCTACCGTACAACGAATATTTGAGAAATCTTCTTCATATCTAAAATTTGATATCTTAAAATCATCTGGATGATTGTAGATGTATGGTGTAACGTGTTCTTTTTCTGATGGCAGTTTAGCATTATTCCAAGCTTTTTCCAAAACATCAAAAGAAAAAATTTCAACAGATATTCCTTGAGGAAATGTTCTTGGAAGAGAGTTTGTAATGTAATCATAATCTTTTGATTTGAATTCCTCAACAACTTTATCGACTACCTGAGGATCATTAAATGGATTATCCGCAGTGACTCTAATGATGGTAGAGAAATTATATTTTTTAGCACATTGATAGTATCTATCTAAAACATTAGTTGAATTTCCTCTAAAACAATCAACTTCCATATTATGGGCAAATTCTGCGATAATATCATCCGATTCTAGTTCAGTTGTTGCTACAACAATTTTATCAACTAGGTTACAAAATTGATGTTGTTTAATGACATAATATAGAATTGGTTGTGAATTATCCAATTTCATCATTACTTTTCCAGGTAATCTGGAGGATCCCATTCTAGCCTGAATAATACAGCCAATCATGAAGAACAATTTTGTTCCTATCTATTTAATTCTAGGATCAAATTAAAACAAATTATTCGTGAGAGTTTTAAAGGTAATCTTAGTCATGATTTCATTAAAGAATTAAAATGAATGACAATATTCTATTGTGGCTTAGTGGTGATGTATTACATTTCTCTTTAAGTTATTTTCTAAAGAAAGATTTTGGTTATGATGTTAATGCAATTATTGATGTTCCAGATAAACCAAAGAAGTTTTTTCAAAATCAAAAATTAGTAGATTTTGAAAATATTTGGCATTTTCATGAACATTTAAAAAAACAAACAAAGAAACCGGATATCGAATATTTAAGAAATTTTGAAGAGAGATTTGACATAAATCTTCAACAATTGGCAGTTAATGAAAGAATTTTTTACAGATTTAATGATTTTTATAAATTTTCCTCAGATGAGGTTCTAACAATTTTAGAACAAGAATGTAGATTGTTCGAAGATATCATTTCTCAGGTTAAACCAGATTTCTTTCTTACACCGTTAACAGCATTTCATCACCATCAATTATTTTATGAGATGTGTAGGAAAAAAAATATTAAAACTCTAATGATATACATGTCTAAATTTGGACATAGATGTGTTATTTCACAAGATGTAAACAAACTAGATTTTAAACCAAAATTGGATAATTTTAAATCAAAAGGACGAAATTTTAAAGAATTATTAAATAATTTTGAATCATTTAATATCTCAAAACAAATTGAGGATTATAAAAAAACACAAACTAGTTCTAAATTAACTAAATTACAAGCTGTTAGTAATTTCTTATTCAATAATTATTCTAGTAGTAAAACCCATTATACATACTATGGAAGAAAACGATCTAAAGTTGTATTAAATGAGATAAAGAAAACAACTCAATTACGAAATAGAAAATCATTTATTGATAAGAATTTATTAAAACAAATTCCCGAGAATCAAAAATTTGTTTATTATCCGTTACATATAGAGCAAGAGAGAAATTTATTGATTGCAGCACCATTTTATACAAACCAAACTGAATTAATTAGAAGTATTGTGAAATCTTTACCTATTGATTACAAGCTGATTGTAAAAGAACACCCTGCTCAGGAAACAAGAGAATGGAGAGATATTTCAGAATATGAAGAAATTATGAATATTCCAAATGTATTATTAACACATCCCGATATTTCATCAAAAGAAATCTTCAAGAAATGTTCACTAGTTATCACCATTGGAGGTACAACAGGTTTGGAGTCAAATTTTTTCCAAAAACCTTCAATAATCTTAAGCGAAATGGATTATTCTATTATTCCAACTGCAGAATTTGTAAGTAACATAAAAGAACTTCCTGAAAAAATTAAACAAACTCTTCAGAAAGAAGTTATTTCAGATGATCTAGATAAATTTGTACAACTATACGAAGCAAATTCATTTGAATTTGATTATATGCAATTTGTGTCAAAATACCATGAAAAATTTTACTATAATGGAAATCTTCTAGATGCAGAAATTAAAGAAGAAGATATGAAATCTTTCATAGATGACAATAAAGAAATCATACTTAAAGTAACAAATGAACATATTAAAAAGATTGAACAATTCAACAAATTATCACAAGATGAAAAATGAATAAGAATATCAAATTAAAAAAAATTTACGATAATACTTTCAAAAAGAAGAGTAGAGTTCGCGAAACCGATGAATTTAAAGAAGTTTTGAAGATGGAGAAATGGACAGGAAAACATATCCTTGATGTAGGATGTGGTACAGGCAAATTAGCCTATATGATTGCAAAAAAAGGTGGAATAGTAAAAGGAATTGATTATTCTACAACTGCAATTGCAACAGCTCAATCAAAATACAATCATACAAATTTATCATACGAACAAATTGATGTTTCTAAAAAAATATCTGGTAAATATGATGTAATAATTTCAATTGGAACTTTAGAACATATGGATCAACCTTACAAAATGCTAAAAAAATTGAAAAACCATTTGACGCCAAAAGGTAAGATGATTCTTACTAGTCCAAATTGGACAAATCCACGTGGTTTTATTTTAATGACATTATGGACACTATTTGATGCTCCAATAACGTTAGCAGATCTTCACTATTTGACGCCTATTGATTTTGTAAAATGGGCAGATAAACTAGAAATGAAAATTGATTGGAAAACTATTGAACATTCATGGAGTGGTGGAGACAAGTTAATCACTGATTTAAAACAAAGATTGCCTAAAGTCTTCAAAGATATGAAGATGAATATTAAACAACAAAAAATTGATCTATTCTTAAAATGGATAAATCAGAAGGCATTACCAATCATTCAGTCGTCTGAAGAAGGTGGGGCTATTGGAATCTACGTATTATCTAAAAGGAAATAATCATAATGTCAGTTCAAATTTCTTAGAATAATGAATAAAAGGTATTGATGATGGTCTTAAAACAAGCTAGACTCAAAAACCGAAAAAATTTTGCTGTTAAGCAGACGATATCAAATAAATTTGATATCTTTTAGATAGAATAAACTTATGGATGAGATGAAAATGTGATACTATAGTATGAAATGTGTAATTTTAGCAGGAGGATTGGGAACCAGAATTACCGAAGAATCTTATTTAAAACCAAAACCCATGATCGAAGTAGGAGGGAAACCTATTCTATGGCATATAATGAAACTCTACTCGATCCATGGAATTAATGATTTCATTATTTGTTGTGGATATCGTGGTAATGTGATACGTGAATATTTCAAAAAAAATAATCTTGAATTCGGTAATTTAAAGATGATCGATACAGGAGAGAACACAATGACAGGTGGTAGATTGAAAAGAATTGAAAAAGAGATTTCTGAAACATTTTGTATGACATACGGTGATGGTCTCAGTGATATAAATATCAAAAAAGCTGTAGATTTTCATATTAAATCTAAAACAATTGGAACACTTACAGCTGTGCACCCTCCTGAAAGATTTGGTGTTTTGAATTTATCAGGTGATTATGTAAAAGAATTTCATGAAAAGCTTAGTGGAGAATCATCATGGATTAACGGAGGTTTTTTTGTTTTTGAACCAGAAATTTTTAGATATTTAGATGAAGGTGACAAAACAATTTTGGAAAAAAAACCATTAGAAACATTAGCGATGGAAAATCAATTAACGGCATATCGGCATAATGGATTTTGGCATCCTATGGATACTCTTAGAGATAAATTAAATTTAGAAAAATTATGGAATTCTGAAACCCCACCTTGGAAAAATTGGTAAAATGATTCCAGATAAAATTTTCAATAATATCTTTAAAAATAAAAAGATCTTTGTAACTGGACATACTGGATTCATAGGATCATGGCTCTCACTTTGGTTAAAATTACTTGGTTCGGATGTAACTGGTTATTCATTAGAATCACCAACTAAACCATCATTATTTGAAATATTATCATTAGAACATGAGATAAATCATATTCATGGAGATTTAAGAGATAGTAAAAAAATTACAGATGAGATAGAAAATTTTAAACCGGATATTGTATTTCATTTGGCTGCACAAGCGTTAGTTAGGGAATCTTATTCAAATCCGTTAGATACATTGAATACAAATATTATTGGTACAGCAAATGTATTTGATGCAATACGTAATTGTAAAAATGTTAAAGTTGCAATTAATATGACGAGTGATAAATGTTATGATAATAGATTTGGAAATAAACCTCGTACAGAGAATGATCCAATGGGAGGCCATGACCCATATAGTGTTAGTAAGGGAGCCTCCGAATTAATTACAGCATCATATCGAAATTCATTTTTTAATTCTAAGAATGAGTGTAAAATTGCAACAGCAAGATGTGGAAATGTTATTGGAGGAGGAGATTGGTCAAATGATCGAATTATACCAGATTCCATTAGAGCATTATCAAATGATGAGGATATTATTATACGCAATCCGACTGCAACCAGACCATGGCAACATGTTTTGGAATCAATATCAGGTATAATGTGGCTAGCAACAAAAATGTTGAAAGAAGAAGGATTTGATGAAGCATGGAATTTTGGACCAAACTATGATTCAAATTCAGTAACGGTAGAGCAGTTAGTAAAAAGAATAATAAGAATATGGGGTTCAAATAGGAGCCTAAAAATACAAACTTCACCTACACAATTATACGAATCAAAATTACTAATTTTAGATTCAACAAAATCTAATAAGCAACTAGGTTGGGGAAACACACTTTCACTAGATGAGACATTATCTGAAACAATTAATTGGTATAAGATGTATAATGATAAGAATAATGATTCAAAAGAGTACACAATAAATCAAATAAAGAAATATGTTACTTTGGCACGACAAAGGAATTTAATCTGGGCAAAATAAGTGTGCAACATGGATGCAGAACTCAAAGAATTACGTGTACCATATGGATTAGCTGTACATGACACAGAGGAAGAAGAAGCAGTTCTTGATGTGATAAAAAATCATAAAACAATCATGGGGGGAAAGGTAAAAGAATTTGAGAATAATGTATCAAAAATATTTGGAAAAAAATTTGGAACAATGGTAAATTCTGGATCATCTGCAAATTTACTGGTTTTTGAAGCATTAGATTTTCCAAAGGACTCAGAAATCATAACACCCATACTAACTTTTGCCACTACTTTATCACCAATAATTAAAAAACATCTAACACCAGTTTTTGTAGATGTTGAACCTGAAACATACATTGTAAACATTAGTCAGATTGAAGAATCAATTACAGAAAAAACAAAGGCATTGATGATTCCTTCCCTTTTAGGAAATATTCCTGATATGAAGAGATTAAGAAAAATTGCTGATGATAACAATATAATATTCATTGAAGATTCTGCAGATACTTTAGGAGCTACATTTGATAATAAATCAACTGGAGAATTTTCTGACATATCAACAACTAGCTTCTATGGTTCTCATATTATTACAGCTGCAGGTGAAGGTGGAATGATATGTAGTAATGAAAAAAAATTGGATGAGAAGTTTAAAATTCTTCGTGGATGGGGAAGATCGTCTGCATTAAATGAATCCGAGAATGTAGAAGAACGATTTAATGTGAATTTAGAGGGTATACCATATGATTCAAAATTTATTTTTGAAGAAATAGGTTATAATTTTTTACCAACTGAGATCAGTGCTGCGTTTGGTCTAATCCAGTTAAAAAAATTAGAGAGATTTGCTGAGATAAGAAAGAGGAATTTTAATTCACTAAAATCATTTTTCTTAGATCAAAAATACTTTAGATTACCGAAACAATTATCACAAGTAAAAACATCATGGCTTGCATTTCCACTAACAATAGAAAATGATGCACCATTTTCTAGAATAGAAATTGTTAAACATTTAGAGTCATATGGAATTCAAACTAGACCAGTTTTTACAGGTAATGTAATTAGACAGCCTGCATTTCAAAAAATTTTTTATAAAGATCTTAATCGAGAGTTTTCAGTAACAAACAACATAATGAAAAATTCATTTTTAATAGGTTGTAATCATGGATTAACTGAAAAACATATAGAAAAAATCAAGATTGTATTCAAATTATTTCTTGATAAATTTTAATTCTAGAAAATATTAATTAGATCATGAAATCAAAAACTGCTTTGATTACAGGTGCATCTAGAGGTATTGGAAAAGCAATTAAAAAAAATTTTGTGGAAAATGAAATTTTAGTGATAAGTCCATCCAGAAATGAACTTGATTTATTATCTATCGAGTCTGTTGAGAAATTTCTTAGTCAAAATTTATCAGAAGTTAACATTGTGGTGAATAATGCAGGGATGTTAAAAGTAGGAGAAAATAAAGACTTGTCAATGAATGACTTTCATGATATTTTGCAGGTTAATGTTATTTCACCATTTAAAATTATTTCAGAATATGTAGAAAAAATGAAAAAACAAAATTTTGGTAGAATAGTAAACATTAGTTCAATATGGGGTCAAAAATCAAAGGAAGGAAGAACTCTTTATTCATCTAGTAAAGCAGCACTAGACGCATTAACAAGATCTTTTGCAATAGAATTTGCATCTTATAATATTCTCATTAATTCAGTTGCACCAGGATATATCAATACAGACATGTTAAAACTATACAATTCAGAAGAACAATTATCTAAAATTAGAGATACTATTCCAATGAAACGATTTGGTGAAAAAACTGAAATCTCTAAATTTGTTGAATTTTTGTGTTCTGAAAAAAACTCATACATTACTGGACAAATTTTAACAATTGATGGAGGATTTGTTTGTAAATGATATATAATAAAATTAATTACAAATTATGAATATGAAAAAATGTGATAAACTCATTTTAACAGCAGGACCAAGTATTACTGAAAAAGAAATTTCATACGTGAATGATGCAGTTTCTAATGGATGGAATGATAGATGGAATGAATATATAATTAAATTTCAGGAAAGATTTGCTAAGTATATTGGAGTGAGACATGCATTAACAACAAGTAGTTGTACAGGAGCAATGCATTTGGCTCTCAAGGCATTTGGAATAAAAGATAATGATGAAGTGATAGTTCCTGAAATTACATGGATAGCAACAGCATCATCTGTAACATATGTTAATGCTAAACCAGTTTTTGTAGATATTGAAGAAGATACATGGTGCATCGATCCGGCATCTATTAGAAATGCAATTACCCCAAAAACAAAAGCAATAATGCCAGTTCATCTTTATGGTCATCCTGCAAATATGGACGAGATTATGGAAATTGCAAATGAAAATAATTTAATCGTGATAGAAGATGCAGCACCCTCACTTGGTGCAAGCTATAAGGGGAAAAAAACGGGTAGTTTTGGAGATTGTTCTGCATTTAGTTTTCAAGGAGCAAAGACCCTAACAACTGGTGAAGGAGGCATTCTTCTAACGAATAATTCAGAAATATTTGAAAAAATTGAGAAGCTTGGTGATCATGGAAGAAGTTTAGGAAAAAAACTCTGGAATGATGAAATTGGTTTCAAATACAAGATGTCAAACATACAAGCAGCACTTGGATTAGCGCAATTGGAAAGAATAGATGAACTTGTGAATAAAAAACGTCAGATATTTTCCTGGTATGAAAAATTACTTAGTGAAATAAATAATATTAAGATGAATGTTGAGAGGCCAAACTGTAAAAATACATATTGGATGTCTACTGTAGTAATAGAAAATAACATTGATATTTCTAGAGACAAAATTATTCAGAAACTAAAAGAATGGAATATAGATAGTAGACCAACATTTTATCCATTAAGTCACATGCCAATGTTTAACTCACAACAAAATAAAAATGCAGAAAGACTATCAACAAATGGTATTAATCTACCATCGGGACATAATCTTGAAGAAGATCAGGTAACATACATCTGTGAAGTTTTAAGAAAAATCTTAGAGGGAAAAATATGACTAAAATTGTAGTATTTGCAGATAAAAGAGTAGGTTTTGAGATATGTCAATATCTTTCCGCACTCAATGAAGATATTTCTAGAATATATATCAAAAATTCTGAACAGGAATATGCTAACAAAATAAAAAATAAATTTCAAAAATCTACAGATATTTTTTTATCTGATGATCTAAAAAATGAATCTCACCTTCAAGAATTAAAAAAAATAAAACCTGATTTTATGATAACAGTGTATTGGCCATATCTTCTAAAACCAGATATTTTTAATTCATCAAAAAACGGTTGTATCAATTTCCATCCAGCATTACTGCCATTAAATCGTGGTTGGTACCCACATGTTCATAATATTCTAGATGAGTCAGATGCAGGAGTGACTTTACATTTAATAGATGAAAATGCAGACACAGGACCAATTTTGTTTCAAAAAAAAATAGAAGTTAAACCCGATGACACTGCATTTTCATTATATGAAGAATTACAAAATGAAATAATTCAATTATTTAAGGACTCATGGTCACAAATCAAAAATGGCGAAATTAAACCTGCAGTACAGGATGAAACAATATCAACATATAAGAAAAAATCAGATATTAATGACTACATAGATCTGAACAAGAAATATACTGGAAAAGAACTAATCAATATTTTAAGAGCAAGGAGTTTTGGTAATAAAGGATTTGCATATTTTAAAGTCAAAGATAAAAAAATTTTTCTTAATCTAAGATTAAATCAAGATGGGAATTTTAATTATTGAATAGTGGAGAATTTGATTTGGAACAATTAGAAAATTTAAGTAAAAAAATTCGAAAACAAATAGTAACCATGGTATTTAATTCAAAAAGTTCTCATGTTGGTTCTGCCTTGTCAATAGTTGAAGTTCTTGTGACTCTTTACTTCAATATTCTAAAAATAGAGACAAATATTGAATCTTACAATAATAGAACAGATAGAGATAGATTTATTCTAAGTAAAGCACATGGAAGTTCTGCATTATATGCAATTCTTGCTGAAAGAGGATTTTTTCCATTAGAATACTTAAAGAAATATTATACTAATGATGGCATATTGCCTGGTCATTTAGATAGAGTGTCTATTCCAGGAATAGAATTTTCTGCAGGAGCTCTTGGTCATGGATTTTCTGCTGCAATTGGAATGGCAATTTCAAATAAGCAGAGTCAAAATTCAGGGAGAATTTTTGTATTAATAGGAGATGGAGAATGTAATGAAGGAAGTATTTGGGAAGGGATTATGCTTGCAGCACATTTGAAGTTAGATAATCTTACAGCTATTGTTGATTACAATAAAATTCAAAGTTTTGGTAGAACAAATGATGTGATCAATCAAGAACCAATTGGAGATAAGTGGAAATCATTTGGATGGGATGTAATTGAAGTAGATGGTCATAATTTTAATGAATTAATTGATGCATTTTCTGCACAACACAAAAAACCTAAGGTAATAATTTCACATTCTGTTAAAGGTAAAGGAATTTCTTTTATGGAAGATAAACTTGAATGGCATTACAAATCACCAGATAACGAGCAATTAACGAAAGCGTTAGAAGAATTGGAGAAAAAATGAGAACTACATTTGTTAAAACATTAATCGAGATAGCTAGAAAAGATGATAGAATTTTTCTTCTGACTCCAGATATGGGATACTCAGTTTTAGAGCCTTTTAGAGAAGAATTTCCAGATCGTTTTTTGAATACAGGTATTGCAGAACAGAATACAATCGGTGTTGCAGCAGGGTTAGCATTAACTGGTAAAATTGTATATGTATATAGTATAATTCCATTTGTAACAATGCGTTGCTATGAACAAGTTAGACTTGATTTAGCATATAACAATACAAATGTGAAATTAATTGGAATAGGTGCAGGATTAACTTATGGTTCTCTTGGACCTAGTCATCATGCAATAGAAGATATTGCCATTATGAAAGCAATACCAAATATGACAGTGCTTTGTCCAGGGGATCCAATTGAAACAAGAGAACTTGTTTCTCGTAGTTATGAGAACTATGGACCTATGTATATTAGATTAGGGAAAAATGGCGAACCAAAAATCCATTCTGAAGAAACTAGAATTGATATCGGAAAAGCAATTGATATTACAAACGGAAAAGATTTTGCTCTAATTACAACAAGTAATACACTTGAGACAGGAAAAAGATGGGTTGATGAATGGAAAAAAGAGGGTATTGACGTTAGACTAATCAGCATGCCAAGTATTAAACCGTTTGACAATGAAAAAATTCATGATTTGTTATCGGAAGAAATGTCAATTATTACCCTTGAAGAGCATAATGTAATTGGGGGGCTTGGTAGTTCAGTTGCAGAGATAATTGCTGAATCAGAAAAAAAAGTAAAATTCAAGAGAATTGGATTACCTGATAAATTTTCACATTATGTAGGAGACCATAGATTCCAAAGAGAAAAATTTAATCTTATAGAAAAACCATCGGTTGATTTCATAATCAAATAATTTTTATTTTAATGAGTTAAAATATACCAGAAAAAATTCAATCCATATCTGATAGCATGAGATTTTTTGTCTGCTTTAGTTTTTGAAATTCCTAGTCTTTTCTTAAATGTGATTGGTATCTCAACTATTCTAAGATTATTTTCTATTCCTATCATAGTCATTAAAATTGCAAACAATCCACTATTACTACTAATAATTATTTCATCAGAATTCGGTGATGTGAATTTATTGATAATTTTTTCTAGTGCAGTTTTTTTTATACATCTATGCATACAACCAACATCAGTTAATTCTATAATACTCAGATTGAATAATGAGAAGTATTTCAATTGTAATAATTTGGCAAGAAAATAATTTCCCCATACATGTAAAATACTATTTTGATTTCCTTTTTCAGTTAATACTTGAATCAATCTAGTACCTACAACCATATCACAATTTTCCATATAGGGAATCATTTTTTTAATGTCAGCACCACTAAAAGTTCCATCACATTCTGTGAAAACAACTAAGTCCGAATCAGTTTTTATGGATTCTTTCATTCCAACTACACATGAATGTGCAAATCCTTTATTCGAATCTTTAGTAAAAACAGAAACATTACATTTCCTAGCTATTTCTACAGTTTTATCAGTACTATGATTGTCAATTATAATTATTTCATTAACAAAATCTTGGTTTTTGTAATCATTAATTACAAATTCAATATTTTTTTCTTCATTAAAAGTTGGAATAATTACACAAATTTTTGGGTTTTTAATAGGTGTATTAATTAAGTGATATAATTCGGAATCTGTTTTGTAATTTTTTCTAGTTAAGATGAATATTATAACGCATATCCAATAGCTTAGATCTAAAAGAAGTATCCATTTGAGATATGTAGATAAATAAACATTTTCAACAAACGTATTGGCAACAAATAATGTTTGAAATCCATCTATTGCAAAATAGTATAAATTTATTGAAAACCACGATAGATTAATTATTAAAATTATTATAAATGACAAAATAATAGATGCAAAAATTTTTCCCATGGTTCATTCAGAATTAAAGGATTTGGTATATCAATAATTCTAATTGTTTATTTTCAGTTAACGATCTAAAAATTACGAAGTTTATCAATAGTGTTATTTAGTAAAAAATCATTGAAATCTTAGAACTATGACTAAATTGTCCTTTCGACCAATATTGATTTTAGTTTTGATTATGACTGTTTTTTATATTTTAATTTCAGTTTATTCAGGTTTTGACGATATTTTAGAAAATTTTTCATCAATAAATCTTGTTTTAATCCCAGTCATAATTGGAATAATTTTTTTATCTATAGTTATTCGGAGTTATATTCAGAAGTTATTATTAGATGAACTAGAGATAAAATTATCTCTAAAACAAAATCTTTCGCTATTTTTATGTGGGTTAGCATTAATCATATCACCTGGAGGAACAGGGCAAGTAATAAAATCTTATTTTTTAAAAGAAAAATATGGAATTTCTATTTCTAAAACTGTTCCTATAACACTCTTTGAGAGATACTATGATTTGATTGGTATTTCAATTTTGGTAGGAATAAGTATTTGTGTAGTATTCTCTGTTGAATCTTTTTTAATTTTGATAATTGCATCAGTGATTATTGGTCTAATTGCCATTGCCATTAGAAAGGAATTATTCTTTAAGAGATTATTATCATTACAACAAAAAATAGTTTTTATAAAAAAATTAGAAATTGATGAAAAAGAGTTCTTTTCATCAATAAAGATACTTTGTAAACCCAGAATATCTTCAAAGGTAACAATTCTTACAATTTTAGTAACATTTTGGGATGGATTTGCAATATTTCTTGGATTTCAAGCATTTCAGAGTAATATAGGATATTTTGAGGCTACACAGTTCTATTATACATCATTAATGATTGGGGTTATGTCATTTATTCCAGGGGGTATGGGTATTGTAGAAGGAGGATTTACAATTTTAAGTTCAAGATATTTAGAGATAGCAACAGGAGTTTCAATAATTATATTTATTCGTCTAACAACAATTTGGTTTTCAACATTCTTGGGAATATGTGTATCATTTCAAGAATTATTTGGAAAGAATAGAATTAAATGATTTTATTGTATATTGTAAATTCTCTCTCCTAATCATCATAGTTTATCTTGTAAACCACTAAATCAATTTTTTCTGAAGCAAAAATTAATTCAAAATTTGCTGGAACATTTGGATTGCTTGGATCTGATAAAATCCTCAAAAAGTCATGTTGATTATTAATCAAAGCTTCATGTGGTCTAAATACTAGATAATCTGGAATTGGTTGTAACTTGTTTAATCTATCACCTGGAATACTACTTGTTCCTGAATTTAGTAATTCATGTTCTTTCCAATCCTTTCTAATCAAAAAATTCTCTATCGACTCATTTTCTTCGCCTTCATTAAATAATGTAAAAAGTAATTTGCTATCTACATATGGTGTCAATAACCAATTATTTGTCATTATATACTTTTTTTCAATATCTGACTCCTTGGACAAAACTTCTCCAGCTTTTTTGTATTCTTCACCTAAAACATTAATATTATTTCCTTCAATTAGATATAAAATTTCTTTGTTAATGCTTTCAAATGGAATACCAGAATTATTTGTTCGATAAAGAACATAAGAATAGCCTAAATCAGAAGCGAATAAACCTGCAATAATTACTATTAAAAATATTTGTAATCCTCTTGTATAGATAAAACGATTGTTCATTTTCCTTATTTTTAAATAGATTTCTGGTATCATTTTCATAAAAAATATTGCAGAAAATATACTAATGGAAATTGAAATAATAAAAAATTGCTCACCAGAAAATAATCTTATCACAGACATTGTTAAGAAAAAAATTATTGGAATAATCAGAATTGGTAGAAAGTTCTGTTCTATCTTTCTAATATTCATCATGACAAATACAAATATGGGAATCAAACAAATTGCTACACCATGAATTGTAATGTCACCAAAAATTAATATCATGATTGTAGTAATACATGCGACTGAAATCAAAAATATGAGTTTTTTCCGTGAAAATTCTGTTTTAAAATTATACAATAACCCTCCCAAAAATGGAAATATAGCTACAAATGGAATTATTGGACTAATAGATGTATTACCTATAAAATTAAAATTAAATAAATTTCCTGGAATGTTGTAAAACATATTCCAAAAATAATTTTTTAGAAATAGACCAGGATCTAATAATATCAATTCAACTATTCCATTAGTACCTAAAGACTGTTCCCGAAATTCTGTTGATGCAAATTCTGAACTACTTGCTATATACCATGAACTGTTACCGCCTAAAACTGAATCAAACATAATCTCATTGTAGATTAAAACTGGACTAATTATTAGAAAAAATATGGTAATAAATAAAACACTTTGAGATATTTTCTTTTTAAAATTATTTCTATAAATAATTATGAATATAATATAACTAAGAAACGGCACTACAAATTGATAGCGAATTGTAAACGCAATTCCTATAAGAAATCCTGAAAATATAATATCTTTTTTAGTTAAATTTTTTTTTGTTATAAAATATAATGATGCGATAAAAAGAAAGAATGGTAAAATCTCATTTTCTGCTTGAATTGAAAAAAATAAAAAATATGGATTAAAAACCAAAAATAACTGTCCAACAATTGCAGTCTTATGATCCAGAAAATTTCGAATTATATGATATGTAAGATAAATTATTGCTGATGAGCAAATTACAGCAATTATTTTTAATAAATTAAATCCATCATTCACTAACTCATCTAAAAGCGCATAAATTACTGGACCACCAATTCCCGCATTAGGTATTAGTACATTTTCTCCTTCTCCATGTAAAATTTCTTTTCCCATTTCTAAATAATATTGTCCATCGATATCAAATGTCCAATAATTATGATTAGCAAGTGCAATGTATAGTGCAAGAACAAAAAATGTTAATGTAATAATTATTGGTATTCTTTGAAAATTCACTGATTCAGAGATAATCAAATTATTACCTTTCATCTAAAACTAGCCAATTTTTCACGCATATTTGTCTTAATTAGCTATCGTAAGTACTAAATATCAAAATTTCTTTTTTTATATATGTCTAAAGATTTGATTGGAATTTGTGATCTTACACATACTGCAACTGGTTCGTATGCTACTAATCTAATGCCGTATCCTATAGCATCAATTAAATCATATTTGCTGCATTTTTCTGAATTCAAAAATGATTTTGAAGTAAAAATTTTCAAAGATCCCAACAAATTCATTGAATGGTATTTATCTAATAAACCAAAAATTATTGGATTTTCTAACTATGTATGGAATAAGGAATTATCATGTGAATTGGCACGTGAAATTAAATCTAAAAATCCTGAAACATTGATAATATTTGGTGGTCCTAATTTTCCTTTAGATGATCCAAGTAGAGAAAAATGGTTAAAGGAGCATCCTGAAGTTGATCTATACATTATTGGAGAAGCAGAAGAATCATTTTCCAAAATTATTGATATCTGGCAAAAAACACATGATCTAAACAAAATTAAAACAACTGATGTGATCGGATGTTTTGCAATTGTAAATGACAAGTTATTCAAATCTAGTGAGTTTAGTCCTAGAATTCCTCAACTAGATTCAATCCCATCACCATATTTAGAAGGTTATCTAGACGAATTTCTCTCTGATTCTAAATTATCTCCATTACTTGAATCAAATAGAGGTTGTCCATTCACTTGCACATTTTGTGTTGATGGTATTAAAGATCGTTCACGTGTTTATTATAAAGAAGTGTCTAGATTTGAAAAAGAACTAGAGTATATTGCAACTCATTATGAGGGTAAAGTACTGACATTAGCTGATCTCAATTTTGGAATGTATAATCAAGACATAGAAATTTCAAACGCAATAGCGAACATAAAAGAGAAATTTAATTATCCATATTATATCCAAGTTTCTACAGGAAAAAACAACAAACCTAAGGTTCTAAAATGTGCGGAAATTTTGAAGGGAAGCATGAGTTTAGCTGCATCGGTTCAATCATTAGATAAAGAAGTTCTAACAAAAATTAAACGAAAAAATATTCAGGAAGATCAATTACTTGATATGACAAAAGCAGGAAATAAAATGAGTGCAAATACATATTCTGAAGTAATTTTAGCTTTGCCTGGTGATTCTAAGGAAAAACATATGGATACTGTTTTGAAATTAGCTGATTCTGATATGAATTTAATTTCAATGTATCAATGTATGATTTTAGAAGGTTCTGAAATGGGCTCGAAATCTTCAAGAGATCAATGGAAAATGGGAACAAAATTTAGAGTTCTTCCAAAATGTTATGGTGTATACAATTTCGATGGAAAAGAAATTCTTTGTGCCGAAATTGAAGAAATTTGTGTTATGACTGAGAGTTTACCAATTGAAGATTATTATGAATGTAGATTGTTTGCATTAACTGAAGGATTATTTTATCAGGATAGAGTTTTAGTTGAAATGTATCGATTTTTAGAAAATTTTGGAATCAAGGCTTCCGATGTACTAAGGCAATTACATAAAAACAAAGAAAAGTTCTCAGAAAAACTATTAAAATTATATTCTTCTTTTGATAACGATACGAGAACTGAACTTTGGGATTCTAAAGATGAATTAAAGGAATTCATAAAATCAGATAGAACTGTAATTGATAGATACTATAAAGGTGAATTGGGAAAAAATGTTTTATTTAGATATAGAGCAATTGCAGCCTTAGAGTTATCCGACAGCATTCATGATGATGTATTCAAAATTATTGAAGAAATGTTAAAAATAAAGAATAATCAGGCATATTTGCAGTATAAGGATTATCTAAACGAGCTAAAAGAATTTAGTAAATTAAGAAAAAGAAATGTATTTGATTACGAACAACAATATGAATCTAAATTCAATTATGATTTTAAAACTCTGATGGAAACAGATTTTGAAATTTTACCTAAAAAATTAGAAAAATCAATTACGGTTAGATTTTTTACAAATGATGAAAAAAAGTTAATGATTAAAGAACAAATAGCTGAAAGAGGTTCTGATGTGGATGGAATTGGTAAGATCTTATCAAGAACACTTGGGTCAATGCTTTTGAGAAATGTAGAATTTGAGAATATTGCATATAAACAAAGTGAAAAGGAAAAAATGGTAAAAGAAATTGAAATTCTTGAAAAAGATGTAGGAATAAACCAATCACCTGGTGAATTTGTTTAAATGAAAAACTCACTAAAAATAAAATGTAAAAAAATTAAATTAGTTGTAACTGATGTTGACGGAGTACTAACTGATGGTGGTCGTTATTTCTCCAGTACTGGTGAGTTACTAAAAAAATTTCATGTACGAGATGGTATGGCTGTCAATCTACTATTGAGGCATAATATTAAAACAATAATTTTAACAAAGGAGACATCTAAAATCACTAAGTCATGGGGAAAATCAATGAATATAACAAAAGTATATTCTGGTGCAAAAATTAAAGAAGAAAAATTAAAAATCATATGTGATTCTTTTGACATAATTCCAACAGAAATAGCATTTATTGGTGATGATGTCAATGATCTTAATCTACTAAAAAAAGTTGGAATATCTGCGTCACCATTTGATGGAATATCTCAAGTAAAAAAAACAGTAGACTACATATGTAAAAACCCTGGAGGAAATGGTGCATTTAGAGAATTAGCTGACTTAATTCTCCAATCAAAATTTCCTAAGAAAACAAATTGGTATTAAGTTATATTAATTAGCAATTTTTTAAAAGTAATAATGGTCTTTATTGTTGCTGAAGTTGGTATAAATCATAATGGAAATATTGATACTGCTAAAAAATTAATCGATGTTGCAGTTTCAGCTGGTTGTGATGCAGTAAAACTTCAGAAACGCTCAGTTGAAAAAGTTTATACAAAAAAACTCTTAGATTCTCCACGTGATAGCCCATGGGGAAAAACTCAACGAGCACAAAAAAACGGATTAGAATTTTCAATATCACAATATAAAATAATTGATAGATACTGTAAATCAAGAAAAATTCCATGGTATGTATCATGCTGGGATATTGATAGCCAAATATCTATGAGAAAATTCAAAACAAAATATAACAAAGTTGCATCTGCCATGTTAATTCATACAAAACTTTTGGAAACAATTGCAAAAGAAAAAAAACATACTTTCATTTCCACTGGAATGAGTACAATGAAAGAAATTGAAAATGCAGTAAAAATTTTTAAAAAATTCAAATGTTCTTTTGAATTAATGCATTCACATAGTGCATATCCGATGGATGTATCTGAAGCAAATTTAAAAATAATTCAAACTTTAAAAAAACAATTCAAATGTAATGTAGGGTATAGTGGTCATGAAAGTTCATCTTACATTGTAAGTCTTTCTGCTGTATTGTTAGGTGCAACATCTATTGAACGACACATAACACTTGATCGTTCAATGTATGGAAGTGATCAAGCAGCTTCGCTTGAGCCTGATGGATTACATAGACTAGTTAGAGATATTCGAACTGTTGATCAAATATTGGGTAATGGGAAAAAACGTATTTGGGATTCAGAGCTTCCAGCAAAAAAGAAATTAAGAGAGATTCTTAACTAATATTATAAAATGAAAAATTTAATTGAAGAATCAATCACATCTCGAATAGATATTGTTCAGAATTCTACTTCTCTTTCAAGTGAAATTGAAGAATCTATTCAAAAAATAATAGAATGTTTAAAAAATCAAAAAAAAATTATTCTTTTTGGAAATGGAGGTAGTGCAGCTGATGCTCAACATATTGCTGCTGAATTTATTGGTAGATTCAAAAAAGAAAGAAATTCTTTACCTGCAGTTTCATTAACAACCGATACCTCAATAATAACTTCTATTTCTAACGATTATTCTTTTGATAATATTTTTAGTCGTCAATGTGAAAGTTTAGTTAATTCTGGGGATGTTGTAATTGCAATATCTACAAGCGGTAATTCCAAAAATATTGAATTAGGAATTAAAGCATCAAAACAAAATGGTGCATTAATTATTGGATTGTTAGGTAATAATGGTGGAATGATTAGAGAACTTGTTGACATACCTATTATTATAAACTCTACAGATACTGCAAAAATCCAGGAAATGCATCGAATTATTTATCATATAATCTGCGATTTCGTTGAAAAAAATCTATAACCGTCTCTCAAACAAATTATAATCTATTTTTAATATAATCTATTGCGTCAACTGGTGATGGATCTATCTTAGATAAGACTGCAAGGTAAATAGAAGTATAATCTAATAAATAAATTAAACATACAAGTTTTGAAATTATATTTCCATCAACTGAAAATACTTCTGCATATTCTATGTTCTTACTTTTGAAATACTCTTTAATAATTTGCCATCTCTCTTTTGTTTTAATATAATCATTTGCTCCTTGAAGTAAAATTGGTTTGAAATTATTGTTATTTTCCCATGTTGAAATTGAATTATGTGATGCTTCTATTACATCTTCTATACTAGTATGAATTTTTGAATTTTCTTGTAATGAATTTTTGAATCTAATTGCAGCAGCCTTAAGTCCATCAGGGTAGTAGATTAAGGGATTTGAATCAATATTTTTTGCTAAACTTAAAGATGGATTTCCTTCATTAAGGTTGTCTGAATTAATTTTTTTTTGTAATTCTTCCATTTTTTCAAGTGATTCAATGACTTCTGATTTTTGAATTGGTAATGCATCTCCAAGTATACTGAGGATTGAATATAGAAATATACCAAATGATGCTCTTGGTGAATGATTCATTTTAATATTATAGTGTAGAATTGAATTTTCCATACATTTCTTTTCCATAATTCCTCCTGATGAAATTGCAATAAATTTTGCATTTGATTCAGATTTATAATCTAAAATGGCTAACGTCTCTTTTGTATTGCCTGATATGCTTATTGCAATCACTAATGTTTTGTCGTCAACCGTCTTTGGCAATAAATATCCTTTAACAGTTGAAACATGGAAATTTTCTCTAGACAATATTGCTGCAATAATATCTCCAATTGCACCTGATCCTCCCATTCCTGCTAAAACCACATGATCTATATTATCAAATCTTATCTTTGAAAATTCTTTCTCGTAAGCATCTTTAGCTAATATTGCCCATTTGTCATAAACTTTATACATTTTTTGTGGATCAAATTTTTGAATATCTTGTATATTCATATTGCAACTAAAAACTACATCTAATAAAACACTAAGGTATGATAGATACTTTATGTCTAAACAAATAATAAATTCTTGATTTAAAAAAATATTATGACATTAAAAACAATAGAATGGAAAGATAATTCTGTAGTAATGATTGATCAGACAAAATTACCTAATATTCTTGAATATGCTACTTATACTGATTTTAATCAGGTTGCAGACGCAATTAGGACATTAGTTATTAGAGGTGCACCTGCTATAGGAGTGTCTGGCGCATTTGGACTTGCTTTAGCATCATTACAAAGTGATGCTGCAAACAAAGATGAACTCATATCATATATGGAAAATGCTAAAAAAATTCTATTTGAAACAAGACCTACAGCAGTGAATCTTGGATGGGGTCTCAATAAAATTATGGAAGTTGCAAATAATGGAAATACTGTAGATGAAATTAGAAAAAATGTTATTGATTATGCCAAAAAAATGGCAGACAATGATGTAAAAATCAATATGGCAATGGGGAAAAATGGTTCAGAATTATTTGATAATGATGACACTATAATGACTCATTGTAATGCAGGTGCATTAGCTACTGTTGGTTATGGAACAGCTTTGGGAGTAATTCGTGCAACAAAAGACAGTGGAAAAAATGTTAAAGTTATAGCTACTGAAACTCGTCCAATCCAACAAGGTTCAAGATTAACCGCTTTTGAATTAAAACACGATGGAATTGATGTTAGTCTAATACCTGACACTGCAGTTGGTTATTCAATGGCAAATGGTTTAGTAGACAAAATAATTGTTGGCGCAGATCGAATTCTAAGAACTGGCCATGTTTATAATAAAATTGGAACATATCAGGTAGCAACTATGGCAAATCAACATAAAATTCCATTCTATGTTGCAGCACCACTTTCAACATTTGATATGAAGAGTAATCCTGAAGATGTAATCATTGAACAACGAAAAGGTTCTGAGGTTACTGGAATTGGAGATAAAAAAACTGCACCTGATGGTATTGATGTAATTAATCCTGCATTTGATATGACTCCTCCTGAATTGATTGATGGAATAATTACTGAGAAAGGTATTGCAAAAGCACCATTTGAAGAATCTATAAAAAAATTATTCCAAGCTAATTAACATCAAGTTTTTATTCATTTCATGTGGAATTTTCTCATGAGTACTGTCAGTATAGAAAATGTACGTGATTCACTGAAAAAATGTATGGATCCTGAAGTTCCATTAAGTATTGTAGATATGGGTTTAATCTACGGAATTGATGTAACTGAAAATAATGATGTAAATATCAAAATGACTATGACAACAAAAGGTTGTCCTTTACATGAAACAATGGTTGACGATGTTAAAAGATATGCAAAAAAAGTTTCTGGTGTAAATAATGTCGATGTAGAAATTGTATGGGATCCTCCATGGACAATGGATAAAATGTCAGATGAAGCAAAAGCCATGATGAAAACAATGGGTTCTCAAAATACTCCTGCTCCTATTAATTATGAAACCGCTGTACCACAAGGTGTTGGCAACTTAGTAAAACAAGAAGATGGTTCTCTAGTTCTTGCAAATGAGCATGAACAAGGATTTATGGTAAATCAAGCAATCATAGACTTTTGGAAATCTTGTAATGGACAAAGAAAAGTTACTGAATTGGTGGATCTATTTGCTCAACAAACTGGATTACAAAGAACACAAGTTGAAAAAGAGGTAATGCAATTATTAAAACAACTTCATGAAGGTGGATTACTAGTTATTCCAAACCAAAACGATGCTCCAAATGTTGAATTTAAAAAATCAAGTTAAATTTCTTTAATCTCTGTTATCTTTGCTAAAACCGAATCCATTTTTACAATAGCACGTTTTTCTGCCCAACCTAATGCAACATACCAATCCCCTGCATCATCATCATACTTTGTTTCTAATGTCTCAATTTTTTCAGATTCTGTCTTGTATTCTTTTAAAATTCCTGACATTGCAAGTGATATTGCATCTTTTTCTGTTTTCAATCGTCTATCCATTAAACCGATACCAGGACTCATGTTATGATCTGAAAATTATCTCTAATATACTTGATTATTAAAAAAAGGGCCCGATGGGATTCGAACCCATGGCCTGGTGGTCCGAAGCCACCCGCTCTATCCAGGCTGAGCTACGGGTCCAAAAAAATAAGCATTTAACTGGTCTAAATATCTGTCTCAGTTATGAAAATATCAAAAAAAGTCGCAGGAGTGGAATATGCAATTAGAGATATTGTTTCTGCAGCACGTGAAATAGAGTTACAGGGGAAAACAGTTGATTATCTGAACATAGGTGATCCTGTGCAATCAGGATTTCAACCACCACAAAATGTCAAACAAGCCATGATTAACGCAATAAATAATGGAAATAATTTCTATACTCGTTCTGAAGGTTTAACTGAATTAACTGACGCAATTGCAAAAAAAGAAAATGCAAAAGGTCTGTCCATACCCTCTGAAAATATTCTTGTAACAAATGGTGTTTCTGAAGGTTTGGATATGGTTATCTCTTCTATAGTTGAAGAAGGTGATGAAGTATTACTTCCCGGTCCATATTATCCTCCATATGCTTCATACGTTAGATTACACGGAGGAATTCCAATTGAATTCTCAGTTGATTTGAATTCATCATCTCCTGATATCGATGACATCAAAAGTAAGATTACTTCAAAAACTGTTGCAATTTGTCTAATCAGTCCAAATAATCCTACGGGTTTGGTATTCAATGAAAATGCTTTAAGACAAATTGTTGATGTAGCAAATGAAAATAATCTGTATATCATCTGTGATGAAATTTACGATCAAATAGTTTTTGATGAAAAATTTACTGGTATTGGAAAAGTTGCTGGTGACTCACCTGTAATTGTTCTCAATGGCTTTTCAAAAGTTCATTTAATGTCTGGGTGGCGAATTGGATATATTGCATTTAACAATTCACCACATCTTGATAATCTTAGAGAAAATTTACCAAAACTTGCTAGAGTGAGAATTTCAACAAATCTTCCTGTACAATATGCTGCTCTAGAATCTTTAACTGGCCCTCAAGACTATATTCCAAAATTTGTTTCTGAATTAAAAACACATAGAGATTATGTCATAAAACGACTAAACGAAATGAATGGTATTTCATGTTCAAATCCCAAAGGTGCATTTTACGCATTTCCAAAAATTGAACAAAATAAATTTAATTCTGATAAAGAATTTGTTCTAGAATTGTTGAGACAAAAAGGTGTACTCACAGTTCATGGTTCTGGTTTTGGTGAACAATATGGCAGTGGCCATTTTAGAATTGTTTATCTTCCAAAAATGGAAATATTGGAATCAGCTATGAACAAAATTGAGGATTTTGTTCGTTAATATTTCCAATTAGAAAATTCTTTAGGTAAAATCTCAATTATACAATCTGTATCCTCTAGTAATTCTTTGGCAGATTTATTTTCTAACGATTTAAAATATCGTAAAAGAATTTTTTTTGCAATTCTGTTGACTGTTTTCTTTTCTTTTAATAATTTTGCAATTCCTTTACCCATTACACCAAAAATATCTGGTGCATTAACCCCGACATCAACACAAAAACTAACTTTTCTATGTTTTTTGATATTCTTTGCTTTCTGAGTTTTTGTATTTGTTCCGACATAGATCTTACCTGCACTATACAAATACCAAACAGGAACGATATGTGGGGAATTTTTTTCATCAATGGTTGCCAAATGAAGAATTTTTTCTTTTTTTAAAAATTCAGTTTGCTTTGACATTTGGTTTTCTGTACCCCCAACCAATTAAAATTAATCCAAAAGCAATCATTCCAACTGAAATTTTCTCATTACTGATGTCTGGTCCCAATAAAAAATCGAGTGCAAATTCTGGACTCCACAAAATCATATTTCTAACTAAAACAATTGATGCCATTATGATGAACAAAACTCCCATTGCAGAGAACCAATTTCTTCCTCTACGTGAATATTCACTACTCATGATAAAACATTGTTCTTAATCGTTTTAAATTATTTTAATTCCAGGATTTTTCATCTTGTTTCTTATCATTGCATTAAGTAACAATGGAGTTGACATCTCAACAAGATAAGCTAATGCACCTGGTCCTAAATAAATTGGTCTCAAACCTTCAATTTCATTAATTAATCCATTTACTACTTCCACTGATTCTTTACTATCTCCTGCAACGAATATGTCATAATCTAATTTCAAAGTTGGATTAACAAGTTTTTTCTCAGAAATTACATGAAATGCTGAAACAAGTTTTGATTTATCTTTCATATGCTTTTCAACTGTTTGATGTGAAAATGGTTTATTTTCTTTTATTGCAACACACTCAAAACCTGTATCTGTTTTTGTCATAGGAACAATTGGTGATACAACAACGCAGTCATCACTAATGTGAGGCAATAATTCTGAACAAATTGAATCAATATTCTCATATGGAATTGATAAGACTAAAACATCTGATTCTTTAGCAACTGTTGTGTTATCTGTACCTGTAATATCCCCATTAATTTTTTCATATGCTTCTTTAGTTAATTGTGTATATTCTTGAGCTGATGTATTTGCACGTTCAGCATCTCTTGAACCGATCAAAACATTATGATCTTTGCACCATCTGATTGCAAAACCTTTTCCCATTCCGCCAGTTCCACCAATAATTCCAACTTTCATGAATGCGCTCTGCCAATCTTATTATTATCTCTATTGAAGACAAATTCGTAATACAATATGATAATCTTCCTTAGACATGGGCAAGCTGAAAATAATACTAAAAAAATTTTAGCGGGTAGAACTCCTGGAATTAATCTTACTGAAGAAGGAAAAAAACAGGCTGAACAGGCTGGTGAGATGATTAAATCTCTTAATATCTCTGCAATTTACTCTAGTCCAATTGATAGGGCAATGCAAACTGCAGAAATTGTTGGAAAACATTGTGATGTAAAACCAATATCAGATGATCGATTAATTGAATTGGATATGGGAAAGTTTACGATGGTTCCATATGACGAAATCTTCAAAAAACATGGTAACGTATTCTTGAAATTCTATGAAGGCAGTTTGGAAATTAGTCATAATGGCGTTGAATCATTTTCAGAAGTACAAAAAAGAGTTTTTGATATTGTTGACTTTGTCAAAAATAACCATAAAGGAGAAAACGTTGTTCTAGTTACTCATATGGATCCAATTAAAGCAATGATCGGAAAAGTCCTCTCTCTAAAATCTGAGATTCTTTTTCAATTAATTGTCGCAAATGCTTCTCTCAATGTTTTCAAATATGACGATCAAAACTTTTACCTCTCTTCGATCAACTCTATGAACTCTTCACGTTTTCATGAGACTTTTTAAGATAAATCCTCCAAACTTTTAAATAGAAATTTTCGACCACGCGTAATTAACAGGTAAAATTGAAAGGAATAATTGGTATAGGTGCAATGTTGGGGCTTTTAGTAATTCTTCCTTCCATTCAGTATGTTTTAGCAGCCGGTGATTCTGCTGGTGAATATCTTGATAGACGTGTAGTTATTTGGGGATTATTTTATAGATTAATGATTGTCGCATTTACAGTAGGAACTGTAGTTTCTGGTCTTATAGTATGGCTAGTTTTGAGATTTAGAGAGTCAAATCCAAAAGCAACACCAACATCTTACGAGGCGTCGGGTTCGTGGTAAAATGAGCGGACACTCTACTTGGCCAGAATGGGTTTACGTTGGCGTTGTAATCGCATTACTTTGTTATGTAGGTGCAGAAGCTTGGAATATTGAAAGAATTATTGAGCATGTTCCAGAAGATGCAGAAATTATCAAAGTTACTGGTCAACAATGGATATGGACCTTTGAACATGAAGATGGAACTAAAGAGATAGGAGAACTACATGTCGAAAAAGGAAAAGCGTACAAGTTTGAGATAACGTCGAAAGATGTTATACATTCATTTAACATTCATGATTATGTTGTTTTGTTGGACGCAGTACCTGGAAGAGTTAACACGGTTTGGTTTTCACCAACAGATGTTGGAGAATTTGATATTCAATGTAGAGAATACTGTGGATTAATTCATTACAACATGCGTGGAACACTTATTGTAGAGGATAAAGGAGCCTGATTTGATATGGTATTAGAATTACAAAAACCAAGACCAATCTGGCAAATTATGTTTTCAACGCATCATACTGATGTTGGTCTTCTTTACCTAATTACATCTCTAGCATTCATGTTCATGGGTGGAGCACTTGCTTTGTTACTTAGAGTTGAATTATTCAGTCCAGGTGTTCAAATAATCGCTGACTCTATGACATACAACAGAATCTTTACAGTTCATGGAACTACTTTGATTTTCTTATTCATCTTACCATCTGCATCTGCATTTGGAAATTATCTTGTCCCAATCATGGTTCGATTCAAAGACATGGCATATCCAAAATTAAATGCAGTAGCATTTTGGATGATACCACCAGCAGGCGCACTCATCTGGTTAGGATTTGCAGACTTCACTTGGTATGCATATCCAACATATTCTGTAATCAGTGCACCAGGTCCTGCAGCAGACATGTGGATATTTGGACTGAAAATTTTAGGTGTGTCTTCAATACTTGGTTCGATTAACTTTGTAGTTACAATAATGAAATGTAAACATCCTGATTTACCATTAAGTAAAATGCCGCTATTAGCTTGGGCATATCTCACATCTTCATTAATCACTTTAGTTGCAGTTCCAACATTTGCAGCGGCGTTGTTGATGTTACTTACAGATAGATTAGGTGCATCAGGATTCTTTAATCCTGCAATGGGTGGAGATCCAATTGCTTACCAACATTTGTTTTGGTTTACATTCCATCCGGAAGTATACATTTTGGTAATTCCTGCGATTGGTTTCATGTATGAAATATTCCCGCGTTTCTCAAGAAAACCAATTTTCAGTCATAGCTCTGGAGTAGCCGCATTTACTTTACTAACAATTGTAGGATTTGCATCATGGGCTCATCACATGTATGCAACCGGAATGTCATTTACAGAAAAGACTGTATTCATGGTTGGAACTCTAGCAGCAGTTCCAGCATCTGCAATGCACACATTCAACTTCTTAGCCACCATGTGGGGTGGAAGAATTAAGTTTGCAACCCCAATTATGTGGGCTGTAGGCGGAATTGCACTCTTCTTCTCGGCTGGAGCAGGTGGTGTAGTAAACAGTGCAATGCCATTAGACTTTATCACTCACGACTCTTACTGGGTAGTTGGACACTTCCACCTATTTGTAATGGGTACAATCCTCTTTGGTACAGTAGGATTCGTTTACTACTTCTTCCCATACGTAACTGGAAGAATGTACAGTGAGGTTTTGGGCAAAGTCCACTTTATCTTATCTTTCGTAGGAACCGTTCTTGTATTCTTTACTCAACACATCTTGGGACTCTTTGGAATGCCAAGAAGAATTTATGATTATCCCCCAATTCCGGAATGGGTCCAAATGAACATAATAATTTCAATTGGCGCATTCATCATCGGTATCGGTATGGCAATCTTCCTTGTGAACTTAATTTGGAGTTCTGCAAAAGGAAAACCAGCAGATATGGATGATCCATTTGGCTTAGGCGGAAAATATTACTTCCCATATCAGGCAAAGAACCCATCACATTAGGATAACAAAATGACACAAGAACAACAACAACACGATCCAATTTACAGAACAACACCTGAACGTACAACCAAGATGATGGTTATCATGTTGGGAATCTGTATCGCAGGTGGTGGAATTTTCTTTGGAATGTGGGATTATTGGATTTCCATGCCTCCACCAGCAGGTCTCTTAACTGGAGATGTTGGAGATGATCATGGTGGTTCTGATAAAGGCTCAGGTTCAGTAGTTTTAACTGGAGTAGAAATCAATTCATCATTAGCATTTATTGAAAGTAGTGACTTTCGAGTTTTAGCGTTTAATGCACTGCCCGGAGAAGAAGGTGCAAACCCAACTATCAACGCAAACGTTGGTGATAAAATCATCTTTGATATAGTGAATGATGGTAAATCTTTCCACGCATTTGGTGTTACTTCAGATGAAGAAGGATTTGGAAATCTCTACCCCGGTTCTGAAGTTGCATCTATGAACGAACCTCTAAAACCTGGTGAAGGCGGAGTCTCAGAATTCATTCCAACCGAACCTGGTACATACTACTACATTTGTACAGTTCCAGGTCACAGAATGCAAGGAATGGTTGGTGAAATTATTGTAACTGGTGCAGGTGCCCCAGCAGCTGCAGCCCCACCAACTGGTGTATCTCATGACATAACATTTGACTTTGTAGAAAGTAGTGACTTTAGAACTCTAGCATTTGATGCATTACCTGGAGAAGAAGGTAGCAATCCTGAAGTCCGTGTAAACTCTGGTGATGAAGTAACAATTACTACAAATAATGTAGGAAAATCTTTCCACGCATTTGGTGTTGTCTCAAATCCTGATGATTTCAATAGTATTATTTTTGATTCTGCTATTGCAGCAGCAACTAACCCTCTAAAACCTGGTGAATCTGGCTCGGTAACATTCCTAGCAGGTGCACCTGGTACATACTACTACATCTGTACAGTTCCAGGACATGCATTACAAGGTATGCAAGGTTCATTCATTGTAGAGTAATTTGATTCTAAAATATCTCGCATTAACATCTCTTGTAATCTTATACTCACTCATGTTTGTTGGTGGGTACATTTCTGCTGCAGGACTAGGTCTGACATGTCCTGAATGGCCATTATGTCCTAACGGTGTAATGCCAAATGATGAATATTTCATTGAATGGATTCATAGAACAGTTGCAGCAACAACAGGTCTCTTAATTTTAGCAACCACAATTGGTGTTTGGATAAATAAGGATGCAGGAAGAAAAGTCAAGTTTACAAGCGGATTTGCAAGCGCTCTAGTAGTCACTCAAATCACACTTGGTGCTCTTGTAATTGATACTCAATTGCATGCAGTACTAGTTGCAGTTCATCTAGGTATTGGAATACTACTATTTGCAATGACTCTACTTACTGTATTATTTGTATTTAGACTTGGAAAGCAAGTAATAGAAACTAAAATTTAGATCGTTTTTTTAGTATTCTAGGAACATAAACAATACCTACAACTCCTCCAAAAATTAATCCACCTGCAGCAATTGCTCCTATGAAAACATAACCAAATGGTGATTGTGTGCTTATGTTGAATGTAAATGTCAAAACTCCTCCGTCTTCTGCAACATCATACAAGTCTATACGAAATATATGATTTCCTGACTCTTCAAAGAAAAAATCTTTTTCCATATGTCCACTATCATAAGACTCTGGTCTCCATGTGATTATTTGTTCATCATTGTAAAAAATTCTGTTTCCCATCATAAATCGATCAACTTCTTGACCATCTTGATCTGTAACCCTGATCAAAATTTGTGATCTCTCGCCAATTTGTGGAAATTCTGGTTGAGTTGCGATCTGAACTCGATAATCACCTAATGTTTGTTCAGATGAATTAAACAATGAATGTCCATATGCATCCGTTGTTGCTGTGATCGATACGAAAAGTAACGGTAAAATGAAAAGGATCCTTAAACTTTCATTCATCACAATTGATTGTCCGCCGATCAATATATTGTAAATCAAAAACTTTGTTGAAAATCGTGTAAAGCTTTAAATCCTCTCTGAAAAGAGTCACAAATGTTGACTGTAGTTAAGAAATCAATCGACATCAAAGCACCAGTAGACACTGTGTTTACCTATTTTGCAAGACCAGAACATGTTTCTGATCAAATGTCTGAAAAAGGCGTTGGCATGACTGTCATTCCTATGGATATTAAAGCAGGAATGGGTGTAGGAACAACATTCAGAGTAATTGGTGACTTTAGCGGAAAAAGACTAGAATGGGATTGTGAGACAACCGAATTTGTTAGAGGTGAAAAAATCTCTGCAAAACAAATTAAAGGTAAATTCAAGAGATGGGAAATTACAACCGAATTCAAAGAACTCTCCGATAATCTTACAAATGTTAGCATGACTGTTGACTATGAAATGCCATTAGGTCCACTAGGCAATATTTTAGACAAAGTAAAGTTTGCAAAATCTGCTGAAAATGGACTTGAAACAGCACTTTTCAAAGTAAGAGGTCTCTTAGAAGGAAATGGCTCAATTCCGGTTTACATCACATTAGATGCATACCAAAAACTCCTAGCAGAAAAGAAAAAGATGAACAATGTTCCAGTTTCAACTGTACTTACTGCAATTCTTGAGAAGTTCGAACAAGAACCAGAACTCAAAAACTAATCATATCCCAAGTTTAAATAATAACATCATTTTTTCATATCTTTGTGTGGGTCTATGGCGCAGCCAGGTAGCGCACCGGACTCTTAATCCGGTTGTCGAGGGTTCGAATCCCTCTAGACCCGCTATTGTAATTTCCGCAATAAAGTAAATCTAACTTGTTCAGGTTCTATCTCTTCATGCATGTTGACGTTGCTTACAACTTTTACTTTGTAATTCAACCATCTTTTTAGCATGTTTCTAAATTTCATTTCATCATTTATCACATCTTCAGTTTCTCCGAATAATTCACAATTTACAATATATTTTTTGGCTACACGAAACATCTCGCTAACACCCTTATCCAGAGTATCGTCATCAAGATAATTCAATAACTTATGTGTAAAAATAAAATCAACTGATGCATCTTCAAAAGGTAATTTTCTAATATTTTCTCTGTGAAATTTTCCCTTAGGGATATTTTTTCTAGCTAAGTCTAATGCATGTTCATTCAAATCAACTCCATGTATCTCAAACGAATCATCAAATTTTCTTAAATCAATTCCTGTTCCACAACCAATTTCTAAAATACTTGTACAATGTAATGATCTTGCAAGATCTGTTAAAAATTTTGTAAATTCTTCATTGTTACGTGATTCATTTTCATCAGCATATTTGTTCC
This sequence comes from Candidatus Nitrosopelagicus sp., assembly GCA_028345195.1. GTDB lineage: Archaea > Thermoproteota > Nitrososphaeria > Nitrososphaerales > Nitrosopumilaceae > Nitrosopelagicus. Next base: position 95,673 of record JAOMCX010000001.1, read on the forward strand.
AAAATTCTTTATCATAATTCAATTTATTTCACTTTCCATGAGAACATTTGCATGAAATCAACTTTGTATCAAATGTACATTCATGGGGTCCTTCAGATTTTGCATTAACTGGCATTTCTTTCATACATTCTTCATGTCTACCCTTTTTACAAAACCAACATATCTTGGATATCTCATCTGATACTGAGCAATCGTCCATATGTTCTCTAAACTTTTAAGATATATCTAATTTTAGATGAATTTTAACCATGAGCGGAATTTCTTATTTTTACCCATTACTGTGTCCATGAATAATTCTTGTAATTCTTTTGTAAATTCACCAATTTTTCCATCTCCAATTTTTGTCTTATTGACACGAGTAACTGACTTTACTTCAGCAGCAGTTCCTGTCATAAAAATTTCATCAGCTTTTAGAAGATCATTAATTTTTAGATTTTTTTCAATAACTTTGCTTTTCTTTGACTTGAGAAGTTTTATTGCTGAATCTCTTGTTATTCCATCTAGTATGTCTGCATCCAATGGTGGTGTAGTAATTTTTCCATTTTTAACTACAAAAATATTTTCTGCACTTCCTTCTGCAACGTATCCTTTGTTGTTAAGCATGATTGCTTCATCATATCCTGCATTTAGTGCCTCCATTCTAGCCAATGCAGCATTTGAATAATTCGCTGCAGATTTTGCTTGCATAGGTTGTGATTTTGAATCAATTCTTATCCATTTTGAAATTTTACATTTTGCTCCTGAATATTTTCCTGCCTTTGATTCTCCCATTTTCCATTCCCAACATGAAATCGAAACATCAACTTTGTTATTTGTTGGAGTAAGTCCCATTGTTCCATACCCATAATATGCTAATGGTCTGATGTAGCATTGTTTCAGTTTATTTGCTTTTACCGTTTTTATTATTCCATCATTAATTTTTTTATTTGAATATGGCATTTTCATAGAATACATTTTTGCAGAATTGAAAAATCTGTCAACATGTTCCGGTAATCGAAAAATTGCTGAACCCTCTGGGGTATCATAACATCTAATCCCCTCAAATATTGAAGTTGAATAGTGTAATGCATGTGTTAAAACATGTACTTTGGCATTTTTGAAAGGAACTAATTTTCCATTCATCCAAATCTTGCCTGTTTCTTTCATATCGGGCAAAACTCATCTCGTAATTTAAACAATCACGCCTGAATCCCTATACTATAGATAGATCATATTAAATAATCTTCATGTTCTATTATGATCAAGCGTGTTTTGGGTAACGCCGGACTGATTCTAGAAGATGGTCCAAGAACAAACCCACCTTGGCACTACTGGTCACACGACCTTTAGCGCCAAACTGGTTTTAAATAAATTTAATCTTTAATCTTTCAGAATGTATTGATTCAATTGCTTTTGCAACACTATCTTCTACATCTTCTATAACGATAATAATTCTAGAAGTTTCTTCTTGTGCATCCATGTTCAAGATGTTTAATCCTGCATCGCCTATCTTAGAACTAGCCTTTGATGCAATTTGTTGTACTCTCCACATTTCGTCACCGATCAATGTAACTACACCTCTTTCATATGCAACTGTTGCAAGTGCATCGAAACTCAGAATATATTTTTCGTTTCTTTTTACATAATCTCCATCTAAAAACAAAATTCGACTAAATTCAATTCCATCTTTTGTGAATGGTGATAAGACAATAAATTCACTATATCTCTTGTCTTTCTCTAATGATACAAGTAAGTCTCTGATCATTTCTGATTCTATTCGTAAGATTGCACAATTTTTCTTACCTGTGACAATCTTCAATGGATGACCACTTTTATCATCTGGTTTTCTTTGAATTTTTGTAATCATTTCCGGTGATTTCATATTTGTAATTGTAAGTGGTATTTCTACTCCATTTTCAAGAATTTCTTTAATTGCAATAGGATCTACAATTTTCATACCAAACATTCCTGCTAATCTAGCTTCATTGTATGATAATTCATTGACTCGTTCAAGATCATCTTTGACAATTTTTGGATCTGCAGAAACAACAGAGCTGTCTTTTTCAAGATCTATAACTGTATCATATTTTTTATGAAATAAAATTCCTAAATCCGCTGCAGTTCTGTCTGAACCGCCCCTTTCATATGTTGTAATAATTCCATCTTTTGTTTTTCCAATGAAACCTCCAACACATATTACATCATTTTCATCTAGAATTTGTTCCAGTTTACCCATTCTTGAAACTGATTCTGAGAAAAGAAAATTTGTTGATTCAATATTATTGTCTGTAATTATCGGCCAATCCTCAAGTGAAATTGTATCTGATCTAATTCCATTATTCTTTAAAATTAGATTCAAAACATGTGACATTAAGACTTCTCCTGAAAACGCCAATGCTTTTGAACGAATTTCATCTAAAAATTCTTTTTTAGATGATGCTAAATCAATAGCACCTTTTGAATTTTTCAAAAACTCATCAATTGTTTCCTTACCTAAATTTTTAGATTCATCATTTAGATATTCTAAAATTTTTGAGTATGATTTTTCAACAATTGAAAAATCAAAACTATTTCCATTTACTACGTTATCTCCTATGCCTAGCACTACATCTGTCAGTGATTTTTTTTTACCATCTACCATTGTGAGTGGTGCAGAACAAACTACGACTAATTTACCATTTTTTTGAATTTCTTTAATTCTTTTAATGATTTGAGGTATTCCTTCTCCATCAATTCCTATTGCACTTCCTCCAAATTTTGCAATTGTTAGTTTACTCATGATTAATCCAAAATATTATTGCAGTATTAATCGTTATTTTTATTTAAAAGAATTTTTGAAATTTCCATGCCTGCCAAATTAACTCCATTTTGTTGCTGTTCATTTCTTTCCATGTTAAGTTTTTCTTTTATGAGATTTTCTAAATTATAAATATCTTCAAAATTAAATCCCATTTCTTTGGCATTATCTTCTTGTTCAAAATGATCTTTTATTGGTATGAAAATTCCTGGTGTTCCATACACAACTGATTCATCAATTGTAGATTTTCCTGCAAGAGAAATTATTAGATCTGATGCAAAAATTACTTCATGAAGATTTTCTACGAATCCTAAATTTCTCAAATTATTTCCAAACTCTTCTTTAATTTTTGGTCCGGCAACTAAAACTAACTCGATATCTAATTGAATTTTTTTTACTGCATCGATTGTTTGTTTGATTAAAAATATTCCTGCGTCGGTACCTCCAACACTGAGAACAATTGTTTTCTTTTTAAAATCTAAATCATTTCTAATGTCGTCACGATTTTTTTCTATTTTTCTTACAATTGGACCTGTCCGTACTATGTTATTTTGATTTTCTCCTAACTCTGGAATTATGACTCTGTTAGCTTTGTTCAACATTTCTTGCATCGTTTTATTCATCTTTTTTTCAACGATTCCCCCAAATCCACTAGTAAATTTTGTTTCAAGAATATCCGTGATGATTATATTTGAAATTCCTTTTTCTTGCGCTATTGCTATTGATGCAAAATCCTCATCACTAATAATCAAATTTGGTTTTTCATCATTAATGATCTGATTTGAAACTTCTTTACATTTTTTATAATACTTGTAGTAATCCCAAAGCCATCTCAACGATTTTTCTAATTTTCCATTTTGTACCTCAAATTTTGGGGGTGAATAAACATCATATGCTTGAACATTATTTTTTTGAAAAAATTCAATGGCTGAACTACCTGAATAAATTTTACATGATTCTAGTTTCAATTCATTAATTATGGCTAGATCTCTTGTTGCATGTCCTAGTCCTATTGGACTACAAAAAAACACAATTTCTGTCATATTATGATTATTTTTTCTTGTCAAAGATTTAAATGGATTTTAACGAAGAACTTTTTGGCGGGCTCGTAGTCTAGCTCGGTTATGACGTCGCCTTTACATGGCGAAGATCCGGTGTTCAAATCACCGCGGGCCCACTACCGAATATTTTTTAATTCGATAAAATTACAAAAAATACAATGTCAGATCTTTCTATGAATGATAAAATGACTCTAGTTCAATATTCCATTGAAAAATATGAAAATGAGGAGGAATTAATCTCAAAACTTTCTTCTGTATTACCTGAAAAAGAGATCCAAAGAAGTTTGGATACTTTGATAGGAACTCAGAAGGTTAGAAGAATAGGTCCTGAAATAATTCAAAATAATACCAGTCATACTGAGTTACCAGAGTTATCAGATAATGTTAAAGAACTATTAGATAAAATTTAATTCTAAAATCCTCGTAAACCTTCGGGTCTTACATTTTCAGGATGTTTATTTAGCCAACCAATTTTTTCAAGCATCTCATCCTTGTCTTGAGGAAATGTTCCTGCGATATTATATGCATTTGAACCATGATTTGCACGAAAAACTATTTGATTTTCTGCATTAATATTTGAAACAAGTAATTCTAATTCTTCTAGTGATTCATTATCATCTATTTTGACAAATTCGCCTCCCCATTTTGTAATGAATTCATCTTTGATTCCATTTTCTAAATACAATGTTAATGCCCCAACAAAATCTGGCTTTGATGCACTGATTACTTTGCCAGTTTCTATTGCATTTTCTTTTGAATATTTTTTCCCTCCTAATCCTAAAATGACCATACATGATAGTTTGAATCCAACATCTTTAGCTTTATTGCATGCTTTGATGATAGTTTTTGATGTTGCACCTTTTGTTACTTTTCTAAGTACTATGTCTGAACCACTTTCTATTCCAAGATATAACATGTTTAACCCTGCATCATGTAATTCTTGTAAATCTTCAGGAGTTTTTTTCAACAGATTCATTGGCATTGCATAACATGAAATTCTTTCAATTGAAGAAAATTTTTCTCGAATATATTTGAGAATTTTTACCATATACTCTGTTGATAAATTAATTGCGTCACCATCTGCCAAAAACACTCTTTGTGTGTCTGGCATAATTTTTGCCATCATATCAATTTCTCCTTTTACTTCATCCCAGGTTCTTTCAGAATATTCTTTTGATCTGTACATATCACAAAATGAACATTGATTAAATGAACAGCCTAATGTCACCTGAAAAATTAATGAATTTGCTTCTGATGGTGGTCTGTAAAGCGGTGCATCGTAATTTAACATCATTATATCTATTAATTACAAGAATTGGTTATAATCTTAATGAAGATCCTTAAAAAAGGAGCCGAGGCTGATGTGTATATTTCCTCATGGAATGGAAAAAAATCAGTATTAAAAATTAGAAAAGAGAAAAAATATAGAAATCCATCACTTGATATTAGAATTAGAAAACAAAGGACAATTAGAGAAGCACAGTTATTATCTGATGTAAAATCTTTTGGTATTTCAACACCGTTAATTCATTTTGTAGATTACAAAAAATTCTCAATATACATGCAATATGTGAATGGAAAATTAATTCGTGATATGGATGAAAAATCTATTCCTAAAACGTGTTCACAAATAGGAAAAATTGTTGGCAAACTTCATGCAAATGGTGTAATGCATGGTGATCTTACAACTTCAAATTTCATACTTACTAAAAAAAATCTATTTCTTATTGATTTTGGATTAGCAAATAGAACTGAAAAGCCTGATGATCATGCAGTTGATCTACGCTTGTTTAAAGAAATTTTGAATAGCGCTCATGCTAATGTTATGGAAAAATCTTGGAAAAATTTTATTTCTGGATATGAAAATTCTGTTGGTAAAAAACGATGTAAGAAAATTCTTGAATTAGTTGCTGTAATTGAAAGTCGAGGTAGATATGCAACAGTCGTCTGAATTATTTTTTGTATCATCAAATACTCATAAATTTACAGAAGCACAAAGAATTCTATCTAATTTAGGATTAGAGGTTAGTTTGTTTAAAACAACACTTGAAGAAATTCAGTCTAATTCTCTTGGTGAAATTGCAAAACGAAAAGCATTGGATGCTTATTCTAAAGTTCAAAAACCTGTGATTATTGAAGATGATGGTCTTTTCATTGATTCACTTGATGGATTTCCTGGTCCATACTCATCTTATGTTTATGATACAATTGGGAATAAAGGAATCATGAGTTTATTAGAAAAAATTGAATTAAGAACTGCAAAATTTGTAGCAATTATTGCTTATTGTAACGGAGTTGATGATGTTCAATTGTTTGAATCTAGCATACCTGGAAAAATTTCATTATCCATTGAAGAAGGTGGCTGGGGATATGATCCAATATTCATTCCTGATGGGGAATCAAAAACATACGCAAATGTTTCTGATAAAGATAAATTTTCTCATCGCTCTGCATCTCTAAAAAAATTCTCAAATTGGTTTATGCATATGCACTAAGATAACGTTCTGTAAATCGTTTCTTATTTTGTAAAACCACAATTCGAGAAATTTCACTTTCATCCATCACTTCAAATCTATTTGATTTATCTGCTATTTTATCTGAAAACTTTCTCACATCATCCATTTCCACCATATTTTCATATTCTAATCGATTAGTTGAACGTCCAATATGCATATAGGATTTTAACTCAACAAAATGTGCATTTGATTTTTCAAATATTGATTTAAAACCAGATATCATTTCTTCAGAATCATTCCAATCTTTGATTAATGTTACTCTTAGTACTGTTCTTGTATCTAAATCTGCAAGCATCTCTAAAGTTTTGTTCCATCTTTCCCATGAATCGTCATACTTGGGTCTATTGATTTTAAGAAATGAATCATAATCTGATGCATTTGTTGAAAGATACAGTTGTGTTGGTAATGCATTTTCATCTGAAAGTCTTTGAATCATTTCTGGCTCTTGGCCATTTGTTACAAGAAAAATTGATTTTGTGGCTTCTAATGATTTGAGATATTTTATCAGAGAAGGTAACTTTGGATACATAGTTGGTTCACCTGATAATGATATGGCATAGTGACTGGGAGTGAGTGATTCTTCTATTTTCTGTTTGTCTTGTTTTGGATCCCCAAAATGACCTACGATTAACTTTCTCCTCTCTTCCATCAACTTTGACATGATATCTTTTGGTTCTGCCACTTTTTCTTCATCCATTTTCATTGAATCGTAAAATTCCATTGGTCTCCAACAGTAGACGCATCTATTTTCACAATGCATTCCAGCTGGTGAGAATTCCATGCATTCATGAGTACTAATTCCATAAAACTTGTGCTTGTAGCAACTTCCTTCATTCCTAAAAGATTTTTTTGTCCAATGACAAATTTCTACAGTTGAATGATCTGCTACTCCATATTTTGCTTTTTTCAGTTGGTCTGAAATACTTGATTTAATCTGAATAAGATCCTCTTCTTTATCGACAATCTCTCCTGAACAACTCATGACATTTTTTATCTCTGTTTTACTTAAATCATCCATTTCCTTAAACAATCAAAAAAAAAGTGTATATACATGAAAAATGTCTCTCTGCCATGCTCAAGACAGTAAGTATTGCAGGAATTGAGGGGCAAGGAGTTCCATTCAAAAAAGAAAGTACCAGTTTAGATGAAGCAACACAACATGTTTCTATTGGTAATTTAACTTGGATCGAATGTGTAGTTGATGATATAGCTAGCGAAACTCCAAAAATTCTTGAGAAATTAAATATCAATATGGATTCTAGTACATTACTTTCTGGTTATCTAACTGAATATGAAGACGTTGGTGATACTCTGGGAATCATGGTTCCTTTCATCTTTACGGGTGAAAATAGAACACAAACTTCACCATGTTTAATTTTCCTAAAAAAGGATCTCATTGTTACAATACATGATGATTATGGTGGAAAAATTACAAAATTATATAATTATTCTAGCTCTCTTATGAGAAAGCTTCCACAAACTCCGGAGAATTGGGCTGATAGACAAACAATGTTACTCTTTAGATTACTTGATGAAGTTAGTGAAACAAATTTCTCTGCTCTTAGGACAATTGTAGAGCGTGCAGAACAGATTGAAATTGATCTTGCAGGTTCTCGTCAGATACATCGAGACTTGTCTACTGAATTATCTAATATGAAAAGATCACTTTTGTCTTTTCTTAATGCCGTTTGGGCAACTCATGACACTGTAAGAAATCTAAAGTACGGTGATCCTGATATGTTAACTGACGATGATGACATATTAGAAAAATTCGAAGTTGTTCTTGCAACTCTAGACAGACAAATTCAGATGGCAGAAAATGTAATGGAAATTATTTCTACTGGTATTACTGTAATCCAAACAGAATCTACAAACCAATTAACAAAATTAATAGTTTGGTTAACTGTAGCTGCTACTGCAGTTCTAGTCCCTAACACACTTGCAACAATTTTTGGAATTCCAAATCTTGAATTTTCTTACGTATGGGTAATTCCTGTATTAATATTTTCTACAGCTATAGCATCAATTATCACATTTAGGTGGACAAAGCAATATCGTATATTGCCATTTGGTTCGTCAAAACTGAAACGCATAAAGCGAAAATTCAAAAAATAGTCGCAATTAACACATGTGAGCTATAAGATTAATACAAGAAAAAAAATTAGTTTCTTTGTGGCCTCTGTCGTCCAATGGCTAGGATAGGGGATTGTGGATCCCCGGATGGGTGTTCGATTCCCCCCAGAGGCCCCTTAATTTTTAAAATATTCCAAATTTGCTTGATTCCATTTCTTCTTTTAAAGCAAATTTTATTTTCACATCTTTTCCGTCCATTTTTTCAGACAATAATGAAATGAATTTTTTATCTAATCCTTTTCCTTTGTATTTGTTAAATTCATCTCCCATCATGTCTGCAAGTTTAATGACCATCTCTCTGTTTACAGAAGCTACAAAAAAGTGCCAACCAAATGCAAACTCAGAATCAGTTATCAAAAAGTCCTCTTGCCCGTGAACCATTTCTTCCATTCTGCCTAGTACTCGTTTTATTTCCTTACTGGTTTTATCATATTCAGTTGCAGAAACATTGATGTTTATTCTCTCTTCCATACTATTACGTGATTTTTGGAAATAAAAGGTTGACTTGATTATTTTAACAAGTGCTCAACTTCAATTCCAAAATATTCCTTAAGAATTGCAATGTATGATTTGATTGAAACTGGTATTTCTTCTCCACAGGCAACTCCAAGATTCTTTGCATTTATCCAAATTGTCAATGCTTGAATTATAACAAGAAATCTATCATTTTCTGGATTATCTCGACCTATTGATTTTGTGTATCGCTCTGCATATTCCCATGCAGTTACAAATCCAATACACTCTGTATCAAATACTGCCATCAATTGTTTTTTCAAATCATCTGTTTCATCAAATGGAGTTTCATTCATGATGTATGGAAAATCAACTTTTTGTGGTAAACATCCTGGTAATGGAGCCCAAATTGTAATTATTCTAACATTACTTTTTAATTTTTTAAATTTCTCAATTAAATCTTCTAAAATTTCTGCATCCATAAACCAACATAAAATTACATCTGCATCATTAAACTCTGCTTTACGTACATCTTGTTCAATCACTTTGATATTGGAAATATTTTTTTTATCAATCATTTTCTTTGCGGCAGTGATCATTTTCTCTGAATTATCTATTCCAATAGCATTTTTTACATCAAATTCTTGTCTTGCAATTGCAAGACTTGTTCCATCCCCACATCCTAGGTGATAGAATGTATCATTTTTTTCTAAATTTGTAAATCTAAAAATTTCTCTTATTGTATCTGGAGGAATTTGAATTTCTTCACCTGATATGATCGATTTTGGTAGTGTGGACAGATATTCTTCAATTTTCATTGTACTGCTAAAGTTTTAAGGGAATTTATTCTCTTATGCTCTCTAAAACTGATACTGCTTGCCATAATGTGGTTCTCACAAATGAGGGTACGTTTGGATCTTGTGTGATGTCATCTAAACTACTAATTGCGTTGGCTGCTCTTACTGATATTGAATATTCTTCTGTTTGCAACTCTATAATCAAGTCTGCAATTGTTTTCTTGAAATTTTTTGGTGTAGAATGGCTAGTTGCTAGTTGATTGAGTGTTTGAATTGCACTCTCCATTGCTTGTTTATTTTCTTCGCTCATCTCTCAAATCTCTATGAATACATCTTCTGATTCTATTACCACTGTATATGACTTTAAATCGTTAATCTTTGCAGGAAATTTTTCCATTTTACCTGTCTCACAATTAAATTCCGCTGCGTGCCATCCGCACGTAACTGTTGAATTTTCTAATTTTCCTTCTGATAAACTTGCACCTGAGTGTGTGCATGTATCATCACATGCAAAATAATTTCCATTTACATTTGCAACTAGAATCTCTTTACTATCCACAGAAACTTTTTTCATTTTTCCAGATTCTAACTCTGATGATTTACACGCAATAATCCGTCCCATGAACTAAATCGATTTTATATTCTTAATAATTTTTCTTATTTTATGGATAATTCTCCTCGACTAGCTCAAAGTTCTGATAAAAAAGATGTCTTGAATTTTTGCAAAAACACCTTCTCATGGGGTGATTACATACATGAGGTATGGGACAATTGGATTACTGAAGGAAATCTAATTGTCGTTGAAAATGAAGAAATTCCTATTTCCATGGCACATGCTGGATTTTATCCTATGGAAAAAATGATTTGGATTGAAGGAATTCGTGTAAGTGAAGATTTTAGAAAAAAAGGTATAGCAGAAAAAATGATTCATCATTTTGAAAACAACGCAAAGTCACAAGAATTTAAAATATCTAGAATGCTCATTGCATCTGAAAATATTCCTTCTCTTACGTTAGCTAAAAAACTTGGATATGAAATAATCTCCCAGTGGAATTACTATTCTTTAGAATCAAAACAAATCTCTTCACAGAATATCGATATATCTAATTCATGTTTGGATGAATGTAAAGAACTAGATGTACAAAATCATCATTTTGTTGAATCTTGGAGATGGATTCCATTAACTAATGAAAGAATAAACAAATTAAATTCTGAAAATAAAATATTCTGTCAAAAAACTAACAACAAAACAATCGCTTTGGGTATAATTACTGAGTCTGAATCATTTGAAAATACAATAATTTTAGAAATTCTTTCTGGTATCGAACCTGAAAATATGATAAAATTCGTACAAAATCTTGCATATGAAAAAAATTATTCAAAGATTAGAATACTAACTGAGCTTGAATCATTACCACAAATCAAAAATCTAGAAAATAAATTTCCATTTTATTTAATGCAAAAAAAACTCTAATCTACAAACTTGACTGTATTTGTAATAGCGCCCATTTTTTCTATTTCCATCTCTATCAAATCCCCATCTTTTAGATATGGAACATTTGGATTATTCAATGCAACTCCAGCAGCAGTTCCCGTTGAAATTATATCTCCTGGTTCTAGTGTCATTGATTTACTTAGTATTGATATTATTGATGGGATTTTTATGAACATGTTTGATGTAGTAGAATCTTGTCTAATAGTTCCATTAACTTTTGTTAAAAGTTTAAGGTTCTGCGGATCATCAATCTCATCTTTTGTTGTAATCCATGGACCACATGGAGCAAATCCGTCAAACGATTTTGCTCTTGTAAATTGTTTATCCATTGCTTGAATGTCTCTTGCTGATACATCATTTAGTATCATATATCCAAAAATCTTATCCATTGCTTCTTCTTCAGAAATATTCTTACATTTTTTTCCGATTATCAAGGCAAGTTCTACTTCATAATCTAACTCTTTGACAAAATTTGGACAAACTATCTCTGAATTTGTTCCATTAAGCGCAGTTCTTGGCTTATTTACTATAGCTGGCTCTTTTGGAGGCGTTAATTTTTGTTCTTCTGCATGATCTTTATAATTAAATGCCAAACAAATTATCTTGTTAGGATTAGGAATTGGTGCCAGAACATCAAATTCTGATAATTCATGTTTAAACTCAATTTCGCTAATCTTTGGTAAAATTTCTTCAAACCAACCGTCAAACAAAAAATCTCTAACATTCATTGGAATTGGGATTCCAGTTGATTGTGTAATGTCATCTTTTGTGGCAATTTTTCCATCTTTAACTAGTCCAAAAGTCTCTTTACCTGATTTTACTACTCTTGCAATTTTCATTTTTTCTCACTTGTGTGTAAATATGACTTGGTGTGTTGATTCTTTTCTACAATAACCAAATCTTATGAATTGGATTTCATCACCGTCTTTTAACTCTAAGTACGCCTGTTCCACAAAACCTTCTACTTCTTTTAGACTATCTTCATTAAATTTCTCACCAAAAAATAACTGATCAGGAACTATAATTTTGATTTTTATTGGTTCTCCTGCAACCCATTGTATTTTTTTTTCAATATTTTCAGCATTTTCTGAAATAAATTCTGCAGTAAGATTTGAACTATCTATTATCTTAACAATTCCAATTCCTAAAAGCCTTATTGATTCTCCATTCTTCAAATCTTTTGCATCCTCACCTTCAATCATAACTGAATTATCAATATTGACAGTTCGTTTTCCTAAATCCATTGTAGGATGATTTGATAAATGAAATTCACTTGATGGAAGATTCGTAATTTTTAGTTCCTTTGGATTACGTACCATGTGTAACCTAACACTTTCACCGTCGATAATTTTCTTGTTAAATGCCTCTAGAGATGCAAATGGAGAAACCGTATCATTTTTTGTTAATCCTAAAGATAAAATGAACTTCTTCACAGCTTCTGGTCTAATTCCTCTCCTTCGTAATCCTTCGAGAGTTGGCAATCTTGGGTCATCATACCATGGAACTTTTCCATTTTCAATCAGTGGTTTTAATGCACTTTTTGATACAGGCATTCCCTCTAGGTCTAATCTTCCAAAAAAGATGAATTCTGCCTTTTCCATTCCTAATTTATCTAAAATTGTATGATGTAGCTCTTTTCTCAGTTCAAATTCCTTTGATCTCATAGCATGTGAAACCTTGCTAATACTGTCAAAAATTATGCCTGCAAAATCGTATGTTGGCCAAACTTTGTATTTTTGCTCTTGTCTTGCATGTCTTTTTGTATTAATTCTGAATAGTGCAGGATCTCTCATTGTTGTATTCCCCGATTGCATATTTCCTCTAAATCGTAATAATGCTTGTCCTTCTTTAAAGCCTTTTTCATCAAACATTTTATGCCATAGTTTTTCATTTTCTTCTAGACTTTGTTTAGTACAGCCACATTCAGTCATTTCCCGTCTATCTTTACTAATACTGTCTTGACTACATGTACAAACATATGCATCATTTGATTTTATAATTTGATCTGCTTTCTTGTAAAGAATGTCTAAACTATCTGAAACATATTCAACACTATCATATTTTATTCCCAACCAATCCATTCCAACTTTAATTGCAGCATAATATTCTAATCGTTCAGTTCCAGGATTTGTATCCTCAAATCTTAAAATTATTTTTCCACCATGCATTTTTGCATATTCTTCGCTAATTATGGCAGCCTTTGCATGACCTATGTGCGGATAACCATTTGGCGCAGGAGGAAATCTTGTAATGATCTCTTTTCCTTCTATATTTTTTAAAGCTGGTAAAAGACTTTCTTTTTGTGGCTTCTCTTTTTTAACCTCTAACAATTCTGGATATTTTTCTTGTATTTCCTTTTGCTGTTCTTCAAGTGAAATTTGATTTATTTCTAAAACAATTTCAGTAATTATTGGTGATATCTCTTTTGCTTTTTGTCTTAACTCTGGTACATTTCCCATTATTTTTGCAAGAATTGTTTTATCTCTTGTTTGACCTTCATGTTCTGCAGCATTTTGTAATGCAAACTTTCTAATCTCATTTTTTATTTCTTCGTCATTCATTTTATAATGCAACTAACTTTACGGTGTCCATTTTTTTATTAATCTGAAAACCTTTTGTTATTTCACTGACTGAGTCTGATTCCCCTTTCAAGATGAAAAGTTCCATACATTTGTCGCCTTCAATCTTATTGTGTAAATGCATTGTAATGAGGTCTTCGTAGGAATGTTTGATTTCAGTTACCTGATTGTCATATTCATCATTATGAACAACTAGCAAAATGGCATTGACATTTCCTGAAAGACTTTCTTTTTGTTTTTCTTCAGAAACAAAACTTCGAATTCCCGCTCTAATTGCATCTGACCTGCCTGAAAATCCAAGACTTTTCTGCAAATTATCAATTTGTTTGAGAATTTCATCATTTAATGAAATGGAGACAATTGGCATATGCTCGTTGTTATTAAGAAACATAAAAATATTAACAAATTGTTATTAACTTTTTACACATTTATTAATAAGATTTTTTGGTTATGTGTATGGGAAACTTGGCAAGTCTGCACGAAAGCAACCGCATGCTTCAGTCGTACATTCAATCTTGCCTTGTTTTCACCCGGGTTGATTATCTATGAATAAGAATTCATCAATTGCTATTGTAGCTGGTGTTGCTATTGCTATAGCTGTAATTGGGTCTGTTTTTGCGTTTAGTGGAATTTCAAATGACTCCGCACCTATGGATACACCTGATCAAGATAACCTCGTACCACAAGAAGAAAAAATATCTATCATTACATCATTTTATCCATATCATGAGTTTACAAAAAATGTAGCCGGTGACTTTGCTGATGTTAAACAATTTATGCCATCTGGAGTTGAAGCTCATGATTGGGAACCACGAGCCCAAGAGATTCAGTCTTTGAAAGATGCTGACGTTTTTGTATACAATGGATTAGGAATGGAACCTTATCTTGAAAATATAATTGAATCAGGAGAGTTTGACAATATTTTATTTGTTAAAGCATCTGACGGCGTTGAACTATTAAAATTTGAAGATGACCATGATGATCACGATGAACATGCAAAAGATGATGACCATGATGATCACGATGAACATGCAAAAGATGATGGGCACGATGAACATGCAGAAGAATTTTATGAAGAAATCGCAATAATAATTGAAGAATTTGAAGAAGGACATATGACTGAATCACAATCTATTGAAGCTATTGAAGAAATACTTGCTGAACATGAAGGTGACGGACATGAACATGGAGTCAGTGCAATTGAAGATATTGAACATGTGTTACATGAAATTGAAGATGGTCACATTGCAGGTCCAGAAGGTTTAGAAGAAATTCACCATTTAGTTTCTGGTGAAGATGTACATGATGAACATGCAAAAGATGATGACCATGATGATCACGATGAACATGAAGAAGGAGGACACGATGGACATGATCATGATTATGAATTTGATCCACACATTTGGTTAGATCCAATTTTAGTAAAACAACAAGTTAATGTTATACGCGATGGATTGATTCAAGCAGATCCTGAAAACAAAGAACACTATGAAGAGAATGCTCGTATTTACAATAATAAAATGGATGCATTAGATATGAAAATAGGCACTGCTTTATCCTCATGTCAGAAAGACACAATTGTTCCATATCATAATGCGTTTACCTATCTTGGAGAAAGATATGACATACATATTATGTCTCTAGGTGGAATGGCACCTGATGCAGAAGCCTCAGCTGCTGAAATTGCTGAATTTGTAGATTTTGTTAAGGATAATGACATCAAGGTAATCTTTTCAGAAGACTTAGTTGATCCAAGACTTGCAGAGGTAATTGCAGATGAAGCAAATGCTCAAGTCATGTTATTCAGCCCACTTGAAGCATTGAGTCAAGAAGAGGCAAGATTAAACGTATCTTACATCGATAAGATGGAAGAAAATCTCGATTCTCTAAAGGTGGCTCTTGAATGTCAATAAAAGAATGTAAGACTGACCCTTCAAGTACTAAAGAAAGTGCTGATGCAGGAGTAAATGAAATTCAAATTGAAATAAATGATTCATCTTCAAGTCATAACAATAATTTTGCAATCTCACTAAAGTCAAAAAATGTAGATGTTGATAAACTACTTCCTATGGCAAAACAGTGGATAAAGGAACATAAAGAAAAGGCCTGGCAGGGCGTTTGACCATATGGTTATAATGGTTGATAATTCTCAAGTAATGCAAATGTTAGTGGATAAAATTGAAGAGATAGAAATAAGACTTCATAATTTAGAAAAATTTGCAATTAATTATGGTAATAATACCTGGTACTCTAAAGGTGATACTGAATGTCAGTAACTAATGTACTTGATGTAAAAGATCTTACAGTAAATTATGATAATCTTCCTGCAGTGGATAACATCAGTTTTGATGTAAAACAAGGTGATTGTTTAGGAATTATTGGACCTAATGGTGCTGGCAAGACTACATTATTCAGAGCAATCTTAGGATTACAGCCATATTCTGGCAACATCAAATTATTTGGATATGAAGATTCAAAGTATGATTCAATTGTTCCACTAATTGGTTATGTACCACAAAAAGTAACATTCGAACCAAATTTCCCTGCAACTGTTTATGATGTTGTCTCAATGGGATTAATTTCTGACAAACGTATAGTACAGGGAGTAAAACTAATTCAACAATGTGATTGTTGCTGGAACAGAATATACCAATCAATAGAAAAGAACGATGATAAAATAACTCAAGCTCTACATACTGTAGGATTAGAATCTCTCAGGAATAGAAGAATCGGTGAACTTTCAGGAGGAGAATTGCAACGTGTCTTCATTGCAAAAGCCTTAGTAAAAGATCCTTTGTTGTTGATTTTAGACGAACCTGTTGCTAGTGTTGACGTTGAATCACAAACAAAATTCTATAATGTAATTAAAACAATCAATGAACAAAATAACATAACTATAATCTGGTCTTCGCATGACCTTGATGCAATTTCAAAATATGCAAACAGAGTTGCATGCATGAACAAGAAAATCTTTTTCCATGGAGAAAAAGAAAAATTCTTTTCAGACAAAGAACTTCTTAAAATGTACACTGAATCATCAATGCAAATGCACATGCATAATCATGAGCATTAATGAATAGGATGAAAAAATGATTCTTGAAGCTCTCTCTTATGGATTTATGCAAAAAGCACTAATTGCAGGAATTGCAGTTGGTTTGATTTGTTCATTTATGGGAACCTTTCTAGTGCTACGACGTTATTCTTTATTTGGTGATGGAATTGCACATGTTGCATTTGGCGGTATCTCGGTTGGTTTATTCTTAGGAGTTTTTCCATTATGGACCGCATTTATTGTATCAATATTTGGTGGATTAGGACTCCAAAAATTAAGACAAAGTACCAAAATATCTGGTGATTCGGCAGTTGCTGTAGTCTTGGTTTCTGGATTAGCCGTAGGTGTGATTCTGGTGAGTTCTTCTGGTGGTTTTTCAGTAGATCTCTTTAGCTTTTTGTTTGGAAGTATTCTTTTGATAAGTCAGGAAGATACTATAATGATTCTTGCTCTTAGTGCAGGAATCATTGCTACACTAACCATTTTACAAAAACAATTTCTTCATCTAACTTTCAACGAAGAACAAGCCAAACTTGCAGGTATGAGAACAACTTTGTTAAATTATGCTTTTGTTGTTCTTGCATCTATTACAGTTGTAACTTCTATGAGGCTAGTTGGAATACTGTTAATCTCTGCACTTATTGTAATTCCAAATATTACCGCAATGCAGTTTGGTAAGGGATTTAAAAAAACAGTTTTCATATCAATGAGTATTTCAGTTATCTCTGTAGTTAGTGGCATACTTGTGTCTTATTTCCTCAACGTTGCACCATCAGGAACTATAGTTGTTATAGCAGTTGGAATCCTAATAGGTACTCTTCTTTTAAAATCTACAGGCCTACTGGGAAAAATTGACATTAAGAATCCATCAAAATTAACACATAACAGCTAGGATGGAACTGATTTGAAGGATTCACTTTTAGATCTTGCAATGAAAAATTTTGAGAATGAAAATTTTACAAAAGCAATACAACAGTTTGAAAAAATTATAAAATTGGATCCAGATAATCTTGTAGCAATCATTAACAAATCATCGTGTCTTGCAGAGATTGGAAAATATGATGAGTCTATAGACCAACTAGAAATTTTTCTTAAGAAAAATCCAAATGATTTTGATGCATTATACAATAAAGCAACAACTCTCTATGACATGGATCGACATGAGGAAGCATTAGTTACATTTGACATTGCATTGAAAATAAATCCAAAAAGTTCTAAAGCACTTTGTAACAAGGCAAATGTCCTTGTTGCATTAGGAAGACATGATGATGCATTATCTGTGTATAATCGTGCCTTACAAATAGACCCAAGAGATATTGAAATTCTAAATAATGTTGGGATTGTGTATGCAGGACAAAAACAACATAAAAAGGCAATAAAACACTTTGAGTCTGCTATTGACAAGAAAAAAGATGATATTGATTCACTAAGTAATCTTGGTAATTCACTTTTAGAGATTGAAAAATACAAGTTAGCATACGAATGTTTTAGACAAGTAGTAAAATTAGATCCAACAGACTTTGATGCAACTTTTCGTCTAGGTATTACCTGTAACAATCTGAAGATGCCTGCCAAAGCATTGATCTATTTTAACAAACTACTTAGTCGTGATAAAAACAATATTGATGTACTAATCAACAAAGGATACTCATTACATCTTATGGGGAAATATGGACGTGCTATACTTTGTTACAAACAAGTTTTAAAACAAGATCCAGATGAGATCAATGCAATATACTACATGTCTAAATCAACTGCAAGACAAAATGATGCAAAACAAACATGTGAGCTGATTTCTAAACTATTGAAGCTACAATTCATCAATGATCTTGACCATGACCATGACCATGACCATGACCATAACCATAACCACAAACAGGTACACTTGATAGAAAAAATTCAAAAAGATTCTGACTTTAAACGGATGAGAACAAATGCCAATTTCTTGTTCCTGCTAAAACATAACTAGAATTCTGAAAATTTCTTTCTATTTCATATCACGTCTACTGAAATTTTTAAAATAGCTGGTTTTTCACCTAAAGCAGTATGATAAAGACTCCTTGTCCATTATGTGATAAACAAATGGATGAACACACCCAAAGTCAAATTAAAAAATGTCTATGGACATTTGTCAGAGAAGCAAGAAATCCAGTTGCATTTGCTGCTATTAATTCAAGAACATGTCCTGAATGTGAAAAAAAGATGTTAGATCATAACCCTTCTCAAGTAAGTGAATGTGTGAATCAATTCATACTTGATGTTGAAAGTTTAGAAAATTAATTCCTTAGATGCTTCTTTTTACAACAAAATCTAAAAGACTAACCATTTCTTTTTTATCGTTTCCTGAATAACTATCAAGTGATTTTGTTGCCTTTGTTGCATATTGTAATGCTTTTTTCCGTACTTCTTCTTCAATTCCTAATAATCTGATTGTATTGACTGCGGTTTGAACATCTTTTTTTGTAGCGTTTGATTTACCAAAAACTTTGAGAATTTTCTTCTTGTCACTTCCTCTTGCTTTTCTAATTGCTAAGAGAATTGGAAGTGATTTCTTACCTTCTCTAATGTCATTTCCTACCGGTTTTTTTGTTACTTTACTATCGCCCATAATTCCAATCAAATCATCTGTTATTTGAAAAGCAATTCCAAGATTACGTCCAAATGTTGATAGATTCTTTACATCCTTTTCTTTTCTCTTTGCACAAATTGCGCCCATTGCACATGATACCTCAAAAAGTACTGCAGTTTTTTTCTCAATCATCTTGATGTATTCCTTTTCAGTTGGAATTCTTTTATTTTCTGCAAGTTTTACATCATCTACTTGTCCTTCACAAATTTCTACACATGCTTTTGATAATTTAGTAACTAATTGTGTAGTATGATTTGGAGAAAGTTTTGATTTTGATGATATTGTGTGGTATGCCTTTGAGTATAGGACATCTCCAGCTAAAATTGCTAGTGGCATGTCGAATTTATTATGAGTAGTTGGAACTCCATGTCTCATTTCATCATTATCCATAATGTCGTCGTGTACTAGTGTAAAATTATGAATCATTTCTACAGAACTTGCAGCGGCTATTGCATCTGCTTGTTTTCCACCTAAAACTTTACAGCTTTTCAAGACTAGATATGGTCTTAGTCTTTTACCACCATGAATTATGAGATGTGCAGCTGCATCGTACAATTGTTTTGGGTCTCCTTTCAATTCATTTTTCAGAAATTTATTTACAAATACGGCATTTTTCTTTATTGATTCTGATGGATTCAATTTACCAATCTCCAATTATTCTCAGGTATGTAATGTTTAATTGCTTTTTCATAATTTTGTATTAATTCGTCTTTTGTCCAATCAGAAATCATTGAAGAAAATTTTTCTTTCGTCTCTGATTCACATTCTGCAAGATAGTATAATGCAATGACCATCCATGGGCAATAGATGTCTGCGTTATTTTCGAGTTCTTGTTTTAATTCATCAGGTGAAATCCATTTTATTGCAGAAATTTCATCCTTGATTAATGATGATTCTTCAAAATCATCAACAACACCTAACAGTGTTCCACAAACCTCATTTTCTGAACCTACATTTTTGTATGGAACATGATATTCAAATTTGTTCACGTAATTCATTTTACATGTAATTCCAATTTCTTCAGGCATTCTACGTTCTGCAGATGATACGTATGTTTCTCCTTCTCTAGGATGACTTGCAACAGTTCCGTCCCAATCACCAGGCCAAAGCATTTTTGAATCACTTCTTTTTGTTAGTAGTAATTTTCCCTCTTTATTAAAAATCAATGCAGTAAATGCTCTGTGAAGTTTTCCATTTGGTAAATGACATTTTACCTTCTCTTCTTTTCCAATGGGGTTGTCATTACCATCAACTAAAATTACAAACTCATCCATGATTATTTCCTAAATAAGGTCCCTTCAAATCTCTTTCCTGAAACTGCATCAGTAATTCTCTTTGGTTTATTACCATTTACAAAAAATATTTTCAATCCTGCCTTTGCCATGTTATTTGCTTCTGTAATCTTTCTAGTCATTCCTCCAGTTACATCCATTTTGTTATTTTCAATTTCTGGCTTTTCTTTTTTGAAATCATGAATCAATTTCTTTGATTTCAGATCTGAATAAACTCCATCCACATCAAGTACGAAAAGTGAAAGTCTTGGTTTTAGAATCTTTCCGATTGTAGTCATTATTACATCTCCTGATAGAATGTATGATTTTTTCTGACCAAACCATAATGCATCACCGAATGTTATAGGCGTCAATCCTGATTTTGAAATATCGTTTATTGTTAGGATTTTACTCTTGATTGCTTTATTTCCATTCATAAAATCTGTTGGTGGCAAACAGTACGAATTGATTCTATTTTTTACCGCATTATCTAAAATTATTTTATTTAATTCAACCATCGAGTTTTTAACAATTGCAACTCCTTTTGGACTAGTTTTTGCAGGTTTTGTATGCATATCATATTTGACCGACCAATAATGTCCGTATGAACCTCCGCCGTGTACAATTATTACTGGTTCTTTGATTTTTCCAATTTCTTTCAGGATTTTATCTATGGTTTTTCTTCTTGGAGAAAGTGGTTTTTGCTTATTTGTTATAATAGAGCCTCCAAGTTTGATTAATATCATATTTCTACATTAGTCCTAGGTGTTAAAAACCTGCATTCCTGTATTTTGTATTGATACTTGATGAGTTTGATATTTTGTTGTGTTTACATATTCTGAAAGATCATTATCTTTCTCTGTTAACGCTATGATGCATCCTCCGTCACCTGCTCCTGTAATTTTTGCGCCAAATGTTATTTTTTCAATTTCTTTTGTTATTGATAATAATGTATCATTAGAAACTCCAATCTGTTCTAAGTACATTTGATTCTGTGCCATACATTTTCCAATAGTATCTAAATCATTATTTTTTATACTATCAAGTGCTTTTGTGATTAATCGTTCTTCTTCTGAACACAATTCTGAAAATACATTACTATTTTCTTCTTTGAATCTTTTTACTTGTGCAACTACCTTGTCAGTTGCATGAACTTGTTCTGAATCAATTATTAGAAAATTTAATTCATTTTCTATACTTATCTTTGAGAATCCTTCTTCTTTTTGATACTCAATTATTCCTCCATATACTGAAACTGTACAATCTGCTCCAGATGAATTTGTAAATATTGTTTTTTCTGCTTGAATAGACAATTCTAATATATCTTTTTCATCTGATTTATCAAATAAATTTAAAATTGATGCTGTTGCCGCAACACAACATGCAGATGACGAACCTAATCCTGCTCCAATAGGAATATCTGATTCAATTTTGATACTAATTCCTTTATCAAAATTATTTTTTAATATTACTTGTTTTGCAATATAAAAAAATGGTCTAAATTTTTTTTCTACTTTACTTACATCTTGATCTTTTTGTATTGATGCTTGTCCTAGTGAAGATGAGATTAGAATATTTTCTGTATTTATTTTCTCAGATGTTACTGTTGCATATTTATCAATGGCACCAAGAATTGCTCTATTTCCATGAACAACAAAATGTTCTCCAAAAAGAATAATTTTTCCAGGAGCTTTAGCTATTGAAGTCAAATAGTTATTTTGAAGAAAACTTCTATAATTCTTCTTCTATTTTGGTCTCAAAGTCATCAATTTCGTATTTCATGTCTTGATCCTCTTTGAGTTCACCTTTTTGAATTAAAATTTCTCTTGCTAGTAGCCAGTATATTGTTGCTAATGCTTTACGTCCTCTGTTATTTCCAGGAATTATCAAATCTAGATTTGATGTAATATTATTTGTATTTGAAATGCCGATAACTGGAATACCTGCATTTGTTGCCTCAATAATTGCTTGACCATCAACTTCTGGATCAGAAATTATGATTAATTGAGGTTCTATGAAATATGGTAATGATGGATTTGTTAATGTTCCTGGCATGAATCTTCTAAGCATCTGTGTTGCTCCTGTTAATTCAACAAATTTCTCAATTGGAGTTGTTGCATATTCTTTTCCAGAACATACGATTACTTTATTCATATCAAATCTTGTTGCAAATTTTGCTGCACTTTTGATTTTGGCTAATGTGATATCGATATCTATCATGTAAAGTCCCTCAGGACTTGCTGATGTGATAAATGGACGCATTGATTTAGTCTTCATGTCAGTTCCAACACGAATACCTGTTGCTAGAACTTTCTTCTTTAGATCAGTAGTTTCTGTTTGTTGGCTCATTGCGATTTTTAAAAGTCAATCATGCCATGTATTAAATCATGCTCTGAAATACGAATCAATTCATTCACTTTTTCTACTCTTTCTCCTCCAACAATTCCTACTTTGAGTAGTTTTGAACCAGTTCCAATTCCAATATGTGAGATATGTGAATCGCTAGATTCTCCTGAGCGGTGTGATGTGATTAATTTAATATTATTTTCTTTGGCAACCTTGGCAAATTCTAATGCATCGTATAAACTTCCTGCCTGATTTACCTTTAGAATTGCAGCATTACAAGATTTTACCTCGACTGCTTTTGTAAGAATTTTATTATTTGTTACAGTTAGATCATCTCCTGTAATCATTGACTTAGGGAATTTTTTTGTTATTTCTGCCATGTCATCAAATGCTTCTTCGTGTACGGCATCTTCTGCATAAATCAATTTGTAATTTTCTATAATTTTTGATGCAAATTCAATCTGTTCCCCTGAATCATTTTCAAAACCTGCACGATCATAAATATATTTTTTCTTTTCTTCATTCCACTGTGTTGATGATGCAAAATCAACTCCTAATCCAACTTCTTTTCCAAGTGTAAATCCTAAATTCTCAATTGCTTTAACTGAAATGTTTAGTGCTTCTTCATTATTGAATTTTGGTGCCCATCCTCCTTCATCTCCACGTCCATTTGTAAAAGTTGGATCATTTTTCAGAATTAATTTTTTTAATTCTCTATGTACTTGAAGATTAGTATCGATTGATTCTCTAACAGTTTTTGCACCTATCGATGCAACTAAAATCTCTTGAATATCTGGAGTGCCTGGTCCTGCATGTGCACCACCACCTAGAATATTTCCTAATGGGAATGGGAATTTTAAATCATTTTTTCCACTAATCATCTGGAATAATTGTTTATTTTCTGCTTTTGCTGCTGATTCTGTTGCAGCAATTGTTATTGCAAAAGCACATGCGCCACCAATTTTTGCATAATTATCAGTTTTATCTATAGAATGAATTACATCATGTACTTGTTTTAGATCACTTGAATTAATTCCAATAAATTTATCTGAATTTTTATTTAAAATCGAAAGACTTTCTTCTGGACTATTATTCGGAAAACTAACTGCTTCAAATTTACCTACACTGGCACCCGATGGTGCACAAACTCTGCCAAGAAATTTCCCATCAGTTGTAATATCAACTTCAATTGTTTTACTGCCCCGACTGTTATACAGAACTCTACCAGAAATTGCTGTAATCTTTGACAATTTATTCTAGTTCGCTTTGCACTTCTTGATTTCTCTTATGCATTGCTTCATAAAATGGAATAACTTGTTGAATTGTTTCAACTGTTGTTAATAGCATACGTCTACAGCAATATCTTTCCATACCTAAATCATCAAGAACTTTCTTTGGATCTTCTCCGGTCTTGATTCTATTCTGATAATCTGAATATTTATCGGCAATTAATTTTCCGCATGTAAAACATCTTACAGGTACTAACACACTTGAAAAAATCAATCAAGGATTATAAAAACCCTACAAGGATTTTTCTATGCGGGTATCGCCCAGCCTGGTCAAAGGCGCTAGCTTGAGGGGTTAGTCTCTTAGGAGTTCGTGGGTTCGAATCCCACTACCCGCATTGATTATTTTTTTGAGTTTTTTTGTATATTTTTGATAAATTCTTGCCTTCTGATCTCTTCGGTAAGAACTAGCCTTGTGTCTTCAACCAACATTCTGTTTACGTCCAATTTTCTCCTAGATTCTTTAACGATCTTATCATATGTTGCAAATGGATACAAAATCAAATACAACTCTTCCATAATTCCAAAATAATTTTCCGCATTTTTTGAATTACCTATTCTGATTTGGTCGATCACTTGTCTCTTTAATTCTCCAATACAGTCAAGTAAACCAAGTATGTATGATTCACCAGATACCTTGATTGATTTGTATGATGGAATCTGTTTTCCTTCAATGATTGATAATAGTGCAACCGCCTCAACTAATTCTTGCTCTGGTGTTAAGATATATCTGCTAAGATCTCCCGTTGATTTTTGTTTTAATTTAGCGAGAAGTAATTTTGCTTTCTTAATTTTTAGTTTTGCTGAATCTAAGTCATTTTTATGAATTGCAATTATTGCTTGACTGCAATTTATTATAACTTCACGATTATTTTTTATTAAAAACTCTCTAGATGAGTTTGTTTTTTCTAATTCTTTAGAAATTTGTGGAAGTGAAGTTTTTACATTTTTTAATCCCATAGAATCAGAAACTGTTATTCTTAGTTAAAGGCGTTTGCAAAACCTCTTTATTGAAACTATTTTGAGTTGTTCTGTGGAAATAACTGTAGATCAAATGTATCAAATTGAAAATAAAGGTCATGATATGGGATTTTTAAAAAAATTTATGATGGAAAATGCAGGAGCTGTTGCTGTAAGAAGATTAATCGAAAAAATTGGTAATGTAGATTCAAAAAATATTTTAATTTTTGTTGGAATGGGAAATAATGGTGGCGACGGTCAAGTTATGGCTAGACATCTTGCAGGTCACAATGCAAACGTAACTGTAATTCTACTTGGAACTCCTGATAAAATTAAAACTGAAGAAAGTAGTTGGAATTGGTCATTACTTGAAAAAATGCCTTCTGTTAAACTAATCACAGGTAATTCTACAAACTTTGATTTTAAACCAGATATTATAATTGATGGAATTCTAGGTACAGGAATTACTGGTGATATAAGAGAGCCTTATGCCTCTGCAATCAATTTCATTAATCACACTGATTGTTACAAATTTGCAGTTGATGTTCCATCTGGAATGGATCCTCAGACCGGTGAAACTGCTTCACTTTTTACAAAATGTGACATGACTGTAACTTTTCATAAAATGAAACAAGGAATTCCAAAAAGAAAGGATTTGACTGGAGAATTATTTGCTGAAAAGATAGGAATTCCGCCTGAAGCGGAGATAGATGTTTTGTGATAGTCCATCAAATTCCAGTAGGGCCAATGCAAAATTTTTGTTATATTGCAGAAGATGAATCTACACACGAAGCAATTGTAATTGATCCATCTTGGGATTTAGACAAAATTATTTCTATAGTTGATGAACAAAACCTTCAACCAAAATACATTGTAAATACACATTGGCATGATGATCATACACGAGGAAATGAGGAATTAGCAAAAATGTTGAGTGTAAAAATTATACAACATGAAGCATCAACTTTGCAAAATGATATGACTGTGAAAAATGGTGATTCGATCAAATTTGGATGCTCAGAACTTGTCGTGTATCATACACCTGGTCATTCTAAAGATAGTATTTGTCTTGTAGGTGATGGAAAAATATTTTCAGGTGATACTCTCTTTGTTGGAAATTGTGGAAGAATTGATCTTCCTGGAGGTAGTGCAAATGAACTTTATCACAGTTTATTTGATGTACTTCACACATTGGATGATAATCTTGTATTGTATCCTGGTCATGATTATGGTGGGGCTGTAACATCCACTATTGGAAATGAAAAAACTACAAATCCTGTAATGCAAAAGATGAATGAAGATTCTTTTGTAGATAGAATGGGTGGATAATGTGTCAATTACATGCCACGGAGATGTGGATAATGCAAAAAAAATTATTCAAGATCTTTCAAAAAAACGATTCACTTTCGGTTTAGTTGCATCATATAGTGAAACCTGTGAAATTCCTGGAATTACTATTGCAGGTGCTGATAAGGAATTTCTAAAATTTACTGCACCTGCAGATTCTGAATATATTGAATATGGAAAGTGTATCTGTATACCTGGAATTCCTATTTCCCCTGATGGAAAACCTACTCCTGCACTATTGACTCGTGTTTCATTAAATGCTGCAAAAATTCCACATTTTGTTGTAAACGCTGGAAGTAAAGTTGCTCCCTCATTATGTTATTTTGATGCTGATATACTTCCAGGGAAAAATATTTCTGAATCTCCTGCAATGTCTATTCAACAAGTAAAATCTGCAATTGAATATGGAAAAAACCTAGGTAAAATCATGTCACAAAATACTGATTGTCTTGTAATCGGTGAGTGTATTCCTGGTGGAACTACCACTGCACTAACAGTTTTGCGAGCATTTGGATTGAAATGTAATGTTAGCTCTAGCATGCAGAATAATCCTTTAGATCTAAAAAATAAAATTGTGTCAGATGCACTAAAGCGAAAAAAATCTGATGATCCACTTGAAATAATTGCAAATTTTGGTGATCCGATGATGCCAGTTTGTGCAGGTATGTTGTCATCTGCATCAAAACATTGTCATGTAATATTGGCAGGTGGTACACAGATGCTTGCTGTACTACAACTTGCAAAATACATTGGTTATGATGCAAAAAACTCTGCGATTGGATGTACTTCTTACATAGTTGATGACTCTCAAGCAAAATTTCTTGAAACTTTAGAAAAAATTGATACTCTTGCTGTACTTTCATGTGATCCTTGTTTACATAATTCTCAACATTTTGGATTTCGTTCTTATGCAGATGGTTTTGTTAAAGAAGGAGCAGGAGCCGGCGGTGCTATAATTGCATCTTTACTCAAAACAGAAAATTCCATTGAACAACTATTTTCTTTGTTTGAGCAAGAATACAAAAGAATCTCTACTTGACAGTAACTGATTTTGCTAAATTTCTAGGATAGTCTGGATCTGTATCTTTTTCCAAAGCTGAATAGTATGTTAGTAATTGTATTGGAATAATCTCTGAAATTGGATATAGAATTTCATTAATTTTTGGGATTTTTATCCAATAATCATAAACGTCACTTTCAATATCTGAGACTCCAATAATCTTTGCTCCACGAGCTTTAATCTCTCGTGCACTTGTTAGTGTGTCAGTATATGTTGAATCCTTTGGATTAATGACAATTACAAAAACGTCTGTATCCATTAATGCAAGAGGTCCATGTTTTAATTCTCCACCTGGTATTCCTTCTGCATGAATGTATGTCAATTCTTTTAATTTTAATGCTGATTCTATTGCAATTGGATAGTTTATTCCTCTGCCCAAAATGTAAACATCTGATACTTCTTTCAATTCTTTTGCAATTTCTTGAATTTTGGCTGGATTTTCTAGAATTCCTGAAATTGATTTTGAAAACTCTTCAAAATTTATTGTAATATTTTCATTTAATTTCTGTACGATTTTGTATAATACTAGTAATTGTGCAGTAAAGCTCTTTGTTGCAGCAACTCCAATTTCTGGTCCACAATTCATTCCTAATACAACATCTCCTTTGCGTGTAAGTGATGATGTTAGCAAATTAACAATAGAAATAATTTTACAGTTACTTTTTTTTGCAATTCTTACTGCTTCTAAAACATCAGCACTTTCTCCACTTTGAGATATTGCAATTAAAACTGAATCTTCTTCAATTGTTTCTGGTGCAAATTGAAGCTCACTTGCTATAATTGGTTCTGATTTTATCTTTACATATTTTGATAAGATTTGTTTTGCAATTAATGCTGAATTGTAACTAGTTCCACTTCCGGTAATGTAGATATTTTTTGCATTTTTTATGTATTTGACTGCTTCATCTATGCCTTCTACTGTTCTTTCTCCTGCTTTAAAGATCAGTTCTGGTTGTTCATAAATTTCTTTTAATGTGAAATGTGCATAATCACCTTTGTATGCATCTCCAAACTCTTTAGAAACTTTTGTAATTTCATGTTTAACTTTTTCACCATTAAAATCTAATATTTCAAATTCTTTATTCTCTAAAATTACAAAATTTCCACTTTTCATGTAAATCGCATTATCTGTATATTCGATGAATCCTAGAACATCGCTTGATAAGAAAATATTTTCTTGTCCAACTCCAATTATTAATGGTTCATGAAATCTGGCTGCTGCAAGTTGACCATTTTCAAACATTGCTACAAATGCATAATGGCCTTTTATTTCAGAAACTGTTTTCATGATTGTATCTTTAACATTTTTTGTAGATTCATAATTTTTTTGAAGCAAGTTTGCAATTATTTCACTATCTGTCTCACTTTTGAAATTATATCCGTCATCCTCTAATTGTTTTTTTAGTTCTTCAAAATTTTCTATTATTCCATTATGCACTATTGCAATTTTTCCAGAATTACTTGGATGTGGGTGTGCATTAAGATCTGTAACTTTTCCATGAGTGGCCCATCTAGTATGACCTATGCCTATTTTACCTGGTAATGTGTCTAGTTGAAATTTAGAATTTACCTCGGTTACTTTACCAATTCCTTTTTTTAATTCAATATGATTTTCTGATTCTGTTGCAACTCCTACGCTATCATATCCTCTATACTCCATTCTTTTCAATCCCTTTACAATAATTGGAGCTGCAATTTCATTTCCAGAAAAGCCGATAATTGAACACATTGCATTATGTTTGAAAATAGGGGTATTTACTACTAATGCTACTTTGATTAGTCTTTTTTAGAATCTTCTTTTGCTTCAGCAACAGGTTCTTCTTTTGCTTCAGCAACAGGTTCTTCTTTTGCTTCAGCAACAGGTTCTACTTTTGCTTCAGCAACAGGTTCTGTTGCAACTTCTATATTTTCTGTCTCAGGACTTCCTAAGTCTGATGTTACTTCTGGTTCTGATAAGATCTTGTTAAAAATTGATTCAGGTGTTAATTTGATGCTGTCTTCTTCTTCAACTTTAACCACATATGATGGTCTATTGATAATTCTATCTCCAATTAAAATATGTCCGTGCGATATTGCTTGTCTTGCTTGGTATGGTGTCTTAAAGAAAAACTTCTTGAAAACAATTGTCTGTAATCTTCTTGCCAATAAATTTTCAATTTCTAAGTTTAGAACATCGTCTAATGTTGCAGTCTTCTCTACAAGTCCTATACGTGATAATGAATGCATTAGAATTGGTTCTTCCTTTTCTCTAACTTCTTGTCTTACTGCAAGTAATGAACGTGCTTGATGTCTTAATCTTGATAATTCTGTTCTTGATTTCCAAAGTTCTCTTTTTGTTTTTAGTCCAAAAGTACCTACTGTCTTTAACTCCTCCATTTTTAATTCAAAATTAAATGGTCTCTTTGGTTTCTTCCAAACTCTTCTGAAATTTTTAGTATCTCCCATATCTCATCTACTCCTTTTTCTCTGCTGCTGCTGGTTTTGCATCTGCTGCTGGTTTTGCATCTGCTGCTGGTGCTGTACCATCTGCTGCTGGTGCTGCTTCTCCTTCTACTACAGCTCCTCCACCTGCTGGTGCTCCTGCTCCTCCTTTCGGTAGAACTTTACCACCTTTTGCAACTCCGACTGCGCCTCCTTTACGGCCTGTACATCTTGTACGTTGACCTCTAACTTTTAATCCATACATGTGTCTGTAACCTCTCCAACTGAAAAGATTCTTTTCTCTTTCTATATCATTTCTAATGTTAAATGCAATATCTGATGTGACAAAATGTAAATCTTCGCCTGTTAGAATATCTTGCCTTCTATTCAAAAACCAGGTTGGAAAATCTGCTGCTTTAGGATTCTCTATAATTTTTTCAATTGAAGATATTTGTTCAGTAGTAAGATTACCAATTTTTTGGTGTGGAGAAATTTTTAGAACTTGAAGCATCGAATTTGCAAACATATATCCAATTCCTTTAATCTGATTTAGACCAATTAGCATATTCAATTCTCCATGAATATCGTTTCCCAATATTCTTACCAGATTCTCGTATTGTTCGCTCAAGTAGCAAGATTTTCTATAGCCCCATTAAAAACCATGCTCTATTTTGTGCCTATTTCTCAATTATTCTAATCGAATGGTATTATAACTCAAAATGATGAATTTGAATTATGAACGAGTCGGATGAACATACTCAGAAAATTTTAGATGCTGTTTTTGATGAAAATATATCTGAGATCTTAGCTGAAATGGAAACTTCACCGAAAAAGTGTGAATTCTTAACTGAAAAGTTTGAGATTACTCCTAATGACTTGGATGAAAAATTGTCTTTTCTTATACAACATGAATTTGTTGGAAAAACTGGATCTGATTCTCAAGCTGAATATTCTGTCGATTCAAAAAAACTGGCAAACTTGATGGAAACTGCACATAATTTTGAAAATGTTGATGCAGGTCTAGCAAAAATGGATGGCTATCTTAACTAAATTTATTTTTTCTCTGTTTAATTATCATAAATCCAATTACAGCAACTCCGATCATTCCTAATACGATAACAATAAACCCTGCAATTGAAATTGTAACTCCTGTTGAATCTGGCACATGACCAATTCCTCCAACTAATGGTATCTCTTCTGATTCTTCAGTACTAATGATTAATGTGTAAGTTCCTGGACTATCAATCTCAAAATTATCTTCAAATGAATTTCTACTAATTGATACATCTCTAATCTCATCTTGAGATGGATCTATAACACTAGCTGAAATATCATATTCTTTTCCTTCTATGGTCTGAACTGCATAAACACCTTGTGTGTTGATTTCCGGATCTAATTCTGATTTTATTTCTAATTGAGTTAGTGAATCAATTTTTCCTTCTTCTATAACTAAATCACCTGTAATCGTTTGAGAACCATAAATTAGTAACATTGCTCCAATTGCTATCATAATTCCAACAATTACCAAATATTTTGTCAAATTTGACATAAATAATTTCTACTTTTCATGGATAAATCTGTATTTGTCATGACTACAAAATTTAGTTATGGCTAAAAAAGTTAGCCTAGGCTAAATTTTATATATATACTGAATTATAGTTCGAATATGCAAAGTACAATTCAATCTACTAAAATGTTCTATATTCTTATAGGCATAGTAGCTGTTTCAAGTTTGTATTTTGTAGTACCTGGTGTAATCGTAGCAGAAGAATCCCCTAGAACTTTTCTCACTCATACAGGGTTGGTTATACAAACAACTGGTGATGTAATTGATCCTATTGGTTATGACGGCGAAGCCTTGGATTTTGACCCTGATAAATTCATGAAAGAATTTGATTATGGTGAGGTCACTGTTTTAGATGATGGAACTATTCTGCGTGAATACTACATTACTGCAAGAGATGATCAAATTATGGAAGTATCTCCAGGTGTATTTTACAATGTGTGGACATTCAATGATTCTGTACCTGGACCAACTATTCGTGCAACAGAAGGAGACTTGGTAAGAATTCATTTCACAAATGAAGGTTCAAAACCACACAGTTTGCATTTCCACGGAATTCACAAAGCAGAGATGGATGGTGTATTTGAAAGCATAGGAACTGGTGGTCAATTTACTTATGAATTCTATGCAGAACCTGTAGGTTTACACCTCTATCATTGTCATGTTCATCCGGTTGAGGAACATATCAATCATGGTCTTTATGGTGCCTATATTGTAGATCCAAAAGAACCTCGTGAACCTGCTGATGAATTTGTATTTGTTTTGAACGGTTTTGATACTGATTTTGATGGCGAAAATAATTTCTATGCTGCAAACACCATTCCATTTTATTATCAACATCACCCAATTGAAATTAATGCAAATCAAAACATACGTGCATACGTTGTAAATATTTTAGAGTTTGATGCAGTAAATAATTTCCATTTACATGGAACTTTATTCCACCACTATCCTGCTGGCACTGACACTGTACCATCTGGTTATAATGATATGCTGACAATGTCTCAAGGTGATAGACAAATTCTAGAGTTTAATTACAAATATCCTGGATTGTACATGTTCCATGCACATAACACAGAATTTTCAGAAAAAGGTTGGGTCAGTTCATTTCTTGTAAAAGAAAATACTGGTAATTTTGATACACAAGTAGAGTATGATGACATCATCTAAACCTGTACTTGCAATTAGTGCTATTGCACCAATTGTATTATTAATTATTATGATTGCATTTCTTTTAGGTCCTGCATCATCATTTTTACAATTTGGTGTTGTACTTCCTGAAGTATCAATTGAAAAAATTGAATTTATTGAAAATGAAATACAAGCCACTGTAAGAAACACTGGTCCAATTGATGTGGATGTTGTATTAGCAGATGTGAATGATCGAATTCAACCTGCGGCAATAGAACCTGATATTTCATTAAAACGATTTGAGACTGCACTTGTAAGAATTCCTTTTGATTGGAATGAAGGCCAACCTTATGAAATTGGTGTCACAATTAGTGATGGTACAAGATTTGCTAAGGGAATTGACGCAGCATTTCCTGCACTTGAGCCAAACGTAGACTTGTTTGTATTTTTAGGAATGATTGGATTTTTGATAGGCGTAGTCCCAATAATGATTGGTCTTTTGTGGTATCCATTTATCAAGAAACTAGGGAAAAACACGTTTAATTTCTTTTTGGCATTCACTATGGGGCTGTTAGTATTTCTCGGAATTGACGCAGTAATTGAGGCTAGTGAAATATCTGAGAATCATCTTTCATCAATTTTTAATGGTGAACTTCTAATTGCAACCGTAGTAATCTTATCATTTTTGGCTTTGTATGGAATAGGTAAACAATTAACCAAAAAAATAGAGTTTTCAAAATTATCTCAAGGATTAGCAATATCTCTAATGATTGCTATTGGTATTGGATTTCATAATTTAGGTGAGGGATTGGCTGTAGGTGCGGCTATCGCTCTTGGAGAGGTTGCTTTGAGTACTTTTTTGATTGTTGGATTTGCTACTCATAATACAACTGAAGGATTGGCAATTGCAGCTCCATTAACTAAATCAAAAGCCAAAATATTCAAAATGATTGGTCTTGGACTGATTGCTGGCGTTCCCGCAATTTTTGGATGTTGGGTTGGTGGTTTCTCATTTTCACCGTTATTCACTTTGATTTTTCTTGCAATCGGGGCTGGTGCAATTTTCCAAGTTGTATTATCAATTTTCCAATACATGAAAGAGAAATCTGACATATTATCAAATACTTCACTATTTGCAGGAGTATCTGCAGGACTGATTGTCATGTATTTGACTAGTGTGATAATATAATCGATAAATTGTACTTGATATCGCCAAAAATCCAATACGTTTTATACTAAATCCATTTTTATGAATAAAAATTATCTAGTTTTTGTCAAATTTTTTATCAATAATTAATAAATACCACTTTGCAACAGAAATTTCAAATGAAAATTGTTGTATCTGGTGCAATTTTGCTATTGATGTTTTCAATAATATCATTCGGAATGCCAACTTTTGTAAATGCACAATCTACTGAGTTTCCATTAACTGTATCTACTGATTATCCTGGTTATGCAGAAAACAGTGAAATAATAATTTCGGGTATAGTCAAAGAATCTTCCTTATCTGAATATCCTACTCCTATTACTTTGATGATTGTATCTCCTGATGAAAATATAGTTTCAATAAAACAACTAAATCTTGATTCAAATAATGAATTTTCTACAACATTAGTCGCTGGCGGTCCACTTTGGAAAGCTGGCGGTGATTATACTGTAAAAGCAAATTATGGTCCACAGAAAGCAGAAACCACTTTCAATTATGCAGGTGGCAGCGGCTCAATTACTGCATCACCTCCACCACCACCTGAACCAACACCTGTGCCAGAACCGGTTATTGAAGAACCAGTAGCAGTTATTGAAGAACCAGTAGCAGTTATTGAACCAGAACCAGAACCAGAACCAGAACCACAAGCACTATGTGGTGAGGGAACTGTAATGAAAGATGGTAAATGTGTTGCAGAACAAAAAGAGGGTGGAGGATGTCTAATCGCAACTGCAGCATTTGGTTCTGAAATGGCACCACAAGTTCAATTCTTAAGAGAAATTAGAGATAACACTGTAATGACAACACAATCCGGTACAGCATTCATGACCGGCTTCAACCAATTCTACTACTCTTTCTCACCTTATGTAGCAGATTATGAAAGAGAAAACCCAGTCTTCAAAGAAGCAGTCAAAGTTACACTAACTCCAATGTTAACATCACTAACACTACTCAACTATGTTGAAGTTGACACTGAAGAAGAAATGTTAGGATACGGAATTAGTATAATTCTACTTAACATCGGAATGTACTTTGTAGCCCCGGCAGCAGCAATCATTGCAATAAAGAACCGACTAAATCGCAATTAAGTTATATATTCAAAGGATTGAGTATCGTTATGAACATTGAATATGAAGAGTTTAACAATACAGAAGATTTGTTGTTATATCTTTCATCTGTTGCACCACCAATGAAAAACTTCATGCCAATTAATTCTTACAAAGGATTCATTTGCTCTTTCATTCCATTAAGTCAATCCGGTGGCGATCTATTTCTAATGTTATATGCAAAAGGTGAACTTGAAACAGGAATTCATGAATTTGATATTAAAACTCGTTCAGTTACTAAAGTTGAAGCAATTGAACGTGCAGACAAGACATACTTTATTGTGATGACACCAAAAAGAAATACAATTGCTGATAAAGCAATTGAAAACATGTAAACTAATTTCTTTTTTTAAATTTTCCTAACTTTATCAATCCAATTAAAATACACAGAATGCTAATTAGCATTCCAACTATTCCAAACAAATAATGCCCCATAATGAATCCTGCAATTATTGTAATTACAAATAATGCCGATCCAAAAATGAATGAAATAATTATTACGAATAAATTTGCTTTATCTAATTCCATGAGAAAACTTCTAGAGTTTCTTTGTAATCATTTTTTGTGAAGAAACTGATCTACTTCTAGAGTATTTCTCAATTATTTCCTCTGGTGTTCTTCCATTGAATAGATCTTTACACAATCCTCTCAAATATCTCATAATTGCCCATGTTCCTGCTTTGAGTATTCCGTACATGAAAATCTTCATTGGTGGACCATATGTTTTATTTCTTAGTATGATGGGAATAATGTCATTAATTACGCGTAAGTTATTCTCCCAACATCTCCAGAACAATGTAAATTGTGCTTCATTCAAGTTTCCGAAATGCATTGAATTTTTCTCACTAAAGTCTTGGTAAAGAAGTGGTGCAACCAATCCTCTAAAGTTCATTGTTCTAAAGTCATTCATCATATCGATTGTAAATTGACTGTCATCAGGTGTTTCATCTGGCCATCCGATAATTATTGTTGCAGCTGGGAACCAATGATTATCATTTAGAATTTTTGCTCCTTCTCTAACCACACTTCCCCATTCTTCGGTAGCAAATGGTCTTGTCTTAACACCTAGATGTTTCTTCACCATTGAAGGTGACACTGTTTCAATACCTAGATTAGTTGCAAGCCATCTGCCTGTTTCATGTTGTCTATTAACATCTGCAATGTTTCTCATTAATTGAGGATCTGCTGCAACTGCTGAAAATGTCATATGTGTTGTACCGATAAAGTTTGCACCCATGCCTTTGAGGCCTTTCCATAAATCTGTAATTGCATCTCTATTTGGAATGAAATCTTTGTTATCACATCCATAAAGCAACATTTCATCAGAATGAAGCCAAACTGAGTCGAATCCATAATCTAAGTTAACTTTTGCTTCTCTCTGTAATCGTTCTATTGATAGGTCTTTTTTAGAACGTTTGTTAACATCACAAAAATCACATCCTCTTCCACATCCTCTCATTGCTTCAATTAGAGAATTAACGGTAGGTTTTGTAATTTCTGGAATGTTTTGTATATTTTTAACAAAACAATGCATTAATTCTGGTGCATCACCTTTTTCTAAATCATGAAATAAATCTAATGCAAGTTCATCGGCTTCACCAACTACAACTGTATCAATTCCATGTACCTTCATTCTATCTGATTTCGCTAATTCCCATGCACCATTTCCTCCAACTACAACTTTGAAATCATATTTCTTTTTTAATTGAATAATTTCTGCACACATTTTTTTAAATTTCATTGCAACATACGATAATTTTTCTGGAGCCATTGTTGTTGTAACTGGAGCCATTCCTAAAGGATCCATTACATTAATTCCAACAATTTTAGTATCTGGTCCTATAGATTTTGATAAATGCTCTGGATTTGCAACAAGAATGTCTTTTTTGTCATATCCTTGATGTAATGCACTCTCAACTCTTCTTAATCCGACCTGTGCAACTTTTGCTTCACCTGTAATCGGATCAGTTTCAACTGCTGGACAAAACACTTTATCAAAAACCCATTCTGGAAGAACTTCGTATGGACCACATGCTATGAATCCATAAAGGAAATTACCTCTATAATTTGTCATTAAACTTCTATCTGCTGTTAATACGATTCTTTTGCCAGACAACTCTAACCTTTCCCTCTACCTATGATATATATCGTTTACGAGATTTTCCAAGACCAAATCTGATAATTCTTTATTTTTTATTGATTTGATTTACAATTTTTGCAGCAGCTGCACCGGCTCCAATTCCATTATCAATATTCACCACTGTTAATCCTAATGAACAACTTTGTAACATTGCTGCAAGAGCTGCAATTCCTTTTTCACCATAACCATACCCAATTGATGTTGGAACTCCTATTATTGGAACATTTACTGTAGATGAAACTACTGATGCTAATGCACCTTCCATTCCTGCAACAACAATTATTGCATCTACTCCTGCTTTAACAAATTCCTTCAAAACTGGGAATATTCTATGTAGTCCTGCAATTCCTACATCATAACTAGTTATACAACTACACCCCATTGACTCACACATCAATCTGGATTCTTCTGCAATTCCAATATCTGATGTACCTGCAGTGATAATTCCAATTTTTCCTTTTGTCTTTTTTAATGGTTTCTTATAAACCAAAATTGTTGTACAATTTTGTCCTACACTCACTTTCAAATCATTTTTTTTACAATAATTACATATATCCTGAAAATTTTTCTTTGGAATTCTTGAAACTACTATTGAGTTTGTTTTTTTTAGTACATTTTTTATAATTTTTTTTACTTCGGAATTCTCTTTTCTTTCTGCAAATACTACTTCTGGAACTCCTTTCCTAGCTTCTCTTCCAAGATCAATTTTAGCAAAATTTTCAATTTCTTCTATTGAATATAGTGATAATTGTTTTTTTGCTTCATTCACAGATATTTTCCCATTTTTTACTGAATCTAAAATATCTGAAACATTCATGGTATTCTAAAATTAACTTGCTTTAAAAAATTATTTAAAATTCAACACCTGATAATGCATTTTTGACACTATCAATGCCTTTGTTAAACCACTGTTTTTCTTCCTCGTTTAATTCTAATTCAACTATTTTTTCAACACCGTTCTTTCCAATCACTGCTGGAACCCCTATTGAGACATCTTTTTGTCCATATTCTCCGTCTAGATTAGTTGAGACTGGAATCACTTGTTTCTTATCTTGCACTACTGATTCTATCATTGCTGATATTGCATTTCCAGGTGCATGAACTGTTGCTCCCTTTAATTTGATTACTTCTGCAGCAACATTTTTTGTCGCAGTAAAAATCTCATCAAGTTTATTCTTTTCAAGTATTGTTGGTAATGGAATTCCTGAAACTGTTGCAAATCTTGTTAGCGGTAGCATGTTTTCACCATGTTCTCCAATCACTAATGCTTTTGTTGATTCACGAGAATATCCTGTTGCTTCATGTATGAATTGTTTAAATCTTGACAAGTCCAACATTCCTCCCATTCCAAAAACTCTACTTCTATCAAATCCTGAAGTTTTGTATGCGATTTGTGCCATTGGGTCTAGTGGATTTGTTACTGGAATAATCATTGCATCATCTGCAAATTTCTTAATATTTCCAACAACATCTTTCACAACTCCTGCATTAATTTTTAATAAATCCATTCTTGTCATACCTGGTTTTCTTCCAGCACCTGCAACTACGACGACAATTTTTGAACCTCTCATATCCTCATAATTGTTTGAACCCTTTACGTTAACGTCAATTCCTTGTTCAGATAACATGTGGTTTAGATCCATTGCTTCGCCCTGTGGCAATCCTTCTGCAATATCTAAGAGTAAAATCTCATCATCTAGTTTTCTTAATGCTGAAAATAATGCTGCATCTCCGCCTACTTTGCCTGCACCAATTATGGTAATCATGAATGAATTTCAAAATATTGAATAATTAAATCTATGTTGGATGCATATTTGCAAACAGATTTTTATGCATTTTTATCACTTTATCGACATGGTGCTTTTCATAGATTGTCAAGTTGCTGGGATTTCAGGTGATATGATATTATCGTCATTAGTGGATCTTGGTGCAAATAAATCAAAAATCATCGAGGGAGTAAAAAAATCTGCAGATCTCTTAGATGGGACAACAATTAAGAAATTAGATTTTATTAAAGTTCAAAAAAATGGAAAATCCGCTACACAATTAATTTTAGAAATAGATGAAAATACACATGAAAGAAAAGGTATCGATATGAAAAAATGCATTGAATCAGCTTCTGAGAAATTGGAATTATCAAATATTGCAAAAGAATTTGCGATAAAATCAATTAACACATTGATAATTGCAGAATCAAATGTTCATGGTGAATCTGAATCTTCAGTTCATTTTCATGAAGCAGCAAGTGTTGATACTATTGTCGATATTATTGGAACTGCTATTGCTTTAGAAGATCTAAATTTGTTTAATGAAGAAATATCGTGTTCACCTGTTGCAATAGGTGGTGGAACTATTTCATTTTCTCATGGAACAACATCAAATCCTGCATATGCAATAACTGAAATTTTTAAAAATTCAGGAATAATTGTTAAAGGTGGTCCTGTGAATGAAGAATTAACAACTCCGACAGGTGCTAGTATTTTGGTTAATCTAGTTTCTTCATGCAATGAATTTTTTGTAGATATGAGTATAGATTCTGTTGGTTATGGATCTGGTACAAAAGATTTTGATACATTTTCAAATGTTCTGAAATTAATTCAAGGTAAATCTAATGAAACTCTTACAAAAGATACTGTACAAATTTTAGAAACAAATCTTGATGATGTTTCTGGTGAAGTTATTGCAAATACAATAGAAAAATTAATGGAAAATGGTGCAAAAGATGTAACCGTCAGTCATGCAATTACAAAAAAAGGTAGACCCTCACAATTAGTATCTGTAATTTGTGATTCAAATAATACAAATTCATTATTAAAAATACTCATTAATGAAACTAGAACCTTAGGCGTACGAATTAGAAATTCACAAAGATATGTGGTACCAAGAAAAATTCTTGAATCTGTAGTTACACTTGAAAGTCAAAATTTCACTATACATTATAAAATATCTGATTCTGAGCACTTCAAATTAGAATATGATGATGTAAAATCCATATCAAATCAATTGAGCCTATCTTTTAATAAAACAGAAGAATTGTTAAGAGAACAGATTAAGAAAAAAAATGACTGATTTGAATCAACTATTGAACTGGTTTGCTGATAAAGATAAGGTGCTAGTTTCATTATCTGGTGGTGTGGATAGTGCTCTTGTAGCATATGCTGCAAATAAAAAATTAGGTAAAAATGCAATCGCTGTAACTGCTGATTACAAAACTCTATCTTCTGAAGAATTAGATTCTGCAAAATTAGTAGCTCGTGAAATTGGAATTACTCATCATCTAATTGAATATAGTGAATTGGAAAATGAAAATTTTGTTCAAAATGATAACAAAAGATGTTTTTACTGTCGCGAAGAATTATCTAAAGAATTGATTAAACTCTCTAACTATCTTGGAATTGAAACAGTTGTTGATGGAACACAAAGTGATGATATGGGTGATTATAGACCTGGAATTGATGCATTACATGGAAATGGAATACGTAGTCCTTTGTTGGAAGTGAAATTTACAAAAAAACTTGTAAGAAAAATTGCTAAACAAGTAGGTCTTTCAATATATGACAAACCATCTAATTCATGTCTTGCTTCAAGAATTCCTTGGGGTCAGCGAGTTACTGCTGAAAAATTAGTAAGAATTGAATTAGCTGAAAAAATTATTAAACAAAAAACTAACATTAAACAAGTTCGCGTAAGAGATATTGATGGATTGGCAAGAATTGAAGTTGAATCAAGTCAAATTAAATTATTAGATGATGTTGTAACTAAAAATGAAATATTCTCACAATTAAAAATAATCGGTTTCTCTAATGTTGAAATTAATCCTAATGGATACGTTTCAGGAAATTTGAATATTATTCTTGAAAATTAGATTCTTGGCATAATGCTTAGTCTTGACTTTGCAGACACTGCAATTATTGAAACAATTGCTACTGCTAAGACAATCATGGCAATAGTACCGAATTCTGGAACAACATGTGTACCTACAATCTCAACTTTTGTGTCGCCATCTTTTACTGGTATGTTTATTGAACGAAATTCACTTCCCGCTTCTATTTTCTTGAAATCTGTTTGTATAGGAATTACTGAATTTCCTTCATACATTAAAACTATAAAATCTATATCTTGTCCGTTATTATCCATAGAATCAATACTGTCTCTTGGTAAATTAATATTCAAATTTCCATCTGAACTAGTTGAAATATTAATTTCTAATGAAAGATTTTTTTGATTCAGATTCATTGATGATATAATTCCACCTTTCATTGTATATTGAACATCGAATGTACCTCCTTCTGGAATTTTAACTTCATAATTTGATGTAAATTCTCCTGATGTATTTTTGAAAAATTCTATATTCAATTCAGTAGATTCGCCACCATAATCTGCATTGATTGTAACTGTTCCTTCATTCTTCCATTGTGGTCCTGCAGCAGTAAATGTATCTGTAAATTTACCATCTTGTGAAACTTTAACCTGTGATACTTGTATCAAATTTTTTTCAAAAAATATTTGTAAAGTTACAGGCATTCCTGGAATAACTTTTTCAATTTTCCCTGTAATTGTAATCACGTCGCCTTCTTGGTATGCTGTATTATCCGCTGTTAGTGTAATCTTTTGTGCCCCAAGTGTTTCTTCTTGTCCAAATGCAATAGGCATAGTTAGTATAACTGATAAAATTACAAATAAACTAATTTTCTGCATTACTCAAGTCTAATAACATTCTATATCTCTTTTACTGAAAAATAAAAAAAGGAAAAAAGATGAGAATTTAGATTCTTGGCATAATGCTTAGTCTTGACTTTGCAGAGACTGCAATTATTGAAACAATTGCTACTGCTAAGACAATCATGGCAATAGTACCAAATTCTGGAACAACATGTGTGCCTACAATTTCGATATCAGTTGTTGTTGAATCAAATGGAATCATTAGTTTATTTCCCATTTGATATGCATCATCACTTTCTTCACCGTTAACTAGAACGAAGAATGAACCATCGTTAAATGGTGTAATGATATCTTCTGAAAGTGTAATGGTTAATTCACCATTATCATCTGCCATGTGGATTGAGACTAGTAAAGAATCATCGTTTGTTGCAGTAATACTTTCAACCATTCCTCCACTTATGTTATAGTCGAGTTGTTTGGTAAAGTCAGCTGCTTCATGATGTTCTTCTTCATGACCACTGTGGCTTGGAGCTTGTTTTGCAAGTCCGCCTTCCAAGGTTACAACAATTACATCGTTGATGCCTGCATCACCGTATGTTGCTTTAATTTTGTATTCGCCGTCATATTTCATCAAAGGACTTGCAGTGTTGACACTAAGTGAGAAACTTCCATCTGAAGAAGGAGTAAGTTGTTCAATTGTTACTACTCCTGTAGATCCTGTTACGATTACTGTGACAGGTGTTCCATCTCTCATGTTTCCAACTTGACCAGTTATCTCAATTGTAGAGTTGTGATCAAAGTTAACACCGTTAGACTCTATTTCTAGAGGTATCGGTGTATCTTCTGCAAAAGCCTGTGAAGCGGCTCCCATACTTCCTACTGCCATAACGGCCATCAAAAGTACGATAGATTGAACGTTCATCTTGAAAATTGTTTTTTTTGCTGATTATTTATGTATATTCGAACTTTTATCTCTGAACTACATTTTTGGAATGAAAATTTGCTTATTCTTTGCTGAAATTAAGATAATTGAAGAAATTGCTACAACAAGAACCAGTGCTGCAATTGTACCAAATTCTGGAATTACAAATGTTCCTATAATCTCAATTTCTTCAGAACCATATGAGAATGGAATTGTTAAAGTCCAAAATTCACCAATTGATGATGCAATGTGATTAGTTTCATCTCCATCAACTAGAACAAAGAATCCATTTTCATCGGTATCAATCACTTCCTTTGGTAATGTTATAGTTAGTTCTCCATCACAATCTGTTTTAATTTCTATGATCATTGATTTCATTTCAGTATCTGGTGTCATTCCAAGAATCTCTGCACAAGTTAATTCATAGTTTAACACGTTATCTTCTATTGTAATTGTTTGTGATGTATCTTCATTTTCTTCCATTGCAAATTCTGGTGTAGTTTGTACTCCTGCAGACATCATTCCTCCATATTCAAATTCAACCTGTGTAGAGTTTTCACCATAATTCATCATAATTGTATAAGTTCCAGTTTCTTTCCACTTTCCACCTATTGATGTTGAAACAGTTTCAGAAAAACTTCCATCAGTTTCTACATCTATTTGTGCTGGATGAATCATATTTCCCATTGGGCTGACAATTCGAATTACTACGGGAGTTCCTTCAAGTATAATATCCACAAGTCCTAAAATCTCCACTGGCTCTCCAGCTGCATAAGATTCTTTTTCAGTTGTAATTGTTAATACTTGATTCGATTGAGCAACTGATTCTCCGCCTAAAAATGGCAATAATATCAGACTAGCAATTACTAGAATCGAAACCTCTTTTGATTTCACAATTCTAGAATCTTTGGATCATATTTAACCGGTTTGTGTAAAAAAAACCAATTAGAATAGAAAATTTTTGAAATTTTTCCAAAATTTCTAATTAAATATATATTGCGCTCATGGAGAATTTGTTCAGTTTGTATCAATCTTTCTTTTCTATAACTAATGTTATGCGTGGAGGATTGAATTAGATGGCAACCAAGAAAATCCCAATTTTAGTCCCAGATCACGTTTATGTACCAAAACATGAAATCATGACAAAAAAAGATGCCCAAAAAGTTTTAGACGAATTCAATTGTAAGCCAACAGAATTACCATTAATCTTTGTAACAGACCCTGCAATTCTTGGACTTGGAGTTAAACCAGGTGACATGATAAGAATTACAAGAAAAAGTGGAACTGCTGGTGAAAGTACCTATTATCGATACGTGGTGGAAACTTAATGGCAGAAAATTACAATCAACGTTGGCCAGTCATTCAAGATATACTTCGAAGAGAAGGAATTGCACGACAACATCTTACTTCATTTGATGAATTCTTAGATAATGGATTACAAAGTATAATTCAAGAAGTAGGGCAAATTGAAATTGAAAACGCAGAATATCCTTACAAAATACAACTTGGAAAAATTAAACTTCAACAACCAAGAATGATGGAATTAGATGGTTCTATCACTCATGTAACTCCTGCAGAAGCAAGATTGAGAAATATTTCATATGTTGCACCAATTATGATGGAAGCAAGTGTTGTTGAAGATGGCAAAACTCTTGAAACACGTTTTGTTCATATTGGTGATATGCCAGTTATGGTAAAATCACATGCATGTATTCTAAATACATTCACTGACCAAAAATTAATTGATCATCAAGAAGATCCACGTGATCCTGGCGGATACTTTATCATTAATGGTTCTGAAAGAGTTGTAGTTGGTTTAGAAGATCTTTCTTACAATAAAATTATTGTTGATGCAGAAAAAGTTGGAGGGAAAATAGTTCACAAAGCTAAAGTTTACTCTTCCATCATTGGTTATCGTGCAAAATTAGAACTAATTATGAAAGACGATGGAATGATTGTCGCAAAAATTCC
Organism: Candidatus Nitrosopelagicus sp.; assembly: GCA_028345195.1. Taxonomy (GTDB): domain Archaea; phylum Thermoproteota; class Nitrososphaeria; order Nitrososphaerales; family Nitrosopumilaceae; genus Nitrosopelagicus. Next base: position 140,558 of record JAOMCX010000001.1, read on the forward strand.
TGGTTCTCCTGTTGATATTCCAGTTGTAACTTTAATGCGTGCACTTGGTTTAGAATCTGATAAAGATATTGCAGGTGCAGTATCACTTGTTGATGAAATACAAGATCATTTAGAAGGTTCATTTGAAAAAGCCGGTGATGTCCCAACTTCAAAAGATGCAATTGTTTACATCAGTAAAAGAATCGCACCAGGAATGTTGGAAGAATTCCAAATTAAAAGAGCTGAGACACTTCTTGATTGGGGTCTATTACCTCATTTAGGAAAACATCCTGAAAATAGAAAAGAAAAGGCTCACTTTATGGGCGAAGCTGCATGTAAATTATTAGAATTAAAGTTAGGATGGATTGAACCAGACGACAAAGATCATTATGGAAACAAAGTCATTAAATTTGCAGGTCAAATGCTTGCTGATTTGTTTAGAACCGCATTCCGTAATCTAGTTCGAGATATGAAATATCAATTAGAACGCTCTGGTCAAAAACGTGGAATTAACGCAGTTGCTGCAGCCATAAGACCTGGAATTGTTTCTGATAAACTAAACAATGCAATTGCCACTGGAAATTGGGGTAGAGGACGTGTTGGAGTTACACAATTACTTGACAGAACTAACTATCTTTCAACTATCAGTCATTTGAGACGTGTACAATCTCCTCTAAGTAGAACTCAACCAAACTTTGAAGCTAGAGATCTTCACTCAACACACTTTGGAAGAATTTGTCCAAGTGAAACACCTGAAGGTTCAAACTGTGGACTGGTAAAGAATTTGGCATTATCTGCAATTATCTCTCAAAATGTACCATCAGAGGAAATTGTTGAGAAATTATTTGATATCGGCGTATCCGATTTGGTATCAACATCAAATGATGTAAAGAAAGATGGCACCAGAATATTTGTTGATGGTAAATTAATTGGATTCCATAAAGATGGACAAGGTTTAGTAGAGCAAATGCGTGACTTTAGAAGAAGTTCAAAGATTCATCCACATGTTGGAATATCCATACATAAGCCAGAAGAAGAAGGTGCAACTCAAAGACTGTATGTTAATTGTAATGCTGGTCGTGTACTAAGACCTCTTGTAATTATTAAAGATGGTAAAACTCTACTTTCACAAGATATTCTTGAGAAAATATCTAAGAAGTTAATTTCTTGGAATGATCTTGTAAGAATGGGTATTATTGAGTTACTAGATGCAAATGAAGAAGAAAATTGTTATGTAACATTTGATGATAAAAATACAAAAAAATTCACACATATGGAAATTTTTCCATCTGCAATTCTTGGCGCAGGTGCATCAATTATTCCTTACCCTGAACATAACCAATCTCCAAGAAATACTTACGAATCTGCAATGGCAAAACAAAGTCTTGGGTTCTCAACTCCTATGATGAATACTAGTACATATGTTCGTCAACACCTGATGTTATATCCTCAAGGTCCAATTGTTTCTACTCGTGCAATGAATTTACTTGGAATGGAAGAAAGACCTGCTGGAGTAAATTGTGTTGTTGCAGTATTACCATTTGATGGTTATAACATTGAAGATGCAATTGTATTGAATCGATCATCTGTAGACAGGGGATTGTTCAGAACTTTCTTCTTTAGAATTTATGATACTGAAGCTAAACAATATCCTGGTGGAATGAGAGATAACTTTGAGGTTCCAAATGCAGATGATAATGTTAGAGGTTACAAAGGTGAAAAGGCATATCGAATGTTAGAAGATGATGGAATTGTAGCAACTGAATCTGCTGTTCAAGGCGGTGATATTTTAATCGGTAAAACTAGTCCTCCAAGATTTATGGAAGAGTATAAAGAATTTGAAACAAGTGGTCCATACAGACGTGATACATCAGTTGGTGTAAGACCTTCGGAGCATGGTGTTGTTGATACTGTTGTAATGACTCAATCTAATGAAGGCGGAAAAATGTACAAAATCCGTGTACGTGATATGAGAATTCCAGAAATTGGTGATAAATTTGCATCAAGACATGGACAAAAAGGTGTACTTGGAATTCTAGCAAAACAAGAAGATCTTCCGTATACTGAAGAAGGAACTCAACCTGATGTTTTGATTAACCCACACGCATTCCCATCTAGAATGACTGTTGGAATGATGATGGAATCTGTATGTGGAAAAGCTGCAGCACTTAGAGGAAAACAATTTGATGGTTCTGCATTTGTTGGAGAAAAAATGGATGTCGTAAAAGAAATTCTTGACAAAGAGGGTTTCAAGTATTCTGGTAAAGAAAAAATGTATGACGGTAGAACTGGTAAGTCATTTGAAGTTGAGACATTTATTGGAGTTGTATATTATCAAAAACTTCATCATATGGTTTCTGATAAAATACATGCTAGGGCAAGAGGTCAAGTTCAAATGCTTACAAAACAACCAACTGAAGGTCGTGCTCGTGGTGGTGGTTTAAGATTTGGTGAAATGGAACGTGATTGTTTAATTGCTTATGGTGCATCAATGCTTCTAAAAGATAGATTGCTAGATGAATCTGATAAAACTGATATTTTATTATGTGAAAAATGTGGATTAACTGGTTATCATGATGCACGAAAACGAAAATTTGTATGTGCACAATGTGGTGAAAATGCACCTATATCTTCTGTTTCAGTTGCATATGCTTTCAAATTACTTTTACAAGAAATTCTCAGTCTTAACATTGCGCCAAGATTGAAACTAAAGGAGAGAGTATAATGTCTGTTACATCTACAAAATCAATTGAAGGAATTACATTCGCAGTCTGGTCTCCTCAAGAAATTAGAAAGTATTCAGTTGTTGAAATTACACAACCTGAAACATATGATGAAGATGGTATGGCTGTACAAGGCGGTCTAATGGATGGTAGACTTGGTGTTTTAGAACCTGGACAAAAATGTCTCACTGATGGTAATACTGCTGCTAGAAGTCCTGGACATTTTGGTCATATTGAATTAGCAGAACCTGTCTTACATATTGCATTTGTTGATAATATATACAAATTATTACAATCTACATGCCGTACTTGTGGAAGAATCAAGATGTCGCCTGATGATATCAAAGAATTTTCTAAAATCAAAGAACGTCAAGCATCTTACACTGTTTTGTCTCAAAAAAGAATTCCAGATCAAATTCAAGAAAAGGCAAAAAAACAAAAAGATTGTCCTCATTGTGGAAAGTCACAATATGAGTTAATTTTTACAAAACCAACAACCTTTGTTGAAAAAACAGAAATTGGAGAGAACAGATTATTACCTATCACAATAAGAGAAAGATTATCAATTATTCCTGATGGAGATCTTTCATTATTAGGATATGATCCTAAAACTGCACGTCCAGAATGGTTTATTTTACAAGCATTACCTGTACCACCTGTAACTGTTAGACCATCAATTATTTTAGAAACTGGAATTCGTTCTGAAGACGATCTTACTCATAAATTAGTTGATATCATTCGTGTAAATCAAAGACTAAAAGAAAGTAAAGAAGCTGGAACTCCTCCACTTATTGTACAAGATTTAGTTGATTTGTTACAATACCATGTTACAACCTATTTTGATAATGAAGTTAGTGGAATACCACAAGCACATCATCGTTCTGGACGTCCACTCAAAACATTAACTCAAAGATTAAAAGGAAAAGAAGGAAGATTTAGAGGCTCATTATCTGGAAAACGTGTTGATTTTTCAAGTAGAACTGTCATTTCTCCAGATCCTAATCTAGATTTATCAGAAGTTGGTGTACCTGAAACTGTAGCAAAAAAATTAACCATTCCTGAAATTGTAACTGATTGGAATATTGAAAAATTAAAAAAATTAGTAATTAATGGTCCATCGACTTTTCCTGGTGTTAACTACATTACTCGTCCTGACGGTGTAAAAATAAGACTAGATTTTGTTGAAGATCGTTCCTTAATTGCAGAATCTTTAGAAATTGGATTTTTAGTTGAAAGACATTTGATGGATGGTGATATTGTATTATTTAACAGACAACCATCACTTCACCAAATGTCTATAATGGCTCATTATGTTCATGTATTGCCTGGAAAAACTTTCAGATTACATCCATCTGTTTGTCCTCCATACAATGCAGACTTTGATGGTGATGAAATGAATCTTCATGTACCTCAAAGTGAAGAGGCACGTTCTGAAGCAATTTTACTAATGAGAGTTCAAGACCAATTAATTTCTCCAAGATTTGGCGGTCCAATTATTGGTGGTCTTCGTGACTTTATCACTGGAGCGTATCTTCTAACAAAAGATGGAACAACTCTATCTAGTCAAGAATTTGCAAATCTTGCTATGTTGGGTGGTTATACTGGCCAATTACCAGAACCTGAAAACAAGAAAGAAAATCTTTACACTGGCAAACAATTATTCTCAATATTCCTTCCTGAAGACTTCAATTACGTGATGACATCAAAATGGTCTAAAGGTACTAAAGGAAAAGAAAAAGATGTTGTAATTAAAAATGGTCAACTAATCAGTGGTGTAATCGATAAATCATCAATTGGAGCTGAAGAACCAGAAAGTGTACTGCATAGAATTGCTAAAGATTACGGCAACGAAAAAGCAAAAATTTTCTTAAATTCTGAATTAATTGTTATCAAACAATTCATCACTCACTATGGATTTAGTTATGGATATGGTGACTTGGAAGTACCAGAAAAAGATCGTGAAGGAATTAGTTCTGACATCAATCAAACATATAATGAAGTTCTCGATTTGATCAGTCAAGAAAAGAAAGGAACACTGAAGGCAACTAGAGGAATGACTACGCAAGAAACACTTGAAGCATATATTGTGAATAATTTAGGTAAACTAAGAGATAGAGCTGCCACTGCTGCAAATCTCTCATTAGATGATAACAATGCTGGTAAAATCATGGCAACAACTGGTGCTAGAGGTTCATCATTGAATGTTGGACAAATGGCAGGTGCCTTGGGTCAACAGGCAAGAAGAGGAAATCGTCTTAACAAGGGTTACAATAACAGAGTTCTAACTCATTTTGAAGAACACGAAAATGATCCTGACGCACATGGATTTGTAAAATCAAATTATCGTGACGGTCTATCTACTCTAGAATTCTTCTTCCATGCTATGGGTGGTAGAGAAGGTCTTGTAGATACTGCTGTAAGAACACAACAAAGTGGATACATGCAAAGAAGACTCATCAATGCATTAGAACACATTAAACTAGAATATGATGGAACTGTAAGAGATCCACATGGACATATCATCCAATTTTTGTACGGTGAAGATGGAATTGATGTAGCAAAAAGTGATCATGGTGAAGCATTTAACGTTGATAGATTAATTGAATCTGAAAGTATTGTAGACTCTGGTAAGGCTGCAACTAAAGATGAAATTGCACCAATTATCAAAAAATACTCTAGTGCATTCAACCCTCGTTTATCAAGTGCAGTAAGTAAATCATTAGAAACTTCAAAATTAAGTAAAGCAGGTGTTGAAAAAGTCGCCAAAAAAGGATTATCATTATACAATAATGCAAAAGCAGAACCTGGTCAAGCTGTAGGTATTGTCACTGCACAATCAATTGGTGAACCTGGAACTCAGATGACTTTAAGAACATTTCACTTTGCAGGAATTGCAGAAAGAAACGTCACCTTAGGTCTTCCAAGATTAATTGAATTAGTAGATGCAAGAAAGAAACCTGTTACTCCAACAATGGATATTTACTTAACTGGTGATGCCAAAACAGATCAAACAAAAACAGTTGAAGTTGCTAGAAATATTTTACAAACTACCGTCAATGATCTCATTCTTGATGCTGATACTGATTACAAAACAAAAATTACATTAAATATGAATGAAAGAAAATTATCTGACCGTGGTTGTACTCTAGATGATGTTAAAGCAGCATTAGAATCTAACAAAAAATTCAAAATGGAAGATAATGGAATTAATTCCGTTGTTCTAAATTTAGTTGATGAAGAGGCTGATGCACCTGCTGTTATTGTAGTACGAAACAAAGTTCTAAAAACAACCGTGAAAGGTGTTCCTGATATTGCACGTGTTACAATTGTTAAACAAAATGATGAATATGTCATACAAACCACCGGCTCTAATCTTGCTAAGGTCTTAGACGTTGAAGGACTAGATAAAAATAATGTTAGAACAAATAATGTCTCTGAAATTGCAGAAACACTTGGAATTGAGGCTGCAAGAAATGCTTTGATTAATGAATTAAGTAATACATTAGAAGATCAGGGTCTAGAAGTTGACCAGAGATATCTTATGTTGGTATCTGATCTAATGTGTCATCGCGGTTACATGCAACAAATTGGACGTCATGGAATTGCAGGTACAAAAGATAGTGTATTAGCACGTGCTGCCTTCGAAATTACTGTGCCAACAATTGCAGGTGCAGCAAGAACCGGTGAAACAGAACAACTTAGAGGAATCACAGAAAATGTCATAGTTGGAAGTCAAATTCCAATCGGAAGTGGAACTGTTGACTTGTATATGCAAGTTGCAAAAAAACGTGGTTCTGATAAATCCTAAAAAATATTAAGCGAGAATTTTCTATAAAATCATGTTAGAAACGTGGGTTGATAAAATTAGAACTAATGATCCTAAACAAGTAGTATCATTATATCAAGATGATGGATTATTACTTGGAACATTTTCTGATATCGAAAGAAAAGGACATGATCTTATTTTAGATTACTTTGAAAATTTATTCAAAGCCAAAGTTGATGTTGAAATTGTTACACAGCACAAGCATGAAACTGAAACAATGGTGGTAAATTCGGGTCTCTATAATTTCATTGTAGATGGAAAAACTGTAAATGCAAGATTCTCTTTTGTTTTCACAAAAACTGATGATGGTTGGAAAATTTTATCTCACCACTCTTCTGTTCTTCCTGAGAGTCACTAAGACTTTTAATCATAGCAAACTTTTGAAAAACATTGGGTAAAAAAGATCCTAGTTACAAAAAACCACAAGATCCCAAAAGTTTTGGAGCATTTCTTAAGAAGAGAGCTCCAATCTATCTTGGATTGATTGGATTATTTCTCTTATTTGTATATCCTGCAATTATTGAAAAAGATCTTAATTCAATACTTGATGATTCGTTTGAAGGTAATGATAGAATTGCTGTAGATATGGTAAAGTTTTATTCTGGACCAAATAATTCTGGAATCAAGGTTATAGAAGTCATCGAAGAAAAAATCAATGAAAAACATGAAGGTCAGAAAATATTTGATGATGAAAATACACGCGCAAAATTTTTTGTAGATTCTATTCCATCGTTTCTAGAAGCAGATGATGAATTCACTCATCAAGTAATTTTCACGTTTGACGCTGAAGATAATCAACAATTGGTCTATACTTGGTTTGTTAATATCGAAAATGGAGTAATTTCTCCAATTGACGATGATACAAAAAATATACAACAAACCGTTGACTATTCTGACTAATTTCTTTAGGTATTAATTATCAATAATCTTTGCAAATGTATGAAAACACGTTTAGGCGTATCATTTGAGATTGACTTTGCTCATACACTTAGAGGTCACCCAAAATGTGGTAAACCGCATGGTCATACATCTAGAATTATAGTCGAAGTTCAAGGTGATGTAAAAAAAGGTGGTTCATACGAAGAAAATATGGTAATTGAGTTTGATAAAATGAAAAAACTCTGTTGGGCAACAATTGAACAACTTGATCATAGAAATCTTAATGAATTATTTGATTTTCCAACATCTGAAAATATTGCAGAATGGATATTTGAAAATTTAAAAGATAAAATTCCATTGCACTCTGTAAAGTTCTTTGAAGGAACAAACAAGTATTGTGAAATTACTTCTGATTAAAAACTACTGAATTAAAATATCTGTAGAAATTGTATTAGTTAATGGAATTGCTCCTTGAATAGAATTCCATACGAATCTTTCAATTGAATATTTACCTGGTTCCTGCGGCATCCATGAAACTGACATGCCGAGCTCCTGTGATGGCATTGTTTCACCTGTTACCCATGATAATGATATTACATTATTATCTTCATTTTTGATTTGTACAATGTAAGTAAATTCTTGAGAAAAATCAATTGCATTCTTAACTTTGGAAAATAACATGCCAGTTTGTCCTATCTCTAATCTTTCAATTAATTCTCCATTTTGTGATAATATTTCTAATTCATTCATACTTAATCTCTCAGATGTAGGTATGTTTGAAATGACATTTTCTTGTGCAAAAATATCTAAATCATCATTAGTATTGTATGGTTTTGGTAATGTTCTATCGGTATATTTTGCAGTAATTTCTGAATCTGGTAGTGCATAAAGCCGATTACCACTTGATTGATCATCTTTTGTAATTGTTATTATTCCTTCAAAAATTCCTGAATCTTCTGTAGTTTCGGCAATTTCTAATTTTATTCCCGCACTATCATTTTCAGAAAATACTTCAATATTTACTGTATCAATACTCTCTGGGTTTAGGTTCATATCTCTTTCAAATAATTTTATTTTTGCAGATTCTTCTGTCACATCAACTATTCGTAAATCCCCTACATTCCATTCTATTTTTGCAGATTCTGATAAAACAACTCCATCAGCAAATTCAAATGAAACTGTAATTCCTGAATCTTCCTCATTTTGCAAATATCCTCCATTTGGGCCTTCACCTACTGTTCTCGGATTTGTATCATTTTTTCCATCTCCATTGACATCGTGAAGAAATCCTGTCAGGATAATCTCTCCAGTAAAAATTCCACTTGAAGGATCTGTTTCGTATAATTTGTATTGTTTTAATTGATGAACATTCGTGTATACATTTACTGAATAATTTGGATCTCCTCCGATACTGTCGATTAGATTCATTCCAGTGTTCCAACTTGGAGCGATTATTGTAATCTCTACTTTTTCAGTCCAGCTGTAAATTGGTTTGTTAAAGAAAATTGGTGCATATGGCTTGTTATAATCTGGAATTTCTTCTGCAAACCCAAATTGTGTTATTGGAACTAAAAGTAATACTAGAAAAATTTCTTTTAACATACTGTTGATATGCTTTAATATTATTTATACAAGAATAACTCGTCTAAATTGAAAAAATCTGAATTACGGAAATTAATCTCTGATTATACTTTGTTAAAAATCAAATCAAAAAAGCATGATGTAAATAAAAAATTAAAAGAAATCGAGCATAGATATTTTCATGAAACTGGTAGAAATATTTTTGATGCTATCGATTAAGTTAAATCGCCATCTTTGAGTTTTTTAAGCTCCAAAATCCTAAAACATTCTTCGATTTCTTCAGGTAGATGATCATTAATTGGTCGTTCACAATTCTTACAAATTGTTCCTTCCATGTCGGAATTTGGTTTTGCCATCATAATTATCGCCAGTCCTTAGTATCTGTTGTACATTTAGGACATTTATTTCCATTTGTCACTGTACCACATTTGTTACACTTTGCTGAATATCCGATCATATCATTTTTCCCCGTTTTTGTATATTTGAAAATTAGTATGAATGCGGTTAAAATTCCAATTGCTGCTCCTGCTACCCATAACAACATGATATTGTATGGACTTTATTCAATTAAAAACTAACTATATCTAGAATTTTCTTGAATCGCCCTCGAGTAGACCCGGACCGATATGTAACTTATCTATGTGAGTAGATAGTTCTTCTTTATCCTTGAACTTTGATTCACAATAGGGACATGAGTGTTCTTCCATACCATACTATGTGTTTCACCGAATAAAAGGTTGATGTAATTGATATTTGTATAAATTTATTCTATCTTTTTGGTATATCATCTTCAGAACTAAATCTTGATTCAACCGCTTCAGCCTTGACCGATAATTCCTTCGTATCTCCAAGTTTTTGATAGGTTAATTTTTCTAATGTTTCTATAATTGTTCTTGCTGCTCTATATTGAGGAATTCTAGGTTCTAATAATTCTCCGTAGAGTCCAATACCATTAATCCCATTTAATTTTGCGTAACCTAGAATCAATCCGTTAAAACCTGTAATCACTGATTCAGTTGGAGTAGTTTCTATTCCTAACTTTCTAACTAATTTCAATATGTCTTGTGATGTAGTTGTAACGTATGTTGTAGGGCTTTTTCCAAAAGATCTTGATGTATGATAACCTCCTACAGTATAGATGAATTTTGCATCATATCTTTTTGCAACGTTGATGACATCTTGACATAATTCATTTAGCTCTTCATTTTCTTGAGGCTGACCTCTGCCTCCACCAAATACAATTATGTCTTTACTGAATCGATATTCCCATTTCTCTTCAGGAATCTCGATGTATCCTCCTTTATCGTATACATATGGTGGTCTAGATGATGTTGCATGTCGAAATGATGCTGTGCCTAAACTTTTGTTGATGTGATTTACAACTATGCTTCCAACATTTCCCATATCTTGCATTGCTGCTATGATGAGTGGCTTGTTAACATCTGGAATTCTCGAATCTTCAAAATGCATACCTCTTGATGAAATTTCTTGTTTAAAACATGTTTGGTATAAAAAATCTAAATTGTTAGCACTATTTTGGAAATGTAGCACTAGTTAAATATCATTATCAACATGAAACTGTATAGTTAAGATTGTCCGAAGGTTCATCACCTGTGAACTGTCACCGGAGTACTAACGTTTCCGGTCTTAAGTTCATGTTATACACCCAAAATCTTTTTTCGGTATTTGACTAATAGACAAGTTCTACAAAGACAGTCTCGATCATCAATCTCATTTTTAGATAATTTTGGAAAATCTGCACACCAGCATGTAATGTCATTGTCACATGAAAAACCATCTCCACATTCAGCACAATTTTTTTGCATTAGTTATCTGACAATATGCTTAATACTCTATTAGGAATATCTGGTAACCTACTCACTGCTAAGACTTTATCATAACCTAGATATTTCAAATTATTTGCAATTGATGTTGCACTAAATGTGTCTCTACCTACCCCAATTGCAGTCATTTTAATTCCTAATGTTTTGTATGACTTTAGTATTAATTTGGCAGCATTTGGATCTGCTGGTTCTCCATCAGATAATGTCAGGAAAATATCTGGTTTTTTTGATGTTAAAACTGGAAGCATTCTATCATATACTTCTGCTAGAGGTGTTCCTCCGTTGGCAGAAATTTGTGCTAATCTTTTGGCTGCTGAATTATTCCATTTCATTTCTGCGGGTTTTATCAACCAGCAAACTACCTGTCTATCCACTGTATTGAATGCATATACTGAAAAATTTACCTTTAGAAAGGCCAATACCTCACATAATCCAATTGTTGCTTTTTTGTACTCTATTTGTTGTTCGGACATACTTGAAGAATGATCCAGTAAAATTACAATTCTTGATTTTATTGATTTTTTAACATCTGTGATGAATGGTTTATGAAATCCTTCAAGATACGTTTCTTCATCAAATTCTTCACCTGAATCGACATGCTCTTCTTTCCATCCTGTTTTCCATTCACGGAATCTATTTTTTAAATTACTTATCAAATCTTGATCATAAATTTTTGTTTCATCGACATTTGTTGGATTTGGTATTTGAATTCCAATAGTTTCGGGCATCAATCCTTTATTTTCATTCTTCTTAGTCTCGTCTTTAATTAAATCAAATTCTTTAGCAATTTCTAATCCTGCCATAGCTCTGTTTGGATCTATTTTTCCTAATTCCGATTCAAGATTTTTTGTAATTTTTTGTACCGCTTTTTCAAAATCTTGTGGTGTAACCATCATTCCAGGTCCTTTCATTGGTACTGATAGTGGAATTGTAATCAATGGATCAATATCTAATATGGTTAAAATTTTTGGAATATGTTTTTCTATCCACTCTGTTCCGTAATCATTTTTTAATGCATCTTCTAGAATTTCCTTTGCAAATTCTGAGGCTTTTACTATGCGGTCGAAGTGACTTGGTTGCATTTCTCCTTTTACATCGCCAAACAAAAAATATTGGTAAAATCCTTCAACAATTTTTGATTTTCCTAAAAGATCACCTAAAGATGGTCTGTAAGTCCACTGCCAAGCATAATTAAAAATTAATTCTTCATCCATTCCTTGCCAAACTTTTCTTCCAACTAATTCGATTCTACGTCTTTCAATTGAATTTAATAAAAATCCAAACGCATGATCATTAGATAAAATTTTTTCACAATTTTTTATCTTCATACTTTCATACCATGCAGCAGTTCTAAATTGTCTATATTTAGAAAACTCATCTCCATTGTAATCTATTACTGGGGTAAGAATCACTTTGTTTTCTTTAATTCTAGTTTCATTGACTTTCTTTGGTGACATTGTCACAATGATTTTGTCATTTTCAGACCATCGTCTTATTAAAAATGTAGAAATTTCAATTAATGTATCATTTCTTAGTGCAACTGATGACATTAGCTCTCATACATGGATGTAATAATGTCATTAACTTTCTGTAATTCAATATTTCCCCATTGTGCATAGACATTTCCAAAAACTATTTCAGCTGCTTTCTTTGGTGACATATCTCCATCAATCAACTTTGCATATGCTATAGTTTCTCTAAGTGATGGTGAATAGTATAATTCTTCAACTGATGCTGCTTGCCTCAGTGTGTTTGCAAGTTTAATTCCTCTTTGTAATGCTTCATCATCTGCTTCCGGAACATGTTTTTTCACAATTTCAAGTTCTTTTTCTTCAGGTGGATAGTCCATTCTTAATCTGATAGGAAATCTACTCAATAGTTGTGGCGGTAATTCTTTTGTTCCGACATGGTTTAATGGATTAATTGTTGCTATCACAAACCATGATTTGTTTGCTGTTACAACCTCTCCACCAGATTCTTTCAAAACTACTTGTCTTCTGTCATCCAATGCTTCATCTAATCTTAATAAGACATCAGGCTCAGCTGCATTAATCTCGTCTAGATATAGCATGTCTCCTTCTTTCATTGATTTTATCAAAATTCCTTCATTAAATTCGATATTTCCTTCTGAAAGACTCTTTGAACCTACAAGATGACTTTCTCTAGTTCTCAAACTAAAATTAATTGATTCTAGTTTCATTGATTGTTTTTTTGCAAATTCTCTAACTAGAGTTGTTTTACCTGTACCTTTTGGACCTATTACAAGTACAAAAATTCCTTGCTCATGGGCTTTCTCCAAAATCTCAAATGCATTACTCCAGTCTAAATATTCTGGAGTACTATCTTCCATCAAAGTATAATTGTTTGATCTTGTACTTTATTTAAGACTAGATCTATTCTGCGAATGATGCTATCTTAGCAAATGATTCATCTAATGTTTTATGTAACTTTTTATTCCAATCATCAAATCCGGATGGATCTTTTGGATAGTTATTGTAATGTTCAACAAGCCATTGATTTTGACCTGATGTATACTTGAGACCACTTGCAACTGTTTTATTCATTGCTCCTCTAATTATCATTCCTAGCTTACCAAGACCTGAAAAGTCTGGATGTTCTCCTTTACTTATTGATTCAACATCTAAGTTACCTAGGAAATGTTTCATTCCGTAACTAATTTGTTCATTTGTCATTGTTTGTACTAATCTTCTGAATAATTCTAAACCAGCTGTTTTGTAACCATACTCTTTAATGAAATCAATATTGTATTGCCACAAACTTGCTTCTGAAACATCATTAGCTTCAATTGACTGTGTAACATTATTTCCAATAATTGTTCCTGCAATAAGTGCTGGTCCAATTCCTCCTGCATCTATTGGTTTAGGCATCCATGCTGAATCTCCAACTAACATGTATCCTCCTGAAACCATACAATCATTTTGTCTTCGTACTGAAACTGAAGAAATTCCTGAATTGTTATGTTGATCCATTTCATCTTCTGAAAGTTTTGGATTTGCAAGAACTGGATTTCTTTCTAGATACTCTTTCATCAATGAACCAACATTGTCTTTTTTTCCTAGTCTGTTGTTTCGTTTATCTAAGTGTGTTTTTTCAACACCTAATCCTATGTTAACTTTGTTGTCAGCTTTTGGAAAAACCCATCCATATCCTCCAGGTGCAATGTCTTGGTCTAAATGAATTATACAATAATCTGGATCAAATTGTGTTAAATCTTCTTTGCCTGGTTCAAAATACATGATGTGTCTTCCAGTGGTTTCTACATCTGTTCTGTCTATCTCTCTCTCAACTTTTGTAGAATTTTGTAATCCATTTCTTAATTTCGATGTAATTCCCATTGCATCAACTACTAATTTTGCAGTTTTTTTGTATGGTTGTTTTGTTTTGTTATCTGTTCCTTGTATGCCCACAACTTGTTGTCCGTCATAGATTAATCCTGAAAGAGAAACTTCAAACTCAAATTCAACTCCCATTTTTCTCGTTCTTGCATTTTGAATTTCTGGAAGTTTTTGTCTATTTAGCATATATCCTGCTCCATCAAATGGAATGGCTGTCTCATTATCTGGTGAAAATGCCATGACTCCTTTTACATCATGTTCAATTTCTGGTCGTGTCCAAGGAACCTTGATTCTCTCAGTCATGAAGTCTACTGCTTCTTTTGAACATGCATCTCCGCATGTCCAACCTGCTCCGCCTTTTCTACCTGGTAATGTTTCTGGATTTCTATCTACTGAAAGAATTCTCAAATTTTGTTTTGAATAATATGAAATTGCTTGTGCAGCAATTGTTCCTGTTAATCCTCCACCTGCAACAATTACATCATAATCTGTTTCCAACAAAACATTGTCTATATCATGAATATTTAAAACATCATAATAGCATAATTGGGTCGGTTCGTCGCGGCGTCATCAGCGCTTGGCGCTCAGACTGGAGCGGCTTTTATTTCCTCATTCCCTTCTTGAATTGCTTGTAAATATTATTAAATGATCTATGGATCACATTTTCATTAATTCTTGATAAATTTTCTTTTTCTCATTTTTAACATAAACGGGGGTACTGATGTTAATTTTGATTGTATCTTCTTTTGATATTGTTAAAATTCCTGAAACTAGCTTTTGTTTACTTATACGTAAACTAAGACCTGAAGATGTTACAAAATTTTCAACATCATCGAAAATCTCCTGAAATTCATCTTTTTTCATTTTTGAGAAAAACAAACTAACAAAATTATGAGCAGATTTTCTTTTCAATTGTGATGAAATTAATAATATAGGGTTGTTAAAATGACCTGGAATTTGTTCAATTTGAAAATCTTTTTGTTCTATACCAAAATTTTCTTCTAATTTTTCTAAAACCTTATTCTCATCTTCTGTGGCATGAAGAATTAAATTAATTTTTACTTCTAATTGCATCTCTAAACCATCAGTTTAGTCTGCTTTTGGTTTTTTAGTTTTTGCTTCAAGCAAGACTGTTTGTGCTGATGCTGTCTTGATTAGTTTAACCTTCTCTAATCCTACATGTCTTAGTTTTATCACTTTTTTTGCAGCAGCCATAATGTCCGAATTTATTTTACCATAACATGTCGCTTGAACGAATCCATCAATATCCATAGTTGGTACTGTTTTCTCTATCACATCTTTTGCAATTAGGCGTAATTGACGCTGTCTTGATGTGTTTAATTGTCTGTGTGTTAGAGCAATCATCTTGATTCTAAAAACATACTTGTCTTTTGTTTCAATGTCAATGTTGAAATTGACTTTAGAAGAACCTTTACGAATCAAACTCCTTAGAAATTCTTTTGAATACTCATATCTCTTGAAAACTGTTTTTGCCTTAGTATCATTGACCTCGTCAATTTGAAAAATTATTTTATATTGATGTTGTGAAGGATCACCTTTGAGTATATCCCATAATGTAACTTCTAATATTCTACCTTTGGCATTTTCATCATCTGTAATTGGAACATATCCGATATTGACATTGTTAAATGAATCTGGAGCTATAACATTTACCCATTTCTTTTCTTTCCACTTATCCTTAATCTTACGAGCTTTTCTGGCCAATTATCTTGAACGACTATTTTCTGAATATAAACTGTTCTAGATTATATCATATTATCGCCAAAATATTTTTGTAAAACTTTTGGAATTTCTACATGTCCATCTTTAGTTTGGTTATTTTCTAAAATTGCAACCATTGTTCTTTCTATTGCTATCAAAGTACTATTCAAAGTATGTATGTACTTTGTATCCTCATTACTTTTATCTCTAAATCTTATCTTTAATCTTCTTGATTGATAATCAATGCAATTAGAACACGATACGATCTCTCTATACGCATTTTGCCCTGCCATCCATGCTTCGATATCATATGTCTTTGCTGAAACCTTGCCCATGTCACCACTTGATAATAACATCAGTCTATACGGGATCTCTAGTTTTTGATAAAATTCTTCTGTATTTTTTATCATTTTCTCATGTTCTTCCCATGATTCTTCTGGTCTGCAGAAAATGAATTGCTCAATCTTTTCAAATTGGTGAACTCTGAAAATCCCTTTCTGATCTTTTCCATGTGCACCTGCCTCTTTTCTAAAACATGGACTAATTGATGCATATCTTAGTGGAATCTTAGAGCCTTCTAAAATCTCATCATAATACATAGAAGCAATTGCATGCTCTGATGTGCCAATTAAAAATAAATCCTCATCTTCTACTTTGTAGATTACATCTTCAAAATCATCTGCTATGACTGCTCCTTCCATGGATTGTCTGTTTATCATGTATGGGGGTTGAATTAAATTATAATTTTTACCTGAAACAAAATCTAATGCGAATGCAGTTAGTGATTGTCCCAATTTCACTAATCCATCTTTCAAATAATAAAATCTGGCTCCAGCTGTTTTTGATGCTCTCTCTAAATCTACAATATCTAATTCTAATCCTAAATCTATGTGATCTTTTACTTTAAAATCAAATTTTGGGATTTCTCCCCATGTTCTAACTTGTTTGTTAAAAGTTTCATCTGATCCTTTTGGAACTGAATCATGTATCAAATTTGGTATTGAAAAAGACAAATTATGATAGTCGTCATCCACTGTTTTCCGTGAATTCTCTAACTCATCTAATCTCTTTGATATTTCTCCCATTTCTTTCAATAATTCTGATGCATCATTTCCTGCTTTTTTCTCACTTCCAATTTTAACTGACATTTGATTTCTTTTCTGTCTTAATTCATCTGATTCCATCATCATTTCTTTTCGTATTTTATTCAATTCTAACATCTTTTCAAAATCGAATTTCACTGCTCTATCTTTTAACATCTGCTTAATTCGATCAGGTTCATCTCTGATTATTTTTGGGTCTAACATTATTTTATTACCTCCATAGAAAGATTTACGTGTTCTAGTACTTCGTCAATTGTAGAAATTAATTTTCGTAAATCTCCTTCATTTGAAAAATAAAACACAAGTTGATTTTTCTTTTCATTAATTGTTAAACTTAATCCTTGAGGAAAATCAACATTATCTGGCTCTAATGCCTTTTCAATAACTTTGGCCTTCTCTTTAGAAATATCATTGATTACTATTTCTATCTGGCATTTTGGTAACATTGCTTTCAAGATAATCTAAAAATCCATCTAATTTGTCTTTAGTTATTTTTGCTCCTGCAGCAGCTTCGTGGCCTCCACCAATTCCGTTAAATTGTTCTGCACCTCCTCTCATAAGTTGACTGAGATTTATGGAATTTTTACAACTTGCAGATTTACGTGAGGAAAATTTGATCGTACCCTCTGATCCATCTGTTCTTAAAATTACTATTTTTCCTGAATTTTTTGGAGATCCTGCAATTAATGATGAAATAGTGCCTGTCATTGTTTCTGGAACTAATCCTTCTGCATTTACCATAACACAATCTTCCATATTATTAGTTCTCCATCTCTCATTTGACAATACGTTCATGTAATCTCTAATCATACTTCTATATTCTGACAAAATCTTCTCACCTTCTTGTAACATTGTATTTCTATCTCCCATACAAATTGCAATTCCAACTCCTGATTTGTTGATACGACCACAGGAATTCAACATGGTGGAGAACTCTCTTCCATCTCTCAAAAAACTCCTTTTTTCTTCATTTGGGAATGTGTATGTATATCCAATCAGCTCTTCCATTACCTGAGTAGCATTTTCTCCTTGAACAAATTTACTTATTGATTCGATAATACTTTGTTTTTCATCTTGCGTTAAATCTGCTGGAACTCTCCATCTTGCTCCATCCTTGAGCTGAATTTTTGCATTTGTTAACATTGCAATACATGCATCTCGATTCCACGTCAATCCTTCAATAAATGGCTGAGATGTAAATGCAATTGCATCTGGCAGTGGCCTTGTTTCTCTACCTACTAATAGCAAATCTAAATCGACATTTACCAATCCTAATTTTTTTGCGGTTTCTACAATCTCTAGATTTTTTCCGGTGAATGCTTTTCTTTCACCTTGATCTTGTCTATCTCCTAGCGCTGATACTACTGCGACTCTAGACAAATCTTCGTTTTCATTATTTATTGCATTTGCTGCTAGATATGCCATTCCTCCGGCACAAATTTCGACTCCTCCATCCATTCCAAACTTCCATGCGTTTATCACCCGTTCATTATCCTTCTCATCTTCTGAAATCTCATGATGATCTAACATGAGCCAATTATCTGATAATTTTTCATCAAGTAATTTTCCAAAACCTCCTCCCAAGTCGGTAATTACATGCAAATCTCTAGTTTCTTTCTGCATTTTGTCTACTAGATTTTCACTAAATTCATTAGTTGTTCTAACTGTACATTTTGCTCCATGTCTGATTAGCGCTTTTGAAATTATGGAGCCAGATGTTATTCCATCACAATCTATGTGAGTTGTAACAAGAATATTCTTTTTTGCTTTAACCGCATCTGAAATACGATCTGAAAAATTAGATAATGATTCTTCTAAAACTTTCCCCATTACTCTAGTTGTGCTACTACAGACTTATATT
The DNA here is from genome assembly GCA_028345195.1 of Candidatus Nitrosopelagicus sp. Lineage (GTDB taxonomy): Archaea > Thermoproteota > Nitrososphaeria > Nitrososphaerales > Nitrosopumilaceae > Nitrosopelagicus. The sequence goes on from JAOMCX010000001.1 coordinate 159,432, forward strand.
TCCATTTTTGATCTATGTCACCATTTTTTTTGTAATGAGTTGATAATCTGTGAACTTTTGCCTCAACCAATTCTAAGGCTCTGGTATTTCTATTATCTGATTTATTTTCTTTTAGATGTTTTTGTAGATTTACTGCTTTCATCACAATATTGTTCAAATCTTCTGGAATTTCTGGCATCAACTTGTTTTCTTTTAATACGTCTGTGATGCTTTTGTTAATGATTGGTTTAACCAATGGAATTGCATGTTGATCTCTTAACTTTAATCCAATTTGACTGGAAGTCATTCCTTCTTTTGCATATTTGATAATTAATGCTTCAATCTCTTCATTACTTTGTTTGACCCATTCTGGTTTTTTTGGATCGATAGGTCTGATTGAATGTGACTTTCCATGATTATGTGTGTGTAGTCTTCCCATTTTCTTGCCTAAATTACGTACGAAATTAAATGTATCTGGCTAAATTATTGAAAAAAGTTAAATAATAACGATAGTCAGCAATTGCAGATACAAATGAACAAATCAATAGTATTAGGCGTACTTCTAGCAGGTGTTTTCTCACTGCCTTTAATGTTGGCTGGTCCAGCATTTGCTCAATACATGGGTAGTGGTGGAGACGGTGGTCAAGACGGTGGACATCCATCAATGTCTTTAGAGGCTACCTTAGAACTCGCAAAGAGAAAAGTTGACTATGCAGCAGATAATCCAGGTGCAGGATCTGGCACTCCATACATGGATGCTAACGGTGTACTAGGTGCATCTGCCATTGCAGCCGCAATCTTTGGTGGTATTGCTGGTGCCTTCTTCATAAGAGGAAGATCCGGAAAATATGCCAAACCAGGAACAGGATAATCTCCTTCCTTACTTCTTATTTTATTCCTAAACCACAGCATTGGCTGATCTCGGCTTATCATAATCAAAAAAAATCTTTATATCGACCTCTGAATTCAAAATATTGATGATTCCTGTATTCGGAACAATCTTGAGTATATTGTCTAGTCTGACCGGACAACTCGGTCCTAACTATGACCCACTATTCTTCGATGTTATGGTATACATCTTTGGAACAATCATGTTCACAATATTCCTACTCGCACTGATTGCGTACTGGGTACGTATTCACGGATGGGGATACAAAGATAATCGTGAAAGATGGGTTGATGAACTTGACAAACACTTTGAGAATGAGGGCATCGGTTTAATTCCTGATAACGGAAAATACTGGTAATTTCAATCTCTTTCTTTTCTATTTTATACGTCTCTAGTGGATACTTTAAATATTTGAAACAGAGCCAATGCTCTCAACGCACTCATCTCCAAATTTTTTACTGGTTTGACAATAACTAACTGTTCATTCAAACTACAAGTTGAATTGCTATCGAATGTGTCACAACTATTGGAAATTTTTTAAGTCTGAATTGGCTAAGTCTCTTTTCTAAAGGTCTGGAGGCATGAAATCTGCATCCTTTGATGTATCGTAATCTTTTGAAGTAAATTCTGCTCTGTACGTAAATCCATCTTGTAATAATTCATTGATGAAACGAGGTGATTCTTTACCGTTGACTATGATCTTTGATTTACTTTGTTCCATATCTCTCATAGGAAACTCCCATGACCATAGGAAATGACCTATCTCAAATGGGTATTCTTCTGTCCATTCTGCATAAATCGTTCCATCATCTGTAAGTGTGTAAAGCGATCTTTGACAGCCATCTTCAAATCCAATATTTGCAGGAATCTCTGCTCTCTGTTTATCGATATACAATTCTAATTTAGCTGAGATTACATATTGTGTATCTCTGTCATTTATGCAAACTTTGAGAGGATTATCCAGGTTCATCTGACCTTGAATTAGACTACTTCCTACTCCTACCGAGATTGCAATGATTGCCGTCATTCCTAAAAATTTCAATGTCTTTCTTCGCTTTGTTGGGTCTCCCATTCCTGGCCAATTCATAGCAAAACTGAACTAGTTTGGAATAAAGTCTTTTCTAAGCCTCTGCTAAATCGTCGATTATTTCTAAAGTATCGAATTGGTCTTGATGGTCTGCTATGAAAAATGTAATTGGCGTGGAGTCCACTTCTACCCATTCAGACTCTCCTTCAAACGGCAGCATATCTTCTACCGCTAGATTGTTAGGTCCTGTAAATCTGACTAAGACTTTTTGTTTCTTTTTTAATTTGAATGGAAGTTTGAGAACTTTACCTCTTCTCTCATCTTGTATGTTAATTGTATAATCATCTCCTCTAAACTTGACTTTACCTTTGAAGTAACTTTCATGAATATTCAGATGATCAATTTTGAATATGTGGACCATAATCGGTATACGTTTTTCGAAGATAAAAGTAAATTGTAATTTTTAATCATGACTAAATATTAATCTATACTTAATTATTTATGTAAAAAGTTAAGTGTACGAGATTTTATGTATGGGCTTAGATTTGTAATTCAATAAAAGGAAAAAAGAGTGAGTTTAGATTACTTGCCAAGGACGTGTTGCAAATGTGATTACATAACCAACTGCAATGATAATTGATTGATATGCGATGTTGGTGTATGGAATTGGTTTCATAATAGGTTCCCCTTCTACAACGACTGTCTGTCCTGGTCCAAGTCCAGGTCCGACGTGCTCAATGTTCAATTGAGTGTGGACGTGATAAACTCCTGGTTCAAGAGCACGAGCTGAGATTTCATAATCTACAACATCATTACCTGGAATGTCAAAGACATTACCTGGTGGGTCTCTTGCTAGAATCTCCCATCTGTTACCTGCGTTAGTTGACTCTGAAAATATTGATGACCATGCACGCATGTCTGAATCAATCAAACTTACGAATGCACCGCTCAAAGTCAAAACTTCACCGGTTTGGAGGGATTGTCTATTGAATGTCTCATCCTCAATTCGAATGAAACGACTTTGCAATTGTGCTTGTACACCGTGTCCTTCAGCAGTTTGAATCATTGTTGCTACATTAGGTCCAAAGACTCCTACTACGAAAACGGCTGCAAGTGCAAATGCCATAACTTTTCTATCTACCATTGTTATCCCTTAATTGTAAACGACAGAAATGAGGAATTTAAGTTTTAGTACAATAATCGATCCACGCTATTTTCCTCATGAATCAGGTCAATGTTAATCATTAATGTTAATCATTGAATCTATGAAAAAAAACAATAGAAAAATCATCTTTTATCATCAAATTAATGTAGAATTTATAAAATTTGAATAAGAAAAATCAATTTTTTTTAAAAAAATGAGTGGATCTTAAACCTCGTGGCTTATATTCCAAAAAGCACGTATAGTATCTATGGCACAAATGCCGGCATTACTCCCAAAAGAAGTCGAAATCCAGAGATTGAAAAAAATCTGGTTAGTAGTCATCGCTATGGGATCAACAGCCGCATCCGTAGAAGTCGACAACTTTGTCGATGGTTCACTCCATCAGACTTCTATTAGAGATTCAGCATTCACTCCAGCACACTGGTGGTTATACTCTCACTTTGTAGCACTACCACTCGGTTGGGGATTTGCAGCTATCTATGATAGAAAAGTCCCAGTATTGAGAGGACCAAACAACTCTATGAACACAGGTCTAAAGATGACAATCTTAGGTTATCTAGCAACCATGTTTACTATTGGTGTTAACGAGATGTGGCACTTTTGGTTCGTCGAAGAAATCTTCGCAGTTCCAAACCATTGGATGTTTAACATGGGTGTCGTCGTAGCCTTCATGGGCGCTCTAGCTTACGTAGTTAGGGTCTATGCAAGACTCGTCGAATTAGGTGCAGAAACACCTGGTGAAAACCCATATGTTGCAGAAATGTACAAAATGGCCCTTGAGGGTAAATTGTACAGCAGATCCATACCATAATCAAGTACAAATTCGTACTTTGTTTTTTTTATTCTCTACTTAGTGGTAGATCGGTTTATCCTCTGAATCTAGGAAAGACTTTAATAGATTCTGTCGACTGGTAATTCTATATGACACTTCCAAAAGGATTTGGTTCAGGTGGCGGCGGCGGAGCAGGCTCTGCTGACGTCGAGAAAATGATTGGCCGTCGTGTAGAAAACATGACTGGAATGATCACTGCATCATTTATTGCAGCATGGCTATCAACATTTGGTGGTACTGCAGCAGGATATTTTGTATATCCTTGGGCATATCCAACACCAAGCGGACATTATGCATTTATCGTCCTGACCATTATAGAAGCAATTGGTTACCTCTTCTGTGTCAAAGTTATGGAAGAAGGAACAACTAAGAAAAGTAACGGTATAGTTGGCGGAGTATTAGGCGGAGTTACTGTCGGTACAATCGCAATCGTTATGTTCGTAGGTAAATAATCAACTCAGTCCTATAGGACTTTTTCCTTTTTATCTTTCTAGTCACGTTTACGTGTGCACGATCTCGTGAATTTACCAAATTTTTATATACTAACCACCAGAAATATTTTCATGGTCTGGCTTAGACGATGTACTCACTACTTATTCATAGTAGTAGTCGCAGTCAACTCAACTTTGCTAACAATCAACGCAGGGGACTACATCTTCTATACTGATTGGGCCTGGACATCGTTTGTAGTATTCTCAATATCACAAACTCTTATGCTCACTGTAGGTGCGTGTTACTATCTCACCTTTACTGGAGTACCAGGAACCGCAACGTATTATGCACTAATTATGACAGTCTACACTTGGATTGCAAAAGGTGCATGGTTCGCATTAGGTTACCCATATGACTTCATCGTTACACCAGTTTGGCTACCATCAGCAATGCTGTTGGACTTAGCGTACTGGGCAACAAAGAAGAATAAGCACTCTCTGATACTGTTCGGCGGAGTCTTAGTTGGAATGTCATTGCCACTATTCAACATGGTCAATTTGATCACTGTGGCTGACCCACTAGAGACTGCATTCAAGTATCCAAGACCAACGTTACCACCATACATGACCCCAATAGAACCGCAGGTAGGTAAATTCTACAACAGCCCAGTTGCACTTGGTGCAGGTGCTGGTGCAGTATTAGCCTGTACATTTGCGGCTTTAGGTTGTAAACTTACAACATGGACATACAGATGGATGGCCGCTTGGTCAAAGTGGGATTAGAAAAACCCATTCCTTTTTCATTTTATTGAATATCCTTTAGGCTACGCCTTATTCTACGAATTTGCTCAAAAACGAAATTTGTATTTAACCTATTTCTAGTAAATCAACTAATTCTTCACACTTGGTGATCATAGATTCACTCGGCTAGAGAAAACCTGATTATGAAAGTAATTAGTCTTGGCTCAACAATACCGTCAAATTGCAGTATCGGAACCAAAGCCATTTGTAAAATGGGTTGGAGGAAAAAGACAACTTATGCAAGTGTTGGAAGATAATTTTCCAAAACAATTTGGCACTTACCATGAACCATTTTTGGGTGGTGGTGCTGTCATGTTCAACCTATTATCAAAAGAACCAAAATTATCTTGCAATGTCTCTGATTTCAACTCTGATCTGATATTGGGGTATGTGACAATTCGTGATAAACTTGGAAAATTAATAGAATCTTTAGAAAATCATTCAAAGAATTATCATAAAGATTCTATTGAATATTACTATGAAGTAAGAAAGCAAGAACCAAAACAACAAATCGAAAAAGTATCGAGATTAATTTTTCTCAATAGAACTTGTTTTAATGGATTATACCGTGTTAACAAAAAAGGCAAATTCAATGTACCTCTAGGCCGATACACAAATCCGAATATCGTCAATAAAGAAAATTTAACGGCTGTAAGTAAGATTTTACAATCTAAACAAATTAAAATTTCATGTAGAGGTTTTGAAGCAGTTTTAGATGATGTTAAGAAAGGTGATCTGATATATTTTGATCCTCCATATCAGCCAATTAGCAGTACTGCAAATTTTACTAGTTACACTCATCGAGATTTCACGGAAAAAGACCTTGAGAGACTAGTTGATTTAGCAAATCAGCTTAACTCTAAAGGTTGTCATGTGTTGATGTCCAACTCAAATTCAAAAATTGTTAAAGATTTCTTTTCAGAAAAGCATTGGTCCGTATCTGAAATTAATGCAAATAGGGCAATCAACTCAAATTCAAAAAAGCGTACTGGACATAAGGAAATTATTATAAAAAATTATTAAAAGCTTCGAGCGGGATCTGAACCCACGACCTTTACATTACCAATGTAACGCTCTACCAGACTGAGCTATCGAAGCATAAATTTTTCAATATCTGGAATCCTTATAATTCTTGATTACTTTTATCTCAACATCAACTGTTAAATTTCTCGCAAATTGTTGTTTTTCTAGTGGAGGGGTAGTCAAGCCTGGCCAAAGAAAGCATTATGCTTTTGGACACGCGGGACTTAAGATCATAATAATGGGTGATCCCGTCTCTCAGGAGTTCGAGGGTTCGAATCCCTCCCCCTCCACTTTATCTATTATTTCTGAGACCTTTGGAATTTAATTTCTCATAAATTTCTGGTATTGACCATGCATAGCCAATACAGTGACAATCTTTTGCCTCACATAATTCACAATACAATTCTCCTCTTTGAAGAACAATTTCTGCAATTCTATTTTGAATATTATTTTTTAGAATTACTCTATCATCCTCAATTGACATTAATTCTAATTTTGGTGCATATTTTGCAAATGTCTTATCTTTTAGCATTGAACCCTCTAACATGTATGTAATATAGCCGGCGAAACTATTCACGCCTTTCATAGTTAGTTTATCTTTATTTTTTTCGTAAACATCAAAGAACTTTTCATAAACTGTTTCTGAAATTGTTATTGATTTGAATCCTGGTTTTGGCATTTTACTTTCTCTTACCGTACTTTCAAGTACCAATATATAATGTTTTATCCATCAAATTTGTTACCTTATGCGTAAATCATTTTTTATTATAATTAGACTTTATACGATAGGTATCTAGTATTTTCATATGGCTCGTGGTTACGATGAGACTGAAGTAAAATTCCGTTTGATAAAACTTCTTCATTCATCAAAATCTGGAATATCTGGAGTTGAAATTTCTGAGAAGCTAAAGATTAATCGTATAACAATGTCCAAATATTTGAATAAATTTGCAGCAGAAGGTACTATTACACAGCAAAGTATTGGAAATCTGAACCTATGGTTCGTCGATGATGATATTGAACAATTAAATTTTCCTGACGATTATTTTTTGGCACAAGAAAAATTTGCTTCACATGTAATTGATTGTACTGAAAAACCTGCTTACAATTTGATAAAAAATTGTATTAATTCTAAAGCAAAAATGGATAAAATCGTCACTGAGATAATTCTTCCAACAATTCCTCAAGTACAAAAATTGTTTGATGATGGAAAAATTGGAAAATCTGAAGAACAATTGATGACTGGAATAATCTCAAATTCTGTCCAAATGATCACTCACCATTCAAGTCATTCTGAATCTGGAAAAAATATAATAATATTATCCGCTGATTCTGAGTCTTCGTTAATTTCTGAATCTGCAGGAGCTGCATTTCGTTCTCAAAATTGGAACGTATTTTCTATTGGTGATATGTCGTCATCAATTGATGTTCTGTTTGATCTTGAACTTAGAAAATTGCTTTCAAAAACTTGGAAATCAAAAGAAGGTGTAATGATAATTCTTGTATTTTCTCAAACTGAAGAAGGTTTGAAATTCATCTCTGATTCATTTTATTCTGTAAAGGAAAAATCTGAGAATAATTTGTTTATTGTGTTATCTGGAAAAACTGGGAAAAAAGTCAAAATTAAAGGAGATTTGTCATCTCCAAAACTTGAAGATATTCTTCAATGGTCTAATACAAAATATGAAAATATATAGTAAATTAATGGGCCCGATGAGATTCGAACTCATGGCCTTTCGATTATCAGTCGAACGCTCTAGCCAAGCTGAGCTACGAGCCCTCGAAAATTTTCGAGGATTTGGTCATTTAAGTTTGCTGTTCTTTCCACTTGATTGAGCATCCGATTGAAGGGTCAAAATCTTTTTCAATTTTTTGCCCCTCTAAGAATTTCTGAATATTGTTTATCATCACTTTTTCACTTACTTCTGCTTCTGGACTCATGGCATCATCAATTCGTCCATGAAAAATTAATTTTTTATCTGAGTCAAACAAGAATGGATCTGGTGTACATACTGCTCCATATTTTTTTGCGATTTCTTGGGTCTCATCGACTAGATAGTCGATCTCTAGTCCTTTCTCTTTAGCAACAGCTTTCATACTATCAAAATCGTCATCTGGATATTTTACGGAATCATTACTGTTAATGCCCACAATTGAAATATTATCTTTGAATTTATCCTGTAGTTCTTTAATTGCATCGATTTTTGCTTTTACGAATGGACAATGATTACACATGAAAATTACCAATAATCCTTTTTTTGAATAATCATTTAGAGAATGCATGTTATCATCAATTCCTTTAAGATTGAATTCTGGTGCACTGTCGCCAGTTTTTAATGAAATAACTGATTCTAACTTAACCATAAAAAAATCAATTTCTATAAGAAATAAAAAGATTTCAGATATTCTAAAAGACAACAATTAAACTCTCACAATTATTCAAGCAGTTAATGGGCTTGTAGTTTAGACTGGTAGAATACTCGCCTTGCACGCGAGGGGTCAGGGGTTCAAATCCCCTCGAGTCCACCATTTTTTATTAATCGATCATTTTCGAATATCGAACATGAAGGTGGATTTAAATATCATTGATATGAGAAATTTACTATGGCAGGTTATGAAGCCTCAATAGCAGTTTGGATTCCACTAATTGTTGGTCTAGCACCGGGACTAGTTTACTGGTTCGCAATTACTGGAATGAAGAAAAGAAGATAATCTTCTATCAAATCTTTTTACTTATTTTATTTTTCTTTAATTCAATATTATTTGATAAATCCTAATTTTTTACAGAATCCGAGAGTTTATGTTAAACAAAACCATCCCTATACGTGATGTTTAACATAACTGCATTAGGTGGTACTTTTGATATCATTCATGTCGGCCATATCGAATTAATCCAAAAAGCAGTATCTATTTCTGATAAAATAATAATTGGTCTAACATCTGACGCTTTTATTTCAAAGAATGATAAAAAGATCATAAATAATTTTGAACAGAGATCTGAAAATCTAGAAAAAATAATTCATGAAAAATTCCCTGATTGTTCTTTTGAGATTGCAAAATTAGATGATGATTTTGGTCCTGCAGTAATTCAAGGAGATGTTGATGCTTTGGTAGTAAGTGAAGAAACCAGCAAAAAAGGTGCTATTTTGAATGCTTTACGCAAAGAACGAAAACTTGACCCTGTCGAAATCATCATTATTCCTATGAAAATGGCATCTGACGGAAATAGAATCTCATCTACACGTATACGAAATTCTGAAATTGATAGTTCTGGAAATATCTTAGTTGACTAATCGCTGTTCATAAATTGAGTAATCCTGATAAAACAAAAATTTTCGATATTTTATAATGTCAATAATTCATCCATTATTACAAAAATTGCAGAATGATGTTCAGCAATTACAAAAAGGACTACAACCAGATCATCTGTCTTTTTGGTATCAGAAAATTATTGTTGATACGAAAGAAATGGCTCCTCCATGGTTACAAGATAAAATTAATGTAAAACAAGATCCAATTTTACCAATGAAATTCAATCTTGATATTTCCAAAAGAGCAGTTAGATATTTTATGATTGCAGTTGAAAATAATTTGCCACAAATGCCTTACTCCACACAGCTTTATTTTTTGAAAGTCCAAGAAATATTAGGTTTTGAAATGGATAAATCGTTAGTTTAGATTTTCTTTAACAATTTCTACAAATTCCTCATTTGTTGAGGTATCGATAATTTTGGCTTTTTTCTCAATAACTGATTGCATGAAATCTGTAAATCTAGAAACTTGTTCTTTATCTTTTAACACTAAACTGTGTACAGATTTGTCTTTTATAGAAATTACAACCTCTGTTTCAAACACATCTATTATTTCTGTAATGAAGGTTTCATTTCCTTCTTTTACAAAAATTAAGCTAGCTAACTTCAATGCTTCATACTTGTCTTGTGTGACAATCTTGACTTTATTCATCTGATAGTAGGAATTTTGATAAATTCTTTTTTGCCTCTTCTCGTTTTTGTTGATGCATTTTCAAAAATGAATTAATTTTTTCAATTAAAATTGATTTCAATTCTCCAGTTAGCATTTTACCTGATTTATAATCTTCATAAATTTTCTTTAATTTTTCATCATTTGGTTCAAAGAATATTCTTAGATATTGAAAAGAGACATCGATGTCTGGATTTCCACCCAGTTCTCTATGTTTTTCAATATCAACTTGTCCACCTGAAAATCCATATTTGTTAATCTTCTTTTTTACTACTTCTGGAGAATCTGTTGTATAGATAGTACTTTTTTCATCTGATGCTGACATTTTTCCACCAGGTCCTGTTAGGGATGGAATCATAATGTTATGTATCAAAGCTGGTTTTGGTTTGTTTATTTTTGGTGCAACATCTCTGGTAATTCTGAAATGAGGATCTTGGTCTACTCCAAGTGGAATTAACACTGGTAAATCTTCAATGAAACATGGTGCTGATTGTAATGATGTATAGAAAATCATCCCAACATTAGTATCATTTGTAAAACCAAATACGGCTTTTGTATTTGAAAAATTAATTTTCTTTGCAACTTGAGCTGCAATAGGATATAATTTTTTGATATTTCTAGTATTGATTATTATTTTTGTTTTCTCTGGATTAAATCCAAGTGCAATAAAGTCTAAGGCATTTTCTAATGCAAATTTACCAGTATCTTCCAACGTCAAGTCAGATTTTGTATAAAATTTCTCATCATCTGTTAATTGAAAGTAGATATTCACATCAAATTTTTCCTGTAACCATTTTGCAAAAACCCATGGAACCAAGTGACCAATGTGGGTATTACCTGATGGACCTCGTCCTGTGTACAAGAAGAACTTTTTTCCTTTTTCAAAATTTTCTAAAATAACATTTAGATCTCTATGAGAAAAGAAAATCCCTCGTCTTAACATGAAATGATCTTCTCCTGTAATTTGCTTTATTTTTGATAGAATTTCCGGTGAAATTTTTTGAGTTCCAAATTGTTTAGTTAATTTATCATAATCTATGTCTCCTTCCACGTTCCATGGAGTTACGACAAATTCATCTGATGACATTCAAGTTTGACTTAGGTTAAGCTTTAAAAAGTCTTTTTGGGACGTTGTACTGTGTCACAAGTTTTTCATGATATAGAAAAAAAAATTTTAGAAACACTACAAAAAGTTCCAAATCAAACTCCTGAGCAATTATCAACAAATACTGAACTTTCAATTGATCAAGTTCGTAGAGGAATTGAATGGTTACGATTGAAGGACCTAGCAATAGTGGATGAATCTCAAAAAGTAACCTTCTCCTTAGGTCCAAATGGACTTGATTCTTTAAAAAATGGATTGCCTGAACGAAAGCTCATCAATATGCTAAAAGATGAACCTAAAACATTTGATCAAATTCGTTCTGCATTATCTGGTGCTGGATTTAATGTGGCAATTGCCAATGCTAAAAAAAATGGTTGGATAAAAATTGAAAAAAATAATTCTGAATCTTTAGTATCAATCAAAGAAAAACCAATAGAAACACCTGAAGAAAAACTTCTTTCATTCATAGGAGAAAAAACTATCTCACAAGAACAAGTTTCCAATCCTTTAGCTATGAAAATTTTACTTTCTAGACCAAATTACATTATAGAAACTTCGGAAAAAACAAAAACCATATCATTAACCGACGCCGCACTTTCTCTTGATACTAGTGCATCTTCTAGTGGGGCAATTGATGTTGAAGCCGATGTACCTTCTGTCTTTGCAGCCAGAACTCATCCGTTACAAGATACTATTGATGAAATACGCGAAATCTTTGTCAATCTTGGTTTCTCTGAAATCTTAGGAAACATGACACAATCCAGTTTCTGGAATTTTGATGCTTTGTTTACTCCTCAAGATCATCCTGCAAGAGAACTTCAAGATACTTTCTACCTAGAAAATCTAGAATCAAAAAATCCTGCTACTTCATCTCAAATAAAAAATGTATCTTCATCTCATAATAAAAACTGGAAATATGACTGGAAATTATCTGAATCACAAAAAATGGTTTTACGAACACATACTACCTGTGTCACTATAAAATATCTTGCAGAACAAAAACCTGAAAATGCAAGAATATTTTCATTAGGTCGAGTATTTAGAAATGAGAAAGTTAGTTACAAACATCTTGTTGAATTTAATCAAATTGAAGGAATTGTTATTGGAAACAATACTACATTACGAGATTTAATGGGAATACAAAAAGAATTTTATAAAAAATTAGGGTTAACAAAAATTAAATTTTGGCCAACATTTTTTCCATACACTGAACCATCTTTACAAACAATGGTGTACAATGAAAAATTAGGAAAATGGATTGAACTTTTTGGTATGGGAATTTTTAGACCTGAAGTAACAAAGCCACTTGGTATTGACAAACCTGTTTTAGCTTGGGGAGGAGGAATTGAAAGAATTGCAATGCTAAAGTATGAACTAGATGATGTCAGAGAATTTTACAACAATAATCTAAGTTGGTTGAGGAGTGCATAATTGCCTGTTGTTGAATTAAACATTAATCGAATTAGAAAATTAGTTTCTGGAAATGTTACGCGTAAACAAATTCTTGATGTGTTACCATTTCTTGGTTTAGATATTGAATCTGAAGAAGGAGATGAAATTAGAATTGAATATAGTCCAAATAGACCTGATTACTCTACAGATTATGGAATTGCAACTGGTTTACAAGGTCTATTAGGAATAAAAAAAGGAATTCAAAAAACTCCCATCAAGAAAAAAGGAAATTATTCAATTAAGGTTGAATCAACTGTAACAAAGATTCGACCATATGTAACTGGAATTATGGCAAGTAATGGAAAACTAGATGATGTTGCAATAAAACAATTGATGAACATGCAAGAAGATCTGCATGATGGAATAGGAAGGAAAAGAAAAAAATCATCTATTGGATTACATGATGCGGATAAGATCTCTTTTCCTTTAACATACACAACAGTATCAAGAGAGCACAAATTTGTCCCGTTAAACGGTAGTACTGAACAAACAATTAATGAAATTTTAGCCAATACTGAGGTAGGACAAAATTATGGTTCAGTAATTGAAAATACTAAAAATGTGCCTATAATTTTTGATTCAGACCAAAACACTATCTCCTTTCCTCCGATAATTAATTCTGCATTAACAACTGTCACATCAAACACCAAAAATATTCTAATTGAAGTAACCGGAATTGATAAGGAGGCAGCCGAAGACATGCTTTCTGTAGTAGTATCCATTTTACAAACTGCTGGATTTGAATTTAATGAATTAAAAATAACTGGAAACAAAAATTCTACGCCTCAACTAAAGGAAAAAACCATGATCTATGATCCAAAATTCACTTCTGAAATAATTGGAATAGAAATGAGTCCATCAAACATGGTCACATGTCTAAAAAAATGTAGATTAGATGCATCAGTAAAAGGTAAAAAAATTACTTGCATTATTCCTCGATACAGATTTGATATATTCAGTCCCATGGATTTGACAGAAGAAATTGCACTTGGATATGGAATTGCAAACATCGAACCAAAATTGTCACCATCTACAACAATTGGTCAAAAAAATGATGTAACAATTAAAACAAAACTGATTAGTCAAACTGCAGTTGGTCTTGGATTCCTTGAAGCAATGAATTCTAGTCTTACAAGTAAAAAAGTTCTATACGAAATGACAAAAAGGGATTCATCTCAAATAATTTCTGTACTAGATTCAAAAAGTCAAGAGCACACAATTCTTCGTGATTCTCTTTTACCTAGCTTGTTAGATAATCTTTCAAAAAATATTCATGAATCATATCCACAAAAATTATTTGAAACTGGTGTAGTATTTTCCAAAGGAAAACCTATTGACGAATCAATCAATTTGGCAATAATAATTGCGTACAAGGATACAAGTTATTCTGAAATTAAAGCAATAATGCAGTCTCTTCTTAGAACCAATTTCAAAATTAATTCAGAAACAAAAACTTCCAAAAATAATGAATTATTTTCAAAAGGTAGGCATGCTGATATTTTTGTAAATGAGAAGAAAGTTGGAGAGATTGGAGAAATTGATTCTAATATATTAGAAAATTTCAGAATCAGAACTTCTGTAGTAGGTTTTGAGATAAAATTATCTGGATTAATATTTGACTAGCTGAAATTAGTAATGCCCAAAGAGCACGCATTCAGACGGATTAGGATGACGAGATCGTAATGATTACAATGATTTCTAATTCACCCAGGTTTGCGACATATCGGGCAACCCCGGTTTCAGATCTGAAATGAGGATTTGGCTAAAACCAATGATTTTTTGCGAGTCAGGACCGGGGAACATTTTTTAAAATTTTAAATGTGGATTTCTAAAAATAATTTTGACTGAAATGGTAAATTATTGGCTTGCAAAACAGGAACCAAGTGGACCACGTGGTTATCATATTCTTGATCTAAAAAAAGACAAAACAACTGTTTGGGATGGCATCCATAACAATCAAGCACTAAAGTTTATGCGTGATGCAAAAAAAGGTGACGAAATTATCTATTATCATACGGGTGTTGAAAGACAGGCAGTTGGAATAATGACAATTACTTCTGATCCATACCCTAACCCAAAAGAAGATAACAAACGATTCATTGTTGTAGATGTAAAATTTAAAAAATTATTCAAAACTCCTATCACACTTGACGAAATGAAACTTCAAAAAAGTTTCAAAAATTGGGAACTATTGAGAATAATGAGATTATCTTTCATGCCTGTCCCTCCAAATATTTGGAAAACCATTTTAAAATTATCTGATAAATAATTTTCCCAATAGGATAATTGATATACATGAACCTTGTAGTTTTACTATGGCAACAGCATATGTACTCATTAACTGTGAGCTTGGTTCTGAGGAAGCAATTATCGGTCAGTTAAAAAATCTAGAAGGAGTAATAGAAGTTCACGGTACATTCGGTGCTTACGACATTTTGGCAAAAATTGAATCGTCAACAGTTGAAGCATTACGTGAAACAATTACTTGGAAGATTAGAAAAATAGAAAAGATTAGATCAACCCTAACCCTAATGGGTATAGAAGGTCAAACCTAATCACTACTCTTTTTGTTAAAATGCTCTTACACTTTATTTTTGTAATCAAAGAAGAGGATCTTCCACATCGTAAAGAGGAATTTGAATATGTAAAATCCATGGCAAAATTCTTCCAAAAATGGATTAAAGAAAATTTTTCAATATCGTATGAAATTCAATGTGATGAAATGATTACAGAACCTCGCAGTATACTTCAGAAACTGGATTCTCATACTTTGTTAGATGATCACCGTCAACGTGGAAAAGAAATTTATCATTTCTATCTAACACATTTTAGACCTTTTTGGACTGATTGTACCTGTGAAGGGTTTCACGCTGAAAATTTTGGAATGGCTCTCTGGCAAAAACCAAAAAATGGTTATGATGAATTATTTCTTGCAGAAAAAAATTGTACTACTGTATGTCATGAAATCTTACATGAAATGTTAAGACAGAAAAAACATAAGCGTTACATCGAAGATGTTCATGATTTACAGACGCAGCATCTTTTCAATGATTTACCTTTCATTCAATATGATGAAAATTTTCAAGTTACTGAAGATAAACCAAAATTTCTTTCAATGGATATATCGACAATAAAATATTAACATTTTACAACTGAATAAATTCTATTTTCAAAATTTGCAGTTTTGAATTCCAGTTTATTTTCTACATCATCTTTTCTTGATTTGCTAAGATTTCCTAATTCAATTAATGCATCCCCTTTGAAACCTACCGATGAACCATAAATTGCATCAATGAGTTGTGTTCCATGTTCTCCACTTTTTACATCATCAGCAATTTCATAAAATTTTTCAACATCTTTTTTGTTTATGGCATTACCTGTTCCTTTGTTAAATGCAATCGCCATATACATTCCATTACTTTTTATTGAAATTGGAATTTTGTGTTCCTTTCCAGATTTTCCTGGAATACTTTCATTGATCAAAACTTCACATTTATGATACATACTAGAAACGTATGCAAAAAATCTATACTGTGCATATTTCCCTTTTTTATCTTCTTCACAATCGACAAAAATTCTATTCAATAATTCTAATGCTGTGTCATTCATACTTTGTAATCTATCATCTATTCGTCCTCTCTCTAAAAGTTCAGAGTCTGTATCTTTTGCGACTAATTTTAGAATAAAATCTGGTAAATTGTAATTTTTCAATGCTGTTACATATGCACCAGCTTGTGACATTCCAAATTTTGGAAAACCCTTCTTAACCATTGATGTCACATCTCCTAGTTAATTGGCATTTTAATAATAAAAACACAAAGCAAATATTCCATTTTCTCTTATAACTGTATGTTAAAATTCTAAATAATCTATCACTGACCGTTTATAAACTGAAAATTCCATTATGGAATATTGTCTAAAATTGCGATAGAAACCACTCCTGAAATGGTCAAAGAAGTATATGATAAACTAGAAAAAAATATTTCAAAATTTAGACTTACATTAAAAAGACCTCTTACTCTTACCGAAAAAATTCTTTCTGGACATCTTGAAGATGAATTTTTAGATAAACTCTTAGATGAAAAAAAGAATTATGTATTTCTTCGACCTGATCGTGTAGCATTACAAGATGTTACTGGTCAAATGGTAATGTTACAGTTTATGCAAGCTGGTTTGAAATCAGTTGCATTACCAACAACTGTTCATTGTGATCATTTAATCCAAGCAAGAACTGAAGGAAAATCTGACACAAAATTAGCAATGTATGAAAATAATGAAGTTTACAAATTTCTTGAAACTGCATCTAGCAAATACGGTGCTGGGTTCTGGAATCCCGGTGCTGGAATAATACATCAAGTTGTTTTAGAAAATTATGCCTTCCCTGGTGGTTTAATGATTGGAACTGATTCTCATACTCCAAATGCTGGTGGTTTAGGAATGATAGCTGTTGGTGTTGGTGGTCTTGATGCAGCAGAAACTATGGCTGGTATGCCATGGGAATTACTTTACCCAAAACGTATTGGTGTTTATCTTAAAGGTGAACTAAGTGGATGGACTGCACCTAAAGATGTTATACTATACGTTGCAGGAAAACTTTCAGTATCTGGAGGTACAAATTCAATAATTGAATATTTTGGTCCTGGTGTAGAATCAATTAGTTGTACTGGTAAAGCAACAATTACCAATATGGGTGCTGAAATTGGTGCAACATGTTCTATATTTCCTTATGATAAAAGAATGGAAACATATCTGAATTCAACAAATCGAAAAGAAATTGCATCTCTTGCTAACGAACATCTAACTTTACTTCAAGCTGATCCTGAAGTAGAAAAGAACCCTGAACAATTCTTTGATAAAGTAATTGAAATTGATCTTTCAACTCTCGAGCCACATGTGGTTGGACCACATACGCCTGATCTTGCAAGACCAATTTCAAAATTATCTGATGAAGTAGACTCAAAAGAGTATATTGATAAAATATCTGTCGCTTTAATTGGAAGTTGTACAAATTCATCTTATGAAGATATGTCTAGATCATCAAGTGTTGCTAAACAGGCTGAAAAACATGGTATCAAGGCAAAAATACCACTGTTAGTAACTCCTGGTTCTGAACAAATTCGTTCTACAATTGAACGAGATGGACAAATTGATACTCTGAAGTCAATTGGTGCAACAGTTCTTGCTAACGCATGTGGTCCATGTATTGGTCAATGGCAAAGACCAGAACTCAAGGAGGGAGAAAAAAATTCAATCGTTACATCATTTAATCGAAATTTTCCTGGTCGTAATGACGGAAAACGTGATACAATGAATTTCATAGCCAGTCCTGAAATCATAACTGCACTTGCACTTGGAGGAAGTTTATCATTTAACCCACTAGAGGATTCACTTGAAGGAAAAGATGGTAAAAAAATTAAACTATCCCCACCAGAAATTGCCCCTGAAGTACCTGCCAATGGATTTGTAAATACTGAGGGAGTTTATGTTTCTCCATCTGAGAATCCTGAAAATGTTGATGTAATGATAGATCCTAAAAGCGACAGATTACAAAAACTTGAACCATTTTCCTCTTGGGATGGAAACGATTTCACTAAATTAAATTTAATTCTAAAAGCAAAAGGAAAATGTACTACTGATCATATTTCACCTGCAGGTCCTTGGCTTCGTCTTCGAGGTCATCTTGATAATCTGAGTGATAATTTACTGCTAGGTGCTGTAAATGCATTCAATGATGAGGTTGGTAAAGCAAAGAGTGTTCTTTCGAATAATATTGAAAGTTGTTCAGATATTGCAAGAAGTTACAAAGAAAAAAATATGCGTTGGGTTATAGTTGGTGATAATAATTACGGTGAAGGTAGCAGCCGTGAACATGCTGCAATGACTCCTCGGTTTTTGGGATGTGCTGTAGTGATTGCAAAATCTTTCGCACGGATACATGAAACAAATCTAAAGAAACAAGGCATTCTTGCATTAACATTTGAAAATTCTAATGATTATGATAAAATTAATGAAGATGATAAAATTAGTATTTCAGGTTTAACTGATTTTAAACCTGATACATCCTTTGAATGTGAATTACAACACTCGGATGGAAATTCTGAAAAAATTATTCTTAACCATTCTTACAATTCTTCTCAAATCGAATGGTTCACAGCTGGTTCTGCTTTGAATGTTTTAAAAAATAAAACATCGTAAGTGGGCCCGATCGGATTTGAACCGACGATCGACGGTTTTGGAGACCGTCGCCCTACCAGGCTAGGCTACGAACCCACAAGAATTCAAATATTGAGCGGGAATTTTAACTATTGCTAACGTTTATTTGCAAATTAGCAATATTTGCAGTAAAATGGTAAAACCTATTCTTCTTGTTGGTGGTGCAATTCCAATAATTTTTGCAATAATAATTGTAGTTCCTTTGGTCACCGCACCAGAAATAGCAAGAACTGCAGTAGATCCCTCTGATAAATCAGAAATAGAATTCACCACGCATCATCTTAGAAATGTTTCACCAGGTATAACTGATAGAATTACTGCAATTCAAACAGAAATTATTGTAATAAAAAATGATGGCACAGTTACTTACTCTATTACTAAAGATGGAAAAGTTAGCTCACCAAAAATCATTAAAATTGATAACTCACAAAGAATCAAACTTGTCGCAATGATTAAAGAAACTGGTTTTTTGTCATTGCCATTTGAATCATTTTCTATAAAAGAAGGAATTGAAACCTATCAAAAATTTGGTCTTAAAATTACATTAAATGATGATACTAATCAATTGTACTGGCCTGAACCTAACGCAACAGAAAAAATGATTCCTCCAATTATTACAATGGTTCAAGAAGAATTGGAATTAATAATGGAGATCATAAGGGAATAAATATCGATGAGGCACAGATAGTCTATGATTCCACTTTCTGGAGATATTCCTGATTCAAAAGGTGCAATATGTGGAAAAATTGATTCTAATCCAGTTGTTCGTGGTACTTCCACACTCAAACGTGGTTTTGCACATATGCTAAAAAACGGTGTTGTTATGGATGTTACAAATGTTGAACAAGCCCAAATAGCTGAAGAAGCTGGTGCAGTATCTGTAATGGTGTTGGACAAATTACCCTCTGATGTACGAAAAGCAGGCGGCGTAGCACGAACTGCAAGTATTAGAATTATAGAAGAAATTATGGACAATGTAACAATACCTGTCATGGCAAAATGTAGAATTGGTCATATGTATGAAGCAAATGTTCTAGATGAAACTAATGTTGACATGATAGATGAATCTGAAGTTTTAACTCCTGCTGATGAATATCATCACATTTGGAAATGGGATTTCACTACTCCATTTGTAAATGGTGCACGCTCTTTAGGTGAAGCATTAAGAAGAGTTGAAGAAGGTGCAGCAATGATTAGAACTAAAGGTGAACCTGGAACTGGAAATGTTGCAGAAGCGATTTATCATATTAAAAAAGTCAATGAAGAACTTCGTACTATCAAAAGTATGTATGATTCTGATGACAAGCAAGAACTTGTTAAAATGGCTAGAGAATTCAAAGTATCTTATGATTTAGTTGAAGAGACAGCAAAAATTGGAAGATTACCTGTTGTAAATTTTGCCGCCGGAGGAATTGCAACTCCTGCAGATGCTGCATATCTCATGTCATTAGGTTGTGATGGAATTTTTGTAGGATCGGGAATATTCAAGGCTGAAGATGCTCAAGAACGTGCTCGTGCTGTTGTTTTAGCTACAACCTTCTGGGAAGAACCCGATAAAGTAAAAGAGGCACAAAAAATGATTGATGAAAGACAATCATTACTTGGTTTGGATGTAAAAAATTTAGATTTGAAAATGCAAGAAAGAGGTAGTACTGTATGAGTAAAATTCAGATTGGTATACTTGCAGTACAAGGCGATGTAACTGAAAATTTTTTAGCCACTATGGCTTCTATGAGCGAGTTAGGTATTGATGGAACTGTTGTACAAGTCAAAACAATAGAGCAAATATCTGAACTTGATGGTTTGATAATTCCTGGAGGCGAAAGTACTGTAATTGGTCAAATGTCTCTTGTAAATGGTGGATTAAAAAAAATTAAAGAAAAAATTGAATCTGGAATGCCCGTATTTGGAATATGTGCCGGAATGATTTTTCTATCAAAAAACTCCAAAGATAAGGTTGTAGGTAAAGTTGAACAACCTCTTTTAGATGTTCTAGATGTAAAAATTGAAAGAAATTCTTTTGGGCGTCAAAAAGATTCTTTTGAAGCAAAAATTTCAATGGAACCTGTTGGAATCTCTTCTTTTAATGGCGTCTTTATTCGTGCACCATCTGTATCTGAAACTGGTTCTGATGTTGAGATATTAGCAAAATTCAATGAAAAAATTGTTGCAGTAAAACAAGGGAATATTCTTGCAACTGCATTTCATCCTGAACTTACAAGAGATATTTCATTACACAAATCATTTGTAAAATTAGTTGATAATCTTAATTAGATTCTAAATTGTGCATAGCAATCAAATCTTTTTTAAATTGATTCAATGTTTCTGGAACATCAATTTTTATTGAATCTTTTAATGAAAGTTCCTTCTGTTTCTTTTCATTCCATACTTTTGAATTAAATTCTGAAAGTAACTGTGTCATTTCAGACATATCCTCTACATTTTCTATGTCTGGTAAACTTTCTTTATGTATGCTATCTTGTGAGTATAATGTTTGCCAAAGATGTTCTGTGATGAATGGTGTAATTGGTGCTAAAAGTTTCAATATTGTGGATAAAACTTTGTGTAATGTAAAAATTGCACCATCTCTTTCCTCATCTGTAAAACCAATTCCATATGCTCTTGCTTTTGCTATCTCTATGTACTGTGCAGCAAAAATGTTCCATGTGAATTCTCTAATTGCAGTAGATGGAATAAAGAAATTATATTTTGAATATCCTTCTTTACAAATTGAAATTAATTTATCAAGTTCAGATAATATCCATTTATCTGATTCTGATAATTGACCTGATTTGATTACTGGAAAGCTAGATAGAAATCTTGAAACATTCCACAATTTACTTAAAAATTTTCTTGTAGATTCAATTTTTTGTTCTGAGCATCTAAAGTCGTAACCTTGATTTATTTCACTTGCACTCCAAAATCTAAAAGTATCTGCACCTGATTTTTCAATTACCGGTATAGGATCAATTGCATTACCTTTACTTTTACTCATTTTCATTCCCTTTTCATCTAATCCATAACCCATTACCCATGCTTCAGACCATGGTTTTTGTCCAGTTAATTTTTCACATCGCAATAATGTATAGTACAACCATGTTCTGACAATATCTTTTGCTTGTGGTCTAATTGCAGTAGGATATGTTTTCTTAAAGAATTCTTCATCTCTATTAAATTTTGTAACAAATAATGGTGATACGCTAGAATCCATCCACGTATCAAAAGTTCTTTCTTCTCCAGTAAATTCAGTATTACCACATTTTTCACATTTTTCTGTCGGACATTTATCCTTCCATGGACGATAATATTCTCCAGATTCTGGAACAAATGGTTCTGAACATTCGTTACAATACCAGATTGGTATTTCAGTGCCATAGAATCTTCTTCTGGAAATTGGCCAGTCAATAGAGATTGATTCCAACCAATTCATCAAAATTTGTTTGTGCATATTTGGATAGAACTCTATTTCTTCTCCTAATTTCTTCATTTTCTCGAGTGAATCTTTCTGTTTTAGATAATATTCTTCCATAGGAACAATCTCGATTGGAGTTTTACTTCTTTCAGATAATGGAGTTCTATGTGATATATCTTCAATTTTTTCTACAAGATTTGCATTTTTCAAATCTTCGATAATTTTAGTTCTAGCCTGTTTTGGTTTCAATCCTTGATATTCTCCGGCTACTTCTGTCATCCTACCATCAAGTCCAATTGCAATAACTTCACCTAATTGTAATTCTCTAAATAATGCAACATCATTTTGATCACCATAACTACAAACCATTACTGCACCTGAACCAAATTCAATTTTTGCAGAATGATGTGGTGTAATTTTCACTTCGTTATTGGTAAGTGGAACAATCAACTCTTTCCCAATTAAATCTGAATATCTTTCATCATTTGGATTAACTATGACTGTTTTACATGCACATAGTAATTCTGGTCTTGTACTTGCTATGATTATTTCTTTCTTAGTTTCTTTAGTGATAAATTTCATGTAAACTAGCTTTGTTGGAATTTCTTCATACACAATTTCTGCATCTGCAATCGTTGTACCAGAAACCCAATCATAATTATTTGGTCTTGTTGCAAGATAGATTACTCCTTTCTTCCAAAGATCAATGAATGTCTCTTGTGTAAATTTTCTATAATCTTCTGAATCGGTTCGGTAATAATTTTTAAAATCGCCACTTAATCCTAGACTTTTCATTATCTGAATCATCTCAGCTTCTAAATCATCCAATGCATTTTTACATAACTCTAAAAATTCACCTCTTTCTATTTCTCTCATTCGTATTCCGTGTTTTTTTTCTGTGTACAACTCAACTGGTAACCCGTTTCTATCTATTCCAATTGGAAAATACACATTCTTTCCAGACATTCTTGCAGTTCTTGCAATCATATCTATCTGTGCATAGTGTGATGCTGCTCCTATGTGCCATGGTCTTCCTGATGGATATGGTGGTGGAGTATCTATTGTATAATTATTATCGCTTAATTGAAAGTCATAGAGTTTTTCTTCTTCCCATTTTTTTAAAATTGTATTTTCAAGTTTTGGGTCCCATGCTTTTTCTGCAATTTTCGGTTCCATATCTAAAATCTTGTTCTTTGTCTATAAATCTCTAAAGTGTTGAAATTACCTAATCTTATCTAAAAATTTTGCAAGGCTCATATCATTTTCAGAAATTCCTCCTACATCATGTGTCATAAGATCAATTACGAGTTTATTGTAGACGTTAAACCATTCTGGATGGTGGTTCATCTTTTGAATCTCTACAACTGCTATTGTCATAAATTTCCATGCCTCATCAAAATCAACAAATTCTATCTCTTTGTGCAATTTTCCATTTAGAATTGTCCATCCACTCAATTCTTTCATACCATCTTCAATTTCATTATCTGAAAATTTTACCAATCCCATACTATGGTCTAACATATGAACAATAATAAATTATACAATACAATTCACAAAATTATGAATCAACTATTAGATGAGATACAACGTGCTATCAAAAATACTGTTTTAGATAATTCTATTGGTGTTGCATTTTCAGGTGGTGTCGATAGTACATTAATTGCAAAATTATTACACGATAATGGATATGATATTCATCTTTTGACTATTGGTTTTCATGATTCGCATGATATCAATTTTGCAAAAGAAGTAAATGAAATTTTAAAATATAAACATGATATTTTAGAAATAGAACCTGAATCTTTCCAAGAAACTAGTGAAAAAGTTAATGGTATAATTCAAACAGATAACCTTTCTTGGAATGAAAATTCAATTGCATTTTACTATGTTTCAAAATTAGCCAAGGATCTAGGAATTTCTACAGTTGTAACTGCAAATGGAATCGATGAATTATTTTGTGGTTATAATGCATATCGTGAAGCGATAGGAATTGGCGTTGATGAAGTAATGAATGTCATGAATACAAAATTAGAAAATGAGAAAAAAATGATGATTGCAGTAAATAACGTCACTTCTAATTTTAATGTAAAAATATTACAACCATTGTTAAATGAAGAATTTATCTCATTTGCAAAAACTATTCCTATATCTGAAAAAATCATTGATCCTGATGATTTACAAAGGAAACATGTTATACGTAAACTTGCCATATCTTGTGGTGTACCTGAAATATCTGCTCATAAACAAAAAAAGGCATTACAGTATGGTTCTAAAATTCACAAACAGCTTTTAAAACTTAGATAATTTTTTTACATCTGATTTTACGTGCTTATCTACATTGTTTATGATAATTTGTGATGCACCGAGATGTTTTTCAGGAATAAAAATACCTCTAACCTCTTTTTCTGTAAGTGATTTTGAAATAGCCTTATCTTCAATCAATGCATCCATGTAATTCATTTTTTTATCGTGAGCTTCAAATGCAACTCTTTGTACATCTCTATATGCTATGAATCTAGGAATACCTTTTTTGATTAATGCTTCTAGAACAAATTCTGCAAAAATTTGACCCTTTGTAATATACAAATTTTCTTGAACTCGCTTATCATTAATTTTTAAATTACTAATTATTCTAATCATTGTTTCAATCATCTCATCGAGTAAAATAGATGCCATTGGTAAAGTGAATCTCTCATTAGCTGAATTTGATAAATCTCTTTCATGCCATAATGGAATGTTTTCAAATGATGTGTTAATTTGACTACGCAAAAGTTTTGACAATGAAGAAATTCTTTCACTTTTTATTGGATTTCTTTTAACGGGAACTGCACTACTGCCCATCTGACCTTTCTTGAAATATTCTGATACCTCTCCAATTTCAGTTCTTTGTAGATTTCTTATCTCAATTGAAATTTTTTCTAATGTTGCCCCTAAAAGTGATAGTTGAAAAATATATTCTGCATACCTTTCACGTGGAATAATTTGTGTGGTAACCTTGGCAGGAAATAATGATAATTTTTTTGCTACCCGTTCTTGGACTCTTACTGCATCTTTACCCATCAATGAACCGGTTCCTACAACTCCAAGTGTTTTACAAATGAGAATCCGTTTTTTTATCTCATCTAATCGCTCTAGATGTGTTGCCATTTCTGATGCCCAGTTAGCAAATTTCAAGCCAAATGAAATTATACTTGCGTGTTGACCATGTGTTCTACCTACTGCTGGAAGTACTTTGTATTTGACAGCATTTTTTGATAATAGTAATGCAAGTTTTCCAACCTTTGGTAGAATTATCTTAATTGCATCTCTCATCTGCATAGAATTACTAGTGTCTACAAGATCATTACTTGTTAATCCATAATGTATCCATGGTCTTGATTCTTTTCTACATCTCTCCGCTAATGATTCTACTAATGCTGCGGTATCGTGATCACTTTTTGCCTCTAATTGTTTAATCCGCTTGGCAGTAATCTTTCCTGAACGTGCTGCCTTTGCAATATCTTTTGCAATTGACTTTGGAATTAGATTTATTTCACTTTGTGATAATGCAGCCGCAGCTTCTATCTGTAATTGATAATCAACTTTTTTTTGTTCTCCAAAAATCTCTAGCATCTCTTTTGTGCCGTATCTTCCACTGTCTATAGGTAAAATTGCCACTATTTGGTGTAGATTTTTTACAAAAATAAACTTATGTCTAGTCAGAAAATAAAATTAGAATTTGAACCATCAAAGTTGATTACTGCTCCTGAGAGATATTTTATCTCTTTTTCCACTATGGAACTGATAAAATTACCAATCTCTTCAGGTTCTCCTAATCTTTGCATTGGTAAACTATCTGCATATTCTACTACATTATCAACTAATTCTTTTGTTCTATCTGTGTTGATTGGACCTGGTGCTATGTTGATCATGCTGATATTTCTAGATGCAAAATCTTTACTCAAAATTTTAAACACACTGGAAAAAGCGACTCTGTATGCACTTGATATGATTAATTTTGCATTTGGTTCTTTTATTACATTTGATGTTATCGCAAAAATATATCCTCCATCGTTAACTTTAATTTTTTGTAATAGCATACAAAATCCAACAAATAATTGATTATGATATTTATTCCAATCTTCATTAGTAATTTTTCCAAATTCAATTATTGGGGGACCTCCTGTGTTTAACACTAGAATATCTGTTACATCATTTTTTTCTGCAAATTTATTGACACTCTCTAAATCTGAAGTATCAATATCTGTACTTGATGCTGAAAGAACTTCCAAATCAAGTTTTTTTAATGAATCTGAAATAGCTTTTCCAATTCCTCTACTACCTCCTAAAATGATAGCTTTTTTCATTATCTAGTAGAAATTGTTATTTAATTTAAATTGCCTGAAGAGAATTTTATCATAGGAAATGACTGATTTAAAACCAAAAAAAATTGGTGAAAATGAATATCAAATTGACGCAGATTCTTCTTTAGGAATGCGAGTGCCAGTTACAATTTATGCTGATGAAACATTATTGCAAAAAATGATGACTGATAGAACATTAAAACAAGCTATCAATGTATCTACCTTACCTGGAATTCAAGAACATGCAGTAGTTTTACCTGACGGTCATGAAGGCTATGGTTTTCCTGTTGGTGGTGTAGCTGCTATGGATGCTGAAGAAGGAATGATCAGTCCTGGTGGTGTTGGTTATGATATCAATTGTGGTGTTAGATTATTACGAACAAATCTCACTGAAGAACAAGTACGTCCAAAACTTGGAGAATTAGTTAATGATCTTTTCAAATCAATTCCATCAGGTGTGGGTTCTAAAGGAGCTGTAAGATTAACTCAATCTGAATTAGATGAAGTTTTAGTTAAAGGCGTTTCATGGGCAATTGATAATGGGTATGGAACAACTGATGATGCAAATGTTTGTGAAGAAAATGGCCAAATAGCAAATGCTGATCCAAATAAAGTATCTGACAAAGCAAGGAAACGAGGACTTCCACAGTTAGGAAGTTTAGGATCTGGAAATCATTTTCTTGAAGTTCAACGTGTAGAAGAAATTCATGATGAAGAAGCTGCAAAAAGAATGGGAATACAAGAAGGTACTATTACTGTTTTGATTCATTGTGGTTCTAGAGGATTCGGTCATCAAGTTTGCAGTGATTATCTCAGAATCTCTGAACAGGTACAAGAAAAATATGATATTGATTTAGCAGATAGAGAACTTGCATGTGTTCCAAATACGTCTGAAGAAGGTGAATCTTATAGAAAAGCAATGTTTGCAGCATTAAATTTTGCATGGAGTAATAGGCAAATGATAACTCATTGGACTAGAAAATCTTTTGAACGAGTTTTTTCACAATCTGAATCTGATTTAGATATGAAATTAGTCTATGATGTAGCACATAATATTGCAAAAGTTGAAAAACATAAAATTAATGGAGAGCAAAAAAATCTTGTAGTGCATAGAAAAGGTGCAACACGTGCTTTTCCTGCAAACATGGATGATGTTCCTTCAAAATACCGTGATCTTGGTCAACCTGTTTTAGTTCCTGGTTCTATGGGGACTGGAAGTTGGATTCTTTTAGGTAGCGAAAATTCAATGTCAGCCAGTTTTGGTTCTACAGCCCATGGTGCTGGTAGAATGATGTCAAGATCAAAAGCAAGGCGTGATTTTACTGAATCTGAAGTAAAAAAATCACTTAACGATAAAGGCATTTTTATAAAATCATTAACAAGAGATGGAGTGGTTGAAGAAACACCTCAAGCATACAAGGATGTTGATGCTGTTGTTAATGTATCTCATAATCTTGGAATAGCAACTAAAGTTGCTAAACTAGTTCCAATTGGAGTGATTAAGGGATGAGCGATGAAGATAAGGAGTTAGAGTTGTTAAAGGCTAAAAGATTAGCTGAAATGCAAAAAAATCTATCTATACAGGATAAATCATCTGAAAATAAAACTGAAGAAAGTCAAAAACCAAAATTTTCGTTACGTGATTATGTAGTAAATAGTTTAGGTCATCGTGGTATGGAAGTATTACAAAATGCTGAATATCAATTTCCAAATGAATCTAAAATTATTATTGAAAAATTAGGAGAATTGATTTCATCAGGTGATATCAATGAAACATTGGATGGTGGAAAATTATTGGTGTTGTTTAGATCTGTGGGACTTGGTATTAGAATGGAAAATAAAATTAATGTTGAAAAAGATGGAAAATTCATTTCTATTGCAGATAAATTTAAAAAAACAACCAGTGACGATGAATTATGACATATTATATTCAGATTAGCACAATTGATTGGCCTAAAGACCGAGTCCTTTTTGAAGATACTTTGAATACATTGGAAAAATTATGTGATACTCAAAATGGGTATATTCTCAATGAACCTGTATCAAAATTTGGCTGGACATTCATTGACATGATCTTAAAGGCAGATTTGCATATGCCTATGGAACAAGAATTTGCTGAACAAATTAAAAAATCCAAAGGATCTAAACCTGAAGAAAAATTTACAAATTTTCTTGTAAAATATTTAGAAAATAATAACTGTAAAATAAAATTAAAGTTAATGCAATCTAACTAAACTCTTCTTCCACGTTTTCCACCTTTCTTTCTTGTTGTGTCGTGTGGAATAGGTGTGACGTCATCAATTTTTCCAATTCTAAATCCTCCTCTTGCAAGTGCACGAATTGCTGCTTGTGCTCCCGGTCCTGGAACTCTAGAACCAACTCCACCTACAGCACGAACTCTAATGTGTAATCCTGTGAATCCTTTTGTTCTTGCAGATTCTGTTACTACATTTGCTGCTTTCATTGCTGCAAAAGGTGATGACTCATATCTATCTGCATTAACATGATGACCTCCAGAACTAATTGAAACTGTTTCTGCACCTGTTAAGTCGGTAATGTGGATGATGGTATTGTTATAACTGCTAAAGATATGTGCAA
>JAOMCX010000010.1 GCA_028345195.1 Candidatus Nitrosopelagicus sp.
AATTTTTGTGGCTGACACAAGTATTGTTTCATCTTGACATGTTATTCTTTCTTCAATATCTGGCTGTGTTGAAAATAACTCTGAACTATTTCCCATGTATGCGGCTCCACCAACAATAATTATCACTGCAATTATCCCTATTACTATCCCTACAAGTTTTCCTTTACCTGACTTTTTTGTAATTGTATTATCTGCTTCGACATGTTCGATAAATTTTTCCTCAATTGTTGGTTCTTTTGATGCTAATTCTTCTTTTTGTGGTTCCAGCTTTTTTGTTTCTGTGCGCGGCTTAATGTATGGATTTTCTGATGTCGCTTTAACTTCTGTAATTTTAAATGATGATTCTGTTGTTTTTCTAATTCTTGGGAAATTAGTTTTTTGTCTATCTGAAGGTTTCATTTTGCTTGTCATTTGTCTATGTCTTGGTGTTAGATATTGCTCAACTAACGCATCAACATATTTTCTGTCTTGCATAGAAATCATGCTTCTTTTTTGAAATGATTCAATAATCTGTTTTAATCTGTCTGGATTACCTTTACCTATTTCCAGTAGTCTTAATGCATCATCTATGGTTGAATCTGACATGTACTATCTTCTGTATTGAAATGTTTATAAAAATTAAGACAAACTTACCATTCAACATCTTCTTTCATGACCAGTTTATCGTTCTCCATGGTAAATCCCATTATTTTCACTGTCTCTTTTGCGGTTTTGGAATTTTTATCTAGTATTTTTGTGGCTAATTCTATTTTTTCTTCTTTACTCAAATTTTGCCCAATCTTGTATTTTCCATTCATTTCTTTTGGTGTTACTCTGATTACAGCTGTTGCATCTAGTACGTCCATATCCTCTCTCATTGGGGTGTATTGTCCTTCTGGCTGATATTTTTTTATCAATCCGTTTAATGCTAGAACTTTTTCTTTTTTGTCTTCCACCAAAATTGCTTCTCCTTTTATTACCACGCTAATGTATAATGTATCTGCAAGAGATGCATCATCTGGATCAGAAAAATACGATGGCAAAAATTCTAAATTTTTATCTACCTCAAAACCTACTTTGGAATTATGTTTGATATTTTCTATTTTTTCTCCTCTGATATGTGAGTGCATGTAAACTGAATTATCCAAAAAAACGAAATTCATTGGAATTATTTGAGGAAATCCTTCTTTGTCAATACTCGAAATTCTACCAGTACTTTCTTCACTCAAAAATTTAATAATCTTATCTTTGGATTTAATAATTAATTTTCCTACTAGTTGCATACGCTTAGAAATTTCTTGTTAGTTAAATTATTTTTCTTGATCTTTGAAATATGGAATTACTTTATTTGCAAATTGATCAATAGAACCAAAGTAATTTGAGCCCCAGAATCTTATAACAAAATGGTTTACACCTGCTTGAAGGAATTTCTCAAATACTTCAATCACATCGTCTGGTGTACCCACTCCTACTGAAGATCTTGCAATTTTATCTGGAATTGTTGTTGCAGCTTCTCTCATCTTTACAATCCAATCTTGGTTTGACATTGAATATTCTGTAAAGTATTTTTTGAAATCAAATCCTTCTACATCTTTTAATCCGTGAACTCTAAGAACTTCTGGTTTAAACAAACTAACTTTGATTGCTTCTTTCATTTTTGCCCATGATGTTTCGGCATCATCTGAGAAATATACGTCGATATCTAATGCCATCTGGAAATCTTGTTTATCTTCTTCAGTTCTTTCATTTTCATTCATTGAATTAACAATTTGATCTTTATGATCTTCAAATAATTCTGGTGTATATCCAATTGGTAACCATCCATCTCCATATTTACCTGTCATTCTTAGTGTACGTGGTCCTCCAGATGCCATGTAAATTGGAACATGTGGTTGTCGCACTGATTTTGCTTGAAGACACGCTTCTGTTAATTGATAATATTTTCCTTCCCAGGTTTTTCTATTATCTGGGTCTGAATCGTATAGTTGTTTGATAACTTGTAGTTGTTCTTCAAATTTTGATACTGGTTTATCAAATGGAATGTTAAATTCTTTAAGATTTTGTGCTTCTCCTGCACCGATTCCTAATGTTCCTCTTCCTTTCGATAGTCTGTCTAATGTAATTGATGCTAGTGCAATGTTTGATGGATGTCTTCGTAATGCATCTGTTACACAGGTTCCTAATTCTACGTTATTTGTAACTGCTGCAATTCCTGCAAGCATAACCCATGGGTCATTGACAATTGCGTTACTCCATTGTGGAACATTTGAATGGTCCATGTACCAAATTGAATGATAACCTGTTTTGTCTGCTAAACTACATGCTGTTAAAATTTGATCTTCAGTTAATCCTAATCTTGCTACGTTTAATCCATTTTGAATTCCGAATTTGAGCATTTTACCTGAAAATACTCGATAACGGGTGTTAATAAAGCATGGCGGTTTATGTTGCCACTATTAAATAAAAATATAAAAAAGAAATAATGTTTTAGAGATTTCCAGCTTTAATGTCGTTAAGACATTTTACAACGTCTTCTTTTGAAATTGGAATTGGATTTGGATCTAAATGACCTTTGTCTGTCATTACTACATCTGCTGCTTGATCAACATCTGCTTTTAGTTCTAATCTATCAAATCCCATCTTCTCGATAATTTCTTTGAATCTGTCATAAAATATCGACTTGTTATGTTTGTGGGCAACTGTGGTACATGATGACAATGAATAGCCATGTGGTACACCTTCATTTGAAAAGACATATGATAATGCATGTCCTAATGTGGTTGAACAGTTTCCGAAACCCATTCCTGATAACATGGATCCGTATGGATAATTCTCTGGTTTATCATTCATGATTGCATCATACAATACATCAAATGCTTGTTTACACAATGTTTTGGTAAGATCATTTCCAAGTTTACTGTCATAACCTTCCGTTGCTTGTGCACATGCATCACATACTGAACTTTTGATAACTTGCTCTGGCGTTCCGTCCATAAAGTATGAATCAATTACTGCTCTATCTGCAAGGAATCTATCCTCTCGTAACAGTTTCTTTTTTCCATCAAACTTTAGAACACAATATGTTGTCATTTCTGCACCTGTTCCAAATGTTGTAGGAATTAGAATTTTTTCTACATCCATTTCTGAAGCAGCATATTTTACAACGTCCATTGAACTTCCGCCTCCTAATCCAATCATTGCACTAATGTTTTTGGATTTGTATTCTTCAATTACCTCTTTAACCATTTCAATTGATGGTTCTGGTTGGACTTTGTCGTACAAGATATAATCCTGTATGCCCATTTTCCCTAACCATTTGTCAGATAATTCTGGAGGTACGGTTGTAACTACTAAAGCATTTTTTGGATATTCAGCTTGTGATAATGCATCTTCCCCAAATTGAATTACTTTGGGAATTCTTACTGTATCCATATTTGATATGAAATACTATTCTTACTTATACCTTCCAATATCAAAAACTTAAGTTATTTTCATTTCAATCATAATTAGTTGATCAAAACTCCTTCAAAACTACCTCTCAATCATAATTCTCGTGACATTCTAAAAATATTGAATGAAGGTATGATTGAATCAATTCCTTCTACACATCTAAAAAAACACATATTAAAAAATAAAATAAAAACTCCTTCATCTCAAATAGATCTTAAAAAATTCAATCGTGTATTTCTAATTGCAATTGGTAAATCTGCAGGTACCATGACCGAATATGTTTCGAAAAAAATTAATTTTGAAAGTGGAATAGTTGTTGTACCAAAAGGGGTTGTACCAAAAATAGACACTCCAACTTTCAAAGTAATTACCTCTGGGCATCCTCTCCCAAACCACAACAGTCTAAAATCTGGAAAAGCCTTAATCAAATTTTTGAATGACACAACAAAACATGATTTCGTATTATTTCTTATTTCGGGTGGCGGGTCTGCATTATCTGTATTACCTAATTCAATTTCTTTGCGCGATAAAATACGTGTAAATCATGAATTAATCAGATCGGGTGCTAACATTAACGAAATTGCATGCATTCGTAAGCATTTATCACTAATCAAAGGTGGACGTTTAATTCAAAAAATGAATTGTAATGGAATATCATTTCTTGTTTCTGATGTAATTGGAGATGATATCGGTTCCATTGCCTCGGGGCTTACTTCATATGATAAATCAACTTTTTCAGATGCACTTAGAATTGTGAAAAAATTCTCTCTTGAACATAAACTTCCAAAATCTGCATTATCTGTTCTAAAATCTGGGGCTAATGGAGAAATATCTGAAACTCCAAAAAAACCTAGGATTAAAAATATTATACTTTTAAACAATTCTATTTGTCTCGAAAAAAATGAAATCTAAATCTAACAAATTAGGTTACAACACAACTGTAATATCTAATATTAATAATCATATAGAAAATACTACAAAACATATTGTAGATGTGGCGATTAAGTCTAGAGATAATTGCATAGTTTTTGGTGGAGAACCAACTGTTAATGTAACTGGAAATGGAAAAGGTGGACGTAATCAAGAACTTGTATTACGCTTATATGAAAAATTAAAATCTAACAAATACAACTTCACATTTGCATCAATAGGAACTGATGGAATTGATGGAAATACAAAATTTGCTGGTTCTCTATTTTCTACTGAGTACGAATATGATGGTACACCATATTTAAAAAATAATGACTCTTCATCATTTTTTAAAAAATTTGGAGGATTAATTGAAACAGGTGTTACTCAAAACAATGTAAATGACATTGGTGTAATTATTAGACATAACCTTTAGAATCTCTTCCTGCAGTATCTTCTTTTGCAAACAGATGTCTTGTTGCAATATTTTTTCTAGATTCTATAAATTTATAATTTATTTTTAATTTTCTCAAATTTGTTAATTGATTTATGAAGTATACTTTATCATTAATTATTTCATTATCATTTTTCTCTCCTTTAGTCATAATTCCAAACATTATTTCTGAATCACACATTACATTAACTACATCATTATCTTTGATGATGTTTACGCCTAATCCCCAGTAAATTCCCACATGAAGT
This sequence comes from Candidatus Nitrosopelagicus sp., assembly GCA_028345195.1. Classification (GTDB taxonomy): domain Archaea; phylum Thermoproteota; class Nitrososphaeria; order Nitrososphaerales; family Nitrosopumilaceae; genus Nitrosopelagicus. The sequence goes on from JAOMCX010000010.1 coordinate 5,041, forward strand.
GCAACAAATTTAGATTCTTCATTATCTGTTATGTTTAATTTTCCTCCGGATCGAAATGCTGGTGGATGTTCTCTTATTTGATCTGCAATATCATTTTCTGTTTTTATTGACCATGAATATTCTTTGGTATTGCCATCAAAGAAAATTTCATGTTCCATAAGTCAACCAAAAAGGTGTTTTTTGTCTATTTAATTTGTATTCTGGTCTTAATGATCCACATTGAAATTAATTTTCATGATGAAGTCACATAATTTCTTCAGAAAGATGGTTGATGAATTAGTAGAATTCTCAGCACATGATCCTGAATTGGCTGACGGAATAAAATGGCTAGATACTCAGGCTCAAAAAAAGGGCATCACATTCTATGATATGGTTTTTGAAGTATTATACAGCCACGATGTAAATTCAAAAGCTCAAAACTGGTTGAAAACAAGAAATTAATTATTTTCGATCTTCTATTGGTATGTAATTACATCCTTGCGGACCTTCATATTTTCCAACGTATGTTGCTTTAGGTCTGTATAGCATTGGTTTTGGAGCTGCTTCTGCAAATTTTTCTTCAATGACATGTGCGGTCCATCCTGAAACTCTTGATATCGCAAAAATTGGTGTATTCAAGTCCATTGGAATATTTAGCATATAGTAAACTGATGCACTGTAAAGATCAACATTTGGAAAAATATCTCTTTCTTTTCTGTTTTTCATTATTTCGGCAGTCGTCTCTTCTACCTTTTTTGTAATCTCAAACCATGGTAATCCTGTTTTTTTAGATAATTTTTTAGATAATTCTTTTAGAACCATTGAGCGAGGATCTACTGTTTTGTAAACTGCATGCCCCATGCCCATAATTCTATCTCCATTTTCAATTTTAGATTTAACCCACTCTTTTGCATTATTTTCATCTTTGATATCTAGTAACATTTTCATAACTTCATAATTTGCTCCTCCATGTAATTCTCCACTTAATGCACCAACTGCTGCACTAACTGCAGAATACATGTGTGCTCGAGTTGAAGCAACCTCTCTTGCAGCAAAAGTAGATGCGTTAAATGTATGATCTGCATGTAGAATTAAACAAACATCAAACACACGTTCCATTTCTTTATCTGGTTTGTTTCCTGTTAACATGTATAGGAAATTTGATGCATGACTCAATTCTGGATCTGGCTGAATTGGTTCTTTGTCATTTCTGACTCTTTCCCAACTTGAAATGATGGTTGGGACTTTGGCAATTAGATTGATTGCTCTTTGTTGACTAATCTCTTTTTCAGTTCCTTGCTCATCATAATAGCCTGCCAACGCTGCAACAAATGCTTGTAACACATCCATGGGATGGGCATTTTTTCTCCAGTTTCTCATATTTTTTTGCATTTGTTCGGGAATTACCCTTGCTTCTTTTAGCTTTGATGTAAACTCTTCAAATTCTATCTTATTTGGCAAATGATCATGTAACAGTAAAAAGCAGCATTCCTCAAAATTTGAATTTTTTGTTAAATCTAAAACATCAAATCCACGATAAATGAGCTTACCCTTTTCACCATCAATTAGAGATATTTTTGTATCTGCAATTGGGATATTTCGTAATCCGATATTTTTAGTTTCCATACATTCCTCGTAATTTTTCGACTTTTAAATTTTCAAGTGAATTATGTCATATCTGAGAATTCTCAGTCAATACTTTTCGATGTAGTAAGTCTAAAGAATCAAAGCTTGAGCATATTAGATCATATTTTATTAATTTACATGTCTACCTTATCTGAGCGTGAAATGAGACAGCGAATTGATGAAGAAATTCTTAACGCAACGCCTGAATTTTTACAAGTAATTCAAAAATTTGATCAAGAAAAACCAATTGAATTATTCCACAATTTATGAGATTTATTCTACAATCATTAATTCAGAAAAAACCATATCTGCAAAATCAAAACAAAAATAATCATTTTTGGTTTAAATGTGGGTTCCTCTAATTTTCAACATTAATGGTAGCTAAAATCAAAAAATCAAAAATTGTTTGTGTCTCCCACAGAGAGGATGCAGACGGTATTAGCTCTGCGGCGTTAATTAAACAAGCATTTGGAGGTGAAACGATTCTTGTGGATTATCCTGGAATGATGGATAGTATGGAACCTCTAAGAACTGATCAAAAATTAAAAGAATTGTATATCTGTGATGTTGGATTAAATAAAAAAAATGAATCTGATTTTGTTGAACTTTTAACCCAATTAAGAAAGCGAAGTGTAAAAGTTGCATATATTGATCATCATGATCTTGATAAGAAAATTATAAAACAATTAGAAAAAATCAAAGTCAAAGTGGTTCATGATACAAATGAATGTGCAGCTGTTCAAGTTTACAATACGTACAAAAATAAATTAAAAGATCATGCTGCATTCATTGCTGCTTGTGCTGCAATAACTGATTATATGGAAGATAGACCACTTGGTTCTAAACTATTACAAATATTTGATAGACAATTTGCATTAATCAGTGCAACTGTAATGACATACAATATTGTCGGACATCAAAAAGAACCTGATTATTTGTTGTATTTGGTAGATGAACTAAGTGAATCAAAATATCCACACGAAATTCCAAACTCTTACGAATTTGCACAATTACAAGTTGACAAACTTGCTCAAATATTTTCAAAAGTGAAAAAAAATATGAAAGTAAAAAAGAATTTAGGTTATATGGAAATCACTGATTCTGGTGCAAGTGGAGCTGTAAATTTTGTACTTGGTTTATCTGGAAAAGATGTTGGTATTGCATACAAAGAACGTGTTGATTATGGTGTGTATGCTGTATCTGTTAGAGGTTCAAAACAATGTAAAATACATCTTGGAAAACTAGTTAACAAAATAACTGCTGAAATTGGTGGTTCTGGTGGTGGTCATGACAAAGCATGTGGTGCATCAATTCCAAAAGCAAAAATATCGAAATTTATCAATGCAATAAATTCTGCATTGGAAAAATAGATTGTCAACTGAATCACTACGTAAAGATCATAAATTAATTGAAAAAGTATTACAGGCTCTATCTGCTACAATCAAACTTCTAAGAGATGGAAAAAAAATTCCTGAACAAATATTACTTCCAACACTTGATTTCACTCAAAATTTTACTGATGTTTGTCATCATGGTAAAGAGGAGGAAGCATTATTTCCTGCACTTGAAAAATCCGGAATGCCTACGACCATGGGCCCGATACATATGATGTTAATTGAACATAAAAGAACCAAAGAAATTGCAGAACACATCGGTTTGGCATCAAAAAAGTATCTTGAAACTGGTGATTCTGCCTATTTGATAGAAACTTTGGAACTTTACGTTCAACATGTAACTGAACATTTGTGGAAAGAAAATAACCGATTATTCATGATGGCTGATACACGATTAAACTCAGCTTCGCATGAAATTGATAAGAATTTGGATCATGTAGAAGAAAAAAAACTCACTGAATTAGGAAAAACTCGTTCACACTATGAATCTCTTGTAGATGAATTAGAAAAAAATGTCTCTGAAATTAATTAGAAAATTCTACAATCATATCAATTTCTACTGTTGAATTTAATGGAAGATTTGCTACTCCTACTGCAATCCTTGAATGTTTTGCCATATCTCCAAAAATTTCAACTAACAAATCTGATGCTGCATTGATTACTTTTGGCTGTTCTGCAAAATTGGGATTAGAATTAACAAATCCTGAAATTCTAACAAATCTTGTAATCTTATCAAGTGAACCAAGATTTGCATTTAATTGCGCTAGACCATTAATTATACAAATTTTGGCAGCATCTCTTGCTGAATCTATTGATTGGGTTTCAGGTACTTTTCCTTCAAAAACTACTTTTCCCTCTTTCATTGGAATCTGTCCTGAAACAAAAGCCAAATTTCCGGTTGTTACCACTGGAATGTAAGATCCTGCTGGACTAGGAGGTGTTGGAATCTCAATACCTAATTCTTTTAGTTTCTCCTCAATCATGAACTCTAATTGAAATTTGTATATTTAGTCCTATGTAGAATTATTCTAGGCATCAACCTTAATTTCAGTTGAATTAATTTCACCAAAATTTCGATAGCAGTTTACTCTATCTAATACCTAGTCAAATCATGATTGAATTCATCAGTGATATAGAATGAGTATGGCCCCCCAAGAATTAGAAAAAAGCGCTAGTAAATATGCGGCAGCTGCAATAAGAGCTGATTCACAAGGTGCTGCTGGAATGGCTATAACTGACTATCAAAATGCATCTGACACTTTATTGAAATTAATACGACTTTATCCTACGAGTAGTCTAAACAAAATTTACAAGCAAAGTTATCAAAAATATCAAGAACGTATCCAAGCATTACGTGATAGTAATGGTGGAGATATTGCACCTGCAGTAGATCCTAACGCATCTCCAGAAGAACAAAAAAAGGCTCTTGCTAGAGCCCAACCTCACAAAGATGATGGTAATGATCTTGAAGATTTAGTTATGAGAGAGAAACCTGATGTAAAATGGTCTGAGGTAATTGGATTAGATGATGCAAAAGGTGCATTACGTGAATCAATTGTTTATCCTAGTAAAAGACCTGACTTATTCCCCTTAGGTTGGCCAAGAGGAATGTTGTTGTATGGTCCACCTGGAACTGGAAAAACAATGCTTGCAGCAGCCACTGCAAATGAACTTGATGGTTATTTCATTAATGTTGATGCTGCATCAATGATGAGTAAATGGCTTGGTGAAGCAGAAAAAAATGTATCAAAATTATTCAATATGGCAAGAAAGTATAATGAAAAAGAAGGTAAACCTGTAATCTTATTCATCGATGAAGTTGACTCTCTTCTTGGAGATAGAAATAGTGAGGTTGGTGGTGAAATTAGAGCAAAAAATCAGTTCCTTTCTGAATTAGATGGTGTAAATGGAAAAGGTAAAGAAACCATGATGTATGTAATTGGTGCAACTAACAAACCTTGGAGTTTAGATGAGCCATTTTTAAGACGTTTCCAAAAAAGAATCTATGTATCTCTTCCAGCAATGGATGCACGAAATAAATTATTTGAACAATATACTGCTCCTCTAAAAAAATCGACCCGATTTAATCTGGTTAGTCTTGCAAAACAATTTGATGGATACAGTGCAAGTGATATCAAAGATGTATGCCAAGGTGCACAATTATTGGTTGTAAACGAATTATTCCGATCTGCTAATTATCATGAACCTGTTGACGGTGAACCTCCACAAGATCCTCGTGAGTTGACAATGGCTGATTTCAAAGATATCAAAGCAAGAAGAAAGCCAAGTGTTTCTATAGAAAATATTCGCGCATATCATAAGTGGAGCGAATCTTTTGGTGCACTCTGATCGGTTTTCATACAGAGCACAAAGAAGCTTTTAAATCCTGATTCAAAGAGACTTGTAGAGGGTCACAATAACTACAAAGAAATCCAAGCATGCAAACAAGTTTGGGAAGCTGATCCTTTCTGATGGAACCGTTCTAGATGGAATGGGTTTTGGTTATTCTACTACTGTTTTCGGTGAAATTGTCTTCAATACGGGTATGGTGGGCTATACGGAGGCCCTAACTGATCCCTCATACAATGGCCAAATTCTTACGTTAACATATCCTCTAGTTGGAAATTACGGTGTTCCAGATTCAACCGAAGTTGATGAGGATGGAATTTCTAAATTCTTTGAATCTGATATGATGCAAATTCGAGGTCTAGTAGTTCACGAGTTATCTCAAACTGCAAGTCATTGGAATCTCAAAATAACCTTAGATGAATGGATGTATAATGAAAAAGTTCCTGGTATCTCTGGAATTGATACTAGGGCAATCACAAAGAAACTTACAAGCCGTGGTGTGATGATGGCTGCTCTAGTCGTATCTGATACCAAAATTGATGTAGAAGAAATTAAAAAAGAGCTTGAAAAAATCACGACCTACACTTCTGAAAAATTCATGGATACTGTATCCACTAAAGAGGAAAAAGTATATGGTGACGATGATCAATCTGTAGTAGTTATTGATACTGGAGCAAAAAATGCAATTGTTAGAAATGTCCGAGAACTGGGATACAAGGCAATAGTTGTTCCTTGGGATACACCTTTTGATAAAGTGATGTCGCACAAACCCAAAGGAGTTGTTTTGAGTAGTGGTCCTGGTGACCCGCAAAATTGTCCTGAAACCATTGACACCGCAAAAAAACTAATCGAAAACAATGTTCCTACATTAGGTATTTGTCTTGGTGCACAAATTATTGGCATCGCAGGAAATACTGAAACTTACAAATTAAAGTACGGACATCGTGGACAAAATAAACCTTGCATCAACTTAGAAACAAATCAAGTTTATGTTACTAGCCAAAATCATGGTTATGGAATAAAACCTGAATCTTTAGAAAAATCTGATTTCAAATTATGGTTTTCAAATGCTGATGACAAAACAGTTGAGGGCATAAAACATAAAACTAAAAACTGCATAGCTGTACAATTTCATCCAGAAGCTGCACCTGGTCCGTTTGACTGTAAATATGTATTCGACGAATTAAAAAAATTAATGGAGAAATAAAAAATGCCAAAAAATGAATCCCTAAAGAAAATTCTTGTACTTGGAAGTGGTGCAATAAAAATTGGTGAAGCAGGAGAATTTGATTATTCTGGAAGTCAATGTTTGAAAGCAATACATGAAGATGGAATCAAAAGTGTACTCATCAATCCAAATATCGCTACAATTCAAACGGATACGCGATTTGCAGATCAAGTTTACCTTTTACCTGTAACTCCAGATTATGTTGAATCTATTATTGAAAAAGAACGACCTGATGGTGTTATGTTGGCGTATGGTGGTCAAACTGCATTAAATTGTGGTGTAAAGTTAGAAGATGCTGGAATTTTCAAAAAATATGATGTTAAAGTCCTTGGAACTCAAGTAGAGGGAATCAAAAATACTGAAGATAGGCAGCTTTTCAAGGATTCAATGAAAGAAGCAGGCGTTCCTGTGCTTAAAAGTAGGACTGTTACAAACTTTGAGGATGCAAAAAAGACTGCCGAAGAACTATCATATCCTGTAATAGTTCGAGTTGCGTATACTCTTGGTGGTAGAGGGGGTGGAATTGCTCATAATGAAATCGAACTGCACGAAATTGTGGAACGTGGAATTAAGGCAAGTCTTGTAGGTCAAGTTCTAGTTGAAGAATACATTGGACATTGGAAGCAAATTGAGTATGAGGTTATGCAAGACTATGATGGAAATAATGTAATTGTTTGTAACATGGAAAATGTTCTTTCTATGAAAGTTCATACTGGTGACAATATCGTAGTTGCACCCTCTCAGACAATTAATAATAATGAATACCACATGTTACGTACCGCAGCATTACGTGCTACAAAGCATGTTGGAATTGTTGGTGAATGTAATATTCAGTATGCATTGGATGCTGACTCTGATAGATATGTTGCAATTGAAATTAATCCTCGTCTTTCACGTTCATCAGCTCTTGCTAGTAAGGCAACTGGTTATCCACTGGCATACATGTCTGCAAAGATTGGATTAGGATATAATTTGTCTGAACTAGTAAATAGAATTACAAAAAGCACAACTGCATGCTTTGAGCCATCACTTGATTATATTGTTTGTAAACATCCTAGATGGGATTTTTCAAAATTTGAACTTGCTAATCGCAAACTAGGTGTAACAATGAAATCTGTTGGTGAAGTAATGGCTGTTGGCAGAACCTTTGAAGAATCTTTACAAAAAGCAATTCGAATGCTTGACATAGGAAATGATGGATTAGTCTTAAATCGTTCAAATGGTGAAAAAATTTCCGAAGAAGATCTTGAATACAAACTTTCACACCATGATGATCAAATATTGTATAATGTAGCAATCGCATTAAAGATGGGAATAACTGTTGACAGAATATATGAGTTATCTGCAATTGATCCTTGGTTTATTGAAAAGATTCAAAATATTGTAAATACTGAATCTAAACTCAAGGAATCTGAACTAAATGAATCTGTAATGAGGGAATCAAAAAAGATGGGGTTTTCTGATAATCAAATTGCACGTGTAAAAGAAAAAACTCCTGATGAGATACGTGAAATTCGAAAAAACTTTGGAATCATTCCTGCTGTAAAACAAATTGATACTTTGGCTGCTGAATGGCCTGCAGTTACAAATTATCTTTATCTGACTTATGGTGGAAATTCTAATGATATCAAAGTCTCACCAGAAGAAAAAGGAATAGTTGTGGTTGGTGCAGGTCCATATAGAATTGGAAGTAGCGTTGAATTTGATTGGGGAACTGTGAATATGGTATGGGGTCTTCAAGAAAATGGTGAAAAAAAACATCTCTGTTGTTAATTGTAATCCTGAAACTGTATCTACTGATTATGATATCTGTACACGATTGTACTTTGAAGAACTAACTCAAGAGAGGCTACTCGATATTGCTGAATTTGAAAACCCTAAAGGCGTAATCACATGTGTTGGTGGACAGACCGCAAATAATCTGACTCCTGGTCTTGCACAACGTGGAATCAATATTATGGGCACAAGTGCGATTGATGTTGACAGAGCTGAAGATCGTTCAAAGTTTAGCGCAGAATTGGATAAACTTCACATCCAGCAGCCAAAATGGCAAGCATTTTCAAATCTAATTGAAGCGAGAACCTTTGCACAAGATGTAGGATTTCCTGTAATTGTTAGACCCTCGTATGTTTTGTCTGGTGCAGCAATGAAAGTTGTATGGTCTCAAGATGAGCTTAAAACTTATGTCAAAGAGGCGACTGATGTTTCTCCGGATCATCCTGTTGTAATATCAAAATTCATGTTAGATTCGCTTGAAGTGGATGTTGATGGAATTAGTAATGGCAAAGAAGTAGTTATTGGTGCAATCGTAGAACATATTGATTCTGCTGGAGTTCATTCTGGAGATGCAATGATGTGTATTCCACCATGGCGTCTTAATAATAAAATAATTGAAACCATTAATGATTACACAAAAAAAATTGCATTAACATTTAATGTTAAAGGTCCATTTAATTTACAATTTCTTATTAACAATGATCATGTCTACGTTATTGAGCTTAACATACGTGCATCTCGTTCAATGCCTTTTGTATCAAAATTGGTAAAAACTAATCTTATCGCACTTGCATCTAAAGCAATTTTAGATAAACCGCTTCCACATGTACCTGAAAACAAATGGCAAAAAATTCATAATTATGGAATCAAAGTCCCACAATTTTCATTTATGCAATTAGATGGTGCTGATATTGCATTAGGTGTAGAGATGCAATCTACAGGTGAGGCTGCATGTTTTGGAAATAGTTTCTATGATGCATTATCAAAAGGTTTGACATCTGTCGGTTACAATTTGCCTGATAAAGGAACTGCTTTAGTTACTGCAGGAGGTTCTCAAAATAAAGAAAAACTGTTGCCTTCAATTGCTAAACTTAAACAACTGGGATTCAAGATATTGGCAACAGAACATACTGCTGAATTTTTTGAAGAAAAAGTTGGAGATATAGAAATTGTACATAAAATTTCAGAGCCAGAACGTAAACCCAACATCTCTGATCTACTTTATGAGAAAAAAATCGATTTTATCATAAATATTCCAAGCACCTTATCTTTGGAAAAAATATGTTGGAATGTTAGACGACGAATATCAAATTAGACGAAAAGCTCTAGAATTGGGAATCCCGGTACTTACTACCATTGAGTTGGCTGATTCTTTTGTAAAAACACTGGAATGGTTACAAAACAACGAGACTACAAAAGATCCTATCGAACCATATGATATTCTTGAATAATATTTCAAAAATTTACTCATAAAACTTGGTTAATTATTGACTCATTACCAATTATCGTACCATCCAATGTCAAAATTTTTGCCATTGTAGAATCTTTAATTTTTTCAACTATTGGAGAAATTGATTTTTTATAGTATTTTTTTTCAGTTGCGTAAAAGTATGGATTGAATGAAGGAACTATTGTGATATTAAGTTCTCCTCTTGTGGATGGAAAAATTTTTGATTTATCTGTTTTAATTGAAATCCAAATTCTTTCTCCATTAAGTAATGAATTCTTATCAAAATAAACCGGATGAATATGTCCCATGATTATATTATTGACACTTGAATAATTTTTTGATGGCATCGTATGACCATGTGTCAATAAAACATCGTCAATAATCATTCCTTTTGAACTGATCACTGTAACATCACTTGGAATTAATTTATCAATATTTGAATCGTGATTTCCTGGAATCAAAATTACTTCTAATGAATTTTTTACCTCTTCAAAAAAATATGGAACATCTTTCCATTCTGAATTTGTTATAGATTGGATACTTGATTTTACATCTCCTAACAGAATTAATGTGTCTGGATTTTCTTTTTTAATGATTTTTGTAACATTTGAAATAATTTCATTTATTGATGAATTCTTTCTAACCGTATTTTTATTTGATGAAAATTTATGTTCAAATCCAATATGGAGATCAGATATGACTAGATTTTTTCTTTTCTCTTCTACAATCAATGCCGGTTCGGAATCAATTATTCTCGTAATTACCATCAAGATTATACGCTTGTCTTAGATTAATTCCTTATGTCTACAAAACAAGAACGAATAGACTCGATAGTTGATGAAAGACGAGTAAAACTACATCTGTTTAATCCAAGTAAAAGAGAAATTTGGACCGTTGTTGGTAAAGCTAAAGAACATTGGATCGATCCTATTTCAAAATTTTGTTCTTGTTCTGGTTATTATTTTGGAATGATAAAAAACAAAAGTCCTTGCTACCATTTAGAATCAATCTTTAAAGCAAAAAAAGAAAATAAATTTGAAATTATCGAATTCAATGATGATGAATACGAATCATTCATTTCTGGAATTGTTAGCGATTTGTAATCTATTCTAGTTTAATTTCAAAAAGATCATCTTTTGAAACGCCTTTCCAGACACCAATCATTCCATCAGGTTCGCATGCTTCGACTGCTGTGATTTGTTGAACTTTGATATGGTCTGGATTTGGAGGCATCCAAAGCATTGCCATATAGTCACCAACTTCTCCTGCTTGTTTTGGGTCTGCCATCACTACGTTTTCTTTTTGAAAACCATTACTTGCTAATGCATTCATTGCTTTTTCATTTAGGTCCATTCTTCCATGAAGAAAGAGATAGACTTTTTTGCTGGAATCTACATCTGCCATACTTTCATTGAATAAATTCCGCAAATAAATCTAGATCGGATAAAAGCATTAGATATTTAAAATACCTGTAAAAAGCAAGAATATGGCTGGCGTAGATAAATTCGGAGTAATTTTTTCAGTTGCATTTGTAGCTGCTATGATTATCATTATGGCTACTGTTCTACAAACTGATAGTAGCTTTACACCATCAACAGATTCAACTCCAACTCAAACATATTCTCCACCTCCAACTCAAACATATTCTCCACCACCAACACCTCAAGCTGCACCACAAACCTCATCAAGTGACAACTTGAAATACACAATTCGTGGTGGAATAGTTGATTCTGTTTCTCCAGATGAAAACCATAATGCAGTAAAAATTATGATGGACTCTAGATTAGATGGACAACTAACAATTACACTTACCTCTGATTCAGTTACTCCATTTGACGATGGAACATACTTTGTAACTGTCGATGGTGAAGAAGTTGAATTTACTCAAGTAGGAAAAAGATTAACAATTGACTTTATGGCAAACTCACAAAAAATTATGATTTACGGTGAAGGTTACAAATCTGGCGGACATGATATGAATTCTATGGGTCATTCTGATGATTCAAAAGAACATGAAGCAATGATGGCAGCAGACAAAGCAGCAGCAGACAAAGCAGCAGCAGACAAAGCAGCAGCAGACAAAGCAGCAGCAGCAGCCGCTAAAGCCGCAGCAGCAGCCGCTAAAGCCCCAATGGCTCTAACTATTGAACCTGTAGCAGGTTCTGGTGCACCTGGATGTGAACCTGAATGTTATTCTCCATCAACTGCAACAATTTCTGCAGGTGGAACTGTAACTTTCACAAACACTGATACTGCTCCACACACATCAACAAGTGGTAGCGCAGCAAACGGTCCTGATGGTGTATTTGACACATCATTAATCATGATGAACGCAAGCTTTGATGTTACATTATCTGATGCAGGAACTTATCCTTACTTCTGTATGGTCCATCCTTGGATGGAAGGTACAGTTATAGTCGAATAATCTAATACAAATTAAATTGGTTAGAGTCGGCGGAATCATAGTAATTGCAGCAATTTTTACACTAATTGGAATTTCATTTTATTTTTACTCTGGTGAAGTTTTGACTGATGTCAAGGTCTCTTCTTTTGGTGAACCTGTTCAAGTAGGTGATGTAATGTTTGATATACAATATGTCGCAAATTTTGATTTTCTTGGAAAGACTAAGGAATTCAAAATAGCTGAACAAGGTGAAATTGATAGGGGATTAATTGAGGCATCTAATGAGACGCCAACTCACACATATTTCCAAATACAAGTAACTGCTGAAAACAAGGGTGATGACATAGTGCGACTTACCGGCGGTCAATTACATCTCTATGATGATTCCAATACCCGTTTTAGTCCAATCTTTGTTGGTTATGGTGAGACTGAACTGTCATTAGTGGATCTTGAACCCCAAAAGGCAGTTACTCTTACAACTCAATTTGATATTGAATATGATGACGAAATGCAGTATCGTGTTGGTATTGTTCCAAATCGACATGGCATGGATGGAACACAAGAAATTGCATTTATTTGTATTAAAAATTGCAGCTAGCTCTTAGTACAGCCACATTTTACATAAATGACCTTGAATTCTCCATCAGTCTTTATGTTATGTGACATAGGTCTTCTGCAGTACTTGCATTCTGTAAATCCGTGATATTCTTCCACTTTGACAAGTTTTGTCTTCCAGGATTTACTTTCTTCATCCCAATACACTGAGTCGATCTCTTTCGGGTTATCCATATTATTACTTGAATCGGTAATGTTTGAATTTTTTGTTTGAAAAGATTAAATTGCATGTGTTAAAAAATCAGGTTTAATGAAGGTAGTAACTATTGGAAGTCGTGTATTTGTCACAAGCTTCCAACTCGCAGGCGTTCAAGGAAAAATAGTAGATTCTTCTGATGCTGCTTTTGAGGAAATCAAAAAATTATATGATGATTCTGAAGTTGGTCTAGTTCTTGTTAGTGATGATTTAACTGAACAAATCAATGATAAATTAACAAAATTACGTACTGAACAATCCACGCCTTTGGTATTTGCTCTTCCTGCATCCGGCAGTGAAAAATCTGAAGTCGATTATAGAGTAATGCTCAAAAAAATCCTAGGCGTATAAATATAGAGTAAATAATTATCCATCATGAAAGCAGCTGTTGTGAAGGGAAATTCTAAAGTTGAAATAGAAAACTTTACTCTTGCTGATATTGGTCCAAATGAATTACTAATCAAGATGCAGTCTTGTGGAATATGTGGCTCTGATGTTGAAAAGGTATTTGGACAATATGGTCAACCATCTATGAGATTAGGACATGAACCTGCAGGTGAAATAATTAAAATTGGTTCTGATATATGTGATTTCAAAATAGGTGATCGTGTATTTACTCATCATCATGTTGCTTGCTATTCAAAAGACTGTCATGAATGCAGTCATGGAAATGAAACCATGTGTAAAAAATATTCACAATCAAATCTTAATCCTTGTGGTCTAGCTGATAATTACATTGTTCCTGAATGGAATGTAATTCATGGAGGTGTTCTAAAATTACCTGATAGTGTTTCATACCAAGAAGCTGCATTAATTGAACCTCTTGCATGTTGTGTCCGTGCTTGGTCAAAATTCAAATATCAAAAAAATGATACTGTAGCAATTTTAGGTGTTGGACCAACTGGAATGATGCATGTTTTACTTGCAAAATCTTTCGGGTTTTCAAAAATATTTTGTATGGATCTAAACGATTTTAGATTAGATTTTGTAAAAAAATTCGATGTCACAACTATTCGTTCTGATGATCCAAATTTAATCCAAAAAATAAGTGATGAAACTACCATTGGTGTTGATGTTGCAATTGTAGCTACAAGTAGCTTACATGCATTTCAAGATGCAATAAAACTTGTAAGAAAAGGTGGAACTGTAGTAATGTTTGGTGTACCAAGTAAAGGTGCAACTACTGAAATTGACATGAGTGTAGTTTATTCAAAAGAAATTAGTATTGTTACTACTTATGCTGCATCTGATATGGACACTAAAAATGCATTAGAACTAATCTCATCAGGTAATGTAGATGTCAAATCACTTGTCACGCATAAATATTCTCTTGATGACTCACAAAAAGCATTTGAACATGCAAAAACAGGTGAAAATGCAATGAAGATAATTATTGAAAATTAGCAAAGGCTTAAGAAAGGTAAATTTTTTTCAGAAAAATAAGAAAATGGACTGGGGTTTAAAAAATAGAATTGCAAGAATAATTTCTCCTGCTGATAATAAGGCATTAATGCTTGCAGTTGATCATGGTTATTTTTTAGGTCCTACTGAAAAACTAGAAGATTTGAAAAAAACAATTGCACCTCTGGCAAAACATTGTGATTCATTAATGATTACTCGTGGCGCATTGAGAACATCTGTTAATCCTGATTATCCTGTACCTGTCGTATTGCGTGTTTCTGGTGGAACTAGCATAATCGGTGAAGATCTCTCTCAAGAAGATATCACTGTTAGCATTAAAGATGCACTTAGACTAAACGTTGCAGCAGTAGCAATGTCAGTTTTTGTCGGTTCAAAATATGAATATCAAACCATTGTAAATCTTGGAAAACTTGTTAGTGAAGCAGAAGAATATGGAATTCCTGTTTTAGCTGTTACTGCAGTTGGAAAAGAAATAGGAACAAAAGATGCACGTTATCTATCTCTTGCATGTAGAGTTGCAGCTGAACAAGGTGCACATATTGTAAAAACATACTATTGTGAAAACTTTGAAAAAGTTGTAAAATCATGTCCTGTACCAATAATTATTGCAGGTGGAAAGAAGATTCCTGAAAAAGATGCTTTGAAATTAACATATGATGCACTCAAAGCAGGTGCTGTTGGTGTAGATATGGGACGTAATATCTGGCAATCTGATAATCCTGTTGCCATGATAAAGGCTGTACATTCAATTGTACATGGAACTAACAATGTTGAACAAGCATTTACTTTGTATAAACAATTGTCTGGAAAACCTAATCAAAAATCTAACAATAACAAACCTAATCAAAAATCTAACAATAACAAACCTAACAACAAACCAAAAAAACGTAACTAGTTTCCAGATTTTGATAAATGAAGATGTACAATCTTCCATGTTGGCTTTTTAATTAATACAAACGTAGCCCTACCTGGAATTGTGATATGTTCTCCTGTGAATGCTTTATTGTCTACTAGCATTCCTTTTTGTATTAATTCAAGTGCAACTATTGCAGTATCTCCAAAAATGTTAACTTTCACATTATTAATGATGTAATCGTAATCTGAAATACTAATGAATCTTAATTCTTCTAACGCTACTGTTGTTGAAAAATCTTTTAGATCATATGGCGGTACATCGCTAAAACTTGAAAAAGATGAATCATTAATTTGAATATCTTTTAGAATTTCTAATTTTTTTGATTTCCCAATTTCAAAAAATGATTCTACAATTTTTATAATTCCTTCTTGTTCAGACACGTTACATCATTTCTAAAAAGGAAGCCTTATTAGTCGATCGCCTGATTTTGATTCATTGCAACAACAAGCAACAATTAGTACTTTTGGTATCTCATTGCTAGTTGACCTGCTGCTGTAAACTTACAGCCAATTTACCGATTTAAATTAGGATTATGAGTGATAATAATAAAATGGAGAATATGATCGGCGCAACTGCGCTAATGAAATCATTGGAAAAAGAAGGAGTAAAGGAAGTCTTCGGTCTACCGGGAGGTGCGAACCTTCCAATGTATGATGAATTGGGAAAAAGTAACATTCGTCATATTTTAGTAAGACATGAACAATCTGCTGCACATATGGCAGATGGTTTTGGTAGAGTAAGTAGAAAACCTGGTGTATGTTTTGCAACTTCTGGACCTGGAGCAACCAATTTGTTAACTGGAATTGCAACTGCACAAGCAGATTCTGCACCAATGGTTGCAGTAACTGGTCAAGTTCCTGTAGCAATGATTGGAAAAGATGCATTTCAAGAAAGTGACATCATCGGTATGGCTAATCCTGCATTAAAATATTCATATCAACCACGAACTCCTGAAGAAATTCCAACAATGGTTAAACAAGGATTTTACATTGCGGAAACTGGAAGACCTGGTCCTGTATTATTAGATATTCCTAAAGACGTTCAACAAAATGAAGGTAAATTTACTTTTCCTGATGAAGTAAGAGTTCCTGGTTATCATCCTTGGGCTGATCCTGATATTACAAATACCGCCCGTGCAGTTGAATTATTGTTATCTGCACAAAAACCAATAATTCTTGCTGGTGGTGGTGTAATCATTTCATCTGCATTTGCAGAATTACAATCAATAGCTGAATTACTAATGATTCCTGTAGTAACTACCTTCAAAGGTAAAGGTGCATTTCCTGAAAATCATCCGTTATCCTTAGGTCCAATTGGAATGCATGGACATGCTGAAGCCAATAAATTGATGACTGAAGCTGACTGTGTTTTGGCGATTGGAACTAGATTCTCAGACCGCTCTGTTGGTACATTTGCAGAGTTTGAAAAGAACTTGAAAATTATTCACATGGATGTTGATCCTGCAGAAATTGGAAAGAACCAAACAACTTCTGTAGCTGTAGTAGGTGATGTACGTGCCTCATTACGTATATTTGGAAAAATGTTAATGGATAAAGCTGTACGTACCTCTGATGATAATCCTTGGTTAAAACATGTAAAAGAAGTTAAACAATACTGGCGAGAAAATTTGAAAATACATCCTGGTGAAATGGGTGCTGCAAAAATTCTTAGAAAATTACGTGAATTACTTCCAAACGAATCTATTGTGACAACTGAAGTAGGTCAACACCAAATGTGGGCTTCATTATTCTTTGACGCAATTCATCCTGGAACTTTCTTCAGCTCAACTGGTTTGGGTACTATGGGTTGGGGATTTCCTGCAGCAATTGGTGCAAAAACTGCACGTCCTGATGTTCCTGTAGTTGACATTGCAGGTGATGGTAGCTTTAACATGACCGAAAATTCACTTGCAACTGCAGTATTAGAGGACTTGCCTGTAATTGTATTTTTGATAAACAATTATTCTTTAGGAATGGTTGCACAATGGCAAAGAACATTTTATGACCGTCGTATGGTTGGTGTTGATCTAAAAAAATGTCCTGATTATGTTAAATTAGCTGAATCATATGGTGCACAAGGATTACGTGCGCAATCAATGGATGAGCTTGACAGTGCAATTAAGACTGCATTGAAAAGTGATGTTGCAACTGTAATTGACATACCAATAGATCCTGAAGAAGATGTATTACCATTCGTTGCACCGGGAACTGGATTAAAGGATATGATCTTACCATCATAATGTGATAGAAATGGTTTGGGCAATTTTATCAATCAAAGTGGAAAATAAACCTGGAATCTTGTTTAAGGTAACACATCTTTTTAGATCACGTAACTTTAACATCGATAGTATTTCTGTAGGTGTCACTGAAGATAAAAAATATTCACGAATGACTATCACTACTATTGGTGATGAGAAGCAAATTACACAGATTGTCAAACAACTTGACAAAATGATTGACACAATTGAGGTTCGTAGGTTAGATGTGAATAACTCTGTGTATAGAGAGTTGGTAATGTTTAAGATTAAAGTAAACAAACCAGAGGATAGTATGGAAATTAACAAATTAGCCAGTGCATACTCTGCAAAAATACATGATGCCAAAAAAGAGTCAATTATTGTAGAAATGACTGCAACTCCTCATCAAATTAGTGCCTTTGAAGAATTGGCAAAGAAATTTGGATTAAAAGAAATGGCACGAACTGGTATAACTGCATTAGAGCGTGAAGAGCATGAACATTAGAATTTTTGATACAACTTTACGTGACGGAGAACAATCCCCTGGTGTTTCATTATCTCCAGAAAAAAAATTAAACATTGCAAAAAAACTTGATGAATTGGGTGTCGATGCAATTGAAACCGGTTTTCCTGTTATCTCTGAAGGAGAAAAAGAAGGTGTAAAATTAATTGTCGCGGAAGGACTTAATGCAGAATTATGTGGATTAGCAAGAACAAACAAAAAAGATATTGATGCTGCTGTAGACTGTGGATTAAATTACATACACACATTCATTGCAACTTCCGACATTCACTTAGAGTATAAATTAAAAATGACTCGTGATGAAGCTTTGGAAAAAGCCATTGAAGCTGTAGAGTATGGAAAATCTAGAGGTTTACAAGTAGAATTTTCTGCAGAAGATGCAACTAGAACTGATAGGGAATTTTTGAAAAAAGTTTTTGGATCTGTTGCTAGTGCAGGTGCTGATAGAATTGACATTCCAGATACTGTGGGCTATTCTACTCCGCAATACATAGGCGAAATTACAAAGGATGCAATTGAAGTATCAAAATTACCAATTAGTGTCCATTGTCATAATGATTTTGGGTTAGCTGTCGCAAATGCAATTTCTGGTGTACAATCTGGTGCATCATGTGCTCATGTTACGATTAATGGAATTGGCGAACGTGCAGGAAATGCTTCTTTAGAAGAATTTGTTATGGCATTAACCAGTTTACAATTTGAGAAAAAATGGGATACAAATATCAATACAAAATTAATCTATGAAACTTCTAGATACATTTCAAAATTAGCAGGAATGTCAGTACAACCAAACAAAGCGATAGTTGGTGAAAATGCATTTGGTCATGAATCTGGAATTCATACTCATGGTGTATTGAATAATCCTTTGACTTACGAGCCAATTAGTCCTGAAATTGTAGGAAGAACACGTTGGTTACAGGTAGGAAAACATGCTGGAATTCACGGCATGAATGCAATGCTCAAAGAGTATGGCATTGAACCAAACGAAGACCAAACAAAGCAAATCTTAGAAAAAGTAAAGGCATTAGGTGACCAGGGAAAACAAGTAACTGAAGTTGAATTGTTATCTATGGCAAATGAAGTAATTGGTGAAAATAAATTAAAACGAATTGTTCAATTGACTGGATTTTCTGTATCCACTGGCGTTGGAACAATGCCTTATGCATTTATAAAATTAAATGTTGATGGACAAGAATTTTCTGCAACTGACTTTGGCGTTGGTCCTGTTGATGCAGCATTAAACGCAATACAGAAAATCACAAGTCAGATAACTGATGAAGTACGATTAAAAGAGTACAAATTAGATTCTATTTCTGGTGGCGCCAATGCGTTATGTGAAGTGACAGTAAAAGTTGAAGATGCACGTGGTAGTATAATTTCATCAAAATCTGTTGGTGAAGACATTGTCACAACAAGTGTACAAGCTATGGTTGATGGAATTAATCGTATAATGTTAAAAAATGTTCTAAAGGAAAAGAAGATTTAATCATTATAATATTTTAGGTGATTGTGTATGTATAAAATTTCTTTAATAACCGGTGATGGAATTGGTCCTGAATTATCTGAATCTGTAAAAACAATTTTAGATACAATTCATGACAAACTAAATGTAAAATTTGATGTTAACTCTCTTGTAGCTGGTGATACTGCACTTGAAAAAACAGGTAATGCATTACCTGATGATGTTTTTGAATCAATCAAATCTTCTGATGCATGCTTGAAAGCTCCTGTTGGAGAAAGTGCTAAAGATGTAATTGTTGCATTAAGACAAAAGTTAGATTTGTATGCAAATATTCGTCCTGCAAAATCATATCCAAATACTCCTGCTTTACGAAATGATATTGATCTTGTAATTGTACGTGAAAACACTGAAGATCTTTATACCGGTGAAGAATTTCAGGTAGATGACACTGCGGTTGCCTTACGAATAATTAGTGAAAAAGCATCAAAAAGAATTGCAAAACATGCATTTGAGACTGCAATGGATAGAAATCAACAAAAACGTGTAACATGTGTTCATAAATCAAACGTGATGAAATTGACCGATGGTCTTTTTGCCAAAAGTTGTGAAGAAGTATCCAAAGATTACCCTGATGTTAGTTTTGATGAAATGTATGTAGATGCATGTGCTATGAACTTGATTCGTGCTCCTCATGAATTTGATGTAATTGTGACTACAAACTTGTTTGGTGATATTTTATCTGATGAATCCTCTCAAGTTGTAGGTGGATTAGGTATGGCACCTGCTGCAAATTTAGGTGATAATTTTGGTTTATTCGAGCCGGTTCATGGGGCTGCTTTTGATATCGCTGGAAAACAAATTGCAAATCCTTCTTCATTCATACTTTCTACAAAAATGATGTTGGATTGGTTGGGCTCGAAAAACAATGATTCTGATTGCATTTCTGCAGGCAAAAAACTTGAGGATGTGGTATTGGAATTGATAAAATCTGGAATTACCACTAAAGATATTGGTGGAGAAAAATCCACACAGGAATTCACTAGTGAAATTACCAGCAGACTATAGTGCTGTTAATTTTTTCTTCTAGTTTCCCAGCCTTTTACAGATGCATAGCTTCGTTTTAGTGCTGCAAGATCGTGACCTATCCATCCCAATATTGCGGCTCTACTACGTTCTTCAGTTGTCATTCTAATTGTTCAAAATACAATTTAATTTGATATCTAACACTGTCACCAATGTTTGTTTTTTTTATCTAATTTTTTTCAATAAAATTTATGGTTTGAGCCTATCTGGATCTCTTGGATACAAAACTACCTCTCTAACATTGTCAATTCCAATCAAAACTGTCATTAATCTATCTAATCCCATTCCCCAACCTGAATGTGGAGGCATTCCCCATCCAAATGTTTTCAAATGTTCTTCAAAACTTGTAGGATCTAAATCTTGTTCTTTCAATCTAGATCTTAGCTGTTCTGGGTCATGTAATCTCCGTCCTCCTGATGATAATTCAAGATATCCATATTGTAAGTCAAATGAACGTGAAAGTTTAGGATCATCATCTTTTTCATGAATGTAAAATGGTTTTAGTTTCATAGGCCAGTCAGTCAAAAAGAAAAATCCTGGATGTTTTTCTCCTAAACTACGAAGATGTGAATCCTGTAAATCTTCTCCAAATTCTATCTTGATATCCATACTACTCAATTCTTCTAATGCCTGTGTGTATGTTACTCGTTCAAATGGTGAACTTGGAACTTTAATTTCATATCCAATTTCCTGCTGTTCTGTTTTACAATTCTCAGATGTATTTTTGAAAACATCTACTACAATTGATTCCAGAACATCCATCACGTCAGTATAATCCATCATTGCAGCCTCAATATCGACGCTAGTAAATTCACTCAGGTGTCTTCCTGTGTGTGATTTTTCTGCTCTATAAAACGATGAAATTTCAAATACTCTTTCTAATCCAATTGTCATCTGTTCTTTGTATAATTGTGGACTCTGAGCCAAGTATGCTTTTTGTCCAAAGTAGTCAAGACCAAATAAGTCGGCTCCTCCTTCACTTGCACTACCGATAATCTTTGGTGTGTTAATTTCAATGAATTTTCTTTTAATGAGAGTCTCTCTAATTGATGCTAAAACTTTACTTCTAAGTTTAAAGATTGACGCTGTTTTCTGATTTCTCATATCCAGAGCTCTTGAATTCAATCTATTATCGATATCACTTTCCAATCTTCCAATTGGATCTATCGGAAGTGGATATTCTGCTTTTGCAAGAACTTGTATCTCTGTTGCAGAAACTTCAAAATCAAAATCTTTTGCTTTACTAGCTTGTATCTTTCCTAAAATTCTTACAACGCTTTGTCTGTTTAACCCTTCTAGCAAACTCATTGAATCTCCTTTAACTATGACCTGACACATTCCTGTAACATCTCTAACGGTCAAAAATGCCATTTTTCCGAGCTTTCGAAGATCTACCACCCAACCTCCAAAAATGACATCTTTTCCTTCCATAGATGAATTTAGATCTTCAATTAGATGTGTTCTTGAAATATCCATGTAATGTTGAAAATATACACAAGTAAAAACTTAATCTAACCTCTCCTAACTAAAAATATGACTTTTATTTCAATTGAAAATTTGACTACTCGGTATAATACCTCAAAAGGTTTAGTTCATGCATTAGAGGATGTCACATTTGCAATTGATAATGGAGAATCAATTGGAATTGCAGGGGAAAGTGCATGTGGAAAAAGTACACTAGGCTTATCTATAATTCAAATGATTTCAAATGGAAAAATTTATTCTGGAAAAATACAATTTGATGGAAAATCATTACTTGATGTACCGGACGATGAATTTAACAAGACTATACGCTGGAAAGAAATTTCCATGGTTTTTCAGGGTGCAATGAACTCACTTGATCCTGTTTTTTCAATACAACAACAATTTGAAGAAGTTCTAAAACAACACAATTTTGAAGGTGATTCAAAACAATCTATACTTCAATCTTTGAACTCTGTTAATTTGGACGAATCTGTATTAAAGAAATTTCCTCATGAATTAAGCGGAGGTATGAAACAAAGAGTTGTTATTGCTATGGCGTTAATTTTAAAACCAAAGTTTGTAATTGCAGATGAACCTACTACTGCACTGGATGTTCTAATACAAGCTCAAATTGTTAATCTTTTTAAAAAATTGAAAAAAGACGGTCAATCATTCATGATAATATCTCATGATTTGGCAGTTTTATCAGAGGTTGCTGAAAAAATTGGAATTATGTATGGGGGACAAATGATTGAATTTGGAACTTCTGAAGAAATTTTTCTTGAACCAAAGCATCCCTATACAAAAGGACTGCTAGAATCAATTCCTGTTTTATCAAAAAATACAAAACCAAAATTCATTCCAGGAATTCCTCCAAATCTGGTAAATCCTTCTGATGGTTGTAAGTTTTATGATAGATGTCCTGAAGCAATGGAAAAATGTAAAAAAGATCCTCCAAAAATTAAAACTGAAACTGGTTATGTTTCATGTTGGCTTTATGAATAAAATACAAAACTAATTCTTTTTTTATTAGTAAAAAAATTAAACATTATGAAGTGTCATATTGAAACATGTGAAGATGAAGGTGAAAATATTCATCCATGTGGAAGTCACGACCCTCCAACACATCTTTAAAAATAATTCTCAAATATTTCTATCTATAAACACATTTCCAAATGTATGTGATGTATCATTAATTGTCACATTAATTGGGATTGGTTCTACATTGGTATCTAACATTAATTTTAATTCATTTTTTGTAAACCATTGACTTCTAAAACCAAGACCATTTTGAAAAACTCTATTTGTTTCATCAAAAGAGTCTTGATCTATTTGTTTAATCATGGGTATCATGGGATTGTATAATTTTGGTGCCACAAAACCAAAATTATCTCCGTTAAACGCAGTTAGTATCGTCAATCCATTTTCTCCTGCTATGTTTTTCATATTGTTGATGAATTTTTGTCGTTTATCTGAAGGAATAACACCTAGTGTATTGTATAAGCACATTACAATATTTGTGTCATCGGATTGAAAATATTCTGATAAATTCTCATCTGTTAGATCAAATTTTAAAAATTCAATCTTTGAAACATCTTTGTAATTTTGTTTTTTTTGATTTGCATGATTTAGCATTGGTTCTGATACTTCTATCCCATAGAATTTGATGGCATTTCCTTGTAATTTTTCATCTAGTGCAAATATCACTCGTCCGGTTCCTGCACCCATATCTATGATTGAACAATTTTTGTTTGAATCATAAACTCTGTTACATAAAGTTGTGAGAATTGCAATTTCTTTTTTAAGATAGTTGAAAATTATTGGGTCTTGATTATCTTCTACACTCTTATCATAATCGATGGCCATATCGTCCCAAATTTCTTTATCCATGTTTACAACTCATTTTAAATGAATTAAAATCTAACACAAATAATTAGATGTAAGAATAAAATGAAAGAATTAAGTTACAAAATTTTATATTATAATTCTAAGCTTTTTTCTCAAAACAATTTTTGTATGTATTTGGATTTGTTTTAAGTTGTATTTCCATAATCCATTTTGAGAATTTATGAACTTTTAACATGTGTTCTGTAATATCGTCACATTCTGTTTTACAGCTTTTGCATACGTACTTTACCATATTTTTTTTTGATTATCACTAGTATAGAAACCGATCTATTTCAAATGATTAATTTTACGTATAAAATACTTGATTCAAGCACAAATAACCTAATTTTGAACCAAACCGTCAGCAGGCCATACATGAGCTTAGGCATGCATGGTCTTACAGCCAACAATTATGACTCTTTTTGATTAAATTTGATTGTTTCATTAATTGATATAGTGGTTAAAAACCACAAAAACTAAGATGGAAACAGGAACCGTAAAATGGTTTAACCAAACAAAAGGCTTCGGTTTTATCGAACGCGAAAATGAAGACAAGGACTTGTTTGTTCACATGACAGAAGTTCAAGGTCGAATTAACGATGGCGATAAAGTTGAGTTTGAAATTGGTGAATCGGAAAAAGGCCCAGCCGCAAAATCAGTGAAAAAAGTAGACTAAGATTAGTAATTTTAAATTAATTTTCTTAACAATCTATTATCGAGTAACTACTATCTCTTTTTTATTTTTATAAAATCTTACGAATAGCGTTTAACAATTGGAAGACATGAATCTATAATTCTAAGCATTTCTGAGCGGATAACTTTTTTGTCAATTGTAATCCAAATTCTTTTTGAAGATATTGCAAATGCAATTGTTTGAACTTCGGTTCTTTCTTCCCAGACAAATTCTGTATCTCCCAATTGATCGTCAAATTGTTCTTCCAGTTCTGTTTTAATTGCAATTTGAGCAAATTGATATTGTGTCTTTTTTTGGTCTAACAATGGATCTAAATCCTCTCTTCTATAGTATGAAAGAAGTTCACCTGTTTTACTAATTACGCCGATAAATCTGATGTATGGGCTGATTTTTGAGATTAAATCTGCTATTTCATAGTCTTCATTTTCGGTCATTCATCTAATTGCACATTTTCGAATATTTTAATGATTAATTAAATTACATTTTTTTATATACGGTTGTAAATTTTGTAATCTATTGGATCTTTGGGACTTTATTCCATTCTTTTCCTCAGAAGTTGGATATCTCGGACTTGCGTTAGTTAGTTTTTTTGGTTCTTTAATTCCTTTTGTCCCAATTCCATCTTTTATCCTATTAGTTACCATGTCTGTTGGTGATCAGTTTGATCTACATATACTTGCAATAATTGCCGCAGTTACTGCCACTGTTGCAAAACAAATAATTTTTGTAATTAGTTATGGTGGAAGAAAAATTATGTCTGAAAAAACAAAACAACGTATGTTGCCATTTCAAAGATTGGTTAAAAAATATGGTGCTGCAGCTGCGTTTGTTGCCGCTGCTACGCCAATTCCCGATGACATCATATATGTTCCACTAGGATTAGCAAAATACAACCCATTAAGATTTTTTATTGCAACCTTAACAGGGAAACTTGTTTTATGTTATGCAATTGTTATACTGGCTCATTACTTGAGTGGTCCTGTAGTTGACCCAATCTTTGAAATGTTTGGAATTACAGAGCCAGAAGATTTGGATGATCCTACTCCGATAATTATCGGTATTGTCGTTTTTGGCGCTGTAATGACTGCTGTTGTTGTATTGATGTTAAGAATGGATTGGAGTCGTATACTTGGACGTTTTCTTCCTTGGACTCTAGAAGATGACGATAAAGATCAAAAATAATCTTTTGACATAATACTAAAATTCCATTTTTTATCAGTCGCTTTCGTAATTCCAATTCTGGGCGATTTTTTAATTTTTTTTGGAATAATTCCTTCACTTATGTAAATTGATGATTTTTTTGTTAAATCAAGATTATTTTCTTTCATTGAAATATTCATAGCCATTGTTAGTTTTCCGGGTCCGTTTGTAATCTTGTTAATATCTTTCATACCTCTATTCTTAATCATGATTTTAATTCCGTCTTGTGGATAAACTCCTCGAATTAGAACTGCACCTGCATTTTGTTTTTTACTTTTTGCAACAACATTTAGCATAAAGTACATTCCATAAGTAAAGTAGACATAAGACATTCCAACCGGCCCAAACATGATTTGATTTCTATTTGTCAAATTTATTGCTGCATGACTGGCAGGATCATCTCTTCCTCTATAGGCTTCAGTTTCAGTAATTATGCCTGTTAATTTTAGATTTTTTATTTTCCTTGTTAATTTTTTTCCAATCAATTGTTTTGCTACTGTTATAGTCTCTCGTTCATAGAATTCTTTTTTTAAAATCATCTTTTTTTAACTACTGTTAGGACATCCTCATCAATTAAAACATGATTTAGGCTGACTCTTTGTCCTCCAAATTTCACGCTTTTGCCCCATACTAATCCAAATCTAAAATCTTTTTTCATATTTCGATGTAATTTGTTACAAACATCTGCAACCGTGTTTCCTTTTCTTACAATTAGTGGTTCCTTAAAATCTGTCTCTCCACCCTTTGGTCTAAGATATACCCGAATGAACTGTAATTCATTGTAAATTCTTTCTTTTAATTGATTGATATTTTTATTCGAATCAGCTGAAGTTGGAATAAAATCTGTTTTTAATTTTTTTGATACATCTTTTAGAAATTTTTCATCAACTAGATCAATTTTATTTAAAATGGTAATACCTTTTGCGTATGTTTTATTCCCATTTATGAAATCAATTAGTTGTTCTGATTCAATATCTTCTTTGATTACAACTCTTGCACTAGTATATCCATAAATATTTAGAATTTCTTTTAATAATTTTTCTGACATTTTCTTTAATTTTTTTTGCTGAGCAACTGCAATTCCTCCTGTAGTAGATTTTTCAATTACAATATCTGGTGGTGTTTGGTTTAATCTAATTCCAATGTTTCCTAATTCATTGATTAATACATCTTCATGATATGGTTGAAACACATCTAACACCAATAACACTATGTCTGCACTTCTTGCAACTGAAAGAATTCTCTTTCCTAAACCTTTTCCAGTTGATGCTCCTTTGATGATTCCTGGTAAATCTAAAACTTGAATTCTAGCTCCTCGATAATTCATTACTCCTGGAACTACTGTCAATGTGGTGAACTGATATGCACCTATCGCTGATTTTGAGCCTGTTAATCTATTCAATAATGTGGATTTACCCACACTAGGTAATCCGATAAAAACCACTGTAGCATCTCCCGTCCGTTTTACATCAAATCCATCTTGTTTTTTGGCACTCTTTTTGACCTGTTCGGTTTCTTGTTCTCTTTTCAGCTTTGCAATTTTTGCTTTTAGTAATCCGATATGATGTTCGGTTGCTTTGTTATTTTGTGTTCGAAGTATTTCATCTTGTATAGCTTTAATTTTTTCTGGAATTCCCATTAGTATTCAATTTCTTTACAAATTAACTCAATATCAAAGGTTTCTAACGCTTTACTCATTAATGGTATCTAAAATGAAAGATCATTGAAGAAAAAAGTTCTTGCAGTCGATATTGATGGAACTGTCACGTTAAATGGATTTGGGACAATTCATCTGAATGCTCTAGAAAAATTAAGAAATTTAAAAAATGATGGACACCATGTAATTTTTGTCACAGGTCGTTCATCAGTAGAAGCATACATTCTTTCTATCTTTGGCGGACTGACATTACTTGGTGTAGGTGAAAATGGTGGTTGCATTACTCATGGAGAGATAATGACTCACAAGTTGCTTGGAAATAAAGAAGAATGTCAAAACGCTTTTTCATATCTAAAAGAAAAACTAGACGAACCAATTTTAGAAAAACCTGTTTTCCCTAGACTTACTGAAGTTGTTTTAGATAGAACTTTTGATATAAAAAATGCCCAAAAATTATTAGACGAAAAAGGATTCAACGTAGGACTTTTTGATAGTGGTTACGCTTATCACATTAATTCTCGTGGCATTGACAAAGGTTCAGGATTAATCAAAGCACTTGAAATGCTAAATGCTGATCTTGAAGATACAATTGCCTTAGGTGATAGTGAAACTGATGTTCCATTATTTAGAACCGTAAAAAACAACATTGCGGTGAATAATTCAATTCCAGAATTAAAAGAAATTGCAAAAATTGTAACCACAAAAAATTCAGGTGAAGGCCTATTGGAAGGCTTAGATATGATATCATCTGAATTCTAAATGTATGGTCTTTCTCAATTTACTTGAAAATATACGAAATAAAACTGCTGAAATATTGGATGCGAAAAATTATGAGCATGTCAAATTTTCAGTAGAATCTGCAAAGCCTGGATTTGGAGATATTACATGTAATGTTCCATTTCTACTCTCAAAACAGCTCAAAAAAAGCCCTCAGGAAATATCCGTTGAATTATCCAAGATGTACAATTTTGATGATATGCCACAAATAAAAAATGTTGAATCACATCCAAGTGGATATCTCAATTTTAGTATTGATTACACAAAATTCAATGACTTTGTCATTAGATTATCTCTTCAAGAAAATTATGGTACACTTGAATTTGGAAATAATGAAAAAATTGTTGTAGAACATACTTCGGTAAATCCAAACAAAGCCTTGCATGTTGGACATATACGAAATATAATTTTAGGTGATGTTGTATCCAAAATTCTAAAAAAAGCAAACTATGATGTTAGTGTATTAAATTATGTGGATGATTCTGGTCTTCAAGTTGCAGATATTATAGTTGGTTTTACAGAACTTGGATTTTCACAAGAATCTCCTAACAATGAAAAATTTGATCATTATTGCGGTGATACTGTATACGTAAAAACTACTGAAAAATATGAATCTGATAAGGAATTAGAAGGAAAACGACATGAAATTCTAAAACAGATTGAAGATAGATCCAGTGAAGTTTCAAAAATTGCACAAACTATTACTAGAAAAGTATTGAATGAACAATTGAAAACAGTTTGGAATTTAGGAGTTTTCTATGATTGTCTCAATTTTGAATCTCAAATAATACATTCAAAACTATGGGAAACAATTTTTGAAAAACTCAAGTCTGATAATCAAATCAAGTATGAAGATGAAGGGGATAATGCTGGTTGTTGGGTAATTCCTGCAGATGGTGAAGATGACAAAATTTTGGTGAGAAGTAATGGTGTTGCAACATACATTGCAAAAGATATTCCATATGCTGCTTGGAAGCTTGGTTTAGTTGATGATCCATTTCATTATAAAATACATTCTACACAAAAAAATTCTCAAACACTCTATGAAACAACATTGGAGGGTGATACCAAATTAAATTTCTCTGGAAGTAAGGTCATTACAGTTATTGATAATAGACAAATTCGTCTACAAAAAATTGTATCGGGGTTGATGGCAAAATTCAAAGAAAAAGGCGCATACACACATCTGGGCTATGAATCTGTCACTTTGAGTGCAGATACTGTAAAATCATTAGGTCTATCTGTGGATGGCGAATCTGCACAAATGTCTGGACGAAAAGGATTGTATGTAAATGCCGATACCGTGCTTGAAACTCTCACAAAACGCGTTTATGATGAATCCAAAAGTCGAAATGAAAATTTGTCTGAATCTGAACTTCAAAATATTGCCAACATTGTTGCAGTTGGAACCATTCGTTATGAAATGATAAAACCGGATCTTGACAAAATTATTACATTTGATTTGAAAAATTCACTTCGTTTGGAAGGTGACACTTGTAGTTATATTCAATATTCGTATGCACGTGCATCTAGAATTCTTGAAAAAACAGATGTGAAACCAAATTTTGATTCAGGATTTGAATTATTATCTTCTGAATATGAAAAAAATCTGATTAAAAAAATTGCAATGTTTGATGTTCACGTAAATGATTCTGTTAATAATTTATCGCCTAAAGTAATTGCAAAATATTCATACGAATTAGCAGTTACTTTTTCATCATTTTATGAACATGTTAAGGTCTTGGCATCTGAAACTACGGAGTTACTAAATGCAAGATTATGCCTCGTCGTATCATTTCAAAAAACTCTAAAAGCATCATTGGGTTTACTTGGAATTGACGCTCCCGAAAGAATGTAGTTAATTCTTTTTTTCTGAACTTTTATACCTCTTCAAAAGGAATGCATGTTGAACTGAATATTTGTTATCCTTTGCATCTTGTTTCAATAATTCTGCATCTTTTAACCTCACGCCTTGTGCAGCTAAAAATGCATCGTCTTCTCTCCCTAATTCTTTAAATGCTTTTGATTTTTCAACAGCAGCTCTAGAAAATTCTGGCATTATTTGTTGAACTGTATCGTAATATGGAATTGAATCTTGGTATCTTCCTAAATAACTTAGGGTTACTGCCATATTCATCAATGCATCCACATTTGTTTTATCCAACTCTAAAGATAAATCGTACAGTGTTAACGCATCTTCATGTTTTCCTGTTTTGTTAAGTGCAATACCTTTTGTAACTAATGCGTCAACATCTTTATCATTTTTTGATAATAGAATCTCACAACACTCTAAAACCTGTTCATGTAATTCCAATCTTTCTAATGCACGCATTTTATTTTTTATAGCATGTTCTTCATTTGGATCTTTTTCTATAATTTTGTCACAGCATTTTATGGTATCTTCATATGCACCTACGATATAGTATGCCGTGCCTAGATTCTGTAGTGCGATAGGGTCATTTGGATCTTTTTCTAGTAGTTTTTGACAGAATTCAATTGCCGCATCAAATTTCTTGGCCTCAAACAATTTTTTTAATTCTGTAACTGGGTCTATCATTGGAATATCCTTCATTTCTAATCTATATCTGACTCATGAATTTTTATACTATATTCTTTGATAAATTCTATGGATACTCGGATTAACATCGCTGTGATAGTTGGCGTTGTATTTGTTTTAGCCTTTGCTGTAACTTTAACTCAATATGAGAATCAAGCTGAATCTCAAGATGCCGAATCTGAAATAAGTGATGAGATAATCACTCACTGGACAGAAGAATTTGATTATACAGAAAATATTATCTCGGTTACCGGCACTGCATCTGCATCTTCTGAACCTGATACACTAATCGTAGTTCTTGGAGTAGAATCTGAGACAAAAACTGCCAATGAATCTTTGTCTAAAAATTCTAATTCATTAAACTCTGTTATTTCGTCATTAACTAGCTCTGGAATATCTGAAGATGATATCCAAACATCGAATTTTAGAATTTATCCATTATACGACAGCATAAAGGATTCTAATGGAAATTATCAACAAATTCTAATCGGCTATCGTGTTTCTAACATATTATCTATCCAAACTGACAAAATTAATTTAGCTGGAAATATCATTGATGCCGCTGTATCTTCTGGCGCAAACCGTGTTGACACTGTATCTTTTCAATTATCTGATGATAAATCTCAAAAAATCAGTGATAATTTAATTGCCAATGCAATAATGGATGCCACACAAAAAGCCGAAAAAGCACTTGTTCCATTAAAACAGCAAATCGTTGGAGTGAAATCTGTGGTTATACACGATAATGTAATGCCATACTACGACAGTCCTATGAGAGCATCATTTGATGGGATGGCAATGGAGTCTTCAATGAAATCTGCACCAATTATGTCGGGCGATGAAGAAATTACAACTAACGTAAGTGTAATTTTCTATATTGCGCCTGTGTAATTATTGTCCCTGACCTTCAATTTTTGTTAGTGTTAATGTGGATCGAATTTTTTCAATTTTACGGATTTTCCATGTAATGGTTTCTCGAATTTTCTCAATTGACTCTGATGATATCTCTACAATAATGTCATATGCTCCAAATGTACCTTGAACCTCTTTTACATCTGAAAATGTTTTTAGCTCTGAAATAACATGTTCTTCTGAACCTAATTCACAATTAATCAAAACAAATGCTTTAGTCATGGTGTCAATACGTTGTCATTGCAGTTAAATTTTTTTTCCTAAATCTAATATACCTCATGATCTTCTGTCCTAACTTACAATGTATGAAAATCTATGGCTAATCCCACTTGGATTTGCGGCTGGTATTTTGGGCTCTATTGTTGGGCTTGGTGGTGGAATAATTGCTGTACCTGTAATGACTTTTGCGGGATTTCCTCCTTCACTTGCTGCAAGCAATAGTCTTTTTGCAGCTTTTAGTAATTCTGTAGCATCCACCGTGTCATATGCACGCCAAAAACGTGTTGAATTTAGAATTGGAATTAAACTTGGGTTAATGTGTATTCCTGGAACTGTCTTGGGTGCATTTGTTTCTGATGTAATGACCCCTGTAGCGTTTCAGATTTTATTTGCACTTGTGTTGATTGCTTCTGCCGTTTACATTTTTGTGAAACGTGCGGTCGATGAAAAACCATACAATCAAACAGCATTAATGATGATAATTTCTGCAGGCGCAAGTCTTTTTGCAGGTATGATCTCTAGCTTATTTGGAATTGGTGGTGGAATTGTTTTTGTTCCTTTAATGGTTATTGGAATAGGCATTCCTATGAGAAAGGCTGCTCCTACTGCACAGCTTGTTTTGATGTTTGCATCACTTAGTGGTCTTTTGGTTCATTCTGCATTAGGACATCCAGATTACTTACAGGCATTTTTGTTAGCAATTGGTGCATTTGGTGGAGGTTTACTTGGTGCTAGATTGTCATTAGAAATTAAAGAAAAAAAATTAAAAATTCTTGTAACGATAGTTCTTTTAGCTGCTGCAGCAAAATTGGTTATCGATTCGTTGGAGGTTCTTTTTTAATCCTGTATAGATTTTTTTTTGATGTCAAAACTAATTCTCCACCTTCAAAGGTAGCTTCAAAATCTACACTAATCAAACCATATTCTTCATCAATATCTCTTTTGTCTGAAATTGTAAATTTGAGTCGAATAACTTGGTCTGTGTAAACAGGTCTTACAAATCTAGTTTGTCTGTTTTTCCATTCTTCATCTCCATCAATTCCGTATAGGACGATATAATTTCCATAAATTTGTCTTAACCTTGTAAATTCCCCTTCCATTCTTGAAATAATTGCTCTTCCTGAAATCACTCTATCCTCATCTTTTCCAGAGTCTATCTCAAACATTGCATTTTTTATTCTTGAAAATCCAAGGTATTCGTCTAATTCTTTTTTTGAAATACTTGTTGTCGAAACAAAGGCGTTTCCTACTTTTAATGATTTGAATTTTTCCATTTTTTATCTTGATTCATCAGGACAGAAAATTACTTCTGCGCTAGATCTTGAATCGTCAGATATCAAATAATTCACTGCGTCTGTAATTCTGGTATTGTTTGGTTCTTTTCCGTCTACTGTTCCTGCTAATACTAGAAATGCTCTGACATTTGATTTCAATACATCACTTAGTTCTTGGTTTACAGTTGTTGCAAATGGTCTTAGTGCACCTCTAAACACCTCTACTTTTGCTCTTTCCCCTCCACCTATTTTCTTACCGTGTGGTAGGTCTGGACCAATTATCACGATACGTCCTTTTGCATCTTTGAAAAGTCTTGGATCGTCTGAGCCATTAGGAACAAAAATACTCATTGCATTTTGACTAACAGTAGCTGGAATGTTTATGAATTTGTCTGTTAATCCATCCCATTCACTTCTAGATAATTCTGTTAATTTTGAAATTGCTGGAACTTTACCAGTTATGTGAATAAATATTTCAATATCTCCTTTTGATTTTGCTGTGTTAAACCATCTTGTAATTTCTTCATTATTTGAAAAATCTATTACATGTGAATGGAACTTGTTTGATATTGAATCCTGAATTTCTTTTGGACATTTGTCTGAAATGAAACAAATTGCTTGACCTCCATTTGATTGAACATCTGTCGCAATCTCTTCAGCTTTTTTTGCATCTGCTTCATCTGTTGCATCAATTGTCAATACTGCAATTTTTGATGAATAATCATGTTGTTTTACAGTTTCTGGAACTGATGTAATATGTGATCTGACTGGATAGAACACTCTGTCTCCTGGAATAATTTTTCCATTTAGAATTTTTGCTTGATCATCATCTGATAGTGTTAAAACTGTGGTTGCAACTTGATCTTGTGATAAGAATTGTTGATCTGCAATCATTGTTGATGTATTTTTCTGAATTTTTTCTGCAATACTTTGAACTTTGTTTAGTAAATTTGTGAATGTTGCTTCTTGTTTTCCTAATTTTTCTGCAGCAGCCTTAATTCCATTCTTAATAGTATCTTCATCTTCGCCAAGTAATCCTACAAGCTCTTTGTTTGCAGCCTCTACTTCTGTAGGTTCTAAATCTTCAAATCCACTAACCCTGAGAAATTCTGATGCTGCTTTTGGATAAACTGTTTTGTAAATTCTATCTGAATGAACTGGTCCTGGATTAGTTCCAATAGAGATGATTCCTTTTTCAGTTAACTCCCATGACATTGCTTCCACCAATCTATTTTTTGCACCTTGTGATGCTGTATATGGGCCTCTGAATCTATATGGCCTCTGTTCCAATGGTCTTTCTTCAGCAAAGAACGTTGAGATTGTAATAATTTTTCCTCCCTCCTTCATAACTTTCAATGCTTGTACGGATGTCCAAAAAGTTCCTGTGAGGTGAATATCCACCGTACTTCTAAAATCTTCTAATGATGCATGAGAGAAGCATGTTACCGGTCCTGAAACTCCTGCATTATTTACTATAACATCGATACTAATTCCATCATTCTTCAATGAATCAAACATGTCTGTGACTGATTTTTCATCACTAACATCTACTCCTGAAAATATCTTTACAAATCCTTTTGAATTTTTCTCATTAATGATTTTGGTTAGCATTTCTGATGTACTTTCAAGAGGTTCTTTTCTTCTACCTAAAATAATGACACTTGCTCCATTTTCTATGAATTTTTTAGCAACCGTCATTCCTATACCGGTTCCACTACCTGTGATTAAAACAACTTTATCTTCAAACTTCAATCTGACAAAAATTTTGTTAGATTTCCAATATTAATTACTTGTCACTAGAGAATTATCTTTATTTGAGGGTAATCTTGAAGATAGCTAATGCATGATACGGAACCTGAAACATTTGTCATTAAATCAATGCCTGAAAAATTTTCAGATATGTTAAAAGAGATCGCTATAGATTCAACTCCAAAAGAAATTGCAACCGATGAGGTTGAAAATGATGATTATTACAGTAGAGTGTTTTCACAAACAACTCGAATGGTTACAAACAAGGGCTGTTTAGATGTCACTGGAACAAACATTGATGTCATTCAGATAATACAAAAGGGATAATCATGCAAGATCCAAATCCACTTCCATGGGGCGCACAAGACCGTTTTCAGGCTCACTTTATTGTTAAACGGCAAGCAGAAAAATCCATAGATCTTACGGCACGAACTATTTTGGAAACCTCTGGACATTTTGGTACAAAAAAAGTTACCAAAGTTGAATGGCAAGGTGGAAAAATTGCTGATACACTGAATTCTGATTCTGTATTAAACGAGCTTATTGCACAACAATCTGTTGACGATGCAACAATAACTGTTGATCCTACGTCAAAAGGTGTTAGAATCTATGGGAAATGGAAAAATAGTTTTGAATTCAAGGTCTCAAAAACACAATTTGAAATATTTGATAAAATAGCTGGTCATATCAAAAGCTTCTAAGCTTTCCACCAATCAAGCGCAATAT
Organism: Candidatus Nitrosopelagicus sp.; assembly: GCA_028345195.1. Taxonomy (GTDB): domain Archaea; phylum Thermoproteota; class Nitrososphaeria; order Nitrososphaerales; family Nitrosopumilaceae; genus Nitrosopelagicus. The sequence goes on from JAOMCX010000010.1 coordinate 40,816, forward strand.
AATCCACTTTTTGTTTTCCAAAAGGTATTGCTAAAATGAATTGTTTCTTAACGCTGGACGCTAATCTTCCTGCCAACACAATGTCTGTTGACGTCATATTCTCATTTCTATTATACACTTGAACTAAGAATGGCGCGTGATCAATCCCTGGCCCTTTTTGATAAACTGCAAAATCACATCCAAATTTTATACCTGGGTTTACAATGTAACCTTTATCTCTAAAATCTTTGTACACTTGAAACATTTTGTCAAAATTATGGTGCTGTTCTTGACAAATTTCAAACATTTTTTTTAATGTAATCTTTTTTTTATTTTTATAAATCTGTATTTTTGATTTATTCATAAGATAGTAGCCTTCAATCAAATCTAAAATCAATGGAACGTTGATTTCATCTAATTTTGGTTTTGGAATTCCAATTGGTTTTCCATAGTATCCTTGGCTGAATAATTTTTTAGAATCTTCTATGTTCCATACAATCAAACGATTCTCTAGTAGTTCTGTCTTCAAAATTATAAACTCAATGCCAAAAGAATGAATGAATCTGAAACTTCTTGACATTTGTCTGCCATTTCTTCAATTCCTTCTATGGTATCTTTCATCAATAGCATTTCACTTGTGGTAGAAATTTCAAGTGCTTTCAATACCATCTTTCTATATTTTATATCGATTTCTCTTTCTAGTTTTTGTGTATCTTGTGCAAGTTCAATTGATTTTGCAGAGTCTGAATTTAGACTTCTAATAATTTCATTTAATTTGTAAATTTCATCTACCACTAATTCGATTAATTCTGTTAGGTCTCCCTCTAGTTTTGATGATTTTAGTGTGCTAGCTTTGATATTTGATAATTTGAATGCAATTCCGGTGATATATCCTGCAATCTCGTCCATGGTATAAGCGGTATTTAGAAGATTTTCTCGGTTTAGTATAAGACCGCCAACGTCTGCTACATCTCTTGTAATTTTTCTTCTCAAACTCTCTACTTCTTCTTCTAATGAAGCAATTTGCTCTAGAGCATCCTTAATTCCGGCTTTATCTTTTTTTACAATTAATTCTGGTAATTGCGATAGACTTCTTCCAGCATTTAATATTCTATTAATTTCATCTTGTAACACGGCAACTGCTTTTCGTTTTGCCTGTACTTCTAATTCCCCACTGTACATAACAAGTTACCATAACATTCGGACTGAATATTAAGGCTTGGTTAAACGAATTTAACTTAATCTTGATTTACTGTCTTTTTTTGTCCCTTATAGAGTGCTATAACTTCCTCATCAGTTGATGCATCTTCTGAATTTTTCTCTGTTCTAATTTTTCCTGTGAATTTTGGAAATCGTAACGCCAATCCTGTATTCTCTTTTAACTTATCTAATGCTGTTTTATGAATTGGACTTTGTGTGATTTCGGATGCAACAATTTCTATAACTAGCTCTGGTTCAAACCATACATCCGCTTCCATCTCACTAACAATTCTTGGATTCTTTTTCAAAGTAACCTTAGGTGAAAGAATCTGATATAATTGATCTAGACTTTCATCTGTAAAACCTGTTCCCACTTTGCAGATACTTGGAAAAATGTCTTCTTCGTCATTGTATGTCGCTAGCAGCAATGTTCCATATTTCCCGGTTCGTCGACCCTTTCCAAAAAATGCACCGACAACAACCAAGTCAAGACTATCCCCTAGCTCGTTTTGATACTCTCTTTTCAGCTTTAACCAATTACTTCCTCTGATACCCGCTCGATATGTAGAATCTAGATGTTTCAACATTAATCCTTCACATCCTGAATTGATTGAATTTTCTAACACTTCTAGAACTTGATCCTCACTTTCTATAATTGACATTGGAATAAGTCTGGCAAAATCATCTTGTTTGATAATTTTTTCTAACAGTTTTCTTCTTTCTTCATATTTCATTTCCATACAATTTTTTCCATCTGAAAATAACACATCAAAGAAATTAACTGTAATGGGATACTTTGCAACAGCCTCATCAATTTCATATTTTCTTCGCCTATGCATTAATTCTTGAAATGGTAAGAAATCTCCTGAATTTGAATTCATAGCAACAACTTCGGCTTCTAAAATTACGTCGTCTGAAATAATTAATTTTGAAATTTTTTCAACTATATCTGGATAATAAGATGTGATTATCTCTAAACTTCTAGAAAAAATTTCTATCTTGTCTTTCTGTTTATGGATTTGTGCACGTTCTCCATCCAATTTGTATTCTGCAGCAAATTTTTCTTGAAATTTCTCGACAGTTGCTTCTCCACTTTTAGTTCTATCAGCTAACATTGGTCTAATTGGGCTAAATAGTTTAATTTGGAATTTTTCTATTTCTTCAACACCTCCAGTAGAAATAACTTCTGCGACTTTTCCTAAATCACTTGAAACATTGTATGCATTTTCTATTTTCTCTCGATTTTCTTTTTTTCCAGTAAATGCGATTGCCAATGCATCCATAACTGTATTTTCTGCAATACCTAGCCGTAACGTGCCTAGTAAAATCTTCAAAATAAATTTTGATTCTTGTGGAGTTGCGTCATTTAGCATACTTGAAACATACTTCATCTTCATCTCTTGTGATCCTTTTCCTTCTAAATTTGAAATTTTGAATAATGTTTCGTAAACCTTCTCTAACGTAATTATTTCTGAAGCAAATGTTGTCTGAATTTTTTGCTGTAAAATATTTTCTGCAGTCTGTCCTAAATCTCCACCTTTATTATAATCATCCTCGATTTTTTTTAGCGGTATTCCTGCTGATTTTGACATTGCTCTCATTACAAGCTTTTCTGCTATTCCGAGTTCAACTCCTTCAAAATTTGGTCTTAATTTTCCTTGAATCAGATAGATAGCTTTTGAGATTACATCTTCCGGAATCTCCTGTAATAATTTGACGAGAATGTCTGTTAACTCAAGTCTTTTACTTGTTCCCTCCATCTTTTGAAATGCGTCTGAAATAATTGAAAATTTCATGTATTGTTTTAGTTTTGATGTTTTATTTGATTAACTTTTGTGCTAGATGTATCTGAACATAACTTTTTTTCGATCTTTTTTAACATCTGATACTAGTGCAAAATTATTTAACGGGTATGATTCTTTGTATTGTTTCATAAAACTCCATGCTACGTCGTGATTTCTAAACTCGGTTCGTAATCCTGGCAATTCTGTTTCTTTTCCATCAATATCAAATACTACTACTGAGTAGTGTTTTGGTCTGTTATGTGGTCGTGCTTTTAAGAACCAAGCTATTGCAAATGCAAATGCTGCAACTATGATAAATCCTGCACCTATGTCTTTGAAAATTGGCCAGAAAATATCTGGAATCGTTTGTCCAAATAATTGAACTACGATATGGGAAAACGTCAATACTGCAGCAACCGTAATTGCAATTTTTGTTACACTATGAGATAGGAATGAAAATTGAAATTCATATATTGAAATCATGTATACGCTACGACTACAATTGATTTAATGTTTTCTTAAAAAATTTAAGATCTTTAGTCTGGATCTTCGTAATTTTCTTTTCTCTCACTGGTGTCTGATTTTGAATCCATTGGGGTCATTTTCTCTCTCAGTACGTCCATTCTATCTTTGTATCCTTCAGCATATTCTAATTCATCTGGAACAAGTGTTGCTGGATGGATAAATCCTTGACTTCTAATTGCAAGTGCTTTGATAGTTGCTTGTTCTCTTATGTAATCCCAATCTGGTGTTGAGAATCCATCAAATGGACCTGTAAACTTTCCATCATGCATACTAAAAACAAGTGATTCAACAATTGGAATACAGAAATTGATAGTTGCTGCGGAATTTAATTTGACAGGCATTAGTGGCATGTTGTGACTTCCTCTTGTGTTTCCTGCTACGTAATGTGGATTGTTGAAAACGCTACCTGCTTCTTCAGTTGCTGGAAAATTCTTTTGTGTTCTGACTACACATACTGGATCGTCTTTTCCTACATATGTTCCTGCAATGTTATGTAATCTATCAGTTGATGCATCCATAATTGGTTCTCCATCTTTTGTTGTAATTGATGAAATCACGTATCTTCCTGGATACATTAATGCAGCTTCCAAAGTTGGTTTGTCTTCCCACAATGAAAGTTTTGCAATTGTCGCTTCCTCTACATCCATGACATAAAATATCACACCTTTTGCAAGTGATTTGTTTACAATTAATCCTGTATTACTTAATGCATCAACAAATAATCTGTACATTGGATAATTGAAACAACCTGGTTCTGTTTTATCTGCAGCAAATACTGTAAATGCTTCGTTTGGTCTTTCTTCGAATTCTAATTCTGCAACTCCTGGTCCCATACCTTTTACATTTCCTGAAAAAGAATCTTTTAACAAATCTTGACCTGCACCATATAGTCCCTCTTTTTTTGCAACTGCAGTTCCGGCAACAAATGAGTCATATGCTAATTTGTGAATTTTTTCATTATCTACGCCGTGTGTATGACTCATAACGATATGAACATCATCTCCACAATATCCGATATAATGATCAATCAGCAAGTCTCCTGCAGATTTTATCGTATCTCTAACTGCTTGAATTAAATTATCACTAGGTCGTGTATGTCCTCCAATTCCTCCGACATCTGCTTTGATTACTGATACTGTAATTTTCATATTAACGATTTTTTCTTCTTTGATTTATACTATATGTTAAAATCACAAATTTTTTGTGATCTAAATATTTCAAAAAATGATGCAAAAAAATGCAAAAAATCAAAATGATTATAAAGCGGACTAGACAGGAATTTTCTATGGCAGACAAACCACACCTGAACATGATTATCACAGGACACATTGATAATGGCAAGTCCACAACAATGGGTCACTTTTTGATGGATCTTGGTGTAGTTGACCAAAGAACAATTGATGCTCATGCCGCAGAATCTGAGAAAACTGGAAAGGGTGATACCTTCAAGTACGCTTGGGTTATGGATAACATCAAAGACGAAAGAGAAAGAGGTATTACAATCGACCTTGCTTTCCAAAAATTCGATACCCCAAAATTCAATTATACATTAATCGACGCTCCTGGACACAGAGACTTTATCAAAAACATGATTACCGGTGCTTCAGAAGCAGACTGTGCAGTTCTTGTACTATCTGCAAAACCTGGTGAAACTGATACCGCAATTGCACCTGGTGGACAAGCACGTGAACACGCTTTCTTACTAAAGACACTCGGTGTAGGTCAAATTATCGTTGCAATTAACAAAATGGATGACAGTGACTTTTCTGAAGATGCTTACAAAGCAGCAGTAGAGAAAGGTAAAGGATTAATCAAATCATGTGGTTACAAACCAGATGAAGTACCATTCATTCCAGTTTCTGGATGGAAAGGCGATAACTTAGTTAAAAAATCTGAGAACATGGGTTGGTACTCCGGTAAAACTCTCTTAGAAGCATTTGACGATTTCGTCGCACCTGAAAAACCAACTGGCAAACCATTAAGACTTCCAATTCAAGATGTATACTCAATCACTGGTGTAGGAACCGTTCCTGTAGGACGTGTTGAAACCGGATTGATGAAACCAGGACAAAAAATCGTTGTAATGCCATCTGGTGCACAAGGTGAGATTAAATCTATTGAATCCCATCATGCAGAACTTCCAAGTGCAGAAGCAGGCGATAACATTGGTTTCAACTTGAGAGGAATCGAAAAGAAAGATATCAAACGTGGTGATGTATTGGGAACTCCAGACGCACCACCAAACGTAGCAAAAGAATTCAAAGCACAAATTATAGTTATTCATCATCCAACTGCAATCGCACCAGGTTACACACCTGTTATGCATGCTCACACCGCACAAGTTGCAGCAACAATTACCGAGTTTCTAGGAAAAATTAACCCACAAACCGGTGCAATGGATGAAGAAAATCCAAAGTTCCTAAAAGTTGGTGATTCTGCTATTGTTAAAATCAGACCTGTAAGACCAACACCAATTGAAACATTTAGTGAGTTCCCTGAAATGGGTAGATTTGCATTAAGAGACATGGGTGCAACAATCGCTGCCGGTGTCGTAAAAGAAATTACAGAAGCACACACACCTTAGAGATAGAGTCATTATGGCTCAAAATGCTCGCATTAAACTAACCAGTACCAGTCTTCTAAAGCTTGGTGGCGTATGTGATGAAATTATGGGCATTGGTAAAAAAACCGGTGTTAAAGTAAAAGGTCCAACCCCACTTCCAGTTAAACGTCTCAATGTTGTAACCCGTAAATCTCCATGTGGAAGCGGAACTGAAACATATGAAAAATGGGAGATGAGAATGCACAGAAGAATTATTGATCTTAACGCAGATGATAAAGCAATCAGACAATTAATGCGTCTAAAAATCCCTGATGACGTCTACATTGAGTTATCTTTAAAATAACTTAGCCTTTTATTATGGAACTCGTGATTAGCAATTATGTCTGAAGGGAATTTAGAAGAATCATTTTCTGAAGAAAAATTTGATGTATTTTACAAATGTATGAGATGTGGTCATGAAACAGCATTAGAAGAATTAGCAAGACTTCCTGAAATCAAATGTATTTGCGGTTTTAGAGTATTCACAAAGAAAAGACCTGCTCTTGTTAGAAACGTAAAAGCAATCTAGATTCTGTCTTTTTTGTAACTGTGCTTTCTTTGCAAATGTGTTCTCATATCTTCCATATTTGAGAAATTTTCTCCACATTCTTTACAGTCATATGGTAAATCTTTGTAGTGTGTAATCTGGAGATGTTGCATTAACTTTTCTTGATTCTTAAATTTTAGATCACATTTATCACATGGAAATTTTTCAAAAAATTTCATCTTAACTATTTTTTGCTTTCTGTTCGTCCCAGCATCTTCTACATAGTTGGCCCTTGACCTTCCATTCTGGTTTTGGATTATATCTGATGAATCCCATTTTTTTATTACATAATACACAAAATTCTTTTTTTGTTTTAAAATCACCTTCTTTATTATCAAAACATGTCTTACAAAGTAATCCTTTCATGTCCCATTGCCATCTTGGTTCCCACAAATCTGTAATCTTTTTTTGTGTACTGCATATGGCACATTTTGATTTAATGTTTGAATCGTATGATTCTTTCATCTTATCCATGTAACACTCACCACAAAGTGGTGATTCTACATACCATTCTTTTTTTGCCTTATGCTTGTGCTTTGTTTCCTTATTACAAACGGTACAAATTGATGGTTTTTTATCAAATAATCCCATAATGAATGGTGAAATAGGGATCTAATAAATTATAAAATTAGAAAAAGAATTTTTTGATTTAGAGTTCTGATAGTAGTTTCTCTAAACCTTGACTAGAATTTAGCATGCCTTTCTTTTTGGCAATTTCTTCGATCTTTTTGAACTGCTCGTTAGTAAAGCAAACTGGCATTGAACGTTTTTCCATATTCAGACCATTTGTCTTTTTGTTTTAAACCTTACTTTATTTTTTGAATTATGTTATATTATCTACATGTGATGTTATAACATGGCAAAAATGCGTCAGATCTTAATTATTGGAAATAATGATAATGGATGTACCCCTGAGATTGAAAAAATTGCATATGATGCAGGAAAACATGTGGCAGAATCAAGCTCTGTTTTGATCACTGGCGGTCTTGGTGGGGTAATGAAGGCTGCATCTCATGGCGCAAAAGATGGGGGTGGACTAACAATTGGAATTATTCCTCAAGATGATTCATCATTAGCAAACGAGTTTTGTGATATTGTAATTCCATCTGGAATGGGACTATCTAGAGATTTTCTAAATGCATTATCTGCAGATGGTGTAATTGTAGTCGGTGGAGGTTCTGGAACCTTGTCTGAAATATGTGCTGCATACATGTACAAAAAACCAATTGCTACTATCAAAAATTCTGGTGGAATGGCCACAAAATATGCTGATCAATATTTAGATCATAGAGAAAATGTGAAAATCATTGGATTTGATTCTCCAAAAGATGCAGTTGATTATATCTTAGAACAAATTAACTCATAGATTCTAAAAGTGGGTCTGGTTTGTAAAATTCGCCATGTTCCTCTGCAAGTTTGTTTAACTCATCTACGATATTTTTAATGCCAATTTCTTTTGCGGTTTCAAATAGTGGTTTTTTCAATCCTAATCCTAACTTACATGCTTTTTCAATCTCTTCTATATCGCTTGCACCATTTGTAATCAGCCAAGCTGCGTTGTTTAAGATATTTGCAACCAGTTGTATTGGATTACATTTCTCTGCTAATTCTTCAGATAATGCTACTCTTTCATATTTGTCATCTGAATATTTGTAATAGCCTTCTCCTGATTTTTGACCTAATTTTTTCTCATCAAACATTTTTTCTATTGTCTTATGTGGATTGATTACTTTTTTATCTCGTAAATGCATCTCGACTGTTGCTTTATGGATTACGTCCATTCCTGTAAAGTCTGCTAATTCAAAAATTCCCATTGGAAAACCTAGTTTAAATTTCACTGCAGAATCTATCTCTTCTAAAGTTGCGTTAGTTCTATCTTGTAGATAACATGCTTCATGAACCATTGGAATGAATAATCTGTTAATGATAAAACCTGGTACGTCTTTTCTACATAACACGGCCTGTTTGTTCACTGATTTTACAAATTCTTGTGTCATTTCTGTTATCTCTTGACCTGTTTTTTCACCTGGAATAACTTCAACTAATTTCATTAATTGTGGTGGATTGAAGAAATGAATTCCGATAAATTTCTCAGGTCTACTTGTTGTGTTTGCAATTTCTGTGATTGGTAATGTGCTTGTATTTGATGCAAAAATGACTTCAGGTTTTGCAGCCTTGTCTAATTCGGCATAAACCTGTTTTTTTAGTTCCATTATTTCTGGCACTACCTCTATTACCATTTCTGCATCTTTGACTGCTTCATTCAAATCTACTATTGGTGTGATTCTTGAATAAATTCCATCTGCCGCTTCTTTTGAAATTTTCTCTTTTGTGACCATTTTATCCAAACTCCATTTGATTTTCTCCATGGCTTTATCCAAAAATTCTTGTTTGATGTCTCGTAATACTACATTATATCCTGCAGTTGCTGAAACTTGTGCAATTCCATGTCCCATGACTCCTGAACCTAAAACTGTGATATTTTTTACCGTCACGCACCATCTTTGAAAAACCATTATATCATTCTTCTTTCAATTACTTTCATGGGATTATTTGGTAAGAAAAAGAAAGATGATAAGAAAACTAATACCATATGCAAAGTGTGTGATCTAGAATTACATCAACCTGAAAGATTAGAACGACACATGAAAAAAGCACATGGTAATGTCCCTGAGAAGAAACCTGAATTCAGCACCAAGGGTGGAGTTGAACAAGGTGGCATGTGGTAAAATTATTTAGATCACTACATAAGCAGTATGTTTCAAGCATTTCATTTCATTTCAAAGTGATTTTGAGCTTGAATTGAATATAAAATTAGAATTCAATGCAATAATTTGCTTGAAATTTCTCAATTTACTCCATGACAAAAGCATTACGTTACAGTTCAAAATTAACAAAAACTTATCCTTGCAAAATATTCCTAAGAAATATTGAAAATTTTACTCCTTTCTATTTTGGCACTTGCTATGTTTGGTGTTATGATTCCCGGTGCATTATAT
>JAOMCX010000011.1 GCA_028345195.1 Candidatus Nitrosopelagicus sp.
TACACCAACGACCATAGTCTGCGCCTTTTCCATCTTCAACTTCTGCAAAGTTTTTGTCGACTGTGGTTGCTTTCTTGCCATCAGCAATATATGCATACCAAGAGCCGTCAACACCTTGTGCCATGATAACTTTCTTACCGTCAATTGTAACGTCAGGCATACCGTATGCCTCATCCAGTCTGTTAATAGCTGGATCAGTAACTACGATTTCTAAGACCTGACCGCCGTAGAATTTACTTCCACCGGCGTCTTCGACTGATACCCACAAGTATTGGTTAGCTGCTGCTGCTTCTGGCATCATACCAGGAACAGCGAAGCTAACACTACCTGCTAGCATAATAGTCATTAAGGTTAGACTAGTTATTTTTCGTCCTAATTCTTTATTCATGTTATTACAATTTTGTCAAAATTTTGGTATTTAACCTTAATGAACAAATTACACATTTTTGATCCATTTCTTCTAAAAAATAGAATATTACAGCTTAATACAACAAATTATTGCAAAAAACTATGTAAATTCTATAGTTTATTTTTGAACTATGTAAATTGTAAAAAACTACATAGTTTATTGTGACTGTGAGAAAAACCGCAACAGCATAAAATAGAAAAAAATGAACAATGGATAAGTCCTCAGCGGATCTTATATCCAAAAATCACTCAAATTAACTATGAAAAGCGGTTCACATAGCAAACTACAAAATTTTTGTCGTCATAGCCAACCCTTACAAGAAATGTCATTTGTATGTAGAATTTTTTATTGCTAGAACCGCTTTTTGTAAAACTTATCCCATTGGTGGCATTCCAGGAGGCATACCGCCGCCAGAACCGCCAGAGATTGCAATTACATCATCAATTCTAAGAATCATTGATGCAGCTTCTGTAGCAGATTTGATAATCTGTTCTTTTACTACAACCGGTTCAACAATATTTTGAGATAACATGTCTGCTACTCTTCCTTCTTTTGCATTAATTCCGGTCCATTTTTTACCTTCACTTTGTCTTGCACGTAATTTAACCATAGTATCAATTGGGTCCATACCTGCATTTTCTGCAATAGTTAATGGAATAATTTCTAATGCCTCTGCAAATTTGTTAATTGCTAATTGTTGTCTTCCTTCAAATCTTTCAGACCAATCTTTCAAAAATGATGCCAATACAGCTTCTGGTGCACCACCACCTGCTACAATTTCTGGTTTTTCAATTACATCTTTAACAACCATTAAAGAATCATGAATAGAACGGTCTACTTCATCAACTACACGTTGAGAACCACCACGAATTAGTAATGTTACAGATTGTGGATTTTTACATCCTTCAATGAAAACCCATTTATCAGATTCAACTTTCTTTTGTTGAACTAAGTTTGCTGCACCTAAATCTTTTTCAGAAATATCATCAATGTTTGAAGTAATACGTGCACCAGTTGCTTTTGCAAGTTTTGTCATATCACTTTCTTTTACACGTCTTACAGCTAAAATTCCATGTTTTGATAAAAAGTGTTGAGCCATATCATCAATTCCTTTTTGACAGATTACAACGTTTGCACCGATTGCATGAACTTTTTCTACCATTGTTTTAATCATTCTATTTTCTTCTTCAAGGAACATTTGCATTTGTGTTGGATCATTAATTCTAATTTCTGCACTCATCTCTGTTTTTTCAACTTCCATTGCAGTGTTAAGTAAAGCAATTTTTGCTTGTTGTATTTTCTTTGGCATACCAGAGTGTACAACTTCTTTATCCAAAACAATTCCTTTAATCAATGCAGTATCTTGAATTGAACCACCAGCTTTTTTCTCAACTTTAAGATTATCAAGATCAACAGATGATTTGTTATCACTTGTTTCGGTAATATTCATAATTGAGTCAACAACAATTTTTGAAAGAGATTCACTATCTTCAGAAATTAATTTTGATTCCATACTTGTGCTTGCAACTTGTAACAATGTTTCTCTGTCATCAGGACTTACTTTTTTTGATATTTCAGATAAAATCTCTAGTGCTTTTTCAGAGGCTGCTTGAAAGCCTTCAATGATAACTGAAGAGTGTACATCTTTTTTTAGTAATTCTTCTGCTTTTGCAAGTAAAGTTCCGGCAAAGATAACAGAGGATGTTGTTCCATCTCCAACTTCATTATCGATAGTTTTTGAAATTTCGATCATCATTTTAGCAGCTGGATGTTGTGCATCAATTTCTTTTAGAATTGTTGCACCATCATTTGTAATTGTAACGTCACCTAAGGAATCAACAAGCATTTTGTCAAGTCCACGTGGACCTAAACTTGATTTTACAATATCTGCAACCATTTTTGCAGCCATGATATTGTTTTTTTGAGCATCTCTACCTTTTTCTTGTAAAGCGCTTTCTTTTAGGACTAAAACAGGTCCATTGGGTGTTTGTTGTATTGAGGCCACGGATATTTTTCTACGAATTCCCTTTTTATAGGTTAGTCTGGATCGTTGGGATAAACGTTCTAGACTTTACATCTACAATACCACTGTACAATATTCTAATGTCAGGTAATGCCAAGAAAGGCAGGAATAAAGGAATTAGATGTGGTTTTTTAAATTTGCAACCAGAATCAGATAAAACATCATTAATTTTTGTAAAGTTTCTTGTTACTTTTTCAATTGTGTCAGTAGAAATTATCCCACCCATTTGGAATGGTAAAGATGCCAATGTTTTGCCATTTTTTACAACAATTAATCCACCTTGTGACTTTGTGAGTTTATTGCATGCATCAGCCATATCACTCTCATTTGAACCAATGACTATCATATCATTTTCGTGAAAACTCCACGTGGATGCAAATGCACCAATATCAGCTCCAAAATTTTCTAAAAATCCAACAGCATGAGTTTTACTACCAAACGTTCTATCTAGTGCAGCTACTTTCCAGATATCTTTATCATACGATGCAACGACATTCGAGTCTTTAACATCTAAATCAGAGGTATTCTTTTTTGTGACAATTTCAGTTTTCATTGAAATTGTATTTACAGTTTCAACATTATTTTTTGAATTTACATTAAAAAAATTTGCTTGTAATTTTGGAATTTTAACAGTTTTTTGCATCCAAGTTGGTATTTTAGGTGTATGAACTTGCTGGATAAGTTTCCCATTAGAAACAACAATTTTTCCACCTAAGATTACTTTGTTAATTTTTATTTTTTTGTAGTCATCTAAAATTAAAATATCAGCAATTTTTCCAGGACCAATTCCACCAAATTCATTTCCCATTTTGTAATAATCAAAACAATTTCGTGATGCCATAGAAATAGCATCAATTGGATTCATTCCAAGTTTAATTGATTCTCTAACACAATGATCAATGTGACCAATGTTTGTAATGTCAGAAGGATCTAAACCATCAGAACAAAACATTAATCGATTTTTATATATTTTATTAGATAATACTAAAGGAACAATTTCTTTCAAGTCTCTACGAATTGAACCCTCTCTAATCATTATCCACATACCAAGACGTAATCGCTCTAACACTTGATCAAAATTTATGGGTTCATGACAAGAAAAAATTCCTGATGCAATGTAAGAGTTTAATTTTTTACCACTTGCTCCAGCCGTGTGACCGTTAATTATACAATGATTCTCATGCATTTGTTTTAATGACTTTATTGTTTTAGGATCGCGTTTGGTAACTTTTGTCCAAGCAAAGACTTCACCTAGACCAACAACAGATTGTAATCCAATTGCATCTTTTTCCTCTTCTATACTAAGGGTTTTTCCATGACTAAATCTTCTATCAACTGGTAAACCTCCAGGTATTGTATGAAAAAATCTCATTGGTAAATTTTGAGTTTGTCGTAAAAATTCCTTGAAACCACGATAGCCACATACGCTTACAATATCAATAGAATCTGGGAAAAGTGAAGTTACGCCACATAGTAATGATTTTTTTACAAATTCTGCAGGTGTCACAAAATGATCAATGTGTATATGAGGATCAACAAAACTTGGACAAACATGCTTATTTTTTACATCTAAAACTTTGGTTTTTGGACCACGTGTGTGAGATGCGTCATTACCTACAAATGCAATTCTATCATTTTTGATTGATATCTGAATTTTTTCTTGTATTTCATTTGTATAGACATTGATTAAAGAACAATTTTCTAAAATTAGATCTGCATGACTATCTCCAATAGACACTGAATTAATTTCAGATAATACTGAAGAAAATTTAGTGTGCATATCTCAATGCAGTCTCAGATATTATTATACATTGAAGCGATGTTTAAATTACGGTCAGCGAGGCACAATACTATGAATTTGCCAAAAGAGACTAGATCATATTGTCCAAAATGTAAAAGTCATCAAAAAATGAAAGTCTCAATTTACAAAGCTGGAAAAAGAAGAGGTTCAGCAGCAGGCGAAAGAAGACATGCCTTAAGAAAAAAGGGATATGGTGGACAGAAATTCCCAAAACTTGCAAAACCTGCTAAAACTACTAAAAAAGTTACATTAATTGAAACATGTACAACATGTAAAAAGAAAATGATGAATAAAGGTATTAGAATTAGGAAATTCGAGTTGATAGCAGCATGAAAAAAGATCACGTTTTGGTTCCAGAACCAAGTAGTAAATTCAACAAAGTGAAATGTCATGAATGTGAGGAAGAGCAAATTGTATACTCTCATAGCTCTACACAAGTAATTTGTAATTCATGTGGAAATGTTTTATCAAAAGCAACAGGTTCAGTTGCTCAAATAAACGGTAAAATTTTAGAAACTACCGAGTAATTCAAAATCAGTTTTTGTATTTACATTCAAACATACACGTTTGTCATTAATTATGATATAATTTTCTTGAACAGAATCAAAATTTTTAATCTTACTTGCGTTTACAATAGAAATACCAGTATGTACATGATCCTCTTCATTAAATGAAACAATACATTCAGGTTCTAAATTCAAAGATGATTGAAATGCCTTTGTTGTAATAATACTAGTCCATATTTTTTCAGGATTTCTAGCATCAACTATTTGTTTGACTATATTTCCATCCAAAAGAGGCAAATCTCCAGAAGTGACAAATATGTGATCATCTAATTTTTTCAGAACATAGTTTAGATCTGTTACAAAATTTTCTCCTAAAGTTTCAAGAACTTCTATATCATTTTTAGTAAGAATTTTGTGTGTTTGTGGTGAATTTGGACTAGTTACCGCAATAATTTTTTCAAAACAATTTGAATTTTTTAATGCGTCAATAACATGTAAAATAAGTGGTTTTTTGTATTCAAGTAATAATTTTTCTTGGTTACTTTGCATTCTGGTTCCTTTTCCACCAGCCATAATAAGACCAATCATAATGAAACAAAGATCAATAAAGATGATAATCTAGTTAGTTCGTTACTTGCGCCCATTACATCACCAGTAATTCCTCCAAAACTTTTTGTGGATAATCCAACTAGAAACATTGTAAGAATAATTCCAGATGCAAAAACTATCAATCCATTCATTTCACCAATAACAATCAACGGAATAATTGTGATTATTCCAGCTATCAGCAAACGTTTTTTGTCTTTCATAGAATCCATGAAAGGAGAGTTTGAACCTATAGATGCAGAATTTCCTAATCCAGCCATTAAAACCATTGAGAATTTTGCCATTATTTCACTTAGTAATATGATTTTGAATAGATCCATTCCGCTACTAAATGATAATGCAATGATCATGCCTATTGCATACAGCACTATTGAAAATATTCCAGCAGAACCTACAGAAAGATCCTTCATTGCTTTGCGTTTTTTTTCTTTTGTTCCCTTAGTCATTAAACCGTCTGAAAAATCAGCAAGACCATCAGTATGATGAATTCCAGTTATTACTGCAAGTGATGCAACAACAACCAAAGATACAACAAGCGGTTCAAGATAAAGAGATAATCCATAACCTAAACTTCCAACGATGAGTCCTATTACAATTCCAACAATTGGAAAAAGAAACATGTTTTTTGCAATAGAATTAAGATCTGAATTTGATGTAGGAATAATTGTCAAAAAAGAAAAAACAGAACCAATTTGTTTAAGCAATGAAAAACAACTCCACAAGTGAAACAAAGAAAATTATAGGAATGGATACAATTCCAAAGAAGAGTAAAGACGTAACCTTCATCAGTGTAATTGCGTCTTTAACTTTTTTTGAAGTGATTTCACTATCACCAGTTCCTAAAGAATAATGTTCAAGTTTTTCAAATTTAGTTCCCAATGCACCAGCAAAAGCAGCCATTGGATATCCTGCATTTGGACTATCTGTTTTTTTTCCATCTCGTTTGAAAATTTCATAGCAGTTTTTCCAATCATGTCCTAACAACATTGAACCAAGTACAATTGTGAGACCAGTTAATCTTGAAGGAATATAGTTTAAAATATTATCACAATTTGCGCCAAACCAACCTAGATTTTTAAACATTAAAGTTTTGTATCCGACCATAGAATCGACAGTGTTTACAATACGATATGTAAATGCACCAGGTAAACCAAATATGGCAAAGTAAAACATTGGACCAGTAATTCCATCTACAATATTTTCACTTAGGCTCTCTAAAGTTCCAGATAATATGTGATTTTTATCTAAATTTTTTGTATTTCTCTTCACGATCATTGATAGATTTGTTCTTGCATTGTTTAGATTATTCTTTTCAACAGCATCTAAAACTGCTAAAGCATGACGTTCCATTCCTTTAATTGCAATTGTCAATTTGAATAATATTATTCCAGAAATAATAGAAACTAAGATTGATAAAAATTCCACATTAATAAAATCAATACCATATTGTAAACTAAGTAAAATTACAGTAGAGATAGAAATAGGGATTAGAACAATAAAAATTCCACTAAATTTTTCTAAATTTTGATTTTCATTTTTAATACGAGTTGTTATTGTCCCAATTAAATTTCCAATCCAAGCAGTTGGATGATAACGATTTCTTGGATCACCTAAAACAAGATCCAATGATATAGCAAGCCCAATTACAATAATTGATTCCAGAATCATTTCAAAAGTTTCTCCACCTGACGAATATTAAGACTTGACTTTACAACTTTGGCAATTTTGTTTATTTCAGTATCTAATTTTTTTAAATTTGAAGCATTCCAATTCAAGTTTTTAGGAGAATTACCAATAGAATCCTCATCGGGTATTTTAAAATCAGTCATTGGAATTGTTGCAAAAACAGGTAATCCCGTTTTTTGTTTTAATTTTTTATATCCAGGTTTTAAAATTTCAATATCTCCTCGAAATTTATTTATGATAAATCCTTTGACGAGTTCAACATATTTTTTTTCAATTAACTCCATTGTTCCTACAATACTTGCAAATGCACCACCTCTTTCAATATCTGTAATTAATAATACAGGTGATTTTGTTTTTTGAGCAATTTTCATGTTTGTAATGTCAAATTTTTGCAAATTGATTTCAGCAGGAGAGCCTGCACCTTCAAGAAAAATTATTTCATGTGATTGTGAAAGTTTGTCAAAAGAATCTAATGATGTTTTAAGACCAGCCTTTAGAACAAAATTTTCATAGTAATCACTGGCATGCATTTTTTTCAAGAATTTTCCATTCACAAATACAGAACTCCTATAATTTCCTAGTGGTTTTAGCAATATTGGGTTTTGAGCAGGAACTATGTCAGTACGTGCAGCAACTGCTTGTATTGCTTGTGCTCTAGAAATTTCAAAATTTTTACCAATGTATGAAAAATTAGACATATTTTGTGCTTTGAATGGTGATACAGTATAACCAAGATCAGAAAAAATTCTACATAATGCAGTGACAAGTATTGTTTTACCAGCACCTGAAGAAGTTCCTTGAATCATTAGTGACTTTACCATTTTATTTCTCCAAGTGCTTTTACAAGTAATTTATTTTGAACTCTATTTTTTACAGCTATTCGAATATAATTTTCATCAAGACCACAAAATGTACTACAATCTCTAACAAGAATATTTTTTTTAAGTAATTTTTTTTGAAGTAATTTTGAATTAATTTTTGTTTTAATTAGTATAAAGTTTGTAGAAGAGGAAAAACATGATAACCATTCAAATTTTGATAAAGAGTTCATTAAAAATAAATTTTCTTTTTTAATATTTTTTCGTGACTTTTCTAGAAAATTTGAATAGCATAATGCAGCACTTGCAGCAGTTTGTGCAATATAATTTACATTCCAAGGTATTTTGACTTTTTGTAAAATTTCAATTATTTTTTTACTACCAAGTCCATAACCAATACGTAACCCAGCCAATCCAAATGATTTTGTAAAAGAGCGTAAAATGAATAAATTTTGATATGATTTTAGAGATTTTACAAGAGATGGGTTAGAGTCCGGTACTAATTCAATAAATGTTTCATCGACAAATACAAGAGTAGATTTTTTTTCAGCAAGTTTTACAATTTGTTCCATATTCTTTTTTGATAAAATTTCACCAGTAGGATTATTTGGATTACAAATAAAGACAATCCCTTTTGTTGGGATTTTTTTCATGAATTTTTGGAGATCTAGATTAAGATTTAGAGTTCGAAATGGGATGGTTTTACCACCAAAAAAATTCACTGCTTTTTCATATTCAGAAAATGTTGGACATGGAATCAATACTTTGGATTTTTTATTTACAAAAGTACTACAAAAATTATAAATTATTTCAGTAGCACCATTACCAATTAGAATTTGGGATGTGTTTATTCCAGTAAACCATTTTAAATTTGAACGTAATCGTGTTGATTCTGAATCAGGATAGACATGAATCTGATTTAATTGATTTTTAAGATATTTTTTTACACCAGGATGGCAACCTAATGGATTTACATTTGAACTAAAATCAACTATTTTCTCATCCGGATTTTTAATGGAAAATATACCACCGTGTGCAGCAGGTATGTGTTTGACTGTATTTGGATTTGGCGTTATTTTCAACATTTGAAATAAAGTAATTCAGTATAGTATTCTTTTGGTTCTGGCTAAAGGATTATTAACAGAAAATTACCAAATTTGATCGATGAAAAAAAGAGTTGCCATAATAGGTGTGACAGGTTCAGTAGGTCAAGAATTTGTACAATCACTTCATAATCATCCATGGTTTGAAGTAACTCAAATTGCTGCATCAGAACGTTCAGCAGGAAAAATGTATCTAGATGCAATTAGAGACGCCAGCGGAATTATCGCATGGGATGTTGGCGGAGAAATTCCAGAGTATATCAAAAGTATGAAAGTTCTTAAAGTTGAAGAAATTAATGTGCAAGAATTAGATTTAATCTTTTCAGCAGTTGAATCAGAAGCTGCTAGAGATATAGAAACAAATTTTGCAAAAGATTTACCGGTAATTTCAACATCATCTGCATATAGATACGAAGAAGATGTACCAATTTTGATTCCAGGAATTAATGATGAACAGGCCGAATTATTAGAAGTTCAAAAGAAAAATAGAGATTGGAAAGGATGGGTTGCACCATTACCAAACTGTACAACTACAGGTTTGGCAATTACACTAAAACCACTAGTAGAAAAATATGGTGCAAAGAAAGTTATGATGACTTCTATGCAAGCAATTTCAGGTGGAGGAAAATCAGGAGTTTCGGCAATGGGAATCACAGACAATATTTTACCATACATACCAAAAGAAGAAGGAAAAGTTAGAATAGAAACTAGAAAAATTCTTGGGAAATTAAAAGATGGTAAAATTGAAGATGCCGACATCAAAGTTAGTTGTACATGTACACGAGTTCCAGTAATTGATGGACATACAGAATCAGTATTTGTTGAAACTGAAAAAGAAATTGATCCTAGTCAAGCAAAGGATACGTTCAATGATTATAATAAAGATATTTCAGTAGCAGGATTACCTTCTGCACCTGAAAAATATTATGCATTTCATGAAGACCCAACCAGACCACAACCTAGAATGGAAAGAGAAGTAGGAGATGGAATGACTACATCAATTGGAAGAGTGGAAAAAGAAGAATTATTCGATAATGGATTAAAGTATATGTTATTTTCACATAACAAAAAAATGGGCTCTGCAAAAGGTGCAGTTTTGTTAGCAGAAATGTTATACAAGAAAGAGAAGATTTAGTCAAAAATTTTAGAAGATTTTCAATAATATCTTTATTAAAGGTAGTAATTTCTATAATGCCGGAGAATTAAATGGCAAAAATTGATGACCTTGATTTAAAAATTTTATCAGAATTAAGTAATGATGCATCAATATCAGTTCCAAAATTATCTGAAAAAATTAATATCAATTCATCAGTAGTTTATAGCAGAATTAAACGACTTTTAAAACAAAAACTAATTCAAAGATACACGATAGATGTCAATGACAAAGAATTGGGTTATTCAGTAAAATCCGTTACAGGAATTAATATGGATTCTAAAAGACGAGATACGATAATTGATGAATTGTTCAAAATTGATGGTGTGAGAGAAATTTCAGAAGTTACAGGAAGATTTGACATAATGGTTACAATGTACGCAAAATCATTAAATGACATGCATAAGGTGGTTTCAGAGAAAATTGGCAAAATAGAGGGAATTTTAGGTTCTGAGAGCTTCATAGAGATGAAAAGAAGGACAAAACCGATGCCTTACATGCCAGAGTAAACGCGTGATATTTATTTTTCTGAGAATGTGAGTGATTAGATGCAAGAAACTACTACTAAAATTAAAATAAAAACATACTATGAGTTAACAAAACCAAAAATTTGGTATCTGTTAGTTTTTACAGCATTTGGTACCGCAATTACAGCATCAAATATCTATAATATTGAGATCTCAATTGCAACCTGGGCTTTGATGCTTTTTGGAGTAGCTGCAGGATCTGCATCAGCAAATACTTTGACAAATTATCATGATAGAGATATTGATGAAATTATGGAAAGAACAAAAGGCAGACCAATTCCAAGTAAGAGAATATTCCCTGCTGAGAAAGCAAGAGACTTTGGATTAGTTTTGGCAGCAATTTCAATTGCATGTGCATTTGGAATTGCATTTACCACTTCATTTTGGAATGGAATGTGGTGTGGAATATTCATGGTATTTGGATTGGCAGATAATATTTTAATTTACAGTCATGCATTGAAAAGAAAAAGTCAGCTTAACATTATACTTGGAGGTTTTTCAGGTGGTGCACCTGCAATGATTGGTTACGCTGCAGTTACACTAACTGGATTATGGGACTTTGGATTAATCATGGCAGGATTAGTATTCATTTGGATTCCAATGCATATTTGGGCATTAACATTACACTTTAGAGAAGATTACCAAAAAGTAAAAGTTCCAATGTTAACTGCAGTATTGTCTGAAAAAACATCAGCAAGAGTAATTGCTGCAACCACAGTAATGATGGTAGTATTCAGTATTGTTCCATTCTTTTTAACAACAGATACAGGTGAACCAGTAATGAGTGAAGTTTACCTATACACAGCAATAGCATCAGGAATTTTGATGGTTGTACTTAGTGCATGGGTTGTTTCAAAACCAACTGAACAGGCATCATGGGTTTTATTCAAATTTTCTAGTCCATATTTAGCAGTATTATTTATTGCATTAATGGTAGATTCTGCTTTGTAATATTTTACCGAATCACTTTTTTAACCCACAATTATTCAAGAACTATGACTTTTGAAATAATTTGCAAAGACTATGGTTATGAGTGTGAATTCATAGCAAAAGGTGAAGACGGCGAATATGTAACGAAATTATTCGGTAAACATGTAGATGATGAACATGGCATATGGTATTCAGATGAATCATTAAAGCAAATGTTTCAAAATAAATATAATAAAAAATAAATTATTTAGGTTTGAGAATTATCTTCCCAACTAACCCTTTTCCGTTAAGCATTTTATTGTGAGCCTCTACAGCATTTTCAAATGTAAAGACAGAATCAATAATGACTTTAATCTTTCCTTGACCCATCCAATAAAATCCATCTTCTAATTCAGCACGAGTTCCCTGTGTTGAACCCAAGATATTGATTCCCTTGAAAAATATGTGACGTAGATCTACGGGCACATCATACCCGGTTGTAGCTCCAGTAGTTACCATTGTTGCACCATATTTCAATAAAGTTAATTCTTTATTGAAATGTGAGCCACCAATGTGCTCAAAAATTACATCAATTCCAGGTGCTTCACCCTTCTTTTTTGCCAATTCTTTTGAGATTTTGAAAACTTCTTTGTTCCAATCTTCCTTTCGGTGGTCTACTGCATAATCAGCACCAAGTTCTTTTAGTTTTTCTAGTTTTTCTGGACTTGCAGTTGCAATTACAGTACAACCATACAATTTTGCAATTTGAATACCAAAAATACCAACACCAGAACTACCACCCATCACAAGAACAATTTGTCCTGGTTTGATCTTAGCTCTTCCAACCAGCATATGCCAAGATGTTAAAAGTGTCATGGAAGCAGCAGCAGCTTCTTCATAAGAAATTGAATCAGGAATTTTTAAAACATTAATTTCTGGTAGATGTGCAATTTCACAGTATCCACCCCAAAGAGGACCTGTTTGAAATCCCCAGATTATTCTTTTTTTGCAATCAAATTCTCTTCCAGAAGTACATCTGGAACAAACACGACAAGACATATTTCCATGAGAAACTACTCTGTCACCAACTTTGATATTTTTTACATCGTCACCAACTGCAATTACTTCACCAGCTGCATCGGTGCCGGAGATATGCGGTAATGGAACTGCCAAAGGTTTACCTCTCATTCCCCAAATATCATCATAGTTTAGTGCAGCAGCTTTTACACGAAATAATACTTCATTTGATTTTACGATTGGTTCAGGAATATCTTTTAGTTTTAAAATTGATGCAAAATCATTATTTTCTGCATATTTTTCATAGACTAAAGCTTTCATTTTTTATTAATAATCGTCCAAGGATATTTTGTCAAGTTTTGGAATTTTTGCAATTTCAAATCCTTCTTTCCTTTTATTCAAAGGTCTTGTTGCATCAATTCCAAGTTTAGCTGTTTTAAGATTTTTTTGATCACTAGAAGGGTCAAGACTAGAACCTCTAACATTTTTTATTAATACTATATCTTTATCGGCTTGAAATCTAGTAGCCATTGCATATTCAACTTGATCAGAACTAGAAGGGTCAATATCATCATCTACAACAGTAACCATTTTCAAAGAACGATGAGATGCAAAAATTTCATTAATTATTTTTTTGACATTAGTAGAAGGTGTTTTTGCTATTTGAGCTACAGCATGAAGCCAATGTGAACCACCATTAGATAATACCACCTGTCTAGTTTTAGGGAATTTTTTCTTTATTATTCCATTGAGTTTTGATTCAATTGGCATTCCCATGAGTAAATGATGTTCACCAAATCCAGATAAGATATCATGGAAAATAGGATTATCTCTATAATACATTTTTTCTAATTCAAAGAGTGGTTGTTCTCTTGGATGATCATAAGTGCGTAACATTTCGACCATCCATTCTTTGTCAGTTTTATCTTGTAGTATTTTTCCTTCCATAACAATTTCAGTACCTGATGGGACATGCATTCCAGAATAAGGACATTTTGAAAGTGTTAATTTATTTTGTAATAATGAATTTGCTATGTTTAATTCATCTTTTCCCCAATCTGCCTGATAAGCACCTGCAATTGATATTGCAGGATGAACACCTACAGTAATTGCAATTTTAAGATCTTCACCATGTTCTTTTGCATTAATGAAATTTCGATGAGAATGTCTTCCTTCAACCATTCTAATTGAAAAATGTGTTTTGTCAACTGGCATTAATCGGTGAAATGAAGAATTTTGGGTTTTGAATTCATGATTTTGAGAATAAACTATAGCAGATGTAATGAATGGTCCTGATTCCTTCTCAAAATGGGTGACAATAGGAAGTTCTGAAAGATTTTTTGATGAGTTTTCAAGAAACTTTCCATTAGATATGATTTTTGGTTTTTTTGCTTTTTTGATTGATGAGTAAATTGATTCATGGATTTTGTCTTCCTTTGCGTTTACTGCTAGTGCAAATCTCTTCCGTGTACCAACAAGATTACTAACTAAATTGAAATTATTTTGTTTTATATTTTCAAAAAGTAAAGCAGAATTTCCATCGGCTTTTGCTGTAATTCCAGCAATCTCAAATTTAGTAGAAACCTTTTTTTTAATAATTTTGATTTCTTTTGATTTTTTTAGTTTAGAAATATATTCTCGTAAGTCTCCAGTCATTGTTTAATTTCTCCCATTATTTCATGCATTAATTGCTTTGTGGTTTCATTATCTAATGGTTTTTCAAAATTTCCTGTAACAATACAAATTCCTTTTAAAAAAGATGAAATTTTTTCAGCAAGTAATTTTAAAAA
This sequence comes from Candidatus Nitrosopelagicus sp., assembly GCA_028345195.1. Lineage (GTDB taxonomy): Archaea > Thermoproteota > Nitrososphaeria > Nitrososphaerales > Nitrosopumilaceae > Nitrosopelagicus. Next base: position 14,349 of record JAOMCX010000011.1, read on the forward strand.
AAGTTCTTCAGATTTGGTTGGAATGATGACAGATGTGGAAGGTACAGGGCCAGAGCTAATTGAAATTAGCATTGGGCCAATTTTTAGAGAATTTTCAGAAATAGAGAGAATTAAACCATTTTCAAAGTTTAGCATGTTCACTAGAAAAGTACGGTTTTCGTAGACAATCGTCTTTGTATTACAACCAATTTCCACAACAAGACTTTTTCAATTATGCCTTTATTGCTATCGGTTCAGACTTTGCTTCAAATGCTTCTTTGACTAGATCTCTTGCCTTTTTGATGGTTATGTGTTCTTCAGATTTTCTGAGTTCTTCAACGGTCTTTGTCTTTGTCCATCCTTCAGAGACAGCAGTTTCTAATGTTGTTTTAACAAAATCAGATGATGATGCTGCAAGTTTAACAGGAGCCTCAACTGGTGCATTCTTTGTATCAAATGCTTCTTTAGTTAATTCTCTTGCCTTTTTGATGGTCATGCGTTCTTCAGATTTTCTGAGTTCTTCAACGGTCTTTGTCTTTGTCCATCCTTCAGAGACAGCAGTTTCTAATGTTGTTTTAACAAAATCAGATGATGATGCTGAGACTGTAGCTACTTGTGCTACCTCAATAGTTTGAGATTTGGCAGATGCTGCGTCAGCTTCAACTCGTGCGCGGAGTTTAGCCTTGTACTTCAAATTACGTGGTTTAGTTCTTAATCGGTAACCACAACATGGGCACCAAAGTCCTTCCCAATTAATGAAGATTTCACAGATTTGACATCGTCTTTGACCAGATGCATAACGTCCAGTTCCTACTGGTTTTTGTGCTTTGTATCTAGAACAGATTCCTTTACATGTCATTTTGTTTGCATATATTATAGAATTTACAACTATATAAAACGGATCGCGTTATTTTTTACAAAAAAATCAATTTTTTATGTAAAATTTTTATTGATTTATATTTAAAAACTGATCAATTTCAAAAAAAACGAAATTAAATATAAATATCTTTGTGTTTTCGGACTTTGTACTAACCGGTTATAGAAAGTGGTAAAATTGATTTTGGTATTCCACTTCGTTGTGAAATAAATTGCGCAGATAACATATCCCGTTTTCCACGTTGATTATGATTTTTAATTTTAAGCGTAGTACTTGATTCGTCAACAAATTCAATTTCAAACTTTGAACAAAATTGTAAGTTTAACATTTGAAGAATTTTGTTAGCAGTTTTCATATCACCATTTCCAATTTTAACAATTTTTCTAGCTGCAGGTAATTCTGCCAAGATGGAAATCAAATAATGAATTAATTTATCAAGTGAGACAAAAAATGCTCTAGCAATTTCATTTTCTAAATATGTTACAGAAACACCAATTCTTTGACCAGGATCGATCCCTAAAACCAGTTTGCTTGAATTAGTTGATGAGTTGAGCATTTTTGTTATAATTCCCTTTACAACAATTGGATCTTTGTTAATAATTTCATCAAATAATATTGGTATTGAGATTTGTTTTGGGGCCTCTTTTTCAGTAGTGACTACTAAATCACCATCAAAATCATCAATTTCACTAGGTAATATTGAATCAAATGGAATAGATAATTCCTTGAAAATTTTGGATAGTTTGAAATAGGGTTTTCCATACTCTGTAGCGATTCCAATTTTTGCGTTTTCTATACGTGTAATACTTTGTGTATTACTTCAACAAATTTAGTACTTTTGGGCGTAAAATTGCTACATAAATTGTCAAAAATGACTCCTTGATGCTATCAGATGAAACACAAAAGAGATTCAGATAAAAATTCTGTAGAATTAAGAAAGTATTGTCACTACGTAGTACGTTTTTTCTTACTGGTGTTTCTTCAAATCTGTAATCATATTACACACAGCACAAATCTTTCTATATTTTATATCAAAAAGATTAAGATTTTAGAATTGTGGACACTGCATCATTTACTGCAGAATCAAAGTTAGAATCAATTTTTTGCTGAATTTCAGCAACTTTAGACTCACCATTTTGAGTGATTTTTTGAGATTCTGATTCGGCGCTAGATTTAGAGTTAGAAATCAGGGATTCTGCTTCAGAAGTGGCCATTTTTCTAGTCTGTTCTAGAAGTGAGTCAATCTCTTTTTGAGCAATGGAATTTAGTGATTTTTTCATATCAGCCAGACTAAGATTTACAGAGTCAATATCAGATTCTAATTCAGATAATGAATTGATTATTCCATCGACTTTTTGACTCATTTTGATTTAAACCTCGCACTCCATTATTAAAATCTTCAATTTGTGGTTAGTAACAAGATCGCTCTTGCTAGATCGCCCTCAGCCTCAGCCAAAGCATTTTTGGCCGCTTCTTCATCCACATTTGCTTGCTGTGCAACTAGTGAAATATCATCATCGCTGAAAATTTGAACCTCTAACTCTTTTTCCTCTATATTTTCAGCAACTACCTGAAATATCGAGTTATCCTTTGCCTTCATCTCAGTAACTGATGGTTTGCTAATTATGATCTCTTTTTTATCGGTCTTGATTATTACTTCTTGAACATTTTGAATCTCTTCCATATCAAGACCCATCTTATCCATCATTCTTCGCATTTCGCGATTTCCACCACGTCCACCCATCATTATGATTGATCTCCATCAGTCTGAGATTTTAAACTATCCCGCACTCTAATCGCCATACCTCTAGATTGAGTTGTTATCATATTTGAAGAAAGAATGGATTTCCCAACAGCAATTATCTGTTTTTTGAAAAATATAGGCACGTCTGAGCCGATTTCTATCTTAGATCCACACCGTTTCACATGTTGGCAAAAAACTGACTTTCCTTGCTCAACAAATGGCTTTGAATCAGCGTCAACTTCTATGCAATAATCATTTGTGAATTTCTTGTTTTTTGAAAACAGTTCTGCGCAATAAATCGACATTGCAATTCCGCCATCAGTACGCGGAGTAAATAACAACAAACCATTATGATATACGGCTCGAATTCTTCCTGTCTTTTTTGACATTTTGAAATCAATGTCCTTTGGAATATTCTTTGAAACTCCATTTCCAAATAATGCATCAACTGAATGTGAGATTTTTTCAAATGGATCCATGGTTTTTGAGAATTATTTCGTAAATATTAGTCTGAGTGAAAAATGATACAAAAAGTATGATTTTGTGAGGGGAAAATCATGGAAAATAATACTAGTTTTTGACTAAAACACATAGATCGGCAAAAAAACCATATATTTATTAATTCTATATAGCACTGCGAATTATGGTGGATAAAGACCAAATTAGAAAAATCCAGTTCACGGGAAAATCATCTTACATTGTATCGTTGCCAAAAGATTGGATTAAAGACCAAGGTCTAAAACAAGGAGACCAAGTTACAGTTGGAAGAAATGGGAGTACCATACTAGAAGTAAAGCCAGTTAATTTTGGAAAATCTTCAGTAGATGAATCATCCAATCTTTTAATTTCACCAGAAGATGACAAATCAACCATAGTTAGAAAATTAATCGCATTATACTTTCTAAACTCCAAAACAATTAATGTAAAACCAAAAACGGGAACAAGAATTTCTCCAACTCATAGAATCGCAATAAGAAATGCTGTAAAAAAAGTCCTAATGGGAGCTGAGATTACAGCAGATTCTACAGATGGAATAACTGTTCAAGTTTTGATTAATCTAGTGGAATTATCAGTTGATGGTGCTTTCAAAAGAATGCTATCTATGGCAAGATCCATGCAAACAGATGCATTACTATCACTAAAAGAAAATAACAATGAACTGGCACAAGAGGTAATCAACTCAGATGATGATGTTGACAGATTTGGTTTTTACATAATTAGACAATTAACAATAGCAATTGAAAATCAACATATGCTTGAAGAAATGGGCTTTAAAAATTCAAGAGATTGTTTAGGATATCGAGTAATTGTAAAAAACATCGAAAGAATTGGAGATCATGCAGTTACCTTGGCACAAGATGCCATAGATATCAAAAAACCAATCAAAGGTAAGATAATGACCAACATTGAAAAAATGAACGAGTTTGCACTAACAGCCATAGATAATACATGTTTGGCTTTATTCAAAAATGACTATCTAGAGGCAGAAAATGCAATCAGCGAATCAAATAAGATCAAAAAATATGAGGATGATGTTCTAAAAGCCCTAGATCAATCAAAGAACTCTGAAGAGGTTTTCAGAGTTAGACGAATTGCTGAAAATATACGAAGAATTGCTGAATACGCAAGCGATATTGGCGAAATTGTTCTAAACATGAATATTGAGAAAGTCACCAAGAAAAACTAGAGATAATTTTGAAATCGTGCATTTTAATCACATATGTGAATGAAAATATCAGTTCTGAGGCAAAATCCCTGTGTGAGGCAGCTCAATACAACGTACTTTACACAATAAAAGTAGAAAATTTACAAAAAAGGAAATACGGAATTACCGAATCAAAAATCGAAGAATTAGAAGAAAAAATAGAGAAATTAAAACCAGATGTCATAGTATTTGATGAACTTTTGAAGCCAAATCAGAATTACAGCCTTGCTGGAAAATTAAAGTTAGAAATTGTAGATAGAGAATCATTAATTCTAGAAATTTTTGAGAGTAGAGCAAGCAGTGCAGAATCAAAGTTGCAAGTAAAGTTAGCACAGTTACGATATGAAAGAGCAAGAGCAAAAGAACGAGTTAGATTGGCAAAAGGTGGAGAGCAACCAGGCTTTATGGGAATCGGCAAGTATGATATTGATGCATATTATGATGACATAAAAAATAGAGGTAAAGTGATTAAAGGAAAATTAGAAAAAGCAGGAAAACAAAGAGCGTTACACAGACAAGGAAGAGACAGATTAGGATTCAAAACAATTTCATTGGCAGGTTATACATCTGCAGGAAAAACCACCCTATTCAACAATGTAACTGGAGAAACAAAAGAAAGAAGCGAATCACTCTTTACAACATTAACAACTACAACAAGACGGTTAAAGCTTGGAAGAGAAATTTCATTAATCACAGATACTGTAGGTTTTATCAGTAAATTACCTGCATACATGATTGATGCATTTAGATCAACATTAGAAGAGTTACTTTTTACAGATATCATCTTGCTAGTAATAGATTCACTAGATGATGATGAATTAATGAAAAAGAAATTTTCTACTTGTTACAAAACACTAGTTGAATTAGGAGTAGAAAGGAAAAACATGATTTTTCTATTTAATAAATCAGAAACAATAGATGATAAAAAAATATTACATATTATGAATAATCTAAAAATTGATGAAATTGAAAATTGTTTAGATATATCAGCGCTAACAGGAAAACATTTGGATGAATTAAAACAGAAATTACAAGAAAGGCTTTATGGAAAAACTGAATAAAATGAAGATTGAAGTTTTAAGAATTGGACAGCGAGTTATACGAGATGATAGAGTGACAACTCATGTTGCACTAGTAGCCAGAGCATTTGGAGCATCTAAAATTTACATGAATGAAGTTGATCCTGAGATTGAAAATACCATTAAGAGGATGAATAAGACATGGGGAGGAGAGTTTGAGGTGGAGTTTTTTGAAGACTGGAAAAAGGTTCTAAACTCAAAGATCAAAGAATTCAAAATTGTTCATTTGACGATGTATGGAGAGAAAATTGACGATATTGCAAAAGAGATTAGAAAAAACCAGAATATTTTGATTGTCGTGGGAGCAGAAAAGGTACCTAGAACAATTTATGAAAAATCTGATTATAACGTATCAGTTTCAAATCAACCACATTCAGAAATTAGCGCATTGGGAATTGTCCTAGATCGTCTTCATAAAGGAAAGCAATTTGATATGAAATTCGATAATTCTGTAAGAAAGATTATTCCTACTAAAAAAGGGAAAAAAGTTGTTTCAAAGTAAAAATAGAGGGCAAAATGTGAGTAAATATGGTTGACAAATATGAAGACCCTTTTGTAAAAATTGCAGCAATGATTGGTGGAGATGAATATCTCAAAGTTGCACGTTCTTTGTTAAAGACTGAAGATGCAACTGATGAAGAAATTGCTAGTTCAACAGGCCTTAGGATTAACATGGTTAGAAGAGTACTGTATGATTTGTTTGGAAAAGGCTTGATTACAGGTGTTCGTGTAAAAGATGAAAGAAAAGGCTGGTTTGTTTACAGATGGCGCTCAAGAAGAGATGAGGTTGAAAACTTTATTGAAAACCAAAAAAAGAAAATCCTCAATAGACTACAACAAAGATTAGATTATGAAAATTCTTCTGACTTTTACCATTGTGGTAATGAGGATTGTTCAAGAGCAACATTTGAAGATGCGTTGGAATTATTTTTCAAATGTCCATCATGCGGACAAGTTCTAAAACGTGGTGATTCAGATATAAGAAAACATGAAAAGACGAGAAAGAACTTTTCAAAGAAAATTGATCATATTAAAGGCGATTTACGAGTTTAAAATTTATAATTTAAAATAATTTCATTACCACTTTTTTGAATATTTTTTAATTTTAGAGGTAATTTTGTTTTTAATTCCGGAAAAGACATTCCTTCAAACAAACCAATTGTATTTTTTGAACCTAAAACATAAGGAGTTAGTGCTATGATCATTTCATCAATTAGATTTTTTTTCAAAAAAGAACGATTTAATGTTCCTCCACCTTCTAAAAGTACAGTCTTAATTCCCTTTTTTGATAAGATGGATAGCAGTTTTGTTATGTTTACTTGATTTTTTCCACAAACAATTACATCAATAGGTAATTTTTGTAATCGATTTAGATTTGATTTTGATATAATTTCAGATACAACAATTATTGTTGAAACACGCTTACATGTTTTAATAATTCTTGAATCATTTTTGATTGTTCCATGTGAATCAAGAATTATTCGAATTGGATTTTTTCCTTTAGCGTATCTAACAGTTAGGAGTGGATCATCTTGTTGGACAGTGTTTTTACCAACTAGTATGGCATCGGATTTTGCTCGAAGTTTATGAACTCGTATTTTATCAGCTTTTGAGGACAAAACAATTTGTTTATTTTTTTGACCAATCTTTCCATCAAGAGTTATGGCAGCACTAAGAGTAACTTTTGGTTTAGAGTTTGCCATTTACAATTTCACCTCCAATCATTACAGCTTTTATTGATTTTTCAGATGCGCGATGGACTACAGATGCATAAACATTATTCATTGGCTCCAAATCAAGTGATCTTTTATCAATAAAAATACAATCTGCAAGATAATTTTCTTTGATACAACCAATTTTCTGATTCAGCATTTTACCTGCGTTTACAGTAGCCATTTTCAATATCTCTTTTGGATCAAATCTATTTTGTGACATTCCCATAGTTACCTTCCAAAGATAATCCATTTCTCTAAAAATATCTGGAGAATTAATCATTACATTATCTGTTCCAATTGTAAGATTACAACCAAACTTTTGCATTAATGAAATGTTGGGAATTCCTTCTGATAATGCAGAATTTGCGCGAGGACAAACAACAATTCCACGTGTATTTTTTGCTGCAAGTTGCAAATCTTTGTTTGTTGCAAAAGTCATGTGAATTAGAAATGATGGATTAAGAAGCATGGCTCTTTGAACCTCTGTTTTTCCAGTTATTTTTTTAGAGGTATTTGCACTATCTTGTGTCTCAGCTGCATGTATTGCACGAATTTTTTTTGTTTTTGCATATGATTTTAGGTTTGAACTAGCATTTTCATTAGTTCCACTAATGCCAATTCCATCACAGTTTTTCAATAATTGAGTTAATTTTTTGGTATTTTCATCAGGGAAAGAAAGATTTTGTTTGATTTCATTTTTTGTATTGTAATAATCAATTCTTCCTAAAATTACACAACGGATAGGTATGTTAGATAATGATGATTTTAAAAGTAAAACACCGTCTAAACCTCCTTCTCTAAAATCAATAAATGTTGTAATTCCTTTTTTTATCATAGATTTTGCAGAGTTACGAATGTATTTTGCTAGAGATTTTTTTGGAGTTTCTTTGAGAAGTTTTTGTTTTAGTCCAAACATTGGATGAATTTTTGAATCAACATCTGCATTAATTGACAGATCTTTTCCAATTGAATCTGCAATATGTGTATGAGAATTAATGAAACCAGGAATTAATAATAAATTTGAACAATCAATAGATTTTTCTTTTGAAGAAATATTTTTTGAAATTTTTTGAAATTTTTCATTTTTTATTTGCACATTAGTAGATTCTATTAATTTTAATTGATTTCCATATAATATGCTAATATTTTTTAGAATCAATTTAATTCATAGATTTCAGGTTTTTCTTTTCCTGCATCTCTAATTTCTCTTATTGTATCTAGGGATTCTGTTGCAAGTTTTACTGCATCTCTAGAAGTTGACGCAGTACCTATTCCACAGTTTAGTTCAATTTGAAATTCATCTTTACATATTTGGATGAAATCTTTTGCAAAAGTTTTGAATTCAGAGTTTGTTACAACCATGAAATTATCACCACCCATGAAAAATGTAAGTGAATTTTTTGAAAGAAAGTATTCAGACATTCTTGAATAAATTTTGAACATCAATGAAGAAGTATCATATGGAGACATGCTCTTTTTTCTTATAGATGTTATATCATCAACATCCAAGTGCATTACAGTAACAGAATGTTCTGAATGTCCATTTAATGTTCCAAAAATAGAATATTGTTCATTAAGGAATTTTTGAGATTTTTTTGCTTCATATGCATCTAAATTTGCATCGTATGGATTTTCTCCATAGCCAATTGACATTGAGAGTTTGATATCAAAAGATGACTCTAATTCTTTTTGTATTGCTACGTGATCATCAAGTGAAAGGCCATTTGTGACTGCAAAGTATTCATCAGAACGATTGAGAAATACTAGACAATTTTTCTTTGAGAATAATTCTTGAAGCTTGTTGTATAATTTTGATTGTAACATTTGTAATTCATGTTCACGATCAAATCCTAAAGTTAGTGTCCAAGGTCCATATCCTGTGATTTTCATTATTGTTAATTGAATCATTTTTCTATTTCCTTAATCTCATTGTATACTTTGACTACAGCATTGACAGCATTTTCAGAAACGGGTCTTATTCTTGCATATGCTTGTCTTACCTGCATACCGGGGCCTGAAATTCCAAGTGAAACAGGTTTTTGATGTTTGAGTGATAATTTAGCTATATTTCTTGCAGTTGAATGTGCAATTACTTCATCATGTTTTGTCTGACCTTTAATTACTGCACCCAAAGTTACTACAGCATCTATATCACTTCTTTGTAATAACTTGTCAATGACTAATGGCATATCAAAAATTCCTGTAACATTACTTGTATGTACAACATCAACATTGAGTTTTTTTGCAGTTTCTAATGCAACATCATACATACGTGATGTTATCTTTTGGTTAAATTCTGCTACCACTATTGCAATTTTCAAAATTAATTCACCTTAGCAAATTCAAGTAATTCTTTACCATCAATGAAAGGAATTGCATTTTCTTTTGCATATTTTTCTGCTTTATCGACAGATAATGCAGAATATGTTTCAGAATCCATCATTTCACATATAGCTGTAATTGGAGAAAGATTTGCTAATTGAGCCAAGTATACTGACATTTCTGTATGACCAGTTCTAGAAGAGAGAAGACCATTTGATGCAATCAATAATGGAACATGTCCAGGAGTTTTAAAAGTTGAATTGAAATATTGTTTTGGATTTTCATTTTTGTATAATGTTGACATTTCTTTGATAGTTAATGCTCTGTCTCTATCAGTAATTCCAGTATAGGTTTGTTTATGATTAATACTAATTGAAAATGTTGGATGATCACCATATGGAGCAGTTCCCATAATCATTTTTTTAGATTCTTCATCAAGTTCATTTGAGGAAGATAACATGTTATGCATGTATTTCAGTTGTAATTTTTCTGCAAGTGAATTATCAATTGCAAGACAGAGTAAACCTCCTGCATACATTCTCATTCTGACAATATGTTCAGGTGTTACAAACTCTGCTGCAACTACCATATCAATTTCATTTTCACGACCATCAGAATCATGAATCATTACAAACTCACCTTGTTTTAATGACGAAAGTGCAGAATCAAAGGTCATAGAAAAAAATGGATTTTTAGTTATTATAAAGTTTACTAGATTTATTGTTATTACCAATAAATTGGTAGATGGTATTTATTTTAAAATGTATTTTCCTAATACATCAGTCTCGATGTTTAGTTTATCTTCAATATTTTTTGTTTTAAAATTAGTAATTTGAATTGTATGTGGAATGAGACAAACAGAACCTAAGTCATTTTTTACATCAACAACTGTTAGACTTATTCCGTCTAAAGCAATGGAGCCTTTTTCAACAACATACTTTTTTAAATTTTTTGGAATCTTAAACCAAATTTTTACTTCTTTTGGTTTTTTTTCTATTTTTTTAATTTGTGCAACACCATCCACATGACCTAATACAAAATGTCCTTCTAATCTTTCACCAACTTTCAAACTTCGTTCAATATTAACAATACTTCCAACCTTAAGATTTCCCAAATCTGTTTTTTTCATTGTTTCATCAATCATTTCAAATGTAGAAATATTTTTTACAATTTTTGTTGCACTAAGACATACACCATTTAATGCAACACTTTGACCAATTTTCAATCCCTTTGAATCTTTACCAAGATCAACAGATACTTTGATTGCACTACGATTTTTTGTATTTTGTTCTATTTTTTTAATTTTTCCAGTACTAGTAATTATTCCAGTAAACATACTACATCACATATTTTCTGTATAAATAATGTTTAGATAATTTCTAGTAATGTTTTAGCCCGTTTATAATGAACTTCATCAATCATTTTTCCATCAATCACGATTGCGCCTTTTCCCTTCTTTGTTGATTTTTCATATTCTTTGACCACTGATTTAGACCAAGAAATTTCTGAGGAGTTAGGATAAAATATTTTATGAGTTATTTTAATTTGATCAGGATGAATGATGCTTTTTCCCGAATAGCCTAATTCTTTTCCAAGTTTACAATCTTTCTCTAAACCTTTTTCATCTTTAATTTCTTGCCAAATTCCATCTATAGCTGCAACTCCTGCTGCAGCTGCTGCAACAGGTACTTTGTATCTAGAATATTTTCCACCTAAAGGATTTCCTTTTGTATATTCAATTTGCATATCGTTCAATAAATCAAATATTCCAAATACTATAGCATCAATTCTCTTACTTGATGATGCAATTTCATAACAATTAATCACGCCTAAAGCAGATTCTATAGATGGAATTAGACGAATTTTTTTTAATTTTCTTTTCTTTTCTAAGCTTGAGATAATTTTTTCAATTTTTTTCAGTTCTTTTGCTGAATCAACTTTTGGTATTACTATGCCATCCAACCCTTTTTGAACAATTTTTTCTAAATCACTAGGAACTTTTCCAGATTGTGGTGAATTAGTTCTAACAAAGACTGATGCTTTGAAATCTTTACGCTCTTTCAATTTTTTTGCGATTAAAGTTCTAGCATTTTGTTTTTCTTTATCAGGTACAGAATCTTCTAAATCAAAACAAACAATATCTCCAGAAAGTAATTTTGCTTTTTCTAAGAATCGTGGATTATTTCCGGGTACAAAAATTAGACTTCGAAAAAGATTTGTCATTAAATGACTATGCGCCTTCAGGCTTCAAAAGGATTTTGCCGAAGAACTTACCAGATAGCATTTTTGTGTGAGCCTCTGCTGCTTGCTCAAATGTATAAACTGAGTCAACTGCGGCTTTAATTTTTCCTTGACCCATCCAGTATAGACCTTCATCAAGTTCAGCCTTTGTTCCTTGTGTTGAACCTAGAACATTAATTCCTTTGAAAAATATGTGTCTAAGATCGATTTTGGCATCATAGCCTGTTGTTGCGCCACATGAAACTAGAGTTGCACCATATTTGAGCAATTGTAGTTGCTTGTTAAAGTGAGTTTCACCAATATGATCAAATGATAAATCAATTCCTGGTGCTTGACCTTTTGTTTTAGCAATTTCTTTTGAAATTTTGAAGACTTGTTTACTCCAGTCTTCTTGTCTATGATCTACTGCATGATCTGCACCTAATTCAAGACATTTATCAAGTTTGTCAGGACTAGCAGTTGCTATAACATCACAGTTGTATAATTTAGCAATTTGAATTGCAAAACTTCCGACACCAGAACCACCACCCATAACAAGTACGGTTTGACCTGGAGTAATTTTTGCTCTTCCAACTAACATGTGCCATGAGGTTAAAATTGTCATGGATGCTGCTGCTGCATCTTCATATGATACTCCTTCTGGAATATGTGAAACATTAACTTCTGGTAAATGAACTTCTTCACTGTATGCACCCCATAGTGGGCCGGTTTGGAAACCCCAAACTTGTCTTCGTGTACAATCGAATTCTCTTCCACTTGTACAAGCACTACAAACTCTACATGCTAAATTAGAATGAGAAACAACTCTATCACCAACTTTGAAACCTTTTACATCTTCACCAACTGCAATAACATCTCCTGCAACATCAGAACCGGAAACGTGTGGTAGAGGAATTGCGATTGGAACACCTCTCATTCCCCAAATATCATTATAGTTTAGAGCAGATGCTTTATTTGTAAAAACTACCTCATCTGGTTTTGGCTTTGGTGAATCAATGTCTTCGACCTTGAGGATTTTTGCATAATCGTCATCAGGTGCGTATTCACGATAAACAACTGCTTTCATAACTTCAGCCTGATTTACCCCTAATTATATTTTTTTGAGATCAGATTCTATTGATTTTAAAATCTTTTTTTGGTTGTTGAGCAGATAGAAGAATTTGTTTTAATTGATCGTCTGTGATTTGACCAGGAGATCTACCTTGACTAGCAAGACCTAACAGATAATTTTCAACCATATTTGCTAGATCAGGTTTAACCATTTTGACATTATTTAATCTCAATCTAGCTTCAGAACTTAGAATTTGTTTTAGTAGCATGTCTTTTTGTGCATTAACTTGATCCTCGTTTGGTTGATTATTTGGATCAGGTGCTGGTTCACTCATTTCTAACACTAAGAATAAATTTTTAGTTTTGGAGTTGTTTGAATTAATTCTGCTAAAATTTCAGTTGCAAGTTTATCTAACTTTTGCATTCCTTGACGGCTAACAACTCTACCTTTTTTTTCTACTTGTTCAAGATAGCCCAATTTTTCTAATCCGTGAATTGCATTTCTAACTATTGCACCACTAGCATCTCTATGATGACGTGCACCATAATACATTTTACGTTTACCGTCACCGTAAATTGTTCTAAGATCATTTACAGTGAGAGGACCATGAAGGTATATTTTTCTCATTATTGATGCACATCTAGTATACCACCAATCAGGTTGTTGTGGAGGTTTATCTGCATGTGATCCAGTTTTGACAAAAGATGACCAAACAGGTGCAGGAATCTCTTCATTTTTCAATATCTCAGTAAGTCTTGAGATAAATTCCTGCTGCGGTACATCGTAAACTTTAGCCATTGCAAAAAATCTCGATAATCGTCTTATAAATCATTGAGAAATAATCTTCCGATATGTGTGGTTACAGTATGAACATGTTATTCGTATAGACTTTGGTTTTGAGCCAAGACGAATTTTCGATGCGATCCCAGGAGCTATGAATTGTTTACATTTTTTACAAAAACTTGAACTAATTTCAAATGGCATCTTAATCTTAAATTTCAAGCTAATCTTTCTAGCAATTTCAGCCTGTCTTTGAGCTAACCCAGGATTATTTTTTGCATTTGATAATGCATTGTTAAATAGAATTTCCATACGTTTTATCGCTATCTGTTTTTTCGAGTTTTTCATAGTGTAATGTATTAGAATTATTTAGAAATAAATCAATAGATGCAGTCAGCGGGATTCGAACCCGCGTCACAGGGTTGGAAACCCCGAATACTAACCAGGCTATACTATGACTGCATAAGGATTAAAAAAAAATTACCTAAATAAAAATGGTTTTTTCGTATTCATAGACAAGTCTACTTGCTACAAGATGTGCTTCTAAAGAAGAATCATGAATTGAAAATGCTCTTTCAATTATTTTTTGATTTTCTTCATTAAAATGCCCTTTTTGAAATCCACCTATTAAGATGCATGAATTTTCTTTAGTTTGATGAATTAATTTTTCAAAAGTGGTCTTTTGGCCTTCAGTTGTTAGTGCAATTACCTCATCAGGTTTAATTTTAGATATTAATTTAGATAGAGAAGAATTTTCCATTTCCATTAAAATTTCAGTTTCCGATTCAATTTTTTTAGTAAGAAACAATTTTTCCATTAATCCTTGAAATCGGTGATATGATTTTGGTAAACGGGTATTATTATTTATTGAAATAATTTCATTATTTACAGTATGAACAAATAATTTAATTTTATTTTCATAAAATGCAGGAGATGTACAAATTGATAATAATGTTAAATGTACGATATCTGGCCTTCCACGCTTAATTTCATTTTTTAATCCTTTCATAGCTCCAAAATGCCAAGAATTATCTAACAAAGTATTTGAAATTATTTTTCTGAATTTTTTTGAATATGCCAACACAGATTGATGGTGAGATAACTCTGGAGGAATTAATTCAAGTGATGATTCTGCTAAAATTATAGTAAGCATTTCATCATTTAGGAATATTTATTTTTAATTGTGTCCATGAAGGTTTTTCATTTTGATTTGTGTCAATTAGACCGGAATTACAAACGTATTCGTCTACTCGTTCAAGACGAAATGAGTTACTACTAAAACCAGAACCATCTATGGATTGAATATCTTGAGAAACACAACTTCCCTTGGGTTTATCAAATAATCTGGATATTGTAAAGAATTCTATTTTAGATTCATTTTCTTCAAAAAAGTTTAAACTTGATTTAACAAAGTCTGCTTGATCATCATTATTTCCATTCACAAAATCTGATGTACTCCAGCTAACTTCAAAAAATGCTATTGGATAAGAAGGGAATATTTCAATAGATTGTTTTAGATCATCTATAGCTTCTTCTGGAGTTCGATTTATGTCTCCAACAGTATCAGTAGGTTTGTATGAAAGAGCTATAAAATCACCCATCTCTAATTTTGGTGTCAATTCAAATGAACCACCAGGTTCCATCCCTTTGTTTAAAATATTTTCAAGTGACATACTATTTCCAATTTTTACATCAGGATGTTTTGATTTAATTTCTGAATAAACGTCATCAAAAAATTCAATATATGTTGGGATAGAACCACTCGCTCTTTGAAAATGATAGTCTACATCTCCGGCAAATATTACATAATCTATGTTTTCATATCTAGTAAGAATTGAATCCAATATACGAATTGTTTCATCTTCCAACGTTTCTCCTAATGCTTGGTTACCCATCCATGATGGAAATGGACCTAATCTATCAGCGTTGATTACCGAAAAGAAAAGAGTTGTTTTGAAATTATATTTTTCATTTAATTTCATCATAATATCAGTAACACGCCAATCAAAATTTCCTTTTTCAGGTTCAAGCTGATTCCAATGTACATACAAATTTGTTCTTCCAGCTCCAGATGTTGATGCAACTTTGTATGCTTCTTCTATATCATCTATGCTTTTTGGAGGATTAATTGTGTTAATGACTAAACTAATTTTTTCGTTTTGGGAAATTGATTGATTTGGAAATGAATTGGTGTCAACTGAATCACTTTTTGTTAAAAAATAAGCAGATGCCCCACCTATCGCAACAACCAAGATTACAATTCCAATGATTTTACTATTCAATATGTTCTGAAACTGGTTTGTATTCTAAAATGTTGTTATTTTATTATCCAGATGTACAACCACTATATCCACATTCAATACAGATGTGGCATCCTTCAGTTAAAACAAGTGTATTTTTACAAGTTGGACACAATTTTTCTTCAATATCAGGCTCTGCTACAACACGGTTTTCATGTGGAATTTCTTGTGGAGGTGTCACTTTGAGTGCTTCATTGATTTGTTTTAGGATGTATGGATTTTTTATGTTATTTGTAATGTAGTCATGTAAATAATCAGTTGCTGTAACTTCAAAGGTTTTTTGAGAGTTTTCACCAGTCATATGAAGAACTTGTTTATGTCTTGAACCATCACGATAAACTGTAATTCCTTTGAGACCTAATTCATGTGCTAATAGATATGCTGCTTTAACATCTTCTGCAGATACATCATTTGGCATATTGATTGTTTTTGCAATTGCATTTCCAATCCAGTCTTGCCATACTGCTTGAGCCATTAGATGATCAGTCCAGTGTATATCCATAGCCGTGACAAAGATATTTTGAATCCATTCTGGAATTTCATCAATTCCTTTAACCGAGCCATAATTATCAGCGACTTTTGCTAACAATTCCTCACTGTAAAGACCGTTTTCTCTTAGAACTTCTTCAAATATTTTATTTGTGTAGAAGAATCTTCCAACTGTAACGCGTTTTTCAAATACAAGAGCAAATGTTGGTTCCATTCCATTTGAACAATCTGCTAACATCGATAATGTTCCGGTTGGTGCAACAGTTGTTGTAAGAACATGTCTAACTCCATGTTTCTGAATTTTTGAAATTAGAGCGTCCCAATCATAATAATGTCGTTGTTTTGGTTTTTCGTAATAGCCAGCAATTGGGATTTTACCTTCAGGATATTCTGTCTTTGAACAAAGTGGGAATGCTCCACGAGATTGTGCCAAAGCAACACTTTCTTCCATCGAGTAATAGGATAAGGCTTCGGATAGTTTGCCCATAAACTCGTAACCCTCTTTAGAATTGTATGGAATTCTTAATTTGTATAATAAATCTGCAACACCCATTACACCAAGACCAATTCTTCGTGATTCTTTTGATGCAACATTAATCTCTGGAACTGGATAATGATTCACATCAATTACATTATCTAGGAAACGAGTTGTTTTTCTAACAATTTCTTCATATTTTTGCCAATCAAATTCGTATTGACCATCTGCAGTTCTTTTAGTGAGATTTGCTAAATTAATAGATCCTAAATTGCAAGATTCGTAAGGATACAAACTTTGTTCACCGCATGGGTTTGTTGCGCGTAACGGTCCACCACGTGCTTTAGCAAATACATTATACTTGTTAATTAAATCAAAGAAAATTAAACCGGGTTCTGCACTTTTCCATGCAGACGTTGCAATAAGATCAATTAGATGGTGTGCATTGATTTCACGCACAGGACTGTCATCTCTAGTACTTCGAAGTGTATATGCACCGTCGTCACTATCTACAAGTGCACTCCAAAAGTCACCCCAAATACCAACACTGACATTAAAGTTCTCTAGAACACCAGGTTCTGTTTTGTTAGTAATGAATTTCTCAATATCTGGATGGGATACATCCATAATTCCCATGTTTGCACCTCTTCTTTTTCCTCCTTGTTTAATGACATCAGTTACAGTATTGATAATATTCATGAATGATACAGGTCCGGAAGCAACTCCAGATGTTGATGCAACAATATCGCCTTCTTCTCTTAGTTCTGAATAATTTATTCCAACACCGCCACCGGATTTAAAAATTAATGCTGCATCAGAAGTAGTTTTCATAATTTTACCCATGTCATCAGGCATTCCTAATACAAAACATGCTGACAATTGTCCAAGACGTCCACCAGCATTCATCATAGTTGGTGAATTTGGTAAAAATACTTGGTTAACCATTAGATCAAAGTATTCTGTGATTCTTGCACCATAATCAGTAAATTCTTTTGCTGCAAGTTTTGTTAACAGATCTTTAAAGCTAATCTTCGCTTGTCCTTTTTGTGCAATGTCGATATAGCCATTTACTAAACCTCTAAAATGATATTGATTAAGATAATATTCATCGATTTTAAATTTGTAGTTGAATTGATCTAATTTTGTAAGATATTCTTTTGCCTCTTCAATATTTTGTGGCGTATTTCCTGCTTGGTTGAATATGGAAGAATCATGTAAAAGGTCACCAATTGTAATTAAAACTGCAACTCTTTCAAATAATTGAGTTGGACTTTCGGTAATTTCATTTTTATTATTTCTGAATAGATATCTAGATGCTAATACTCTCAGACAGTTAAGATCAAATTCTTTTGAAACAGGATCCAGAACTTTAGTATTAAGAACCTTCATTTTCTCATCACGAATCTTTCGTCTTTCATGTCTATACAAGATATATGATTTTGCGATTTCACTGTGTCCTTGCTCTATCAAAGTGGATTCCACCATATCCTGTATGTCTTCTACGCTAGGTGGATTTTCAGTACCAAACCCTTGAGATGATAATTTACCTAAAACTCCATTTGTTAAGTTTTGTGCAAGGTCACGATCGCCTTCGCTTGTTGCAAGTAATGCTTTATAGATCGCGTTTGTGATTTTATCCTGATCAAACTTTGTTGTGTCTCCATTTCTCTTTCGAATTTCTGCGAAAGATGACTCTATCTGTGAATTTTCAACCAATTATAATCCCCAAGTACATGTTAAACTGATGAGCTAAAAAACTCTTTGGCAATTATTTTTCTAACAATGGGTAAATTAATTTCACAACGGTACGAAAAACTTCGTTTTAGTAATTTTCATAGTGCCAATATCAAAATAAAGATTTTACCAGTAGATCATAAAATGATCGAAACGAATTTCGTTTTAAAATTAGTACAATAACAAAAACTAAAATAAAATTAAAATTTTTGTGGCTAGAAAATACGGATTAATTTATTTTATTGGCTTGAATGACGAAATTAGTGAAGAAGCTTTCTCAATTGCTTTTTGAATGTCAAGTTCTTTTGCTTTTGGATCAAATGGCAATTTGACAAGTACGCCCCCATCTAATATTTTTGAGATTTTATTACAGTCAGTTATGATCTCGCTTTTAGCAGTTAATTTTCCAAGTTCTGAAGAGTTTAATTCTAATCCCTGAGAATAAAGATCCCCTTCTAGAACATCCATTATAGAATTTTTACCATACTTTTCACTGTCAAGTGTAACAAATCTTGTTAGATCATCACTATCAACCATAGAAATAGAGACATCGATTCCCATTTCTTGACCTTTTTTATGTGCAATATCAACAGCCGTTTCTAAAACTTTATTCAAAATTTCTTTTCCTTCTTTGTCTTCCTTATGTCCAAGTATTTTATGTACTGCTTCTTTTAGTCCAACAAAATTTAGAACTATGGATGTGTTATTTTTTTGCATGAATTGTGTTTTTTCTGCTAAGATTGGATTTACACCACGTCTAATTAGATCTGATACATCTTTTTTGCGAGTTGCCATTGCAGCAATTGCAGGTTTCATTAATAAAACAAGTCTAGCTCTAAAGTAAGTTTCATCCTTACTTGATTCTAGTGCTAAACGTGGAAGGTTAATGGTTAATGATCCTAGTTTAATTGATGGTTCAGGAGTTTTGTTTGAATTTTTAATTGCATTAGTTGAACATGTGCCTTTTGAGAATGTTATATTGCCACCCAATGACACAGTTTGTGCAAGTATTTGCGAATGATCTATAACTTTACCTTTTTCATAATCAATAACTAAACCTATTTTTGGTGCAGAAGTGGATTTAAGAAAAGTATTGTATGCTGAGAAAATTATATTGATTAATTTTTTATCACCTGAAAGTGGTATTCTAAAAGATAGTATTGTTGGTGATTTATCTAAACTAGTAGATGTAGATGACATTGTGAAAACATCGACAAGCATTTTTTCAACGTCATCAGTACTCTTTGAGAACTTTCCTAGTACGGTAGTTAGATCATCAATTACTATTTCTTGTGATGATTCTTTTGATACCAAATTAAAGATCATTGGTAGTAGTTTTCTCAAATCATCAAATGTTTTTGGTGAAGAAACTCGCGTAACATCTGGACATTTACCTTTGAGATCAATTCCATCATCGATTAGTTCTTTAAGATTTAGAAATATAGTATCAGGAATTAGTGACCACAGACCAAGATTAGAAATATGTAACTCTCCAGATAAATGAGAATCAGCTATATCTTTTGGTAGTGTATTTGTGAGTAAATATTCAGCCAGGGTGTTTTTTCCACTAGTGAAAAGTACGTCTTCAACACCATTTCGAATATTTTCAACATTAGTGAACATTTCTTGAACCTCAAATACAGGCATGCCAAGTCTTGCCAGTTTATTTCTATATTCTTCATGACCATGCTCTAATAGTACATTATTTACCATTTCACGAATTAATGAACCGGTAAGGTACGTAGTTTGGAATTTGTATATTCTATTTTCTACTTCTTCGGTAATTTTTTGTGATAATTCGAGTGGAAGACTTCCCTCTCGAACTAGTGATTGAATTATTTTATCAGAATTGAACTCTTCAATTGAATCATGTGATGTACGAACATACATTTTTCCACTCTCAATAATAGAACGTTCTTCGATTTGTCTTGCTAGACTAAGGACTAATTTTCCTAGATTTGTTATAGTGTAACGTCTTTCAGATTTATTTAATGCAACAAGAGATTGTCTGAGTAGTTTTCTTAGATGATAAGCAAATTTTCCACTTTCCTTTTTTGATTTAAAGCCTGCCAGGGATTTTAGCTCAGAATAGGTCAAAGGACCTTTAGAATTTAGGATTCTCAAAATATCGATTCTGTTTGGACTAGCCATAACAGAGAAGATCATTCTAACACGTTTTGATGTAGATTGTAAACGTCCATCTCCTGAAGAACCATCATCTATTTCAAGATCTAGATCATCATCGTCGTCGACGCCAGCATCGACATCCATATCTAATTCTTCTTCAAAATCTGCGTCCTGCTTCCCCATTGAATTTGTAAAGAAGAAATTAGGTATTAAGGCTTGTTGTCACTAGTACATCGAATAAAAAAGATCATTTCTCTTCAACATCTAAAGAAAATTCTGACGTTGACAGAGTTTGATTACATGATGGACACTTGTTATTGTAATGTTTTAGAACATCTTTGACAGACTTTAACATTTTCATTGTAGAGATTTTTTCTCCACATTTTCCACAAACAACTTCTACTGACATAATAGATCAATTTTTGAATGACAATTAAAAATTATGAAAAATTTTTTTAATAAATTCAATAAAAATGATTTACTGTTTTTCTAAGACAATTCCACGTTCGTCAAATCCCGTAATTTTGACAGAAGTTCCAATTGGTAAATCTTCAGGAGTTGGTATTTTACCTAAAAAGCCAGATACTCTTATGCCTGAATCATCTAATTCCATTACAACCCAAGCATATGGAGCCAATTCTTCAAATCCCGCTGGAGGAACGGTCATTATTGTATATGTCACAACTTTTCCAGTTCCTTTTAGAATAGTATCTTCAAATTCTTTGCTTCCACATGATTTACAATAATAAACAGTTGCCAAAAGAATCTCACCACATTTGCTACATTTCCTAGCTAAAATATTACCAGCCTTTGCTGCTTCTATGAATTCAGGTTTTGCAGACAATTTACACACTTTCAAACACATGAACTGCACAACTTGCTCCAGTTGCACCAAAGTTTTGTGTCAATCCAATTTTTGCATCGTTAACGGTTCGTTCACCAGATTTTCCTGTTAATTGTTCGTATACTTCAACAACTTGTCCAACACCGGTTGCACCTATTGGATGTCCTTTTGATTTTAAGCCACCAGATGGATTAATAGAAATTGAACCGTTTAGTTTAGTCTCACCGTTTCTTGCAGCTGTTGCACCTGTACCTTTTTCAAAGAAGCCCAAGTCTTCACTATCAACTACTTCTGCAACTGTAAAGCAATCATGAACTTCAGCAAAGTCAACATCTTTTGCAGTAATTCCTGCCATTTTGTATGCAGCAGCTGCTGCAATTTTTGTACTAGGTATAGTTGTTAATTGTTCACGTCCTTGTAATGCTGCAGGAGAACCTCCACGGCCAGAACCAATTACTTTGACATAATCTTTTGAATGTTCCTTAGCAAATTTTTCATTACATAAAATAACAGAACTTGCACCATCAGAAAATGGACAGCAATCATATAATTTTAAAGGACTAGCAACTACTGCAGAGTTCATTACATCATCAATACTAATTTTTTTTCTCAAGTGTGCTTTAGGATTTAATACACCATTTTCATGATTTTTTACTGCAACGCTTGCAAGATCCTCTTCAGTTGCATCAAATTCATGTAAATATGCACGTGCCATTGATGCAAACAAACCAGGAAATGATGCACCTGCTTGGCCTTCATAAAAGAAATCAGAACAATAAGAAAAGTAAGTTGTAGTCCAGTCAGTACCTGTGTGAGTAACTTTTTCAGTTCCTGTAACTAGTACTGCATCATAAAATCCTGCTGCAACATTTGCAAATGCTTCTCTAAAAGAAACAGAACCACTGCCACATGCAGATTCAATTGATAATGATGGACATTCAGAAATTCCTAGATTACTCATAACTACCGGGCCTAAGTGAACCTGCTTGTCTGCTACACCAAATACATTAGAAATGTAACCTGCTTCAATCTCTTTAGGTTCAATTCCTGCACTTTCAATTGCACCAACAGATGCTTGTAAAGTAATATCAGATATACTATCATCAAGTTTACCATATTTTGTACTACCTCCGCCTAAAACACAAACGCTTTCTCTTTCCACGAAAAATTGCTGACCTAGTCCCTATAAAAATTGATCAAGTAATTTCATAAACTTGAATCAATCTTAAATGATGTGAGAAAAAAGATCCAAGTTTCTGTTACAAAATCAGAAAAACGGAATGTAGCAAAGTCAACCAAAAAAATTATAGAAAATTTTAAGATAGAAATTGATCAATACTATGATGAGAAAGGATTTGTTTCATTTTCTGCAAAGAGTAAAAAATATACAATTTTAGGAACAAATTCACCGAAAGAAGGCATTTGTGAATGTCCAGAGTGTCACAAGGGACAATTATCAGTAATCAAATCAAATACAACAAAGAAACGATTCATTGGATGTACAAATTATCAAAATGGATGTAAGGCATCAGCACCACTTTTACAAAAAGCAATGCTAAAGGTTCTAAAAACTAAATGTCCAGAGTGTCAATGGCCAACTGTAATTTTCAGATATACAAGAAAACAAGAGTGGAGAAGACAGTGCGCTAACATGAAATGTAAAACTAGATCTTAAAATCAGAGTAAATGTCTGTTCTTCGATTCTTTAGTAGTGGTAGTTTTTTTCTTATTTCATGAACTTTATCTAAAGAGATGTTTACATATCCAATTCCTTGACGTTTTTTCATATCTAGTAAGATACGACCATAAGGATCAACTGCTAAACTTCTTCCAGAATATACATGACCTAAATGATCGGGTGCTATCACATAACAACCATTTTCAATTGCACGTGATTTGTTTAATGTTAACCAGTGTTCTTCTTTCATAGGACCATTCACCCATGCAGACGGTACAACTAAAATTTCTGTACCAGATGATGCCAATGTTCTTGACATTTCAGGAAATCGTAAATCATAACAAATTAGCATTCCCATTTTTCCAACAGAAGTTTTTGTCGGTAATGGAATTTCTGTACCAGATGACATTTTATCAGATTCTTTAAAGCCTAAAGCATCGTAAAGGTGAATTTTTCTATATTTTCCAGTCACTTCTCCTTTTTTGTTTATGATAAATGATGTATCATACACACGGTCTTTTTTTCTACTCTTCTCATACATTGTACCAACTATACCAATTGAGTTATCTTTTGCAGATTCTGCAACAGCAGATACAAATTCACCGTTAATTGTTTCAGCCTCTTGTGCAACTTGTTTTGCTGTTTG
This sequence comes from Candidatus Nitrosopelagicus sp., assembly GCA_028345195.1. Lineage (GTDB taxonomy): Archaea > Thermoproteota > Nitrososphaeria > Nitrososphaerales > Nitrosopumilaceae > Nitrosopelagicus. The sequence goes on from JAOMCX010000011.1 coordinate 38,135, forward strand.
TTTTGATGTAGTGTAAAACATCATGTATTCAGGAAAGGTACACATGTCAGCACCATTTTTTGCTGCTTGTTTTATGTAATCTAAAATTTTTGGGAGATTTTTTTCTTTTGCAGTTGATGCTTTGAATTGAACTAGTGCAATTTTTGACATGATTAATCTAAAAGTTATGAAAATAAAAAGATAGTTTAGAGTTGGTCTCCTGCAAGAAACCAGTTCTCTTTTGGGTTTTCGTCAAAGACTATAATCACATGTTCTTTCTTTGTTTTTAGAATCTCAACTGCAGATTCAGTGACAGCCTTTGCAAATTCCTGTTTTTGTTCTTCAGAACGACCAGGATATAGTGATACGTGTACGTATGGCATGAATTGGAATTGTAAGAGTGATAATTTAATTGATTGAATTAACGCCAGTCGTCTCTATACCCATATCTAGAACCATAAGTCTCAGAACGGTTTGTTTTTTTATAGAAATATCCAACTCCTAATCCTAAAAAGAATCCACCAATATGCGCTAAAAATGCAACACCGCCACCCGCAACACCAAAACCGCCTATGAAGAATGGCAATAAATTTTGGAAGATTAACCAAAATGGTAAAAAGAATTTTGCAGGAATGTGCATCATGCGCCAGAAGAATCCTAACATTACAAACGTCATGACCTTAGCTCGTGGGAACATTACCAAGTATGCACCTAAAATTCCAGCTATAGCTCCTGATGCACCAACTGCAGGAATTCCACTTCCTGCATCACCATAAATGTGAATTAAACCTGCACCAACACCCCACATTAAATAAATTCCAATATACTTTACTCGACCAAATTTTGCTTCAATGTTATCACCAAAGATCCAAAGAAACAACATGTTTCCCCCGAGATGCATTATTCCTCCGTGCATGAACGTTGACGTAATCAAAGTCAGTTCAGGAATTGCAGGACAATTAATAATTTCAGCGCCGGTATTGATTCCATCAATCTGACCTGTAACACATCCAGGAACAGCACCCCATGTCAAAAACATGTTCATTGCTTCACGATTTGAAAACTCGATGAATTGACCAGTTATTGTGACCTCAATTCCAAATACTATGACATTGATAATGATTAGTGCAATTGTTAGTTTTGGTTTAAATCCTGGCGGATGTGGATTTTCATCTCTTAATGGAAGCATGAATCAATCAAAGTTTGTTTGGTTTGTATAAGAATTTTCAGGTAAGTCTAAACTGAGATAATTCCTTCTTTAACTAGGAATTGAATTCCAGATGCAAATGTGTTATCATCAATTTCACCATTAGCCCACCATGCTGCATTATTTCTTACCCAATCAGGAATAGTTGCATTATCATTTTGTGCACCACTAGATGTAGTTGGTACAGAGATAATTCCTTGTTTTATCATAAACTCAATTCCAGATGCAAATGTGTTATCATCAATTTCGCCATCAGACCACCACTTTGCATTATTTTTTACCCAATCAGGAATACTAACAGATTGTTGTGGTGACGGAGTTGGTACAAATGAACTACTAGTAGATACTCCTACCTCAAACATTTGAGATGACTGGAAAAATTCATCATAGTTAGAGAAACCTTCACCGGTTAATACCAAATTCAAGGTGTACATATTATCATCAGGTATGGTTATGAGATGAGTAGCAATTCCCTCTACTGACTTTGTACCTACAAATAGCTCAGGATTGTCACCGGTAACCAAATTGAATTGTTCACCTTGTGGATTTACCAAACCAAATGCATAGATTACATCTTTTACTAAACCATTGTTATTATCAAAGAATGAAAACTCAAATGGAATTTCATCTCCTGCGCCATATTTAGAATCCCAAGCTATGATTGCTTTGTATCCATTATCAAATGACATATCAAAAGAATTTTTCTTAACAGTTCCTTCTGGAACTAATTCAAAACTCATTGATTTAGATGAATAGTGAGATTCCCCTAAGAGTTCATTAATTCTTTGTAATTCAGTTCCTGTAACTAAAAAGTGAACAATGTTTTCAGTCTCAGATGAATATGGATCCATAACTAGAACTCTTTGATCAACTTCAACACCATCTACGTAGCCCTTGAATGATGTTTCAGGGTTGTATGGATCAAATGATTTAGGTACACGAATCTCTTCATGAACCATTTGAACTAGTTCAATATATTCAGGATCCCAATCAAAAGGCATGTCAAATGATATTGCGTTATTACCTTGATTAAATGAAAAATTTTCTACATCATCATAATAGGTTTTCACTGTAACAGGAACTTCTGCAGCTTCTGCAGTTTTAATAAAGAAACTTTGGTCTTGTGCAACACTAACAAATGTGTCAAAGTTTAGTGGTTGTGCAACTAATGATCTAGGACTAGTTGCTCCTTCAATTGATACTTTGACATTGTATAATCCACCTTTTTCAAAGATTGGTCCATCAATGAGTGGGCGACCATCACCTCTTGCAAATAATCCACCTGCGGTTCCATGTACCTCACCATAATATTCGGTACATTTCCAAGGCTTTGCTTCGTAACAATCACCTTTTGGTCTAACCTCGACATTTAGTTCACCATCATCATCGTAGAAATAATTTCTAGCTAAAAGATCACCGCTTCTCCAGACTTCAACACGATATGTTACTTGTTCCAAGTTTTCATCAGTTAACATATCATAGAAACGAATTGCGATATTTGCTGAATCAACTTCACCTGCAGTCATATCAGCAGGATCTAATTGTGTGAAAATTGTAACCTCCATACCTTCAAAACTAATTGGAGGAGCAGCATCACCACCTAAACCATGACCAAAAGCATCTTCACTTAGAAATGGTAAAGTTACACAGACAGCTGCAATGAGTAAGAAACTTTTGTAGTACAATTACCATTTTTTGCCTTGAATCACCTATTAATGATTCGATGAATTTCAATAATTATTACGAGATCATTTTTATTATATTCAGATGGATTTTCACTATGAAATATCTTTTAGGACTAATGTTAATTCCTTTATTCCTAGCGCCAGCCTTTGCAGAGAGTCCAGAAGAGTATGAGCAAATTTTACCATCAGAAAATGGGACACTCAACATCGGATTAACAGTTGATCCACCAGCAAAAGCAAACGAAGTTTCAAAATTACACATCGGATGGATAAAACCTGGATTTAACAAAATTCAAGAACATATCGATTATAGAATTACAGTTATCAAAGATGGTCAAAATACATTTGGGCCAATTCCACTTACACACACATCTATCGGTACAGTAAAAATTCCTGTAGAATTTACATCAAACGGAGAACATCAAATCAAAGTAGAGATGGAGGGAATTCTATTCCAACCAATTCCTTTAGAGACAACATACTTTACAATTGAG
>JAOMCX010000012.1 GCA_028345195.1 Candidatus Nitrosopelagicus sp.
TTCTGCTGGTTTTGGTTTTGCAGTTTCTGCCGGTTTTGGTTCCGGTGCAGTTTCTGCTGGTTTTGGTTTTGCAGTTTCTGCCGGCTTTGTTTCAGCTGGTTTAGGAGCTGCCTCAGCAGGTTTTGATTCCTGTGCTGCGGCTAATTTATTTAATTTTGCTTCTAAATCAGCAATTTTGGCTTCTAGATCTTTTTTTGATGTTGTAGACTTCTTTTTTGTTGTCTTTTTTGCTGTAGCCATAATTTCACCTCATTTGAGGTGTTTATTTAGCTTATGATGTTTCTATGAGCATATTATTGATCTAATTTTATTAATTATACAAATATAGTAAATGAATGGATGATTTCGAAAAAGAATATCCGGATTTTGATTGGAAAAATACACCAGCCTATAAACATCCAGGTGGTAAAAATTGTCCATGTCCAAAACATGAATACATCCGAGAACAGATCAACTTTGCAAAACAGGTCAATGAAGCAGGATCTGATGCTGCACGCGTGACACTCAAGTTTTGCCCAGACCATTATCAAGTTTACATCAAAGAGGTAATTCCAGCAATGCCACTAAAATATAAAATTCTCACAAAAATCGCATTAAAAATTGGAGCGATACAGATCGAGCATCTAACACATATGCAATCAGATTTGTGTTTTTACTGCAAATTTGGTTCAGGTGGACATGGGAGAAAAAGCGAACTTCCACCTATGCCTTAATTTATCGGACTAATTCTAATTTTTGGTCTATGTGGCGTATCATGATGACATTTCTCTCCACATATTGGACACATCTTTCTATCAAGAAATATGCATTGGCAAATGTGTGATTTCATATAACTTTCAGCAGCAGTAGAGTTTTCACCAGTGCCATTACAAAATGGACATTGAGAATCAATCAATTCAATTTTTCCAACACCCTTACAAACTCCACATGTGTCCGAATCAGTCACAAACCATATTCAAAAAAAGAGAATTAAACTCTTGCTGTGAGACATAATTGAATATCGAGTTAGGCTTATACCTTCTTTTTGAAAAGGTGTAGCACATGCCAATTGAAGATATCCACGAATTAATTGATGTTTTAGAAAAAGCTGGAGAACTGAAAAGGATCTCTACCCAAGTTGATTCAGAATTAGAGTTGGCAGAAATCTTACGTCGAACAATGTATGATGAAGGACCTGCATTGCTGTTTGAAAATGTCAAAGGATATGATATGTCGGTGCTGGGTAATGCTTTTGGTTCAATGAAGAGATTGGAATTATCACTTGAGACGACAGACTTTACTGAAATTGGACAAAGAATTGCAGATATGTCAAAGATGGAGATTCCAAAGGGAATGTTAAATAAAATTAAAAAATTACCCGAACTCTCAAAAATGAGTGATTCATTTCCAAGTTTAGAAAAGAACGGTCCTGTAACTGAAGTAATAAAGGAAAATCCTACTTTTGATGACATACCAATTCTAAAATCATTTCATAAAGATGCAGGAAAATTCATTACATTTGGTTTAACTGCAACAAAACATCCTGAAACAGGAATTAGAAATTTAGGCGTATATAGAATTCAAATTGTAGATAGCACTCATGCCTTAATGCACTGGCAAAAACACAAGAGAGGGGCAGAACATCACGATATGAGAAAATCTACCAAAACAGAAGTTGCAATTATAATTGGAGGAGAACCTGCAACAGTTTTTTCAGCAGTTGCCCCTGTTCCAGAAGGGTTAGACAAATATCTTTTTGCAGGGATTACAAGAAAAAAAGGAATCAAGATGGTCAAATGTAAAACAATTGATGTAGAGGTTCCTGCAAATGCAGAGATTGTTTTGGAAGGTTATGTTGATTCAGCAGATATCAGAGATGAAGGGCCATTTGGGGATCATACAGGATACTATACACCAAAAGAACCATTTCCAACTTTCACATTAACTGGAATTATGCAAAGAAAGAATCCAATTTATCTAACAACAGTTGTTGGAAAACCAATCTTAGAAGATGCATACATTGGCAAAGTAATTGCAAGTTCATTTTTACCAATGATTAGAATGTTCCATCCAGAAGTTGTAGACTTTGAAATGCCAGCAGCAGGATGGTTCCAAGGATTGGCAATAATTTCTATAAAGAAAAGATATCCAGGACAAGCAAAAAAAGTCATGATGGGTTTATGGGGAATGGGACAACTAGCATTAACAAAGATGTTTGTCGTAGTAGATGAAGATGTAAATGTTCATGACATGAATGATGTTATCTGGGCAATTACAACCAGAACAGATGCTGCAAGAGATATTACAATTATAGATAGAACACCAACAGATACTCTAGATCCAGCATCACCATTGGTAAACCTAGGCTCAAAATTAGGAATAGATGCAACACAAAAGACAGCAGAAGAAGGATTTGAGAGAGAAATTCAAGAAAAAGTTCAGGTTGATGATGAGACTAAAAAGTTAGTGGATTCTAGATGGTCTGAATATGGAATTTAACGCATAGATACGGTTTCGTAAAAATTATCACGTTCTTCAGCTGAATAACCAATTTGCTTAATTGAATCAATGATTCGTGTGTCAGTTAATTCAGTGGAGCGAGCGCCAGTACAAGAAACAACTTCTTCGCCAATTAAAGTTCCACCAAAATCATCAGAACCATATTGTAATGCTAGTTGTGCCATACCAACACCATTTGTTAACCAAGATGATTGTATATGATCAATTAAACCATCAAAGATTATTCTAGAAATTGCAATCATTTTTAGTAATTGTATTCCTCCAGCACCAGTTGTAACGGTTCCCTCTTTTTGCATTAAGGTATTATTTGGTTCAAAACTCCATGGAATAAATGCCATAAATCCATTAAGATTTTTTTGTAGTTTAGCAATTTTATCATAATGTTCTACAATATCATTATCAGTTTCAACATGACCATACATCATTGTTGCAGAAGCAGGTAAACCCAATTCAAAGGATTCCTTCATTATTCTAATCCAATCATCGCTGTCAATTTTTTTTGGACTAATAATTTCTTTAACAGAATCAGTTAAAATTTCAGCGCCTGCACCAGGGACAGATTGTAATCCTGCATCTTTTAATCTTGATAAAATTTCTTTTGTTGATGATTTCTCAACAGTGGCAATCATGTCAATTTCAGATGTAGATAATCCATGTACACCAACCATTGGGAATTTTGAACGAATCATTTTAAATGAATCTTCATAATATTCAATTCCAAGTTTTGGATTATGACCACCTTGAATTAGGACTTGTCTTATTTTGAACATATCCCAACCTGTTTTCACTCTAGCTTCAATTTCATCTAAAGTTAGGGTGTAAGATTCCTCATGATTAGGAGGTCTGTAAAATGCACAGAATTTACAATCAGTGATACAGACGTTAGTATAATTCAAAATAATGTTATTTACAAAAGATACTTTTTTCCCAAATTTTTTTCGGGTTATATTTCCAGCAACTAATCCCATTAGATACACATCATCAGATTTCAGTAATCTTAGATAATCTTCTTTTTTTGGTCTAATACCATTAAGGGAGTTTTCTAGAATATCTCCAATTTCACTAGAGTGGATTTGTTGCGTTAATTGACTCAATCACAATCTATCGTTTGAGATTAATATTTAATTCTTAGATAAAAAATGAGCCTAAATTTGCATTTTTGGCAATTTTTAAGTATGGTATACCAAAGATATCACTAATGGCAACAGGTACAGAAATTCGACTAAGTAAGATTATGCGAAAAGGTAAGATGCTTTGCATTCCAATGGATCATGGAATTTCCAATGGGCCTATTGAGGGATTAGAAAAACCACATGACGTAATTTACAAATGTGAAAATCATGGATTGACAAGCATCATAATTAACAAAGGAATTATCAAGACATTACCAAGACCAACTAAAGTTGGAATTTTAGCCCACTTTTCATCTAGTACCGCATTATCATTAGCACCAAACAGAAAAATGCTTACAGGTTCTGTAAAAGAAGCAATACGATTAGGAGCAGATGGAGTTTCACTACACATCAACATTGGCGGTAAGGAAGAACCAGAGATGGTTGAACAGTTAGGAAAAATTTCAGAAGAGTGTCATGAATGGAATGTTCCATTACTTGCAATGATGTATCCTAGAGGAGAAAATGTCAAAGACCCACATGACCCAGAAATTGTCGCACATACTGCAAGAATTGGTGCGGAATGTGGTGCAGATATTGTTAAAACATTATACACAGGAGATATTGATTCATTCAAAAAAGTAACAGATAGTATACCTGTTCCAGTGGTAATTGCAGGTGGTCCAAAATCAAAAACAGATTTGGATATTTTACAAATGACTGAAGATGCAATGACTGCAGGTGCAAAAGGAGTTACATATGGAAGAAATATCTTTGCACATAAAACACCAGACAAAATGGTAGAAGCACTTGCAGGAATAATTTTCAGAAAAGAAACTGCAAAAGAAATGGCAAAGAAAATTGGCAACTGATAAACTTTTGATTGTTCAACCAAAGGTTGGAAAAAATCAATTAACCAAATTTATAAAAAATTTAGAAAATGAAGGTGTGAAACACATCTATGCAGATCCTAAAACTATCACAGATAAAAAAAATAAAATGAAAACTGTGTTTACAACACCAAATGCAGATTATGTTGTAATTGGAAAAGATGGTAAAAAGATAAAGGGTAAAAAAATTGGAAAGCAGTTCAAAATTCTATCAAACAAGGATATTGATGGGGTTTATGAAACCGCAAAAAAAGGTCTTGATTTTGTCATTATTGAAGTAAAAGATTGGAAAATAATTCCTTTAGAGAATATCATAGCAAAATTACATAAAATTCACACACAAATCTTCACAATAGCTAAAAATCAAAAAGAAGTTCGAAAAATGTTTTCTATTTTGGATGTAGGAGTTGACGGGGTGATATTTCAAACAGGTTCCGTAGGGGAAGTAGAAGAAACGTTGGTGAATATGGGGACAAAGAGTTTTGATTTGAAAACTGCAAAGATTACAGAAATTCAAGAAGTAGGAGATGGTGAACGAGTTTGTGTAGATACAGCATCAATGTTGCATAAGGGAGAAGGGATGTTGATTGGAAGTAGAGCCAATTTCATGTTTTTAGTTCACAATGAATCAGTTGGATCATCATTTACATCACCAAGACCATTTAGGGTTAATGCAGGAGCAGTTCACTGTTACACATTATCACCGGATGGAAATACAAAATATCTATCAGAATTAGAGACAGGTAGTGAAGTATTGATTCTCAATTCTAAAGGAAAGGCAAGAAGAGCAGCTATCGGTCGATGTAAAATTGAAAAAAGACCAATGTTATTGATTAAAGCAAAAATTGGAAACGAGATAGGAGGAATTATAGCACAAGATGCAGAGACTATACGATTTGTCAAGGCAAATGGACAGCTGGTATCAGTAACACATCTCAAAAAAGGGGATTCAGTTTTGGCATTTTCGAAAGAGGCAAGTGGAAGACACTTCGGAATGGAAGTAGCTGACGAGTATATTCTTGAAAAATAATGAAGTATAAGACCTGCGTATCAATTGGCGAGAAGAATCCAAAGAAACTCAAGATAATTCTAAAAAAAGCACTTTCAAAATCAGATTTTGCAGAGATACGATTTGATTATTTAAAAAAATCAGATATTCCAATTGTTTTGGAAAATTCTAAGAAAAGTCTATCAAGATGTGTATGTACATTACGTCCAAAATCAGAAGGAGGATTATTCATTGGGAAAGAAGATGAAAGAAAATCAATTTTACGACTAATTGCAGAGTATAATCCATTTTTGCTGGATGTTGAATTTAATACAATTCAAAAAGATAGAAAACTTGCATTATATTTGAAGAAAACCAAGTGTAAATTATTGATTTCATGGCATGATTTTAAGAAAACACCTAATGAATCACAGTTAAAATCTAGATTTAACAAAATGAAAAAATTTTCAAATATAGTGAAAATTGTGACAGTCGCAAAGAATGTATCAGATGCATCAAGATTACTATCACTCTATTCCAACGAATCAAAGACTAAAACTGTTGCATTTTGTATGGGAGAACAAGGTAAATTCTCAAGAATATTATGTTTACATTTAGGAAGTCCATTTACGTATGTATCTCTAGGTAAGGCAATTGCTCCAGGACAATTTAGCGTTGATGAGATAAAATCTTTAGAGAACTAACCTTTATCGTAATTTGAAATTCCATAGAATTGGTGAATCTTTTCGTTAGATTGACCATCTAATGATACAGTAACATTAACAGTATACAGATTATTTATCATCCAAAGTGTACCATCCTGAGTGGTTTCACGTGCTAGTATCTGATATCTGAAAAATCCATCTTTGGTAGTTCCGGAAAAAGTATGAATCAATCCTTCTTCATTGTGTAATTCTATTTCTACATTTACTCCATCAACAGTATATGATGAATTTCTATTGAATGTTGGAGAAGCCTGAGGATACATTTCAGCATCAAACACCAAAACATCTAAAACAAATCTTTTTTCAGGTGTCACTGTATCATATCCCTCAAGTAACAAAATTAATGGTACTCCAGTTGTTTCGATAGTTTCAGGGATTTCTTCTATGGTTTCTTTTTCAATTGCTTCAGGACTTGATGCATCAACTTCAATAAGTCCAATTTCAATCAAATACTTCATTGCGTTAATAAATCCAGAATCTGGGATTTTACCATCTCCCCACCATCCAGCAGTATTTCTAACCCAATCAGGTATTATTTTATCAGGTCCAGGAGTACCGATTTCTGTTGGAGGAATATAGATAATTCCTTCATTTATTAAAAATTCCAGACCGTTAGTAAATTCAGTTTGAGATATTTGCCTTTCAGACCACCAAGAAGCATTATTTTTTACCCATTCAGGAATGTCTTCAGAGAATGAGAGAGGAATAAAGGAAATTCCGACTGTTAAAATTATCAAGAAAGGAAGTTTATGCATACTTATTTTCATATTTGGTAGAATTAATTTTTGCTATGAAAATTTTCTTTACCAATGAATAGGTTATATCAATCCAAAAATAATTGCAAATATGTTGAAGACATATGCCGTAATTGGTGATCCAATTGAGCATTCATTATCCCCAACAATCCATAATGCGGCATATAGAGAATTGGAAATGGAATGCACGTATATCGCATATAGAGTAATTCAAGGAGATTTAGCAACAGGTATAGAATCATTAAAAAAAATCAAAATTGCCGGGTTTAACATAACAATTCCTCATAAAATTGAAATGATGAGATATTTAGATGATGTTGATGAAAATTGTAAAAAAATTGGTGCAGTGAATACAGTTCTTAACGATGATGGAATACTAAGAGGATTTAACACAGATATGGATGGGTTCTTAGAACCAATTAAAAGAAAAGAAATTAACATAAAAAATTCCAGAATTCTTTTACTTGGTGCAGGAGGAGCAGCAAGAGCAATTGTAGCAGGATTTCAAAAAGAAAATGCTAGAGATATTACAATTATCAATAGAACAAAAAGCAAGTGTGATGAATTAGTAAAATTTTCAAATGAATTGGGATTAAAGGCAATATCAAAAACAATCGAGCAGATGGATGAATTAGATTCAAATTTTGATTTTGTAATAAATGCATCATCGTTAGGATTAAAAAATGAAGAAAGTATCATACCAGAGAAATTTTTGAATGAACAAACAACAGTATACGATATAGTTTACAAACCAGTAAAAACAGATTTGATAAATAAAGCTAAAGAAAAAAATTGTAGAATTATTTTTGGGTATGAGATGCTTCTTGGACAGGCAATTCGTTCATTTGAAATTTGGTTGGATAAAAAAGCACCATATGAGATAATGAAAAGATCAATTTTAGGAGGTTTCTAATGACACGAGTAATAGCTAAGGTGTATGGTGCAGTTTCAATAGTAAATGCAATTGCCATAGGGAAAGGATCAACATTAGGAATTGATACGTTTGTAGAAACAATATTAACGAAAAAAGAAGGTAATGGAATTAACATTACTTCAGAAAATAAAACAATTAGTTCACGTTTGATAAATAGATTGATTGAGAATATAATTCCAAAGAAAATTTTAGACAATACAAAACTGGAATTAGATTTTAAATCAAACATACCAACAGGTTATGGATTAAAAAGCTCTAGTGCAATTTCATCTGCAGTCATATTATCATGTGCAAAAGCCTTTGGGAAAAATATGAGTGACGAAGCGATTTTGAAACTTGGTGCAAAAACATCCATTCAGACAAAAGTCAGCATAACTGGTGCCTATGATGATGCATGTGCATGTCATTTTGGAGGTTTTAATGTAACGGATAATTTGAAAATGAAATTAATACATAGAGAATTGGCCCCAAAAGAACTACAGGCAATAATATTTTTACCAAAATCAAGAAAACGAGGTAATTTAAGAAAATTAAAGGAGTTTAAACATGCGTTTGAAAAATCATGGGAAATGGCAAAAAATTCAGATTATTGGAATGCAGCAATATTAAATGGAATTGCAACAACTTCAATTTTAAATTCAGAACCAGACTTAATCATGAAATTGATTGAAAAAGGTGCACTATGTGCAACAATTTCAGGCAATGGCCCTTCAATAATGGCAATTACACATAAAAAGAATAAATCAAGAGTTCAAAAAGAATTTTCAGGATTAGATGGAAGAGTAATGATAGCTAATATCAATAATAAAAAGGCATATGTTCATGAATTGTAAGATTCAAAAATCTAAATTAAATGGAAGAATAATCTGTCCATCAAATAAAAGTTATACACATAGAGCAATATTTCTTGCAGCATTATCAGATGGAAAAAGTATTGTAAAAAAAATTCTACGTTCTAATGATACTCTTGCTACAATTGGTGCATGTAGAGGATTTGGAGTTGAAGTGGAAGAAGTGGAAGATAAGGTTACAATAAACAATACAATTGATTCAACTGTCACAAACTCAATGATAAATGCTGAAAATTCAGGAACGACTATCAGAATTGCAATTGCGGTTGCCGCATTGTCAGGAGGAAATACAACGCTTACAGGAGATGAGAGTTTAAGAAAAAGACCAATGCAACCAATCTTAGATTCGTTAGAAACAATGGAGGTAAAAACTGAGTCGAATGATGGAAAACCGCCAATACATATCAATGGTAAAATCAAAGGAAATGAAATTAGTATAAAGGGAGATATTTCTAGCCAATTCATTTCAGCATTAATGATAATTGGACCAAGATTACCAGAGGGATTAACAATTAATGTTGAAGGTGAATTAGTATCAAAACCATATGTAGACTTGACAATTGCAATTATGAAGAAATTCGGCGTAGAAGTAAATACTGATGAAAAATATAAGAAATATCAAATTGCGCATCAGATTTACAAACCGACTACATTTTCAATTCCATCTGATTTTTCTAATCTTGCACTACTTTTAGCAGCAAATGTTTTACTAGGTGATGGTCTGACAATTGAGATAAATTTAGGAGATATGCCGCAAGGTGATGAAGCAATTGTGGATATTTTAGAAAGATTAGGAGTGAATGTTACACTAGAAGATGATATCATAACAACAGAATCTCCAATATTATTGAAAGGTGGAAAATTTGATTTATCTAATACACCAGATCTTTTACCAGCAATAGCAATTCTAGCATTAAAATCAGAAAAACCAATTGAACTGTTTAATGTAAAACATGCAAGATACAAAGAAACAGACAGAATAGCAATAATGTCAAGAGAATTAAAGAAAATAGGATTAGAAGTAGAAGAAAAAGAAGATGGAATGATATTAAAAAAATCAGAAGAGATACACTCTGCAGAATTAAATTCAGAAAATGATCACAGATTATTTATGGCATTTTCAATAGCAGGAATGTTTGTAGGCGACTGTACAGTTTCAGATCCTGATTCAGTGAAAGTTTCATATCCTGAATTTATTTCAGATATGAAAAATGTTGGTGCAGATTTTAAATAATATTATGTTCCAATTTTAATATCATTGGTACAAATAGATCTAATTGTTTCAATAGCAGATAAGATTGCAAGCCGACTTGTACGAGGATTATTAGAATCAGGAACATTTTCAATTTTAGTGGTGATTTGACCAAATTTTCCACGAGCTGTAATCTCGTGAGTATTTTTAGTAGTATTTGGATCAGCGATAATTTTTACAATTGTTTCATGACTCCCCAATCCAGAAAGACTAAGTAAAGCAGAAACATTGATGTTTTTTGGAAATAATCTTACAGCCTCACTTGCAGTACCTTCAAAAATTGTCGATATTTCTTTAATCTCACTAAGATTTATTTTAAAATCATCAAAAAATTTTGCGCCTTTTAGTGAATTAGGATGTTTTGTTGTAGTTAAAATAACTGAATCAAGTTCACCTTTTACAGATTTAATCGCGTCAATTCCAGATATTGCACCAGATGGAAGATAAACTGTTTTTTTTAGTTCTTTACATGCATCAGAAATTATTTCAAATACAGATTCGTCTAATAGAGCACCACTACTCATTATTAGCAAATCTTTTCTGTTTTGAAGTATACTTAATGCATTATCACTGACTGCATCTTGAGAAGCAGCTTCAACTACCAGATCAACGGGATTTGAAGATAGTAGATGGACATTCTCAACAATCACAGGTTTATTTTTTAATTTACTAGCGAGAGAGGTAGATTTTTTTTTATCTTCATCAAAAATATGGGTTAATTTTGCAGGAATTATTCCAGTATCAATTGCAATTGCAATTTGCGTACCAATTGAACCACATCCAAGCAAGCCAATTCTTTTCATGTATATTTTTGAATGGAATTTTGTAAATAAACTCTAAGTTTGTGCGTATAACGATTATAAGCATCATAGACGATCTTTGATTGTTGAACGGTAATTCTATTGGTAGAAGGCTTGTTCTCACAAGTTTTGGTGAGAGTCACGGTAAATGTATTGGTGCAGTTTTAGATGGCTGTCCAGCAGGTCTAGAATTAGAAGAAAATGATATTCAAAAAATGCTAGATTTGAGAAAACCAGGACAATCACTTGTCTCTACACAAAGAAAAGAAGGAGATGTGGTAGAGATTCTCACAGGTACGTTCAGAGGTTATACAACAGGAGCACCAATTACTATGATTATTTGGAATAAGGATCAAAAATCAATTGCGTATGATAAATTAAGAACAGAAATGCGTCCAGGTCATTCAGATTATCCAGCATATATGAAATATAAAAAATTCAATGATCATAGAGGAGGAGGAAGATTTTCAGGAAGATTAACTGCAACACATGTTATGGGTGGAGCAATTGCTAGAAAATTATTAAAAGATACAATTGGAGTTGAAACAAATTCCTATACAACACAAATTGGGAAAGTAAAAATGAAGAAAGAAGCTACAAAAAAAGAATTCAAATCCATTTATAGAAATGATGTGAGATGTCCTGAAAAAAATGCAGCACGAAAAATGGAAAGTGTTATTTTAGCTGCTAGAAAAAAAGGTGATTCACTTGGCGGAATAATAGAGTCCATAACGACTAATTTACCTGTAGGTTTGGGAGAACCAATTTTTGGCTCATTAGAATCAGACATAAGTAAAGCAATTTTTTCAATTCCTGCAGTTAAAGGAATAGAATTCGGTTCTGGTTTTGCAGGTTCAGAAAAATTTGGTTCAGAAAATAATGATGCATATGTGATGAAGGGAAGAAAGATTTTAACGAAAACCAATAATTCAGGAGGAATTTTGGGGGGGATTTCAAATGGTATGCCAATTACACTTAGAATTGCATTCAAACCTGCATCATCAATATCTCAAATTCAAGAGAGTGTTGACATAAAAAAGAAGAAATCAATAAAATTACAAGTAGGAGGAAGACATGATCCATGTGTGGTACCACGTGCACCACCAGTAGTTGATTCATTGGTTGCATTGACAATAGCAGATCACGCATTACTTAGTGGTTCCATAAAACCAACATTATGAAAATGACCGAAATAGATGAATTAAGAAAAAAAATTGAAACAATTACAATTGAAATGTTATCTCTATTAAAAACAAGGACAGAGATTGCACAGGAAATTGGTAAAATAAAAAATCAACAAGGAATGAGCGTATCTAATGAATCTCGTGAAAATGAACTTAGAGAATTAGTTAAAAAACAATGTAATGAAATTAGTTTTGATTCAAATATAGCATTAAAATTCTTAAATTTTTTATTAAATGAATCAGTGAAAGTTCAATCTTTAGAATCAAACACACATTTAGCAATTTTTCTTAAAGCAAAAGAATTAGAGCGACAAGGTAAAAAGATAATCCACTTGGAAGTAGGTGAGCCAGATTTTCAGCCTCCAGTTAATGTGAAAAAATCATTATCAGAAGTGTATGATAAAGGATTTGGAAAATATGGTCCAGCTAAAGGTTTGCCAGAATTTAGAACAAAATTAGCAAAATTTGTAAATAATAATTTTGGTGCGAAGGTAAATTTAGAAAATGTAATGGTCACACCAGGTGCCAGATTTGGAGTTTTTCTTGCAATATCCACATTATTAGATCCAAGTGATGAAATCATAGTCATAGAACCAGCGTGGCCAGCATATAGACAATGTGCAATAAATTCAGGAATTAAAGTGAGAAGTATTAAAACGACATTAGAGAATAAATGGGAACCAAATCTTGAAGAAATTTCTTCATGTATAAACGAAAATACAAAAATGATTGTTCTTAATTATCCAAATAATCCTACTGGAAAAATTTTACCTAGAACATTACAAGATCAAATTGTAGAAATTGCTAAGAAAAATAATTTGTACATTCTCAGTGATGAGATCTATAGTAATTATTCAAATGCAGAATGGAATAGTATTTTATCATATGATTATGAAAAATCAATTGTTACACAATCATTTTCAAAATCCCATTCAATGACAGGTTATAGAATTGGATATTTAGTTTCCAGTAAAAACATTATTGAGAGGTTAACAAAATTACAGGCACTTTGTTTAACAAATGTTTCAGAGCCAATTCAATATACAGCTATGAAATCATTAGAAGATGACGTAAGAGGAAATACAGAAATTATGAGTGAGAGATTAATAAAATTAGAAGAAATATGTGAAAAGATGGAATTGGAATTTGAGACACCAGATGGTGCGATGTATATTTTTGCACGTACTAAAAAGCCAATTAATACTTCAGAATTATCAGAGGAATTGTTAAATCATGGAGTAGCAATAGCACCAGGAATTGGGTTTGGAGACTATAATGAATTTTTCAGAATATCAGCATGTTTGGACATAAAAACACTAATTGAAGGCATGGACATATTAAAAACTAGGTTATAGATGTAGAATGGCTAAAACAATTGCAATAATTGGAGCAGGGGGTGCAATGGGGCTATGGTTTTCAGAATATTTTTCAAAAAAAGGATTCGAAGTTACAGGTTTTGATAATACAAATCCAGTCGCAAAAAATATTAAAAAAGCAGAATCATTAATCAGCGCAATTTTGAATGTCGATTATGTTCTACTATCAACACCAACTAAAAAAACACCAGAAATTATCAGATTAATTGCAAAAGAAATGAAAAGAGAATCATTTCTTATAGATATAACTTCACAAAAATCAAAAACAGCAACAGCCTTAGGAAAAATTCCTGCTAAAGTTTCACCAATTTGTATGCATCCAATGTTTGGTCCAGGTGCAAAAAATCTGAAAAATCAGAACATAGTTTTGATTCCAATTAAAGATGGTAAAAAAGAGCTTAATGTTGCAAAAAGTCTTTTCCCTGATGGAAATTTTGTAACAATTGACTCTACAGAGCATGATAAAAAAATTGCAATGATTCTAGGTTTAACTCATTTAATCAATATAGCATTTGCAAATATTCTAGCAAAAGATGATAAAATATCACTAACAGAAAAAATGGCCGGAACTACATTTAAAGCTCAAAAAATTTTAGCGGAGAGCATAATGACAGAATCTCCAGAATTGATTGAGACAATAATATCAAATCCAGAAATTAGAAAAGTTGCAGAAGAATTTTGGAAAGATGTAGGAAGATTGTTAGCATCTGCACAAGAAGGTAAAGGTGAAGAAATCATCGATTATATCAACACAAATAAAGAAAAAATTTCTCAAAATGTTGATCTAGAAAAATCCTATAAAAAACTAACAAAGATGGTTAATACAATTGATAAATAATGCATAAAACAAAAATTGTTACTACATTTTTAAGAAATTCAGATAAAATTTTACTCTTAAAACGAAGTCAAAAAGTAAAAAGTATGAAAAATCTTTGGGCAGGAATTAGCGGAATTATAGAAGGAGATGAAAAACCACTTAACCGTGCAAAAATTGAGGTTTATGAAGAAGTTGGGATGGAAGAATCAAATATCAAATTAATCAAAGAAGGTGATGTAATTTTAATTGAATCACCACAATATGAAAATCATCAATGGGAAGTGTATCCATTTTTGTTTTCTTGTCATAATAGAGATATCAAATTGAATTGGGAAAATTCAGATTCAAAATGGATAAGTGTGAATGAATTAAATGAGTTTACAACAGTTCCAAGTCTAGACAAAGTGTTAACTAGATTGTTCTAATTTTTCAGGATCTTTTTCATATTTTCTTTGTTGAGGCAACATGAGATATACACATGCACCACCACACATCGTACAAGGTACATTGTTTCCAGGGTGTTGCCCAGTTCTTCCATGAATTTTAGCAGCCAATTCAGGATCAATAGATAACGCTAATTGTTTTTCCCAGTCCAAAGTTCTTCGTGCTTCAGTCATCTTCATATCCCATTTGATTGCTTTTTCTCTTAATTTAACAAGATCACCTGCATGTGCTGCAATACGGTATGCAATTAGACCTGCTTTTACCTCCTCAGCATTAGGTAATGCAAGATGCTCAGAAGGAGTCAGATAACACAAAAGATCAACACCTTCACTAGCAGATACTGCAGCACCTATTGCACTTGCAATATGATCATGACCAGATGCAATATCAGTCACTAAAGGTCCTAAAACATAGTAAGGAACATCGCCAATTAGGGATTTTGCCAATCTAACATTTGCAGCAACTTCATTCAATGGAACATGACCAGGACCTTCAATCATAACTTGTACTTCTTTTTCATTTGCACGTTTAGCTAATCTTGAAATATTGATCATTTCTTGAACTTGAAGTTCGTCATGTGAATCTAAAATTGAACCAGGTCTCAATGCATCACCCAAACTAAATGTTACATCATATTTTTGTGCTAATTCCATCATATAATCATAATGAGTAATGTAAGGATTTTCTTTATCATATTTCAACATCCATGCCGCAGTGATAGTTCCACCTTTACTGACTACGCCAGCATAACGCTCAACTTTTAGAATTCTTTTAGCAATTTCTTTTGTTATACCGGAATGAATTGTTGTGTAATCAACACCATCTTTAATGTTATTTTCAAATGCTTTCAGAAAATCATCTTCAGTGATATCTAATGGATTTTTGTGTTTTTCTACTCCAAAATTATATGCTTCATAAATTGGTACAGTTCCAAATGTAATTGGTGCAACTTCTAATAATTTCCTTCTGACAATTCCAACATCACCACCATCACTCAAATCCATAATTGTGTCTGCATGGTATTTTACTGCAACTTTAGCTTTCTCAACTTCTTCGTCAATATCCACATTCAAAGTAGATGTACCAATGTTAACATTCACCTTAGTTTTTGTACCCTTACCAATTGCAACATTATGTATTTTTTCTTTACGCACATTGTTGCTTGGAATAATTATTGAACCACTAGCAACTTTTGGAATTAGCCATTCAAGTGTAACATCTTCATCTTTTGCTACCTGTTTCATTTCATCAGTAGCTATACCTCTTCGTGCAGAAGTCATTTGGGTCGCCATATACTAAATTGTCAAATGGTGGATTTAAACAATCGTTTAATTTACGATCACCATGAATGTTCTTTCCATTGGAGGCTCAGACCCATCATCAGGAGCAGGAATTCAAAGCGATATCAAAACATTTGAAAATCATGGAGTATACGGATTAACCGTAATTACGGCCATAACTAGTCAAAATACAAAGAAAATTTCTAAAATTTTACCAATTTCGTCAGCTATAATCAAATCTCAATTAGAATCAGTACTAAATGATTTCAAAATTGATGCAATTAAAATTGGAATGTTGTATGATGCGTCTATAATTAAAGCAGTACATTCAATGATTAAGAAACAAAAATGTCCAATTGTGGTTGACCCAATAATCGAGTCTACAACTAAGACTATTCTTCTAAAAAAATCAGCTATCAAACATTATAAAAAAATGATAATACCTTTAGCGACAATTATTACTCCAAATAGACATGAAGCCAAAATTTTAGCAGGAACAACATCTATTGAAAAAGCAGCAAAGGAGATACAAAAATTAGGTGCAAAAAATGTTATAATTACAGGTTATAATGAAACAAAAAATATTATAGAAGATTTTGTTTTAGAATCAAAAAAGGATTACATTTTGAAAGGTAAAAAAATTGAAATTATAAATCATGGAAGTGGATGTAATTATTCTGCATCAATAGCTTCTTCACTTGCATTGAAAAGATCAATTCATGATGCAGCTGAATATGCAAAAGAGTATGTATTTCAATCAATAAAAGATTCTAAAAAAATAGGTAAAGGAATCAGCATAACTTATAAAAAAACATCTGAGATGCAAAAAGAGCTTTCAAATTCAATTATCGATTTCCAAAATATCAAAAATAGTATTAAATTAATTCCTGAATGTCAGACAAATTTTGTTTTCTCAAAAATTAAACCAAAGAAAATTGATATGGTTTTAGGAATTTCAGGAAGATTAGTTAAAGCAGGAGATATGATTATTCAGGCAGGAGAACTGAGATATGGCGGATCACAACATGTAGCAACCGCAGTTGTTGAAGTTTCTAAGAAATTTCCTGAAATACGTTCCGCAATTAACATAAAATATGAACCAAGCATGATTGTTAAAGCAAAGAAAAAAGGAATGAAAGTCATAAGTTATGATAGAAGAAAAGAATCTAAGAATTCAAAACAAAAAGAGAATTCATCGATATCATGGGGGATTTCTAGCTGCTTGAAATCTATGAAACCAGATATCATATTTCATAAAGGTGACATGGGAAAAGAACCTATGATCATAATATTTGGAACTAATCCAAAACAAGTAGTTAAGAAAATTTTGGCAATCCGATAAATCACTATAGATTGTATAATTGAACATAAATAGAACTGAAAAGTGCATACAAACTCATGAAGGCAGTAATTTTAGCAGGAGGACTTGGTACTAGACTGCAACCATACACAAAAACTCTTCCTAAACCAATGCTTCCATTAGGTGGAAAGCCAATTCTAGAACATGAAATTGAATGGGTTAAAAAAAATGGAATAAAAGAAATTGTTCTATGCGTTAGTTATTTACGAAAAAAAATTGAAGATTATTTTGGTAATGGTGAAAAATTTGGTGTAAAAATTGAATATGCAATTTCAAGCAAACCACTTGCAACAGCAGGTCAGCTAAAAACTGCTGGAAAATTCATTGATGATACATTTGTTTGTCTATATGGAGATTCAATCTATAATTTTAGTTTGAGAAATATGATTAATCAGCATAAAAAAACTAAATCAAATATCACTATGAGTCTCTATGATTACAAATTTAATTTGAAGTATGGTGTGATTGATACCAAAAAAAGTGGTCAAGTTACTGCATGGAATGAAAAACCAGAATTTTCAGCGAAAATTAACATAGGTTGCTATGTTATGGAGCCAGAAGTACTTCAATTAATTCCAAAAAATAAACAATATGGAATGGATAGTGTGATACGAAAAGTACTTACAAAGAAAAAGAAAGTCGGTAGTGTAATTTCTAAGAAAGGATTTATCGATATTGGAGATAAAGAAACATATGAAAAAACAAACGAAGAGTATAGTAAAAAATAGGTATGATTAGATAATGACAGATATTGAAATTCGAGATATAGTGGAGACAGATATTGAAAATGGTTTTCTAGAAAGCTTAGACAGTTTAAGAAAAGCAAGCGATCTTGATAGTGAAATTGGGAGGGATATACTTAGAAAAATTATTGCAAATCCAGATCACATAATACATGTGGCAGAAATCAATGGAAAGATTGTTGGCTCAACAACATTATTTGTTGAACAAAAATTTATCCATAATGGAGGACGCGTAGGGCATATCGAAGATGTTGTTGTTTCAAAAAAATATGAAGGAAGAGGTATAGGAATCAAACTTGTTAATTCATTATTGGAAAAAGCAAAAGCGATGAATTGTTATAAAACAATTTTAGATTGTCAGGATGAACTTATTCCATTTTATGAGAGAATTGGGTTCAAACAAGAATCAAATCAAATGAGATATAATCATTAATTATCTTCTTTTTTAAAATTAAATAATTTTGATGCTGCATCAATTACATCAGAGTTTCCATGTTCAGTTTCTTTTCTAAGATTATTCATAGGAGTTGACATTATATTTTCAGCAACAGATTTGGTTAATTCTTCAATTATTTTTTTCTGGGAATCATTTAATTCACCTAACATACTAAATGCCTTTTCAAGTTCTTTTATTCGAATTGCATCAGTACTTTTGAAGACATCTTTTACAATAGGTTCAGCTTCTAATCTTTTCATAGTGGCTTCTAATACTGGCAATTCTTCTTTAATAATTTCTTCTGCAGAGTTTTTCTGACCAATTCTACTTCTCATGTTCTTATCAACCATTTCAGCAATTTGATCAATATTCATTAGTTTTATCCCTCTAAGTTCAGCAACTTTTTCATCAACAGTTCGAGGGTTAGAAAGATCTAGTATCATCATTCCAGAATGCTTTGTTTCAAGAGCCTTTTGTATTCTTTCAAAAGTTACTAAAAAGTAAGGTGCAGTAGTAGCCACAAATACAATATCATAATTTTCAAAGCCAGTTAAAATTGAGTTAAAATCAACAGGTTGACCACCGACTGTTTTAGAAAATGATGTTGAACGTTCTACAGTTCTACTTGAGATAAAGAATGGATATCCACGTTTTGTTAATGATTTTGCAACTAATGTAGCAGCCTCACCAGTTCCAATCAAAAGAATTTTTTTTGATTTCATTTCATCGACATTTTCTTCAGCAAGTTTAACCGCCATTGAACCTACTGAGATACTTCCTTTGCTAATACCAGTTGAAGTTCTTACTCTAGTACCAACACGTATGGCTTTATCAAATAATGTATTTAGTGATTCACCAGAAACTTTTAATTTTTTTGCAGAGTGAATTGAATCTTTAATTTGTGTCATGATTTGTTCTTCACCAACAACCATAGAGTCCAGACCAGAAGTTAATTTCAATAAATGTTCATAGACTTCAGAATTTTGTGACCACTCTAAATTTTCTTTAAAGCTGTTTTCTTCTAAACCAGATAGTGACGCCCAAGTTTTTTTAATTTGATCTCTATCAAATGTACTACCAGAACCAAAGATCTCTACACGATTACATGTTTGTAATATTACACACTCAGACAGACCAGTATGTTCTTTGAAAGATCTATAAGCATTTTCAGAGTCGCCTAATGAGAATCTTTCAAGTACATGAATTGGAGATTTCTTAAAAGTTACTCTTGCATTAATAATATTTTTTGTCATTTCCAATCTTTTACCATTTTTTTAATTGTAGTCTGTATTGCCTTGTATTTTCCATCTTTTAATAACTCTTTAACACGTATATCATTCATTAATTCATAAAGAAATTTTTTTCTTTCAGTCTGAATTAAAATATGTTTTTTTGATTCAGTTCGTGCAAATTTTTGGATTTTAATTAATTCTATATCTTCATCAGAGATATTTTTTTGTACACATTTTTCTACATCCGATTTAATTTTTTTTGCCATAATTGGACTACCACCATTGGTAGAAATTCCAATTTTGATTGTTTTTTTGATATCAATTAATGAAAGATATGAAATGTCACTTGAATCTGGAGAATCAGATGCATATGCAAGAATTTTCATTTTTTTAGCAGTTTCGATTATTTTTTGATTCAGAGATGAATCAGTAGTTGAAGCAATTACTAAAAATGGTTTGTACGTTTTTAAGAAAAGTGAAGAAGTTATTTTGATTTTTTTAAATTTGATTTTTTTACTTTTTGAAAGTTTTGTTATTTCAGAATTAGGTTTTTCGCCAATTACAATAATTTTACATCCTTCATTTTGAAGTAATTTTATGCGTTTCAAGGCTTCATTGCCAGCACCAACAACAATGACTGTTTTCCCATTTAGATGAAGATCGATTATCAACGATCTGCCATTAACAAAATGTAATTTATACATTCAAGAACACACGTTACATTTTTTAATTGATTTCATAGATTTTGGATATATGTCTAATATGGAAGAAATTGATAATGAAATCTTAAACGAAATTCAATGGACCTTCCCACTAGTTCCAAGACCATTTGATGAAATTGCAAAAAAATTCAATATTTCAGCAGAAGAAGTAAAAACTAGATTAACAAAAATGAAAAGAAAAGGAGTGTTAAGACAGTTAAGTGCAATATTTGATACTAGAAAACTTGGATATACCAGTTCGTTAGTTGCAATGGAAATTGAGGCAGATAAATTAGAGAAAGTTGCTTATCACATAAACAAGCATCCAGGAGTAAGTCATAATTATGAAAGAGAACATCAATTCAATCTTTGGTTTACATTAGCTGTTCCACCAGGTTCAGAATTAGAATCAGAGTTAGATAAATTCTCAAAATTGGATGGTATTAAAAAAGTTAGAATGTTACCAACATTGCAATTATTCAAAATTGGTGTTAAACTAGACATGGTGGATACAAAAAAACATGATGTGAAACCTTCCGAAGCAAAAAAAGAAATTAAGAAAGTTGATTTTGTTGCAACTGAAGAAGATAAAGAATTTATCAGACAATTACAAAAAGATTTTGAAATAATAGATAGACCATTTCTAAAAGCAGCAACTGCACTAGGAATTAGTGAAGAAAAAGTTTTTGAAAGATTGAAACACTATGAGAGTATTGGAGTGATGCGAAGATTTGCTGCAATACTTAGACATAGAGAAGCAGGATTCACAGCAAATGGAATGATTGTTTGGAAAGTTCCAAAAGATAGAATTAGTCAAGTTGGAGAAAAATTAGGTGCATTTCCACAAGTCAGTCATTGTTACGAAAGACCAGTATATTCAGATTGGCCATATAATGTATTTTCAATGATACATTGTAAATCGGTTGAAGAAGCAAAAGAAATGGCTAGCGACATACAAAACCAAATTGAGGTTGAAGAATACAAGATTCTGTTTAGTTCAAGAGAATTCAAAAAGACAAGAGTAGAGTACTTTGTCGAGCATGAATTTAATATTGAAAAATCAATTCCTGCTTAGGAATATATTCAATTAAACTGTAGACTATACATGCCAGATTTTCCTGAAACAAGATTACGAAGATTAAGAACTACTCAAAAAATGAGAGATTTAGTTCAAGAAATTTCAATTTCACCAAAAGACCTAATCTGTCCAGTTTTCGTTGAAGAGGGAATTGAAGCAAAAAAGCAAATTAATTCAATGCCTGCAATGGAAAGACTTCCATTATCAGAAGTAGTAAATGAAGTCAATACCATTTCAGAATTAGGGATTCCAGCAATCATGTTATTTGGAATTCCAAGTGAGAAAGATGATGATGGAACATCAGCGTTTGTAGAACATGGAATTGTTCAAAAAGCAATAGCAGAGATTCGAAAAAATTTTGGAGATAAAATTGTCATAATGGCAGATGTTTGTCTTTGTCAATATACAACATCAGGGCATTGTGGATTAATCCATGATGATAAAATTGATAATGATTCTAGTTTAAAGACACTAGCAAAAGTTGCAGTGAGTCAAGCAAAAGCAGGAGTAGACGTTGTTTCACCTTCAGCAATGATGGATGGACAAGTTAAGGCAATTAGAAAGGCATTAGATGATGAAGGCTTTACAGATGTGGCAATTATGTCTCATTCAGCAAAACATAGATCAAATTTCTACTCACCATTTAGAGATGCAGCAGAATGTGCACCACAATTTAGTGATAGACGAACATATCAAGTTCCATTTACAAATCCAAGAGAAGCAATGAGAGAAGTTGAAACAGATGTTAATGAAGGGGTAGATATTGTTATGATAAAACCTGCATTGACGTATTTAGATTTGATATCAGAAACTAGAAGACGATTCAATGTTCCAGTGGCAGCATATAGTGTTTCAGGTGAATATGCACTTGTCAAAGGTGCAGCAATGCAAGGATGGATAGATGAAGATGAAATGACAAAAGAAATATTGTATTCAATAAAACGTGCAGGGGCAGATATGATTGTCACTTATTTTGCAAAACACATAGCAGAAAAGTTGTAAGATTGTAAATGAGAGACGACGAAAAATTTGAAATCATAAGAGCTTTAGATTTGTTACCACACATTACAGGTGCTAGTTGGGCAATGTTATGGTTCAGAATGAATGGAGTGAAAAATCCAACTAAAGAAGAATTTAGAGAAAAGACGGTAGAATATTTTAGCAGTATTGAACCATTAATGAAATTATTTGAAAATAAAAAAGAATTCAAAGATATTAATCACTACATGCAAAATAGGTTTGAAGATGAAAAGAAACTAATCATAAATGGAGAAAATTCAGAGGTTGAAAAAAGGCATCAACGATATCTGGATTATGGCTAAATTTCAGATTTAAGTTCTTTAAGAAAATTTTTTAATATTTTTGTGCGATTTTTAGCAAGGATTTTGCCTGTTTTAGTGTTCATTTTTTTTTCTAATGTAAGTAATTTCTCAAAAAAATGGTCTAATGCCCATTTATTGTCATTAACAGACCTATTTCTTGAAAATGGGTCGTTTGGATCATAAAAAGGACGATTGTTTGAACCACTAAATGAGAAAACACGAGCTAACCCGATAGCTCCTATGGCATCTAATCTATCAGCATCTTGAAGAATTTTTCCTTCAATGCTAGAAGGAATTTTACCTTTTGAAAAACTATGTTCTTTAATTGCATCAGAAATAATTTTAATTTCATCTTCAAAAAAGTTATTTTCTTTCAAAATTTTTTCTGATAATTTAGCACTTTTGATAGCAGAATCTTTTTGATTTTTAATTTTTACTATATCATGTAAAAGAACAGCAGATAAAATTAATTTTTTATTCCCATTTTCAGTTTTACATATTTTTTCAGCGTTGCGGTATACCCTCATTATATGTTCAAAATCATGTGCAGGATCATTCTTAGCTAGTTTAATTTTGGAAATCTTTTTTAAATTTTTAAGTTGATTCAT
Source organism: Candidatus Nitrosopelagicus sp. (assembly GCA_028345195.1). Lineage (GTDB taxonomy): Archaea > Thermoproteota > Nitrososphaeria > Nitrososphaerales > Nitrosopumilaceae > Nitrosopelagicus. The sequence goes on from JAOMCX010000012.1 coordinate 23,388, forward strand.
AATTTCCATAGTTTTGGTCTTGTTAATTTGAATTTTCTTTTGGTCAATAATAGAGTCCAATTGATACAGGTGAAGAGAATTATTACAGATACTCCCAACGCATCAGCAATCAAAATTCCAATATAACGTTCCTCAAATAATTCCACAAATGGTGTTAAAACTATGTTACTTATCGAAATCATCAGATAGTATGATACTACACGACCAGCCCAGAATCCAACGTATAGTCCAATACTTTTTGCCTTTAGAAGACCATATGTTACAAATAATATATTACTTGGAAGCGGGGTTGCAGCAAAAAGGAAGGATGTAAGAATATAACCGAATCTTTTTTTGTTTAAAAAATTTCCAATTGCATCAAGATTAGATTTTTGCTCATTTTGAACAAATTTTCGAAATATTGTTGAGACTTGTTTTAGAATGAATCTACCAAGGGTTGCACCAGTGGCACCAACTAGAGCAAGTACTAAGGGATCAAATGATGCATCTATAGCATAAAATGATGCAAGAATTATCCAAGTTGGAGGCATCAAAAGTGGAGCTGCATTAACTAGAATTAGTAAAAAAAATATTCCAATATACGAAAATTCTAACACGGATGCAAAAATATCAGTCATACCAACTATCGTATCTTAAAATATCTAAATCATTGGTTAGTTAGTTTCGAACAATGAATAAGTGATACACGAACTTTATATCGAAAAAAGTATCATACTTTCCATGCCTAGTAAAACATGGAAATGTTTCAGATGTAATCTATCTTTTAAGAATGAAGAACTTGCAAAAATTCACAAAGAAATTACTAGTCATAGTATAACAATTACAAAATCAATGATTGTATAATTTTAAAAGATGTGGAGGGGGTGGGATTCGAACCCACGAACTCCTAAGAGAAAGGATATCTTATAGATTGATCTTGAGTCCTTCTCGGTTGACCAGGCTTCGATACCCCTCCAACAAATGCTATTATTGATTTTAACATATAACTTCTTCAATAACAGTATCAACATCATTATTAAAAAAATAATTTGAAAACAAAGTTTATAATCATTTTAAGGAATTCCAGTACATGACAACAATTGATGAAGCCAAGAACATGAGATCAGGAATTAATGTTGAAGGTACTGTAGAAAGAAAATCAGAAGTACGAAACGTCAACACAAAAGCTGGCTCAACAGTAGATGTTGCAGATGCAATGCTAGTAGACAATGGAATGGAAATTAAAATTACATTGTGGGCAGAAGATGCAAACAACATTCAAAATGGTGACAAAATCAAAATTGAGAACGGATATACAAACGAGTTCAAAGGTGAAGTCCAACTCGGAAAAGGTAAATTCGGAAAGCTTGAAAAAATTTAGATTAAAATT
>JAOMCX010000013.1 GCA_028345195.1 Candidatus Nitrosopelagicus sp.
TCATCTTGAGCATATCCGAGATTTACATAAGATATTGAGAATAATAAAATGCAAATAAAAGATAATAGAATTTTATTCATGAATCGTATCAAAAATATCTAGATTTTTTCTTTTCTAATAATTTTTGAAAATTCAGTCATGATTTTTTCAAATCTATTATCTTTTTCAGTGTGTTTTGCAAATTCAATCATATCAGACAAATGAAGACTTTTTTCAACTAGTGATTTTTCATGTTTGTCAAAATGTTTCATTAGTGGTAAAAGATCAGAAGTTATGATCTCTTTTTCTAATTCAAGCTTGTTAGAATAAAATAATCGCATCGACTGACTAAGCTTTTCATATGCATCTTTTATCAAGTTTTGACGATATAGGGATGTGGCACTAGTTAGTAAAGATTCAACCTCAACAAGATATTCATTTTTAGATTCAATAGAAATTGGAGGTAGAGTAATTTTTTGGACATTTCTATAATGACGTAATATCAATTGCGATGTAATGTAAGAAACTACAAACATACCAAATGAGGTAATGATTTCAAATAGAGGAAATTGGAAATTTTCTTGACGATCGTAATTTGGCTCATATCCAGAATTAGATATTAGATCCTTTATGTGAGAAGTTTCTTGGAAAAGTTTTTCTTCTTCAATTTGTTTTTTCTGGGCTTCTTGTTTTTTAGATTCAATCATATTTTGAGATGTGTTTTGTTTTTCATCACTTTTTCCATTTGAATTTGTTTGAGCTGTAGATTCAGGTTCAAACCAAGAGTCATCAACCATCAGTCTAGGCATTAACGCCCCAACAACACCAAACGATGTATTCTTTACAGATTCTCTAAACATTTGCATTTCTTGTTGAGGTGTAAAATCAAATGCATTTGGAGATATATCTCTAAGATCACGTACGTGTTGTACATCCAAATTAGAAGAAAGTGGATTACTAATTTCCTTACTTACGGCTCGAGACAAATCATATTTTTTTGGTGTTACCATATGATTTGGTATGTCCTGCAAATTATCAAGATCATATCCTCGTTCTTGAACAAAATATTCAAGATTTGAGTTTTTATTTTCAGTTTGTTTTTGGCTTTCTATATGATAATTGTTTTCAGTGAAAGGATTTTGTAATGCATTGATTACACCAAAATTTCCCATAATCAATTGATCAGTTCTTGACCAAAAACTATCCGTGTGTTCAACATTTTCTTTCTCAGTTTCAATCTGTTCAATCAAGAGATTATTGAGAGATATTCCTTCATCAGTGTTAATGTATATTGCATTACTGTTTATTGCATATTCATTACCGGTGACAAATGAAGTAGGCATTTCAATAGGTGAGTTTGGCGAATTTTGAGGATTTGGTTTTTCATCATCGTTTTTCATATCATTTTCTGCAGTTAAACCAATAGGAGGTTGAACGAAAATTTCAACAGTTTTTAGCTCCGTTTCAGAAAAGGATCCAGGAATAAATCCCAATAGTAAAATCATTGCAAGAGGTACGAAAGATAGTTTTAAACTCAACTTGAAATTTTCCAAATTATCTCATTTTTAATTTTTTGCGGAATCCGGACCAAAGGCAAGATTAGTATTAGTAGATTCTATATGAATATGATTTATTATAGGATTCTTCAATACAGCACCCATCGTACTTCCATCCATAACGTATAATTTTAAAATATATTCACCAGGGATTTTTGGAGTCCATCCCATTTGTACATCAACAGATTTTTTCTTTGTAACATTGGTTTTTTGTGACATGCCAACATAATCCACTTGACCGGTCTCCACATGTTCAGCCTGTACAGCAAATACAAATTGATTTGGCGCATAACTAGTACTTACAAAAGTTCCAATTATTTTTACTTCATCATTTTCAACAAAAGTTTTTGAACTTTGTGGTAATTTGTAATCTGCAAGTCTAGTTTTTAGTTCAATTGCATCATCTTCTAATTCAATAATTTTAGCAATTAATCCATCATATTTGAAAGAGTGTTCACTCATATTTTCTTTAGATGGTTCATACCCCATAGATTCAATACGTTGTTCTTCAGTTTGAACAAGTCGTTCATAAGTACGGATATCATCATTTATTTCATTTAGTTTTTCAACTTTAGGTTTCTCATATGGAAGTATGCTCACCTTCGTTAGTGCAACATCAGATAACGGATTGGCCTCTTTTACTTTTGCAAAGTTATAGATGTCGATATGATCACATTTGAAGGGTTCATCGTCAATAGTCCAATCAGCAGATGTCATTGTACAACCATCTATTCCATATGGTTTTGGTAAAGTGTAATCTTTGTAATGTACATAGATATGATCACCAGGCTGGGCATGAAGTCGTGCACTGCCCCGTTCATAACATTCACCTTTGTAACAACGAATTCCACCTTTTCCAGAAGTTTCTTGATCTAATGACTCCTGGTCAGATGACAAGAAAAGAGTCCCATAGAAAGTTTGATCATCGGCTTGCATCACCCACCAATCTCTTTCATGTCTAAGTTCCAATTGAATTCCACCTTTATCAGAATCAGACCACACATGAACTTCTATTGGAGTTGAATCCCACGGACGACTTGATACATCCCTATCCTTTAGAACAACAGAAACTTGTTGATCCATAGTAACATAATCATCTCCAAAGTTTACTTCACCTTCTTTCATTGTATAATATGCAGTTTTACTAACAAACTTGTCTTCGGAATATTCCCATGCAATCGTAAACGCTCCAGTTCTATCAGTTTGTATGCTACAGATTTTACTGCCAATAGCTCCTGTAAATCCACGGTCACTTCCAGAGGTAAACTGTTTATTATAATCTCCATTAATCACACCAAAAGAATATTTTTCAGGAAGAGCTATGAACCGTTTGATTCCAGATAAACTTACAGAGCCTGCAAATACACCAGTGTCTGTTCCAATTTCTTTAATTCCTTTGACAGCAGCTAAACCTGCATTGTCATGATTGGACCACCATTGCATGTAGCCAGGATAAAAATCATTAGCGTCTTTCCATTGAGAACGATCTGCATAAAACGTTCCATCATTTGATTGACTGCCAAATTTTTTATAATTCTGATAAATACTCTTATGGAATGCAGTTCCGCCATTATCAGCTATCCATGATTGATAACCAAAACCTGCGCCGTCCCTGCCACCTTCATTACTCCACATACCAACAGTTGGACTTGCATCAGATGTACAAAAAATTTCATTGTATTGTTTATTTCCAATATAATCAGTCTTTAGTGAATCTTCATTAAATCCGGGTGCAAAAATTACAACGTATACAGTATCAGTTGTATGCCAGTCAATGTATTTCTCAGCCTTCATACATTTTTGAATTACAGATTGGCGTAAGTCATTTTGATCCATTAAACCAGGAGCAGTTGCATTGAAGGAATTTCTTCCATCAAACATATAGCTGTATGCACCTGCACCTTGAGAGGTATTTCCAAAGGGATTATTTCCACAAAACCACATTTTAATAGATTCAGCTTCTGCTGTACCATCAAATCCACCATTATAATTTTCATATGGAGTTCGAGCATTTTCGCTTTTTGCAGTTCCATAATAACTAGAATCTTTTGTAGCTTTTTTGATTTCATCTACAGGATTTTTTCCAGGATTAGTGTTTTCAGAATCAGATGCAGTAGGCGGATAATCAGCTGCCATTGCTGCAGGGGTAAGACTAACAGTAAAAACTAGAAAAAATGTGAATATTATTAAAAGTGACTTCATATTAAAAAAACTAGATTTTTTGAATATATACTAAATAGGAAATTTAGAATTCAAACTAGTACAGTTTTCAAATGAACTATTGTCTATTATTAATACAAAATTAAGCGAGAATCTATGAGAAAAGAAATTGTCTTGGACATAATTAAAAAAATACCAGGAATATCTTATAATGAAATTGTACGTGAGGCACAACTAAGTAATGGAGTAATTTCACACTACATAATTAAATTAATAGAAAATGGAGACATAGAAAAAGAGGGTATGCAACGTGGAAAATATTTTCTAAAGAATATTCCAAAAAAAGATAGAGTGTTGATTTCAATATTGCGAAATAAAACAAATAATGAAATATGCAAAATTCTTATTAAAAACTCAGAGTCACGAAAGGAAATTACTGCAAAAGATATTGCAAAAATAATTAGAAAATCAGGTTCAACCATCTCGGTTAGTTTAAAAATTTTACAAAAAAATAATATTGTTGAAAGAATGATAATGAATAAGAATTCAAAACTTACTAATGATTTAGGATATATAATTTCAGATAAAAGATCATGGACCAAATATTTTATTGAATATAATTTATGATAGAAATTATCACGTAGTCTTCATTATGTAGGTTATAAACTCAAATTTCTAAAAAATGATCTAGGAACCATGCAATTGATTTTATAATGGCAAAAATATTGTGTCATATGGCAAAATTTCGTTATTGGAAGTTAACTCCAGAAGAAATGGAAAAAGTAGATCATGATGAAGATAAAGTTCTCAATTGGGACATCAAATGTTCAAAAGAACCTGAAGAAGACGCAATATTTTTTGGAGTGTTCCTTTACAAAGCAGGAACCCCACACGACTATGAATCAAAAAAGGGTATAACATATTATTACAATAATATTGAAAGAGATGAATTACCACCTATTACAAAATCACTCAAAAAGAAATTTGGGGGTAATGAGTATGAAAAAGGTGAAAGAATTTTCTTAGTTGATTCAAAGGAGATCTATGCTGCAAAAGATATTGCCAAATTAGCAAAAGAATTACAAGAAGAATTTACAATTAATCCAATAATAACAATAGAACTACACGATACAACACAAGAAAAATTAAAAGAATGGGGATACCCAGAAGCAAAACTTCTCCCAGTCCCTACCTAGAATATTTGAAACATTTTTGTTGAAGATATTACATTAGGAAATTTGTATGTCAGAGATTAGTGGAATAAATGTACACATTGAAGAATTACGAAAAAGAGTAATTCGCTCTATAATTTCAATTTTAGTTATCACAGTTTTCATTCTAACATTTCATGCAACACCTTTTGATGTCATGGGAGTTACATTGTATTATCCATACCCGGAACCACTAAACAACATTGCAGCACAGTTCACAAATGTAATGAAAGGAGAATTGGTACCAGAAGGAGTTCAGTTAATTCAGACCGCACCAGGACAAGCATTTTTCTCTCAAGTATACATTGCAGCGTTGATTGGAATTGTTGTAAGTATACCAATCATTGTTAGAGAGTTCATATCATTTTTGAGACCTGCATTAAAAGAAAGAGAAATTAATGTAGGTAGATCCATCACATTGCCTGCAGTAGGATTATTCATTACAGGCTGTACATTTTCGTATGCAGCAGTAATTCCATTTATTTTGGATTTTCTTTACAGGTATGGGGAATCTGCAGGATTAGTTACATTTTTGAATATCATGGACTTTGTAACATTTGTTTTACAATTCTTATTGGCATTTGGAATATCATTTCAACTTCCACTCATAATGTATGCAATTAGTCTATCAGGATTAGTAGATGTCAAATTTTGGAGAAGGAATTTGAGATATGCGATAATTGCCATCATAGTGTTTGGTGCGGTAATCACACCAGATGGAAGTGGCGTAACAATGTGGTTTGTGTCATTACCAATGATTGCATTATATTTTGCAGGCATGATTGTAGCTGAGAGACAAGAAAGAAAGACCCTCAAGACTTAAATGAGAATTTATCACTAGATGAATCATGATTGAGAGCTTATTCAATTTCATACCAGGAGGAAGCGAATGGATAATTGTAATTGTCGCTGCAGGAGTATTATTATTTGGAGCAAAAAAAATTCCAGAATTAGCAAAAACATTCGGTAAAGCTAAAGGAGAATACAAGAAAGGAGAGATTGAAGCCGATAAAGAACTAAAAGATATCAAAGAAAATAAAGACTAAGATTTTTCAATTTCCATGATCATTGCGTCATACAAATTTTTCAAAGATTCTTCATATGGATTTTTCTTAGAGAATCTAGAGGATTTCACATCCAATTCTGCATTAACTGTGAGTACAGTTTTACTATTATCAAAACTAAAAATTTCATTAATACTACTTCCTTTGATATCACCCCCAATAACACGCATTTCATGTGAATGAGGTTTTGATGTAAAATGTTTAGACATTATAATGAATTCAGTATCATGAAGTTTGAGATGTTCAGCCACAAGTGAGCTTTCATCTCGTACAGATTTTATTAAAATTGAAGGGTAAAAATTTGGGAATAATTTTTGGAAATTCTCAAAATTTGTAATTATATCAAATGCTTTCTCAAGATCTCCGTTAATTTCTCTTTCAAAGGATATCTTTAACATGAATTCTCAAAATAAAACTAGCGTAAATTTTTTTGGGTTATTTGCTTCCCCATCGAGTGAACAAATCATGATCAATATCAAATTGATCAAGACATTTGCCAACAATATGGTCAATCATTGCATCAATTGATGTAGGATTTGTATAAAATTCAGTTACAGGAGGCATGATCACAACATCAAGTCTAGCAAGTTTTAACATATTTTCTAGATTTATTGCAGTTAGGGGAGTTTCTCTTGCAACCAGAATTAATTTTCTAACCTCTTTTAGAGTTACACCAGCTGCACGTGCAACTAGAGTTTCATCATAACCATTCGCAATACTTGAAAGTGTTTTCATGGTACAAGGAATCACAATCATTCCATCAGTTTTGTGAGTTCCACTTGAAACATTTGCAGCCATATTGTTTTCATCAGTTACTTCGGTAGCAAGTGATTCAACATATGCAATATCATGTTTTGTTTCCATTGGAACACATTTTTTTGCCCATTCAGACATTACGAGATTTGTCTCGATTCCTTTTTCCTTTAGAACCTCTAGTAGACGGATGCCGTATATGACACCGGTACTTCCAGTTATTCCAATTACAAGTTTCATGTACTTGTTGAATCAGATTTTACAAAATATAACTGAATATGAGAATTTACGCTTGAGGTTCATCTAATTGCTCAGATTCTTTTCGTCTGTTTAACCAGACTTTGACACCAGCTGCAATCATTCCACCAAAGAGAATCATTCCAACTAGAACCATTTCAACGCTCATATCATAATTAGAAAATTACCAGTAGAAAACTCTTCCAAAGAAGCATTTAATTTTACAATATTATTCAAAGTTGTATGATTAAAAGATCTGAGATGCAAAAGATTGCATCGGAATATACAGATCCAAAAATTGGGGTTTTAGGAAGTCATTCAGCATTAGAGATAATGGACGGTGCAAAAGATGAAGACTTTGAAACAGTAGTTTATTGTCAAAAAGGAAGAGAGGTACCTTATCAAAGATTTAATCGAATTGCCGATGAAATTAAAATTGTTAAGAAATTCAAGGACATGGCAAGTCCAGCAAATCAAAAAATAATGAGAGAGAATAACACAATTATTGTTCCACATCGTTCACTAACAGCATATCTCGGATATGAAATATTAGAAAATAAATTAAAAGTTCCAATCTTTGGAAATAGAAAGCTCTTCCAAGCCGAAGAAAGAGAAAATAAACGAAATCAATATTATTTATTAAAAAAAGCAGGTGTCAAGTATCCAAAGATCTTTGAGAATCCAAAATCCATCAATAAACCTGCAATTGTCAAAGTAATGGAAAAAGATAGAAAATTAGAGAGAGCATTTTTTACAGTTACATCATATGCCGATTATAAAGAAAAATCTGAAGAAAAAATCAAGAAGGGATTAATTGCTAGAAAGGATTTAGAAAAAGCAAGTATAGAAGAATTGGCCATTGGAACCTATCTGAATTTTAACTTCTTCCATACACCAATTTCTGATCAAGTTGACTTCATAGGCATAGAAAGAAGATTGCAAACCAATATTCATGATTACAATGCACTTCCTGCAAAACAACAATTGGAAATGGACATACCATTACAAAACATCGAAGTTGGACATACACCGGCAAGCATTAGAGAATCATTGTTAGAAAAAGTCTTCAAAATGGGAGATAAATTTGTCAGAGCAGTGAAGAAAGAATATGCACCGGGAATTATTGGTCCATTTTCACTTCAAAGTGTGATCACAAAAGACTTGGAGATGATTGTATACGATGTATCACTTCGAGTACCAGGTAACCCAATTGTTGCAACAACTAGTCCGTATACCAAATATCAATATGGCACAACATTTGGAATTGGTCGACGTATAGCAATGGAAATTAAACGAGCAATAGAAGAAGATAAAATTAAAGAAATTGTTACGTAGTCTCTTCTATTGGACTTTTGAGCATATTAGTTCTTACTAGAATAGGAATTTGATAATATACTGCTAGTGCAACAGCATCAGATGCACGGTAATTTCGTAAAACAAGGTCCTTTTTTCCAGTCAAGTAGAGATTCGCACGTAAGGCATCCCCGCTTTCATAAATTTTGACTTTAACTAATAATAGCTCATTTGCTTCACAAATGTCTTCAAGCATTTTGTAGATTGTTGGAACAGTATCGTGATCACCGTCAAGAAAGCTTGCGATATGTCTAGATACTTCTCCAGAAAATGCACGCATGTGAAACTCTCGTTTATCATCAGAATGTAATATCACTAGACCTTCATTACCATATGGATCTACAAACCCCAAATTACTGATTGTAACTACTTCATAATCTGGATCTTGAACTTCATTAATTTCCATTCTCAGATTTACTTGCAGAACATATGTTAAAAATATAATGAACTAAGTAAGAGATCCCACATGAAAACAGAGACTGCCAAAAGTGATCAAAATGATAAAAAATTAATCATTTTAGGATTCATCTCAATTGGAATTTTATTTTTGATCTATGTTAGATTTGAATATCAGGAAATTACACCAGATGCAGTTCAATCAATTCAAAGATTAGGCGTAGCATTTTATGTATTATTTGCAATTTCGATTGGAATGATTGGAGTTGGGCTTCGCAAATTTCAAAAAAGAGTGGCAGCAACAGGAAACACAACAGCACTATCTATGATTTGTAGTAGTACGCTTGGGAGTAAAGCAAAAAAAACATTCATTGTGACATTCATCATTTACGGTGTATTTTTTTCAATGACTTCAGGGATTTTGGTATATCAACCAGAAGTTATATTTTCATATCATTATGGAGCAGATGTCCCTTCAGCACATGTAACACCATGTTGTGGACCTCCAGGATATATGCCAAAATTTGTTGCATACCTAACAGAACATGTCGGAATAAACATAGTTCCAATCAATCTACTATTGCAGATTATAGTATCATATCTTGTTGCAGTGAATACCGCATTAGCAGTTAATGCAATTTCAATTACAAAAAAGACAGGAGGTCTGGGAAGTATAGGTGCAACCACAGGATTATTCATAGCATGCCCCACATGTGTTGGATCATTTTTATCATTATTTATCGGTGCGACAAGTGCCGTTACATTTACAATTGCAATTACAGAACTACAAACCCTATTCATTGTGATCACAGTGCCAGTATTGATTTTGACGCCATTTATCATATCTAGAAGAATACTGAAATCTCAAAATAATATTAGTTAGACTTTACAGTGATTTGAGGATTATCACTATTTCCAATATCAAATCCATCTCGACGTAAATATTTCAGAACTAATTTGTATACAAGTTCATCATGATCCACTTCCTCAGATAATTGTGTCCAAGACATAGAGTCATTATCAATTATGACCGGCTTTAATTTCGTGTTAATATCTTCGGCTATTTTTTTACAATCTTCATATGAATTTCCATTCATGTAGGAGGTGCCACGACTGTCACAAGTTTTCATATATTCAGTCCAAAGAGGTCGAATAATAGTTTAGTTAGAAATTTTTTAATTTTTCAGTGACAATTTTAAAAATTTCATTATTGTCCAACAGTATACAAGGCAAGCCATTTTCTTCACATGCTTGACCACTTTCAGTATCTCGAGTAATCAAAATCATTCCATTTTCTTTTGCATAATTAATAACTGAATAATCAGTATGTAGCTTATTACCCTCAACTCGGAGTTTTTTTACACTATACGCATCATATCCAAGCTGAATTAGACGTTCATCCATACCATCATCCATTTCATCAATTAAAATTTTCATTTCAAATTAGCAGTGAGTTTTTTAATTTGTGATATGATTTTGGTTTTATCAGTGATGGAAATTTCAGGCTCTACTGTAACAAACAATGATTTTGTTTTTGCATACATAACTATTTGAGATATATTTTCACGTTCGACATTGACAAATCTTACTTTACCCAGTGATTTATCAAATTCTTCTCTCATCTTTCTACGTACAGTTACATCCTTACAAAATTTTTCTTCATTTTTTGTCTTAAGTAATGATGGGACTTCATCTCGCATTTCGGTTTTTAATATTTTTCCATTTTTATGAATAATTGCAACAAAACGAATCTTTTTGTGTAGTTTACCAATTTTTTTAATTAGAGTATCCAATTCGTTTTTTTGAGCCATAAAGTTTGCCAAAAATGATCAAATATAATGGTAATTGAAAATAAAAATAAATAGAAAAGAGGGATTTTAGTAAAAGGCTGCGTTGGCTGTGCCGGTTATCTTTTCCACAGTTTTATGGTCTGCAATCTCTGCAATAGTATTTACATTCATCATTCCAGTTACAACAAGTATATTCTTGTCCCAACGGTGAGTTGCTGCTTGAACGTGATACTTTTCAGTAATCTCGTATTTTGGCAAATCGACGTTTGTACCCTTTGGGAAGATTACCTCTAGATGCACATGTGGCATCATGTCGGGGAATTTTCTTTCCAAAGCCATTACACTGAGTAGTAGGTTTGAATCGGTCTTTGGAAATAACTTTGAGACGTCTTGCATGAAAGCATTATACATGCCTTCGAGTTTTTGACTTCTCTCGTTATCGTTACCAGAATCCTGCAATCCTTTTCACTCCTTTGTAGTCGTCATGCATTATGCAACCTCCAATGAATCCTGCGATTCCTCCGTATATCACATGGAGAATCAATGCATTGATGTAAATTTTGTCGCTTTCATACAACAAAGTTGCTAATGCTTGTTGTTGATCCAAGTCAAATTGAGATACGTCAGTAATTATCAATTCTACCTCCATCATTGGAGTCATTACGAACATATGAATTGGCAAGAATGCTATTGTGAAAACAATTAGCCCAGTCCAAACACCAGTAATTATTGCTTTTGGGACGGTTACCAATCTGAAGAATCTCCAAATGTTTGAAGCCAAAAAGTACATAGCCCCAATCAATGCTGCAACGCCCATGTGAGCCATAAAGCCCATTGCAATTGCTAATCCTTCATCTACGCCCATTGTAATACCGATAGTTTTGTAGAATGTTCCTGGTGGGATATCTAACATTTGATCGATTGCAAAGAATGATGAGAATAATGCAAAGCCACCCATTAGGCCGGCTCCGATTCCGCCCTTCATCAATGCGATCTTACTTGGAAGTGATTGTGTAGTGCTCATTAAACAGATTTTTGAATTTATTGTATTTATGGGTTATGCACTAGGGTATGTATAGTGGTAAGTATTATCATTATTTCATTTCTAGTGGTAAATATTAGGCACTAGACTCACCATAGGGCACTAGGCTTTAATATCATTACATTTCAAGGTCCATTATGACAGAAGAACAAGAATGGGCAAGTCTCCTGGCAGAAGTTTTTGATAAACTAACTGCAAAGCACGCAGCCATTTCATACAAATTCGATAAGTTAGAACTTAGCGGAATGGTAGACAGAAATGGTAAAAAAGTTTCAACTGGAACAGTTGTGCTAACAGGCGGATTGACTATTACAACAAAAACCTAATCAGGATTGATACGAAATGAAAAGCGACCTTCCTGCCAATTTTTTACTTTACCTCCGTAGCGGAGATTTATCCATCAGTGATAAAGATGGCACAGCCATCGAATTTTCCTCAAAAGGAGATATAAGAAGAATAAACATCGCACATCTTCCTACAAAAATTCCTGGAAAAATGAGCCTTCTAAAACAACTTACCGAGGCTAAGCATATTGGTAAAATCCTAAAAAAGGAGAATGTGACACTTGAGATATTACATAAAAATAAACTAGTCCTTAAAATGGGCAAAAATGCTAAACCAAAATTATCATCTTTAGTTACATTGAGTAAAGACATAGAAATTGTAGATCTCAAAGAACTTCGTAAATTAGACAAGGAGTGATAAAATGAGTCAACAGGCTAGTTCAAGCAGATTAGAGAAAATGGCAGCATTAAAAGAAAATGCAGACACAAAAGATTATTCAATTCTAGTAACAGGTGCAACGGGTTTCATCGGAAAAAAATTACTCGAGAGATTAGCCAAAACAGGTTACAAAGTTACTGCAATGTCTAGATCAAAATATCCAGACGCAGAAAATATTAAATTTGTGGCAGCAGATGCATTTGAAATGAATTCATTAACTAAAGCACTAAAGGGGATAGAAACAGCATTTTATCTCCTACATTCAATGGAGGGTTCAAAAAAAGAATGGGAGAAATTTGCAGATAGAGAAAAATTACAGGCTCAGAATTTTCTTAAAGCTGCAGAAGATGCAGGAGTAAAGAGGATAATCTATCTAGGAGGTCTAGTTAACGAGAGTTTAGAATTATCAAAGCACATGAGAAGTAGACACGAAGTTGGTAAGATTTTAGCATCAGGAAATATTCCTGTGACAGAATTAAGAGCATCCGTAATAGTAGGAGCAGAAGGCGGCTCTTATGCAATGCTCAGATATCTAGTAGAAAGATTACCACTAATGGTATGTCCAAAATGGGTTAAATCAACAACACAGCCAATCGCAGTAGATAATGTTGTAGATTATTTAGTTGGAGTTATGAAAAATCCTGTCACTGCAGGAAAGACATTGGAAATAGGAGGACCAGATAAAATGACATATGAGCAAATGATGAGACTATATTCATCAATAATTAATCGAAACCTAAACATCATACAAATTCCATTTTTGACTCCAAGATTATCATCATACTGGATTGATTTAGTAACGCCGGTAAAGGCATCACTTGCAAGACCACTTGTGGATAGTTTGGTACATGATTCATATGTTAAAGACAACAGCATTGATGAATTAGTTCCAATAAACCTCAAGCATATGACTGAAGCAATCAAAGAAGCCAGAGATGAGGCAGTAGCATTCAAACCTATTGGAAAATTACCTGAAGAAAAAACATCATACAAAGTTAATCAGAAATTACTTTTGATTTCACTTTGCGCAATGGCAATCATTGGCTCCACATACTATTGGATGGATGATAGAACAGATGTTTGGGAAATTTCATGGCTATTTGGTTCAGCCATATGGTATGTTGCAATTATTTTTGCAATTTTATTTGTAAGACAAAAAGCACGATTAGGATATCTTATTGGAGGACTGTTATCATGGGTAACTTTGGCGTTTTGGTTATTTGATAACTTTTACGTTGTATTCCAAATGTCGGTAATAGGTGCAGAACCAAGCATAGACGTAACATTAAGGAACTTCATAGGAGCTGCATTTGCAGGATTGGCAATATTTTCATCTCATAACGTATTTCACAAAGTTAGAGTTTACCAGGCAAGGGGTGAATCGGTCAAAGAATCTGCCGGAGCAGAAGTACCAAGCGGGGCAAGACCCGTCTATAATACAGATTTCACATAAATTAAAAATTAGTTTTTTTATCAAAAATAAAGAAAATATGTATTAGAATTAAGGAAATTTAAGATGTGGATTTTCTTCTAATGCACTTTGTAGAATTTTTTGGACTTGAAGATGTTTTGAGAGACATTCTCTTGTTTCAAAATTAGAGTGATCAAATACGGATTTGTCACAAAAGACGCAATCGACTTCAGGGTCAGTTAACATATTCAATTGACCGAATTTTCATTATAAAGGCTGATGAATTGTGATAAGTACTAAAAAACTCACCATGGTGAGTGTTGGTTTATTAGATGTGAGAGGTAAAAGTCCTCATGTCAGAGGCAATTAATGCAAATGAATTTTTAGAAGAATTAGACCATACTCATATAGTTCTATTTCACGATGGCAATAATGAAACAAAACAAACAGAGTATAATTTTATCAAAAAAGGACTAGAAAATGGACAACATTGTTTTTACACAACTCAGAAACCTCAGAAAATTTTAGATGAAATGAAAGGATTTGGAATTAATACAGAAAATAACAAACTCCTCCATATTGTAGAAATACCAGAGGCATTTGAAGACTATTCAAAAATGATATTAGATAAGGTTGAAGGACTTCCTGAAGAGGCCAAAATTAGAGTGATATCCACCCATTATTTTGACTTCAATACTGAAGAAAAAACTGACAGAATGGCTGAAATTGAACAATGTGTAGATGACGGTTTTGAAAAAATTAACGGTAATTTCCTCTGCTCATTCGAAGTTAGTCAAATAAATCAAAATCTAAGGGATAGATTCCTAAATCAACTGTTAGAATCACATAAAGCAATAATATTTCAGACAGAAGAGAAAGGTACTGAAGTATTTACCACTCCTTAGTCAGTAAATACCAAATTCTCAGTTTTTGCAGTTGTACCAGTACGTAACTCGATTTATTAAACTCTAAAAGAATGCAACAATTATGGCAAAGGAGAGAAGAACACGTATACAGCTATATTTCGATATAATTTCTGCAATTTTTGAAGAAGAGATGGATAATGACAGTATTTCTCCTACACGTATTCAGTTCAAATGCAATACATCCTATGATAAATTAACAAAATATCTCGAAGAAATGAAAACTAAAGAAATTATCGACAGTGATGACCAGATTAAAGTTACCGAAAAAGGTAAACAATTTCACAAAGATTATTCAAAAATTAATGAGCTAATACAAGAATTAAGCATACAAAATTAGATTCGAAGTTAGAAAATCATTCAAATTTACGCTTCAATCATTAATGTTAGCACTAGGTATACTTATTAGGCACTATTGCTAAAATAGGGCATGGTATATCTTCGAAAAAAGAAGGTAAAAGGTGTAGATTATCTGTATTTAGTAAAAAGTACATGGGATAAAGAAAGAAAGACATCTAGACAAGAGACCATCAAATACCTAGGAGAATCATCATCAGTTACAAGAGACGACATTCCAGTAGAATTCAGAGAAGATGCAAAAATCAATTCATTTTTGCTGCAGAACACACCAAAAGATAGAGAAAAGCGCGAAAAATTAATAGAACAACTGAGAACCAAATTATTTTCATCACTTACTGAAGGAAGTCTAAAAGATACAATGGACATCTACACTGCATTTGTAGCAGGCAATACACTAGACCAATTTTACGAAAGAATTATGACGCCAGTTATGGCTGAAATTGGATATTTATGGTCAGAAGGTAAACTATCAATTGCGACAGAACATGTTGCAAGCAATATTGCACATAGCCTAGTCAAAGTTATTGCTGATGAAAATAGAAAATCTAAAAAAGATAAAGGAAAAATTGTATTAACTACACCAGTAGGCGAAGATCATAATTTAGGATGTAATGTATTAGATTCATTTTTAGTTTCAAAAGGCTTTACGACATTCAACCTTTCGCCATCAACTCCTGCAGAATCCCTAATCGAGTTTATTAAAACTGCAAAGCCAGATGCATTAATCGTATCCATCACATTAGAAGATAATATTAGATCGGGTCAAAGAATGGTTAAGAAAATTCACGAGGCATACAAAAAACTACCAATATTCATCGGAGGTTTAGCCTTTTCAGAAAAAACAAATTTCAAATTTGATGGAAAACTTATCACAGATGCTCATGCATTGGAACAAATTCCTCGAATAATAAAAAAGAAGTAATTACCACTATTTTACCTAATTTCCACTAGCTTAAATATTCTAAATGTTTATCAGATTTATGGGTTTAACAAACGATAGTTTGATTGACACAGTATTTGAAAAATTTCCGGAAAAGAAAGAGATTACAGAACAAGGCGACGAAATTTTTGTAAACTGGAATTTCCAGGACTTTCAAGACGGCGGATATCTAAACTTCAAAGCAGACCGTTCAGATCTTTTTGCACTAAGCATAATGATTGAGAACTATGCATCAAAACACACAGCCCCACTACTTGCATCATTTGAGACAGACAAACGATATGAATTCGTTAAAGATAGATATCTCAAATTGATGAAAAAACTTCCAAGAACATGGGTTATTGGGAATTTTAACAATCCACATCTAGCTCAAGAAGTACCAGACAGTTGTCAGGTACTCAGTTGTATAGGAACACCACTTGCAACAGTTTGGGCAGTAGTAACAAAAGGACCTGATGGTCCAATCGGGTTGATAGCAGAAGAATACGGAGTTGGAAAATTCAGAGGATTCTTTTCAACTCAACCAGATGTAGTGCAAGCAGCTGTAGATGCAATGGGCGAAATACTAGTAACGACGTTCGACTTTAACAAAAAAGAATATGAGTTTGCTAAAGGCGGATACTAGTGTAAAATGACTGAAAAATCTTCTTTTTTTCCCAAAAACGTTTTCGGAGCATTTGGTATTTTATTTTTCATTAGTGGTGCAATAATTCCATTACAGAATTTGATAATTTGGGGACCAGAATTTGTTGTGAGGTATTTCATATCATCAGACATAACTGCAGAAAAACTATCTCTAGTAGTAATTGGAATTGGATTCATGATGATAATTTACGGTAAGAAAAAGCAAAATCAAATTTAAGAAGAAGCACGATCCCTAGGATCCAATTGAAGGGATTTGTTATAACATTCGGATGCCTCATCATATCTTCCAAGACTTCTTAAGACCACACCCTTTTGATTCCACAAGTCAGGATCATCAGGTTTTAGGAGTAACGCCTGCTCAAAATAGCTTAATGCATCTTCAAAATTACCATCGTTAAGATTTGTAATGCCCTTTTGAATTAGCGATTCCAGTTCAGTCACTAAACATCTATAGAGTTACTCTGAAATAATCCCATCGTTCAGGATCAAACTTTTGAACAAAAACAACATTTTTGTCATTTTGTTTTCTTTCATCAATTACATCACGCATTGCAAAACTAGTCATGAATTTGTAACCTTTTGACTGAACCTGCATCATGAATAATTGTCTAAGCTCCCTACCTCCATGAAATCCCCAATATCCATTTTTAATTGCAACAGGTTCAAGAAAGACGGTATTATTTTTACCACGATTTCGGTCTTCAAACTCTACATCAAAATTATATTTTTCCAAGGGTCCACCTTTTGCAAATCCAATAATTTGACCAGTTGAAGTCCCAATACGAAGCATATTAAGAATTGTATCAGGATCACGAACTGATTCAATAAAATCGTCTCTTGTGAACTGTAATGGTTTTGGTAATTCTCGATATATGGATAAAAGTTCATCAAGGGCATCATCGGAAAGTGCGCTCTTCTGTATACAAGGAACTAATGGTAATCCATCATATACGAATTGATTATAAATTTGAATTTCTTCTTGACGAAGTTTCATGAAACCAACTATATTATCTAAGAAATTTTTTCTCATATGTTTTGGAAGTCCGTTTAGAACTCTTTGACACATATCAGGTTCATTATTTAGCATATCTTCAAAGAAAACAACTGAGCGTCTAACAATAAATGCAGGATGCCAGCTGGATGAATGAGCATTCATTTTTGCCATCTCCATTGCTTTTTGGAAATCACCTAGTGCATAGCCTCCGATACGGTCAGAAATGGAGAGGAAATGACCTAGATCTCTAAAATGTTTTTGTCGTTCTTTGTTATCTTTAATCTCAGAATTTGAAAAATAGTTTTTGATGAATTTTTCAGTTTTCGTAATCACATCTCCAGTCCATGGATATACAGTTCTAGATATAATAGAACAAATTAGATTTTGATCCAATTTGGCATCGGCAAGAAGTTTTTGAATAGTTTGATCTTTTGAAATAAATTGTATGACATTTTTTTCGTGAGGTTTGTCTATTGATTTGTCAGGATCAAAATCATGCAGAAGTGCAGATGCATAAAGATAATTCAAATCATTTCGAGAAATATAATTATCCTCAAGTGCATGTATCCCAGAAAGTAAAGTGACATAAGTTACTTCAAGTTCATGATCAACATTATGATAACCATAATAGTCGCTGAATAGGCCGTTGTTTTTGAATAATTGTATGGTATAATCTAATAATTTTACATTTGCATCAGTAGCAAGTTTTACAGAAGAAAGTAAATCAAATATTCCGTTTCTTAATGATGGGGAATTTGCAAATTCCTGCATGTGTTAAACGAATGAATTGGGTTTTTAAGTTATTTGGCAAATGTACTAAAAATCCCAGATCTATTATAAAGTAAATAATGATATTTTGAGTATGGGACTGAAACGGTACTTGATCACAAGAGGTCTAACAATGTTTGGAGTTTTAATGATTACACTACTACTTACAATTTCTCTTGTAGGTTCAAATATGGATACAATTCTGAAACAAGGAATAATTTATCAAGTAAGAGCTGAGATTACAGAAAATACCACCATAGCACAGGGATTTAACAATCCAGAGGAGTTTGAAAAATTTGTTCAACAAAAAATTGATGAAAGAGTAAAAACTTTAGGTCTCGATACACCATGGTATTCACCACAAAGACTTGGATATACGATGTATAAAATTTTAATTTTAGATTTCGGCAATGCTACATTTTTGACAAGTGATTCAGGTTCATCAAATGTAGGTGAAATAATTTTTGAGAAGATGCCAAAAACAATTTTGTTATTTACAACAGCCACAATAATCATATCGATTATTGGAATTCTGTTAGGTGCAGCATCAAGTAATAAAATTGGTTCAAAAACAGACAGAATCACGTCAACATTTGCAGTAATTAGCAGTAGTTTTCCGGTTTGGTGGATTGGTATGTTAATGATATTTGTATTTGCGTTTGTATACCAGATTTTCCCCGCAAGAGCAACACCAAGTATAGAGCCAGATGAACCAGGATATATTTTAGCGCTATTATACCACATGACACTTCCAGTGATAACAATCGTTTTGATTGGATTTGGAGCATGGGCATATTTAGTTAGAAATTTTATGGTGGGAATAATGCAAGAAGATTTTATATCTGCAAAAAAAACTATTGGAATTAGTAAAAAGAAAATAGTTTATAGTCATGCACTTAGAAATGCAGCCCCTCCAATTGTCACCATACTTGCATTAAGTTTGTCAGGTTCGTTAGGAGGTGCAATAATTACAGAAGCAGTATTTGATTGGCCAGGAATGGGAAGATTATATTTCGAAGCGATTAGCGTCATGGATTTACCGGTAATAATTGGTTCAACATACATTTTGACAGTATTATTTTTGGTGAGTATTTTTATTGCAGATTTATTGTATGGATATTTTGATCCAAGAGTGAGGACATCAAGTTGAGTAGTGTATCAACACAAGAAATTAAAAAAGAATTCCTGAAGAGTAAATTAGGCCTAACAGGAGTTTTTATTTTATCAGGATTAATTTTAGTTTCGATAATAACAATTTCAGTAATTCCAGCATCAACATTTCAAGAATGGAATAATCCTGAGAAATGGATTTCATATCCAAAGACATCAGTACCAAGTTGGGTGAATTTTTTATCCTCAGACAAGATTCCAGAACATAAAATTATCAATGCGGAAGTTTTTCAGTCACAAGAAAATGGAATTTTCCTTACATCACAGCAGTTTGGAGTATACTTTGATTATGATGATTTTCCAAGTGATTTTATTTTTGAAATGAAAACAAAATATACAGATTCACACATAGTTCAAATCAAAGTTATACGTCCAGATGGAATTACGCTAGAATTGTTATCTACATCATTGCCACATTCAGATAACGAGACAATTCATAATCAGAGATATTTTTCAACAGACAGTATGATAAAAAAAAATCTCAATACATACAAAGATGATTTTGGTTTTGATTTTAAAATAGGTACAACTGAAATAATATTCTCGGAATTATATCAAAATCAAATACAAAAAGGCAATTATATTTTCATTGTAGACATCTACGGAATTGGAAAAGATGTAGAGGTTTTAGAATCAAAGATGATTTTGGGTGGAAAAGCATATGGATTAATGGGAACAGATGAACTTCGGAGAGATTTAGCAATAGGATTATTGTGGGGCACACCACTTGCACTTTTCATTGGAATTTCAGTGTCAATTGGATCAGTTGTGGTAGGATTGATCTACGGAGTTTATTCAGGCTACAAAGGAAAGAAAACTGATGAAGTAATGATGCGATTTAATGACGTCATCTATGCATTACCAGCATTACCATTTTTAATAATTCTAGCCGTTACTATCAGTAACAGTATTTTTCTGATGATTGGATTTCTTATGATTTTTAGCTGGGTAGGAATTGCAAAAGTCTCACGAAGTATGTCACTTCAAATTAAAACTAGACAGTATATTGAAGCTGCAAAGATTATGGGGCAAAAGGATTCAAAAATAATCTTTAGGCATATTTTACCTCAATTGCTACCATATGCATTTGCAAGTATTGCAATTTCAGTACCAGCGGCAATAACTACTGAAGCAGGATTAAGTTTTCTTGGATTAGGCGATCCATCATTTCCAACTTGGGGACAAATTTTACATGATGCTAACACCTATGGTGCAGCAGCACAAGGATTTTGGTGGTGGATTGTTCCACCAGGAATTTTAATTGCAATTACAGGATTGGCATTTGTTTTTATTGGAAATGCACTAGATGCAATAGTTAATCCAAAACTAAAAAGATAATCTATCCGGTAAGAGTAAATTTACGTATTAAATCAATTGATGAATCATTTAATTTTATAGTATAAGTTGCAGCATTTGGATTTGAGTTTTTTTCTTCTGCCAACAGTTCAGTGAATTTTGTTTTTTCTTCTTCAACTGCACCAGCTTCATGTGCGCATAGATTGAATGCTTTGAGTTGAAGATTATTTTTTAATAAATATGATATAAATTTTTTATAATTTTCAGTGCTATTCCATTCCATGTTTTTTTCATCACATGCAGATATCCAGACATCGACAGAATTATGAAAGAAAACTTTCTTTCTAATTACATCTAATGCTAAATCTGTTTGAGACATATTTTGAATCCTAAAACATTGCACGCTTCATACTAGAGCCACAGCGTGGGCATTCTCTTGCATTGTATACCTTGTGGCATACAAGACATTCATATTTTATTCCAGGTTTATCGGTATTTTGTCCAAATAAGCCACCACCAAATCCACCAGAACCACCAGAACTAGAAGAACCGCCACCAAATCCACCTCGCATTCGACTCATCATTCTTCGTCTTAAGATTAAGGGGAATGCAATGAAGAGAGCCAATGCAGCACCCAGTCCGTATGGAAATGGAAGAATCATTTGTAAACCAATACTTACAGCAAGAGATGCAAATAGGAAAATTAAATATGATTTGTAGTTAATCATGATAAGAAAATTATCCTAATTTCAAATATAAGGCTTATTGAGTAATTAGCAATTAATTATTCATCAAGTATGGGAATTGGAATTCCAGAACTATCCCACGCAAAGATATCTTCATTCTCATAGGGAGATTTTACAATTACCGAAACTAAACCAAAAAAATTATGTAGATCCTCAGAAGAGGGTTCAGCAGTTCCTGTAGGATGTGAATGGACCATTCCGATATAATCAGAATCAAATGGAAGTTGATTTGCAGGAAATCCCGCAAAAGTTGGACCAGTTTCATGAAATGGCGGAACTACTAAGCTTTCAACAAACATTTTACCCTTTTTTGAATGACCTTTAAGAATCAAAATCATTTCATCGGGATGCGTTATCTTACAATAGGAGATAATTCCATCACGAGTTTCATTAAGAAATACAAGACTACGTTCTAGTTTTTTTGTTTTAAAAATCATTGATTATCTGTGGAAATTGTATAAGATGTAGAGGTAACATCTTTGAGATTTGTTTCTATTTGGTGTAGTATTGTAGGTAAAGAATTAGTGAGATCAAGATTTTCATCTTCAAATACTTTCAATTTGGATAAAGCATCGGAAACATCAGATTCATCATGTTTTAGGTTGTTTTCAACGATTTGGAGAGATTTAGAATCAAAATTCTCAAGTTTTTCAAGTAATCCATGTTTTTTAGTTTCAAATTTTTCTTTGGTGGAAATTAATGAAGGAATAAGATTTTTTATTTCTGCAACACTATCTTTTGATTTTGAAGCATCCTTTACAGATACAGAACCAGAGTCAATTCCAGTAACAATAGAATCAAGTATATTTTTAATTCCAGAAACATTATTTTCATTCAATACATCATAAGGAGTAGATGCTAATTTTGCGGTCAAATCTTTCAATTCCTTATCATGTGAAGATATATGGACGAACTTTCCAAGCGGTCTAGAAATTTTGGTAAATTCATCATCAACATCATGACGAATTTTTACTTCCTCATGATCATAATCAGATAATTGAGATTTCATCTCAGTATATGACTTGTAGTCAGAAGAAGTTTTAATTTCATTTATTTCATTTTCGAATTTTTTGATTTTTTCTTTCTTTTCATTTATTGTTGATTTTAGTTCGTTTATACGTGAATTTTGTTTAGATAGTTTTTCTAGGGTTTTGTCCCGAGATGCCAATAAGTCATTAATGAGTTTAACAGAATTTTCAGTGGCGGCAAAATTATCAATTAATTCATCTACCTGTTTTAGATTCTCAGATAATTCTTTAAGATCATTTGTAAGTTTTTTAGCATATTTTGCTGCAAAGATGTGAATTACTCTAGAATGTTTTCCCAACATATCGCCTACTTTGTTTATTCCTGCAGTAGATGTTTTTTTGAATCGCATTACATCATCTGGAGAATTAATATCAGGAAATGGATTGGCAAATTCTTTTTTTATGGATGCGATAACCTCTTTTTTTCCACGATTCACCATTATTTGAAAATGAGGATCAAGCTTATCAGGATCTAATTCATCTTCAGATAATTCATTTGCAATTTTTAATAATATCTCTCTTTGAGGATCAATTCTATTTCTATGTGATTTTATTTCTGCTGCAAGAGTTCCTTTTCTAAGAACTACCATATCATCCAGTATTTTTGGGATTTCATCTAATGTGATAGTTTGATATGATGATGTAAAATGTTCCACAGGTTCATCATGTTCGACTTTCTTTTTACCCCAACCAAAAACCATAATCAAAGGATCAATAGTTGAATTATATAAATTTGAGAAGTACTGAAGTGCAATATGAATTCAGGTTCAGTGAAGAAATCAGTAATAATTGATTCAGATTTAGAAAAAGTTTGGTCAAAAATTAGTAAAATTACAAAATTAGACTGGTTAGAAGGTCAGAAATCAACAAAATCTTTAGGAGAGAGAAAAAGTGGAGTTGGGGCTAAACGCTTAATCTCATTTGAAGATGGGTCAAATGTAGAAGAGCACATAGTAGGATGGCAACCAAAAGAATATTTTTCATACATTGCAGTTTCAGGATTACCGTTAGCTGCATATCATGCTACAATATCCATTGAAAAAAATAAATTAAAATCAGTAAAAATTACATGGGAATCTTACTTTGCATCAAAATCAACAAAGAATGAATTTGATGCGTTTGTAGAATTTTTATCTAAGTTCTATACACAATCTTTGAAAAACCTAAAAAAAGAATTTTAGAATTTTTGGATTAATCTTGTTTTTGCAGAAAATCCAATTACTGCTACAATAGATATTACAAGTACTAATGATGCAACCACGCCGAATTCAGGAACCACTTGAAAAGTGGATGTTTGACCTACAGGGCCATGAACTCCAAGTATTGCATCTTCATTCAAAGAACCGATAAAGTGTCCAATTCCTTGGAAGGTTACATCAATGTCTACAGGATAAGATTTAGGATCATATTCCAATGGGGCAGTAGTATGAACTGGATATTTGAATAAATGACGGTGTGCATCTTCTTCAGCAAATATTACTTGTTCATTTTGTGATATTTTGATATCATAGTTTACATGGTTAATTACAAATCCGTCTGATTCCATAAATTCAACCTCAACTATTAGTGGGGAACCTTTTGTTCCATCACTTGTGACAATATTTGCAAATACTTCGCTGATAACTCCAGGATCTTTATCAGATACTTCAGGAGTGTTATCTCCATAAATTATAGATTCCAGTTGGTCAACTGTTGTTCCATAGTCGGAAGCAGTATCATCAACAATGTCTGCACCTTCAGGTAATATTTGCAATTGACCAGCCATCCATGGGTGAACCATACAGAAATAATCAAAGGTTCCAGTAGTTTCAAGTATTAATTCATAATCGACTCCAGGTTGTTGCAACCCACTATCCCAAACTCCATCAGGACCAGTCATAGGAGTGCCACTAGTTGCGGTATGTGCAGCATCATCACCGTTAAGGAAAATTATAGTATCACCAACACGTGCAGTGGCATACGAAGGTACAAAACAGAGATTTGTTACTTCACATCCTTGTTGGGATGAACCTCGTGCATTTTCAATTTTTATTACTTCTGCAAATGCGCTTTCAGAACCAATTGCTGTAAATGC
>JAOMCX010000014.1 GCA_028345195.1 Candidatus Nitrosopelagicus sp.
TTTCACCTACAGCGGCATCTTCTGGGATATTCATATTTGCGTCACATTCTGGACAATTCATATTTTTTTTTGCACCTATCTCTAGAATTTATTAGCTTCTGTTGACTGCATTCCCCATAATTCAACAAATCCTTTTGCCAATTTCTGATCAAATGTGGAATCTTTTCCATAAGTGGCTATGTCGTGACTGTAAAGAGAATATTTTGACTCTCTGCCGACAACTCTGACATTTCCTTTGTGAAGTTTCAATCTTACAGTTCCAGTTACACGTTTTTGAGCTTGTTCAATGAATTCATCCAATTCTTTTCTTAATGGATCATCCCATAATCCTGAATAAACTAACCATGCCCATTCATCATCTACTAATGTTTTGAATTTAGTTTCATGTTTTGTATGTACCATTTTTTCAAGATCTGAGTGTGCTTCAATTAGACAAATTGCTGCTGGTGTCTCATACACTTCACGTGATTTTATTCCGACTACTCTGTCTTCAATATGATCAACTATTCCGACACCTTGGGAACCTGCTTTTTTATTCATATATTCTATTAATTTCACCGGAGGCATTTTTTTACCATCCACTTCAACTGGTATTCCTTTATTGAATTTGATTTTCAAATATGTTGGTTTTTCAGGTAAATTTTTTGTCTTTATCCAAATGAATGCATCGTCTGGTGGTTCATTGAATGGATTCTCTAAAACTCCACCTTCAATTGCCCTTCCCCATAAATTTTGATCAATACTGAATTTTTTTGCAACACTATCTATCTCAATTCCATGTTTATTTGCAAATTTCAATTCGGTTTCGCGGTCTAGGTTCATATCACGAATTGGTGCAATGATTGGAAGATTAGAACCGGCCCTCAATGTATTATCAAAACGCACTTGATCATTTCCTTTTCCTGAACATCCATGTGCTAATGATGAAACTTTTTCTTTTTTTGCAATTTCAAGTACTTTGTGTGCAATTAATGGTCTTGCTAGTGCAGTTGCAAGACAGTATTTCTTTTGATATAATGCGTTAGCTTTGATTGCTGGAAAAATATAATCTGTAACGAATTCTTTTTTTGCATCTATGTTGTAATGTTTTTTAACTCCTAGCTTTTTTGCTTTTTTTGCTATTTTGGTACTGTCATCTCCTTGACCAACATCAACTGTTACTGTAATTACATCCATGTCGTGCATATCTTGCATATACTTTACAACTACTGATGTATCTAATCCACCTGAAAATGCAAGTATTGATTTTTGTTTCATAATGCAACTGTTTGAATGTATGTGGGCATTTATCTTTTATGATAACTATTTGGGCTCCAGATTCTATTTAGAAAACGAATAGCTACAGCTAAAATTCGATGGCTATTTAACTTTCAGACATAACGCTGTTTTATGAAAATCTCATATCTAATTGGTGCCGTAATTGTAGTCATTGGAATTATTGCTTTTGTAGGCTTTACTCAATATTCTGTTAATTATTCTGAAAATAATATTCGTGTGGCATTCTTTCCAAGTGTAGTTCATGCAGTACCCATTATAGGAATGGAAACTCAAACTTTTGCAAATAATCTTAATGCTGATTTGGATATCCAAGTGAAGATTTTTGATAGTGGTCCTCAGGTAATCGAATCAATATTCTCAAATTCTGTTGATATTGCATATGTTGGTCCTGGTCCTGTGATCAATGGTTTTCTAAAATCTGATGGCAATGACTTGAAAATTCTTGCAGGTGCTGCTAGTGGTGGCGCAAGTTTTGTAATACAAAAAAACTCTGGATTGGACTTGATTGAAAATTACTCTGGAAAACGAATTGCAGCTCCTCAAATCAGTAACACACAAGATGTATCTCTTCGACATTATCTTGCAGAAAATGGTTTAGTCACTGCTGAAAAAGGAGGAGATGTTTTTGTTTTGAATATAGCAAATCCTGATATCTATACACTTTTTGCAAAAGGTGACATTGATGGTGCATGGGTCCCTGAACCTTGGGCAACCATGTTAGTTGAAGAACTTGATGGAGTTCGCCTGTTTGATGAAAACGAATTTTGGCCAGAAAATCAGTTTTCATCAGTGTTACTAATCGGTAGATCAGATTACATTGAAAAAAATCCTGAAATAATTAAAAAATGGATTAATGCAAATGAAAAAACTGCCCAATGGATCAATAATCATCCTGATGAATCTAAAAAACTTTACAATGAATTCTTGAATAGCTATATGGGACGAACATTACCTCAAAACATTGTGGAAAAATCCTTTTCAAATATAATAATAACATCTGAACCTCTGGAAAATTCTGTTTACACTTTTGCCGAACGTGCTGATGCATTAGGATATCTTGGACGTGATGGTTACTCACTTGATGGACTTTTCTATCATGAAAATATATCAGTGACATCAAATGAGGAGAATTACAATGGGTAAGATAGAAGCAAAAAATATTATAAAATATTTTCAGCATGATGGTAAACCTCTCAAAGCAATTGGTGGAGTGAATCTTACTGTTGACGATGGGGAGTTTGTTTGTATAGTTGGTCCATCTGGATGTGGTAAATCAACTTTTCTTAGAATTTTAGCAGGATTAGAAAAACCTGATGATGGAGAAGTATTACTTGATGGAAAAAAACTTGTTAACACTGGACCAGACCGAATAATGGTATTTCAGGAAGGTGCATTATTTCCGTGGTTAACTGTGGAAGATAATGTTGAATATGGCTTGAAAGTTGCTGGCATACCTGAGAATGAACGTCATGATATATCCAAAAGATATCTTGACATGATGCAATTATCTCAATTTGCAAACTCATACACGTATCAATTATCTACTGGAATGAAACAACGTGTTGCTATCGCACGTGCACTTGTGATGGATCCTGATGTATTATTGATGGATGAACCTTTTGCAGCTCTTGATTCTCAGACTAGAGATTTACTTTTAGTTGAAATGCAAATGATTTGGCAGAAAACAAAAAAGACCATCATATTTGTAACACATAATGTGCCTGAGGCAGCTGTACTTGGTTCACGTGTTGCAGTATTCAGCCACAGACCTTCAGTTGTAAAAAAATCTCTTGATATTGACTACAAAAGACCTCGTGTCGCAGAGGATGAAAATTTAGGAAAATTTGAAAAACAAATTCTTGCTGCATTAAGGCATCAGGGGCCAAAATAGGTGTTTATTCAATGAAAGCAAATCTCTTAGGTAAAAAAATTGGATTTTATGTACTGATCATAATTGTTTGGCAAGGAATTGATTCTGCAGAAATCTGGCCTGATAACATCTTTCCTTCACCTATAGAGGTTGGAGAAGATCTACTTTATGGAATATCTGACGGAAGTTTATTTTATGGAATTGGAACTAGTATGTGGCGTTTAGTAATTGGATTATCCATCGCAATTGGTGGTGGAATGTTACTTGGAATATTCATGGCTCGTGTTGAGACTGTAAATCAAACTATTGGTTCCCTTGTACTTGGATTACAATCAATTCCTTCAGTAGCTTGGGTTCCACTTGCAATTTTATGGTTTGGTCTGTCTGATTCTGGAATAATATTTGTCACTGCAATTGGGGCAATTTTTGCTGTTACAATCAATACATACACTGGAGTGAAAAATATTGATCCATCATTTATTGAGGCTGCAAGAAATATGGGTGCTAAAGGTGGTCAACTGGTTACGACGATCCTCATACCTGCTGCATTTCCATATATGATTTCTGGATTCAAACAAGGATGGGCGTTTGCATGGAGAGGTGTAATTGGTGCAGAACTTCTTTTCTCATTTTTAGGTCTTGGATTCTTGTTAAATGTTGGAAGACAACTAAATGATGTATCTCAAGTTATTGCAATGATGCTTGTAATCATGGGAATTGGAATTCTAATTGATGGCTTTGTCTTTAAAAAATTAGAAGATAAGGTTATGACTAAATGGGGACTTCGTTAGGTTTTTCTGACTTCATTTTAGTTGAAATTATGAATGCTGTTAGTGTAACTACAACTGCAAAAATCATAACTGATGTATAGTCTGTATAGTATGCAATACTTCCTGCAATTACTGGACCAATAACTGTGGAAATTGCTAATGTAGAGCTAAAAATTGCTGTTGATGTTGATCTTGGATTGTTTTCCATAAGATGGAAGTTTCCACCAATAAACAAAAATGCCCACGAACACCCAACTATGGCCATGAATGGCCATGCCATCCACCAATCTGTAATTAACGCCAATCCTACAAATACTATGACCGTCATTCCTATCCCAATCTTGAATTTTGTTATATTTTGAATCTGAATTCTCTTTGACATCAAATTCATGACAAGAAATGCAGTTAGTGTATTTGCTACGTATACCATTGAAACTTGATACAATTCTGCACCAAAATACTCCATTAACATGATAGGTAGGACTGTCCATGCAGCCGCGGCTCCAATATGGCGAATTAACAATGATGAAAAGAGGAATTTGTTTTTAACAATGATTTTCTTGATTATTCCTTTTTCTACAATTTTTTCCGTTTGTATTTTAGGAAGCCTCAATGAAATGATAAAGCCTATAATGAAAAAACAACTACTAACAATAAAAATTAATTTTTCATCGTTTGCTAATCCTGCTGCAACTATACCTGCAAGCCATCCTAACGCATGAAATGATATTACTGATGCAACCTTTGATTTCCCTTTTCCTGCCTCGTAAGCATATGCTAACATTGGTGGAATCATAATTCCTGACGCTATACCTGCACCCAATCTTGCTATGATTAGGTATGTGGTATTGTCTGCAAAATAATGTAAACCAAATGTAATTGCACATAAAATGAATCCAACTCTTATGAATAGTAATCGTTTTGCCTTTCTATCTGACATACGGCCAAAATATGTTTCAGTTAGAATTTGCGCAAATGCAAATGATGCAACAATTATCCCAATCTCAAAAACAGATTTTGCAACAAGACTTGCAATAATTGGCATAAACACAAATGTAATTGCTATTCCAGAATGTTGGAAAAATGTCGCTCCTCTAACTAAGTTATTTAGATTATCTCTTTGTAACACATATCTCTTCTTTAATCACCTAATTTGAAAGAAGAGGTCAAATTATTCATTTATTTTTAATTTTGCTGTGATCTGTTTGAGCATTCTGGCTGACGCACCCCAAATAATATGATTCTTAAATCTTAATTCATGCATTTCTTGAATTGAGTTATGTTCTGGATCTGAATCTTCTGCAAGGGTTTGTAAAAACGGCATCAATGGAATTTCTAAAAATTCATCTACTTCTGAATTTGGTGTTAAATTTTTAATTTCATCTAATATACAGATGAAAGGTAAAATTGTAAACCCTGAATTTAATGTTGTAACTGGTTTTAATTGCCCAATTACTTCATCACGCTTTACTTTAATCCCTGTTTCTTCTAGCGTCTCTCTAATTGCGGTATCTAGTAAATCTTCATCATCATTAGATATCTTTCCTCCTGGAAATGCAATTTCTCCTCCATGATGTTTCATTGTAATTGGTTTTTTTATCATTAAAATTTTTGGTGAATCCTCAAAAATGATAATCAAAACAGAAGATAATTTTGTTCCATCATTGTTCGATAAAATTGGATTAATGTCAGATGTAATTGAATTTCTAATTAGTTCTAAATTCACATTTTTGTGTAAAACAAATTACTAAATGAGTTTGTCTTTTTTGAAATAACCACAATTCCAATAATTGTGGCTGCCAGAACTATCATAACCATTTGACCAAATTCTGGCACGACATAACTACCAAAAATCTCTATCTTTTCCGTTCCTTTCTTAAATGGAATTGTGATTGTTTGTCCATTTTCAAATCCAAATTCATCTGTTATGTAGACTGTTTCTGTTTCCTCATTAAACAATCCTGGTTCTGAATGAATTTGAGCTATGAATTCATCATTATCAAACGGTCTAACAAGAAAATCATTAATTTTCAATAATAGTTCACCATCATCTACTGAATTGATGTTGATAACTAGTGATGCTTTTTTTGGTTTTGCTGTAATGTCGATTACTTCGCCTCCTTCAATTTCATGATAAATTAGAGTTGTCAAATCAATCTCATCAGGTACAACTGCAGTTCCATCATTTTCCATAAATCCTGAAATTTTTACATTTCCTTGAAATGCTTCTGGTACTTCAAAATAGAGATGCCAATTTCCCATTTCATCTATACTTTGTAACGTCTCAACTGATTCTGTAAATCTTATTTTTGGATCTTTTGAACTTGCACCCTTTGCAAACTTTTCTCCATCTAATATCACATCATATTTTTCATTCAAAGAGTTAGTTGGAAATTCAAAACTTCCTACAACTGGAAGCTGAAATCCATTCAAAGAGTACATGTTCAATTCACTTCCATCATTCGAAAATTCTGCATCTGTAAACCATGCATTTGCAGTATACCTGAAAGTAAATGTATCATCATTTTGTTTTACTGTAAGTGGTTGTATCGCATCATCACCGAATGCAAAACAACTGTAATAATCAACTTTATCTGCTATACTTGGTGATGCCAATAATTTAAAATCAAAAACTTCTCCTGGTTTCATAGTATCATAGATATCTGATGCTGTAATATCGATTATAACATCATCTTTGTCTTTTATTAATGCATAAATTCTAAATTTTTCAAAAGTCTCTTCACCTCCATTTCTAATTTTTCCAACTAAACTTCCATCATCTAAAATCTGTAAACTATCATCATAAATTATGTATCCACCTGTAAATGATTCAGTAGTTTTTTCATATGTTATTGTTGGCTCAAGTAAGATTGGGTTTTTAGTACTAACTTCTGGAATTTGAACTTTCATTGGCAACATGTTCTCTGGCATTATTGCAGCAAGTCTGTATTCTCTGACAATAAGTTCATCGCCATCTTGAATTGAAATTGTTACTGTCGGTATAATTGGGAAATATTCTTTATTTTTAATTCCTGCAAAAATTGTGTATGTTTCATTCTCGTCAAAAAATCCTATAAATTCATGCTTTGGAATATACACTTCCCCGTACATTCCGGCATCTGCAATTCCTGGATAAAACATTGTAAAAACTCCTAAAGCGATTATTGTCAAAACCAATTCTTTCATGTCCTAATTTTGTTAAAATTAGATAAAAACCTAATCAGTAAATCGCTAAACATAGAGAAGTTTTAATCAAGTGTATCGTGATTTCACATATGACGATTAGATATGAAATCAACCCCCCAAAAGTATCAGATCCCCCTTCACGAATTGAGTTATTAGATGAACGAATTGAGCAAATTAGCAAGTTTTGTGATGGAATTCATGTAACTGATTCTGTACTGGGAATTGAACGAATTTCTCCATTAATTATTGGTGCAGAAATTAAACAAAAATATCCAAAACTTAACGTAACAATCAGTTTACGAGTAATTGATAAAAAAATTCCTCAGATTGTTGATTTTGTTGATTCTGCAATACATGCCAATCTTGATGGAATTTTAATTTTGATGGGTGATCCTTCTCCTGAAAATAATTATAAATCTGGAGTTATCCCGAGCTTTGCTGTTAATCATTTAATTCAAAATGGTTTTGGAGAAAAAATCAATTTCTATTTATCATTACCAAGTAAACCAAATTTTGATAAGATTTCTAAGAAAGTTATAGCTAAGCCAAATGGCTTTGTCACACAAGTAGTTCATGATGTCTCACAAGTCAAAAGAATCAATGATTATCTGAATCCAAAAGGCTTTTCAATAATTCCTTGTTTATTATTCCCTTCACCTAAAAATTCACGTTCTGCACAATTTCTTAACCTTGATTGGTCTAATTATGAGGATAACTTCTCATCTTTTGTTCTCGAAATTGAGAGTATTACTGGAGATGTTTTACTCACATCTCCAAATGATTTTAAAGGAGCTTTAGATTTCTTAACACGATTACAAAATTGAATAAAGAAACATTTGCTGATGCATTAGAAAATAGAATTCTTCTTTTTGATGGTGCAATGGGAACAGAAATTCAAAGATATGACCCAAAATCTGAAGATTTTCCAGATGGAAAAGATGGATTCAATGATGGATTATCTACAACGAAACCTGATTGGATAAAAGAAATTCATAGAAAGTATCTTACTGCAGGTGCAGATTGTATTGAAACTAACACTTTCGGTTCAAATAAGATTAAACTTGATGAATATGGTTTTGGTGCACAAACCGTTGAATTAAATCAAAAAAATGCAGAACTAGCAAGAAGTGTTTGTGATGAATTTACTGATAGGCAAAGATTTGTTGTTGGTTCTATGGGACCTACTGGTTATCTTCCTAGTTCTAATGATGCTGATCTTGGTCAGATGCCTTTATCTCAAATAAGAGAAGCTTTTGAATTACAAGCTGAGGGATTAATCAAAGGAACTGTAGATGCATTACTGATTGAAACTAGTCAAGATATTCTTGAAGTGAAATTGGCTGTTGAGGCATCTCATTCAGCAATGGAGAAGATTGGAAGGAAGGTTACATTAATTTCAAATGTAACTTTGGATCAATATGGAAAAATGCTGTTAGGAACAAATGTCCAATCTGCATACACCACAGTCTCTGATATGGGGATTGATATTTTTGGTCTAAATTGTTCTACTGGTCCAATTGAAATGGAACCAAGTATACAGTGGCTCAATGATCAAAAACATAAACCATTACTGGTAATTCCAAATGCAGGTATGCCTGAAAATGTGGGTGGTCAGGCAGTATACAAAATGACACCTGAAAAAATGGCATCAGCACTTAATTCATTCATTGAAGAATATCCGCAAATTAACATAATTGGTGGCTGTTGTGGAACAAATCCTGAGCATATTACACAATTAAGAAAAATTATTGACCAGCAAAAGAAAGATTGATGAGATAAGTATTTGCAGAATGTAATAAACATGATGTAACATCGATGGTTTGAACAAACCTTATTTTTTACAAGCACCCTGACATAACGTGAAAATTTTACTCCTTTCTGTACTAGCAGTTGCAATGATTGGAGTGATGGCTCCAAGTGCATTTGCACAATCTGCGTCAACTTTAGTTTTAGATCCAATTCCTTCATCTGTTCAAAGTGGAGATGAAATTATTTTTTCTGGGGTCTTTTACACAAATGATGGTTATCTAATACAGGATGCAACTATTATCATTAAAGACGATGTGAGTTTTGGAGTAGATTATATTCTTGGAACAGTTGTAACTGATGAAAACGGAGAGTTTTATGGAACATGGAATGCTGAGATGCGCGCCGGAGGTGGTTCATATGACTTCTATGCCGTCTTTGAAGGTTCATCAAATATTGCATATACTAGAAGTCAAACATACTCTGTTGATGTTAGAGGAGATACCACTTCTTCTCAAACTCCGTTTGAACAACAATATGGACAGTCAGCTGGACTTGCACCTACTACGTTAAGATTAGATCAAATTCCATCCGCAGTTCGGTCTGGAGATTCTGTAACGTTTACAGGACAACTAACTTCCAACGGTCAGGCAATTAGTGGAGCTATAGTATACATTTTCGAAGATGATCCATTCAAAGCAGATCAACAAATTGGTTTTGCACTAACAAATTCAAACGGAGAGTTTTATATTCCTTGGAAAGTTACTGCGGGTCTTGTCGAAATAGATTTTGATATCTATGCAACTTTTAATGGTGATACTTCATTTGCGTATGCAAGAACTTCAAACCAGGAAATGAGTGTTACAAAATATCAAACTAGCATTTCATTAGATACTTTCCCTCAACAAGCCAAAATTGGGGAAACAATAATTTTCTCAGGACAAGTACAATTAGAACGAGGCAGTCCAGAAGGATTTGTTGTTTACATTAAAGATGAAGATATGTACAATGCAGATGATCTTTTGGCTACCGCCTATGTTAATGGTGACGGAAAATTTAGAGCAAATTGGTCTGTGAGTGATGTTGATGCTGATGGAATTGTAGATGTTTATGCAGTACTTGAGGCTAAAGAAACGTATTATCGTTCAACTACATGTGATACATCAGGAATTACATTTGATTTCGGTGGAGATTGTTCTAATCTATTTCCTATACAAATTACGGGTACCATTACTGAGACTGAAATAATCTATGAAGAATCGCCATCTACTTACAATTTTTCTGGAGATGAATACATGAAACTTTACTATGCATTAAATTTTCAGAAACCTCCTGTGATTGCAATAATAGCTGATCCTGATTCATATGAAAAGGTTCGCCCATATCTTATTCCAACTCAAGAAGGTGTCTTAACATGGGCTGATTTGTTAAAGAAAAATTATCCTGATGGAAATTGGAATGTTGAGTTTGATGTCATTGTTCCCGGAGAACAATTTCCTAGAAAACCAGACATACTGATCAATGTTGTCTATAATGATAATTGGTGTGATGAATTTGGTGGTGTTGCATTTACCACTGGAATTAAACCCGTAAATTCTCTGGTTTGTACAAAATATGGTTCTGGTGATATGCGTTCTACATCATCCGTTGCAGGTACTGCAGGACACGAGTTTGCTCATACTGTGGGGTCAGGACATGCATTCAACAAACTTGGAGATCGAATGTGCAGTACAGAAAATGGAAAACCTACATGCCCAATTGGTGGCATTAGAGATATTGTTAAAGCCATACGTTTCAGTTCAGATACTCCTTCTAATTTTGATTTAGCTGCTATTGCGTCACTTTATGGTGAAGATGGTTGGCAAAATCCAAATAGATATGATATTACAAGAAATACAAAATTAACTGCCGAAGAATTTCTTTCAGGCCAAATAGACAAAGGAGTATCAACTACCACTAAAGATGAAATAAATGGTTCTATAGAACGTCTAAGTTCATTCTATTCGTCAGAAAAAATTAATGTTTACGGTGGACTATCAAATTGTGGTTCTTGGTATGGAGATACAGTTTCAATTAAAATTCTTAATCCTTCTGGAAAACAAGTTTATTCAGAACAATCTCCATATACAAACTATTGTTCATTTGAAGCAAACATATCTGTAAATGAACATGACCTTGTTCAAGGAAAATGGAACGTAATTGCAGAATATAATGGAAATCAGAAACAATCGCCACTTCATATTTTTTATTTTCAAATTCCTGACTCCAAAGATGAATCCAGAAATGATGTAACACGGGAAGAAACTTCTGAGGCTAAAACCCGAAATGATGTAACACAGGAAGAACCTTCTGAAACTAAGCCTCCCGTCTATGAAGTCGAGAGAGAAAAATCAGAAGATGTAATTGAAAATGTCACAAGCCTGAAGATAAAATCTGATAAAGAATACTATGTGGTTGGAGATAAAGTTTGGATTGATGGAGTTGCATTGTCTGCCACATCCAATGTAAATCTGAAAATAGTTGATCCTGAAGGAAATTTGGTTAAAATGTTCCAGTCTAATGTGATGCGTGGAAATATTTTTGATGCAACATTTGAGATTGAAAAACAATTTTTCCCATTAGCAGGAGGCTATGATATTATTGCATGGCAATCGTCTGCATCTGAAGATATGGATGTGATAACTATCAAAATTGGTATCAAAGGTGTGGACAATATTAAAAAATTAGGAGTGCCACAATGGATTAAAAATAATGCTGGATGGTGGGCAGAAGGTCAGATAGATGATAACTCGTTTATTCAAGGAATACAGTTTATGATAAAAGAAAATATTATTTCAATTCCAAATCTTCCTGAATCTTCTTCACAAACTGCAGATTCCGTACCGACATGGATTAAAAATAATGCTGGATGGTGGGCAGAAGGTCAGATAGATGATAATTCATTTATTCAAGGAATTGAATATTTGGTAAAAGTTGGAATCATCAAAGTTTAGAAAAAATTTATCTACATGAGTACAATTATTCATTATGAATAGTATTCTAGTCTTTTCACTTTTAGCACTCATTTCTATAGGAACTCTTGCAACTGCTTCTGCACAATATTCTGCTCCAATATGCGGTTTTGGTTTTACTTATGACTCAAAAAGTGCAAGAGAATTGATTCGTTGTTTCCAAGAAAATCCTAATCTTTTAGAATTAGAGCCAAATATGGCATATTCTATTGGTTCTGCGTATGAACAACTAGGTGATAATCAAAAAGCAATCAAATACTTTGAATTTGATTTGAATTATGATACTAGGGCATTAACTGCGCTATGTTATGTTTATCTGGATATGAAAGATTACGATATTGCGTATAATTATGCAAAACAAGCAAAAAAAGTAGGTCATGATGGTGCAGGGGATTCCATTTGTTATGATTATGCTCAATCAGGATATGAAAAACAACAGAACCAAATGAACGATATTGCAGAGATGCAAGCATTATTAGACAAAGCACTTGCTGAGAAAGAAGCTGCAAACAAAGCCGCGGCTGAAAAATGGGAACGAGAACAAGCTGAAGCAGAAAAAAGAGCTATGGAAGAAAAAGCAGCAGAAATTGATGCAAGATTGGCAGCACTAGAACTTGCTGAAAAACAAGCTGAGGAAAGAAGACTCGCTGAAGAAGCAGCTGCACAACAGGGAGGAGGTTGTCTAATTGCAACTGCAGCATTTGGTTCTGAAATGGCACCACAGGTACAATTCTTGAGAGAAATTAGAGATAACACAGTAATGAACACACAATCTGGAACTGTATTCATGACAGGCTTCAACCAATTCTACTATTCGTTCAGTCCTCAAATAGCAGATTATGAAAGAGAAAACCCAGTCTTCAAAGAAGCAGTCAAAGTAACCTTGACTCCACTTCTCACCTCATTGACACTTCTCAACTATGTCGAAATTGATTCTGAAGAGGAGATGCTAGGTTACGGTATTGGAATCATACTTCTCAACGTGGGAATGTACTTTGTCGCCCCTGCAGTTTTGATAATTTCTCTAAAAAAGAAGTTGCAAAAGTAGGTCTTTTACCATATGGTTTAATCAGTGTAGTAAAGTATTTACAAAATTTAATTTAAAATTATGTATGTTAAAGCCTAGAGTAAGCTCATCAATAAAATCGGTTGATTTGAAACAGGAGGTAGGACCTCTTATCATTGGAGAGCGATTGAATACACAGGGTTCAAAAAAAGCAAAACAGCTTGTTCTAAATGATGATTTTGATGGTTTAGTTGATCTTGCAAGAAATCAAGTTGAAGATGGGGCTCATTGTATTGATGTCTGTGTGGCTACAACTGAACGTTCAGATGAAAAAGCATTCATTTTGAAACTAGTAAAAAGTTTGAGTTTAGAGATAGATGCACCACTTGTAATTGATTCGACAGATCCTGAAGTAATTGAATCTGCAATTGAACAAATTCCTGGTAAACCAATTATCAATTCAATTAATCTGGAAGGTGATGGAAGTAGATTCAAAGCATTAGCACCATTGATGGCAAAATATGGGCTTCCTGCAATTGCATTATGTATTGGACCTGAAGGGATGGCGAAAACACCTGCTCAAAAGGTTGAAACTGCTGAGCTATTATACAAATCTGGAAAAAAATATGGTTTACGTCCAGAACAATTCATCTTTGATGTTCTAACATTTACACTTGCAACTGGTGAAGATGAATTTCTTGATGCTGGAAAACATACTCTTGAAGGAATTAAACTTGTTAAAGAAAGATTTCCAAACTCATTCACAACTCTTGGTTTGAGTAACATTAGTTTTGGTTTAGCTCCACAAACACGACGTGTTTTGAACTCTGTATTTCTATACCACGCAGTTCAAGCAGGTCTTGATAGTGCAATTGTCAATGCACGAGAAATAACACCTTATACTGAAATTGATGAAAAAGAAAGAAAACTTGTAGAAGATTTAATTTTTAACACTCATCCAAATGCATTATCTGATTTAATATCTCATTTTGAAAATATCAGTCAAGATTCTACTGCACAAAAGAAGAAAGTTGACGTTGATCCATCATGGCCTGCTGGTAAGCGTTCAAACTTTAGAATAATTAATCGTCTTAAAGATGGAATTCAAAATGATGTAGTTTCTGCTATTGCTGAAAAATTATCTGATAAAGATCTACTAGTTGATAATGATGGAATTTTATCAATTAATGCTAGTAAAGAAACCACTCATCAAGGTGCTATTCAAACATTAAATGATGATCTTTTACCTGCAATGAAAATTGTCGGTGACAAATTTGGTGCTGGTGAATTAATTCTTCCATTTGTACTAAAATCTGCAGAATGTATGAAGGCTGCAGTTAAGGAATTAGAAAAATACTTGCTAAAAGAAGAGGGAACTAGCAAAGGTATTCTAGTTTTAGGAACTGTCTATGGTGACGTTCACGATATTGGAAAAAATTTAGTAAAAACTATCTTTGAAAATAATGGCTATACTGTACATGATTTAGGTAAACAAGTTCCTTTGCAAAAATTTGTAGAAAAAATTAATGAAGTAAAACCTGATGCTGTAGGTCTTTCGGCATTATTGGTATCTACATCAAAACAAATGCAATTTTTTGTTGAACATGCAAGAAAAACTGATGTTAATATTCCAATATTATGTGGTGGTGCTGCAATAAACAGCAATTACATTAACCGTATTGCAAAACAAGATGGACTTTACGAACCTGGAATATTTTATTGTGGAACCATGTTTGATGGACTTAAAACAATGGACAAGCTAGTCTCTGAAGAAAAGGATTCATTTGTTGATAATTGGAAAGAAAAAATATCAAAATGGGAAGAAAGTAAAATAAAACAGGTTGACTCTGAAGATCTTCCTCATAGTGATGTTAAGCCTATAACGCCACCAACTCCCCCAAAAATCAATGATGTCATTAGATTGAAATCTGAAGACTTTGATCTAAATGAAATCTGGAATCATCTAAACAAAAACTCACTCTTCAAACTTTCTTGGGGTATTAGAGGAAATTCAAAAACTGATACAATTGACGATCCTGAAAAACTTCTTGATGAATGGAAACAACGTGTGATAGATGGTAATCTCTTTGAACCACAAGCTGTTTACGGATATTTTTCATGTCATAATCGTGATGACAAATTAGTTGTAGATGGTCCTGAAGGTCAAGATATAATCTTTGACTTTCCTCGTTCATCAAAAACAAAACATTTGTGTTTGACAGATTATTTTGGTGAAAATGATATCGTTGCATTCCAATCTGTAACTGTTGGTACAAAAGCTGCTGAATTAATTGAAAAATGGGATAAGGAAGACAAGTATACTGATGCATATTATCTACATGGTCTTGCCGTTGAAACCGCAGAGGCAATGGCAGAATGGATTAATCATAAAATTAAAAATGAACTTGGATTATCTGAAAAAGGTGGTTTAAGATACAGTTGGGGATACCCAAGCTGTCCTGATACGACACAACAACATCTTGTATGGAAATTAATTCATGGAGAAAAATCTGGTATGGAACTAACAGAATCTGGACAAATCATTCCTGAACAATCAACTGCTGCAATAGTTGTTCATCATCCTGAAGCAGAATACTTTGTTTTATAGAGTAAAATCACGCTTGATTTAAAAAGAGGAAAATCTGTTTGAAACTTCATGGGAGCTAGAAAGACATCTGCAAGAAAAATCAGATTAATCAAGAAAACAAAACA
Source organism: Candidatus Nitrosopelagicus sp. (assembly GCA_028345195.1). Classification (GTDB taxonomy): domain Archaea; phylum Thermoproteota; class Nitrososphaeria; order Nitrososphaerales; family Nitrosopumilaceae; genus Nitrosopelagicus. The sequence goes on from JAOMCX010000014.1 coordinate 15,580, forward strand.
AGCATCTGCTGTTCCAGCATGGGTTATTCTAAAGACTAAACGTACTGTTAGAACAAATCCAAAGGCTAGACAATGGCGTAGCACTGATGTGGAGGTTGGATAGTTGTCTCAAGAACTTGAACGTGTATACACAATTCCACTAGGAAAAGTACTCCTTTCTCAAAGTCAACATCGCGCAGTTAGAGCAATTAACATGATCCGTGAATTTGGCCGTAAACACATGAAAACTCAAGAAATCAAGATTGATGAAGAACTCGCTCAATTGATTTGGTCTAGAGGTGTTAGAAGTCCTCCACGTAAAATCCGTGTCAAAATGACAAAAACAGATGATGGTTACATTTTAGTTACTAATTATGAAGAGGGCACAGAATCTGATGAAACAGATTCAAAAAAATCCCCTGAGATTAAACAAAAAGTTGAACCTCAAACAGATGATGCAGATGCAATTGAAGTAACAGAAGAAACTCTCAAAGAAGCAAAGTCAGCTCCTAAAGAAGCAAAACCAAAAGCAGAAGAGCCAGCTCCTAAAGAAGCAAAACCAAAAGCTAAAGAAGTAAAAGCAGAAAAGCCAGCTCCTAAAGAAGTAAAACCAAAAACAGAAAAGCCAAAAGCTAAAGAAGCAAAACCAAAATCTAAAGAATAAAAATTATTACTCTATTTGTGGTAAATCTAATTCACAATTAAAACTAGTCTCTGGTTCATCCCAGTCTAATGTTTTATCTTTCGAAATCATTCCTAATGGGTCGTATTTGTCAAAGCGTGTTTCACCTGCAATTGCACTTAAGAGTACAACATTTGTGTTGCCTGAAGTTGACATGTCCACTTGAGAATTTTCTTGATCAAAAATACCTCCTAGTATGTTTGAAATTGAATTGATTACTCCTACTGGAATTTTATCTGCTCCATAAACGTACAGCATTGAACGTTTGATACTGTTTGGTGGTGCATCTTCGTATAACATTTTGATTGAATCTTTTACTGAATCTTCAATATTTTCTGTATTACGTGATGTTGACATGATATTTGTATCGTCTGTTAATGATGATGATCTGATTGATGTTGCAAGACATTTGATTGCATTATTTGTTACATCATAACATTTTTCTGTAGTAAAGTCTGGATTACTGTCCAATATTGCATCATTATCGATAATTATTGTTGAATCTGAATTCATTTTCAATCTTTTCAATGAGATTCCAGATTGGAAAATTCTATTTTTCTCAAATTTGAATGGCATTATTGCAAATGATAGAACATTTTTGTTTTGTTCTTTACAAATTGAGGATACTACTGGGGCTAATGCTGCTCCTGATTTTCCTGCAAGATTTGCCATGATTATGACTGTCTCATATGTGCTCATATGTTCGGCAATTTTTTCGCTTTGTTCCATAGCACAGCCTCTAATCAATTGAACTGATGGATTGATGATTGATTTTGTGGAAATATGGATTGAATTATGTTCTGAAACGTCTTTTTTATCTTGACTAATCTTTAATGAATCTGCGCCTAGAACTTCTCTCATTTCTGAGGCTAATTTTATGCCTGCTCCTCCTAGTCCTATTACTAGTACTGGCTCTTTAACTTCAAAAGTCATGTACAGTATCGCAATTTCTGATAAAAAACTCTTTACTTAGTTTTGATTATAATTCCGATCTAAAATTCTTGAGTCCTTTACCTGATTATCTTCCCAATCAGGCTGTGAACTGTGGCATCAGTAATTTCTACTGTTCTGATGTCACCGATTTTAGGCTCTTCATTTACAAATATTGGTTTGTATGCAAAGTTCCTGCCTCTTTTTTGGTCCTTAAACTCTTCATCAAAAACTACTTCTCCTTTCCATCCAATCCATTTTTCATTATTTTCTTTCGAAATTTTACAGATTAATTCATAAGCCAACTTACTCCTTCTCTTCATTTCTGTCATGTCAATCTGTTTCATTTCAGCTGCATCTGTTCCTGGTCTTGGACTGTATCTTGATAAATTTCCAATATCGGGTCTTGTATCTTCTAACAACTGCATTGTCATCTGAAAATCTTCTTCAGTTTCAGTTGGAAATCCAACTATGATGTCTGTTGAAATTGTAAATTTGCCAAATTTTTCCCTGAATTGTTGTGCAACATCTCTGAAAGTTTTAGCAGTATGTCCTCTTTTCATATCATTTAGAACTTTATCACTTCCGCTCTGAACTGGGACATGTAAAAATTTGAAAACTTTACTACTCTCAAATGATTTTAGTAAACCCTCACGGATTCTTGGCATGTACATTGGATTCATCATTCCTACTCTCATAAAGAATTTTTCTGGAATCTCTGAGACTGTATTTACTAATTCTGGTAAATCTGAATTAATATCAAAACCATAACATCCGTTATCTGTTGATGTAAGCCACACCTCACAACATCCCTCTGATAATTCTGTCTTAACTTGTCTTACGATATCTCCTACTCTATAACTTTGTAAATCTCCTTTTGATATCTTTGTTTGACAAAATGTACATTCACTCATACATCCACTTGCAATCTCAACAATTCCTACTGCTGGATTTAGACGAATTTTTGGCAATCCTACCTTTGAAATATCTGAATCTTCTAAGGCAATAGTTTTCTTTCCATCAAGTGTTGATTGAATAACTTGTAGTGTTTTACCAATTGAATTTGGGCCTAGTAAACTTGCATTTTCTGCAAATTTCTCCACTTTGGTTTTTTCTGCTTTTGGTAAACATCCTGCAACAACAAGAGGTTTTGAACTAGAATCCATGATTTTACGAATCATTTTATCTGCTGTGGCGTCTTTTACTGAACAAGTAACGATAACATTTAGATCTGAATCCTTTGCATTTTCTGCTAAAGTATGCCCTCCATTAACAATTAAACCTGAAATCATTTCAGAGTCTGAATAACTAGCAGAGCAACCATAAGCCTCCACCCAAATTTTTGCCATCTTAACCTAACAACGAACTGACTTCTTTATTTGTCATCAACTTTTTTGAGACCACTAATTCTCTAATTGTTTTACCTGTCTTGAGTGATTCTTTGAACAAGTCTGCAGACTTTAGATATCCAATTTTTGGTGTAAGCAGTGTAACGATTACTGGACTATTTTCAATATTTTCTCTAAGTTTACTTTCATTAGCGGTCAAGCCATCAATTAGATTTGCAGAAAATATTGGCAAGAAGTTTGTTAGCATATCTGTAGAATCTAAGACCGCCTTTAACATTCCTGGTAACATTACATTAAGTTCAAACTGACCTGCCTGTGCTGCAAATGAGACTGTCGTATCATTTCCTATAACACTGAAACAAATCATATTCATACATTCAGCTAAAGATGGATTTACCTTTCCAGGCATAATTGATGAACCCGCATGAACAGCTGGTATTCCTAGTTCTGCTAATCCTGCAATTGGTCCCGATGCCATCAATCTAACATCATTAGAAACTTTACCTAACTCTATTGCAAAATTTTTCAATGCCGATGATGCATTTGCTACTGGGAATTTACTTTGTAATGCATACTGCATATCTTTTTGTGGTTTAAGTGATAATTTTGATATCCTACTTAATTCTGTAATTACTGCTTTTCTATATCCTTTAGGCGTATTTGCACCACTACCTACTGCTGTACCGCCTAATGCAATTTGTTCTAATTCTTTTTGAGATAAAATGATTTGATTCCTTGCATTAGTTAGTGATGTTGTATAAGCTGCAAACTCACTTCCAAGTGTAACTGGAAGTGCATCCATTAAATGAGTACGTCCAAGTTTTTTATATTTAGAAAATTGCTTTGCTTTTTTATTAATTGATTTTATTAATTTATCAATAGCAGGAATCATTTCTTTGAATGAAAATAGTATTGCCATGTGCATTGCAGTAGGATATGTATCATTACTTGATTGAGACATGTTCACATGATCATTTGGATGAAGAAACTCATACTGACCTTGTTTTTTACCTAAACCTCTTAATGCGACATTTGTAATTACTTCATTAGAATTCATATTGAATGCAGTTCCTGCACCTGAGTTTATCATATCTACTACAAATTGATCAATATATTTTCCTGAAAGAATTTTATCACAAGCCTTGACTATTGCGGTTCCTTGTTTTTTGTTAATTACTTTTGTCTTCATATTTGCAACTGCAGCTGAGCGTTTTATCATTACAAATGACTTAATCAAATTTCGATGAGATCGATTACCTGTTACATTGTACTGTTTGATCGCCCTTCCGGTAAATGGCCCATAATATGCGTCAGCAGGTATTTTTACTGGACCTAGAGAATCTTTATCTGATCTATACTTCAACATATTCTCTAAAACATCCAAGAATAAAAACTGAATTTCTACTAACTATGACTTAATTGATAATATAATATTCCTATTATTCTATATTCTAAGATCCCAAAATGAGTAGTAGATACGTAAAAAAACTGTAGGTTTTATATAATCTAGTTCAAGCATCGAAGAACATGAATAGACGTATTAGTACTATTATGACCGTAGCTGCAATCGCAGTTATGGGAGGCGCACTATTCGGAAGTTCTATCACTGCTCCACTAAACAGTGGTACTACAATGGAAGTAGAGACATCTCCACTTGCACAAGTAGCTGCCATGGGCGGATTAGAACTAGTAATGCCTGAAGCATATGCATCAGGCCCATGTGGAGACCTACTTAACTCAGGTCGTCCTGTAGTCAACTTTGACCTAACTGGTGAAAGTGTTGATCTTCCAACAATGACCGGAAGTACCTACAGTGCAATGACCTTTAGTGGACAAGTCCCAGGACCAACACTAAGAGTTACACAAGGAGACGTTGTACACATGACATTGACAATTCCAGGTGATGAGGTAACTCAACACGGAAACGATATGCATGCATCACAAATGTCATCAAAACCTTACATGGGTGCAGTAAAAATCGGTGAAACCGGTGAATACTGCTTTGTTGCAGAAGTTCCAGGTGTTTTCAAATACCACTGCTCAGGTGTTGACCTAGCAGCAATGGACCAACACGTACTTTCTGGTATGTATGGTATTACCATTGTTGACCCACTCGATGGTTACAAAAGACTAATGGTGGAAAAGACAGCACTTGAAGGTGGCGAAGTTGTAAAGGACAAACAATTCTATGATGCTGATGCACTAGAGTTCCAATTGCAATACAACCAGTTGTACTTAACTGACGCTGGTACTTACGACATGGGAAAGATGATGAGTCACTCAACATCTCAAACTGTTGTTAACGGACAAGCATTTGGTTATGTTCCAAACGGAATTCATAACTTACTCATGTTCGGCGATGCAAACAAGAACATCTTCTTAGCACAACCATGGAATTCTATGGACTTAAAACAATATCAATCACAACTACTCTTCATACCAACAGATGAGCACGTTCGTATCTTCATTGAAAATCAAGGTAACGAACCAGTCTTCTGGCACGTAGTCGGAGAAATTGTCGATAGAGTTACACAAGGTAACAGAGTTCAAGCACAAGGTACTGAAACATGGTTACTCGGTGGTTCACAAAATATGATAGTTGATATCGTATTCGACGAACCAGGCGTTTACGCAGCAGTAAACCATGATTATGCAGCTATCTATAGTGGTGCAGCAACTATCTTCGTTGCAGGTCTTCCATTAGACCCAGTTAATGAAACCGCAACCGCACTTGGCGTAGTCCAAGGTGCAGTCGATGCAGGTTCATATGCAGGTGTCTTAGGTAACCCACACGATGCAGTTCCACCAGCAGGATTGAATACAATTTCACATCCAGCATTGAACGTACATTGCATGTGTACTGATGATGTTGCAAATGCAGCTATTGAAAACGGCGCTTTACCACTATGGGAAGTCATCCCTGCAGTAATTGCTGCAGCACAAGGATAAACTTAAACCCATTTTCCTTCTTTTCCTTTTATTTTCTGACTAGTGACTTCTAGCTAGATAATTTGTGTTCAAAAATATTATTCATTTATCTGAACATAATCCAAATTCTGGTACCTACAAAAATTCCTACTGCTGCTATAATGCACACTATTGGAATAATTTGAACTATATCAAATTGCATATTTCTCTATGGTGACTAGATAATTTTAGTAATTCCCCACTTTCAAAATCATTATATTAAATGAATTCAGGCTTTTTGCATGAGTATGAATCAATCAGTTCTGATATGTGATCAAGTAAATCCTGTCTTAAATGAAATTTTAGAAAAAAATGGATTACAAATTACATATGAGCCAGAAATCACTCCTGAACAAATTCAAGATAAAATTGAAAACTTTGAAGTCGTCATAGTTAGAAGCAGAACAAAAATTACAAAAGATATGATTGACAAAGCAACCAAATGTCAAATTATTGCAAGAGTTGGTGTTGGTTTAGATAATATTGATCAAGCAGCTGCTAAAGAAAAGAATATTCGTGTAATTAATGCAGTTGAAGGTGCAATGAATGCTGTTGCAGAATTAGTTATTGGTTTAATGTTGTCATTAGCAAGAGAGATTCCGCGAGCTGATAGAGAAGTAAGAAATGGAAACTGGATAAAAAAAGAATTGATGGGTACAGAATTACGTGGAAAATATTTGGGAATTGTTGGACTTGGAAATATTGGAAAAAGACTTGGACGTCTTGCTAGAGCATTAAACATGAACATTATTGGATATGATGTTGTTCCGATAGATGAAGAATTTTCAAAAGAGGTAGGATTAATGAAAGCTGATCTTGGTACTCTTCTTGCAAGCTCTGATTATGTATCATTACATGTTCCTTTATTGGACAGCACTAAACATTTGATTAATGCTGAAAAAATGAGTACAATGAAAAATACTTCTCGCATAATCAATACCTCTCGAGGTGGTGTAATAGATGAGGAGGCACTATATGAATTTCTAAAGGATGGAAAACTAGGTGGTGCTGCATTGGATGTATTTGAGGTTGAACCCGCCACTTCAAACAATCTAGCAACCCTACCAAACTTCATTTCTACGCCTCACATGGGCGCTCAGACAAAAGAAGCTCAGTCTTTAGCTGCAAATGTTATAGCAGAAAAGATAATACAAATCCTTAGAGGCGTTACTTAGGATTGAAACTAAAGACTGTATACATAACCGCGCTTATTTTCTCGATAATGATTCCATCAGCATTTGCTGATACTGTTTCAACTGAAATTGATAATACCAATTATGATATTGTTTATACTGGAAATAATGTCATTTTAAAATCAGCTACTGCAGACCTTGATTTTATATCATTAATCTTTGAAACAGAAGTTTCTGGTTCTGATGGTGATGTATCAATTACATTCCAAAGAGAATTTTTTGATGCTAAACTTGGATACTCTGACGATGATTTCTTTATTTTATCTGATGGAGATGAAATCGAATTTGCAGAAGTAAAAACTGATGAATCTAGAACTTTATCATTTTCACTTTCTGCAGGAACTG
>JAOMCX010000015.1 GCA_028345195.1 Candidatus Nitrosopelagicus sp.
CCAAATGATCAATGAGGGATTTAATGTTCTTAGAAATGATGCTATAGCATATGATGAAACCAAAGCTAGTTTGTTGTTCTTACTAGAATCACTAACCATATCAAAAAATGAAATAAGAACAGGGCCGGATGTGTTTTCTGGTGAGTTTGCAACTAAATTTATCAATATTAATTCCAAAAAATCAAAATTAATGTGGACAGATAAGGAAGGAAAATTACAATCATTACAAACTCGAAGATATGAAAATGCCAAAACATACCTTAATGATTTAATTAAAAATCATATTGGACAATCAGGAATTCCAAAGGGATTAAGAAATGATTTCAAAAAGGGATTTAAGATAACAAGTGGAAAAGATAAACAAAGCAAATCTGTTAAAAAGAGCATTTCAAAACTGATAACTACTGATGACACAGCATTTTCAACCAATTAGCGTTTTCAATAAAGAACCTTACAAAAAAATTCTAGCATTTCCAGAGGGAAAACAAACAGAGATTAAAAAACGACTAACAGAATTAAAAAAATTAGGAATTTCTCATGTTTCATTCACCGGACCATTACAAATTGAAAAGTGTCAGATTCTTGGAAAGGGGTATGTGGGAATGGTTGTTCTTGCAAAAAAAGATAAGAATGTCGTAGCGTTAAAAATTCGAAGAATTGATTCTCCAAGGAAAAATATGACAAATGAAGCCAAATTACTTAAAATTGCAAATAAAATTGATGTAGGCCCAAAGTTTATCAAAAATTCAAAAAATTTTTTGATAATGGAGTACATTGAAGGTGAGAAAATTATTGATTGGGCAAAAAAGCCTGAAACAAAATCAGAAGAAATTCGTTTAGTACTGAATAATGTTTTGAGAGAATGTTATCTTTTAGATAATATAGGATTAGATCATGGAGAACTAAGTACAATAGACAAACATGTAATTGTTGGAAAAAATAAAAATACAATTATTGATTTTGAGAGTTCAAGTACTAATAGAAAACCATCCAATGTAACAGGTGCAACACAAGCAATTTTTATTGGAACAGGATTGGCAAAAATTATTCAAAAAAAAATAAAGTTACCAACAAAATTAAAGATAATTAATCTAACTAGAGAATATAAAAAAAATCCAACAGCAAAAAACTTTGAAAATATTACTATTGGATTAAAATTACAAACTGCAGGTAAATATGAAAAAGAGGTTTCATCTTTGTATTTAGATAAAAAACTTGAACCATTGATAAGAAAAATTGGTCCATGTACAATGAGAATAACAAAAAACCCGTACCAAACACTTGTGGAGGCAATAATCTATCAACAATTATCAGAAGCATCTGCCACAGCAATTACAAAGAGATTTCTAAAACTTTATAAAAAATTTCCAACTCCAGAACAGGTTATGAATACCAGTAACAAAAAATTAAAAGATACAGGAATTTCAGGCACAAAAATCAATTACATTAAAGGATTATCAAAACAGATTATTCAGAAAGAAATTGATTTTAGAAAAATTTCGAAATTAAAAGATGAACAAGTAATTGAAGAGTTAACAGAAATCAAAGGAATTGGAAATTGGACGGCACAAATCTATCTAATGTTTTGTTTGGAAAGAAAAGATGTTTTCCCAGTAGGAGATTTAGGAATACAAAAAGGGATTAGAGATTTGTTTTCATTAAAAGAACTGCCTAATCCAAAAACTATGGAAAGATACTCCGCTAGATGGAAACCAAACCGTAGTATTGCGTGTTGGTATATTTGGAAAAGTCAGAGAATAAATTCTATAGGCTAAAAATCAGTAAAGATTTGACTTTTCATGCATGAAATAATTAAATCGTGGTGAGATAAAATGAGTATATGGGTACATGTTCTATCTGTAAGAAAATTTCTGCAACAGACAGTGATCATCTACACTGTGTAGAAAAAAGACGAATTGAATTAGAAAATTTGCAACTAAAAGATAGTATAACTGAAAAATTGGATTTAGGAAAAGATCCTAACAATATGGGTAAGGAAATCAAGGCGCTCTTAGGACATATGAATAGAGAAAAAGATACTAAATCTGAATAATTATACTTCTTGCGTAGTTGGTCTTATTAGAATTTCATTCACGTTCATGTGATTTGGTGCTTCTAGTGCAAAAATAATTGCATTTGAAATATCTTCAGCTTTCAAACCTTCCATTTCTTTATGTTTATCAACAAATGCTTGTAATGATTGTTCAGTAATTGTGTTGGTTAATTCAGTTTGTACAACTCCAGGTTCAATACTGGTAACTCGAATATTTTTTCGTACAGAGAGTTCTTGTCTCAATCCTTCTGTGAATGCAGCTACTGCAAATTTTGTTGCACAATATACACTTCCAGCAGGGAAAACAACTCTTCCTGCAACTGATGAAATATTTACAATATGACCTGATTTTTTCTCAACCATTGTAGGAACTGCTGCTGCAGTGCAATAAAGAACACCTTTGATGTTTACATCTACCATTCTATCCCACTCATCAATTTTTAGAGATTTTACAAAACTAAGAGGCATTAAGCCTGCATTGTTTATCAAAACATCAACTGTTCCATACTTTTCAATTGCTTGTTTAACTAAATTATCACAATCAGATTTTTTGGTAACATCTGTTTCACAAATAATAATTTCACCACCGTCGTCAGTAATTTCTTTTTTCAAAGTTTCTAATCTATCTAATCTTCTTGCTCCAGCAACTATTTTTGCACCTTTTTTTGCAAGTGCCTTAGCAGTTGAATACCCAATTCCGCTAGATGCACCAGTAATTACTACAACTTTATCTTGTATCAAAGCTGAATTTTATGAATTTCGTTATGACTAAAAATGTTACGTGATTTAGATAAAAAGAAGAGTTAGCAGTCGTGCCCGCCACAACCGCATCCACTGTGAGTCTCGGTACCTTGAGACGCACTTGATCTACATTTGGAACATTTGTCTCCTCCATCTGCTGAGAAAAATCCAATTCCACATGTTACACATTTCATGCTTGCCATACAAATTCTCGATATTGTGAGTATTTTATGCTATCCGTTCATACCTTGAGCGGTTTCAATCATCCACATCTCAACTATACCACCAATCAACAATAATGTAACAACAATACCAATTTCGATTGAAATGATCAATTTATCGCTTTTAATTTGATTCCAATTTTTTTGAAATACATCTTTTGCAAGTAATGTACTGCGTGACATTGCAAGTGAATAGGACGCCATCTCCATCAATCCAAATGGTGTCAAAAGAATAGCTAGCGGGTTTAGTTGGGCTACTTGAGCATTTGAAGCTGCTATAGCTGAATATGCAAATCCTGTTGAATAAGCAGAAAACAAGCCCCAAGCTACACCAAAACCTGGAATAAACATAGGTAATGCTATTGTTGTATTATGCACAAAGATACCAATTCCATCTATAGTATCGATAATTTCTTCAAAGAAACTCATTACCTCCTCGATTTCTTCTTCGGTAGGCTCACTTGTTACAGCAGATCCACCATATACGGCTGTGAAAATTGCTGTAAAAATGAAGAACAAGATTATTCGTTTCATTGTTAACATGGTGCACGTTTAATCGATCTATATTTGAGGTTTTGTTGTAAAACAGATTTAATTAAAACTCTAATCACTATTTGGAATGGATGAAGAAATTTCCTCTGCTGTTAGTTATGCATTGAATAAAGGATTTCAGATTCATCCCGATGCACTAGAAATTCTACATAAAATTGACGTTAAGGAATTGGCCCAAATTATCAAAGATGTAGTCAAAGAAAAGACAAAACAAAAGCAGTTTTTGATAAATGAAGAAGATTTTGAGATCTATCTAGGAATAAAGGATGATGATGAACATCAGGTAGAATTTGAGATTTTGTCAGACCCTACCGGTAAAATAACATCTGCAGAAGGTGTTGAAGGATATGGAAAATTATTTGCTAGTAGATTTAACAAATTAAAACAGATAATGTCTGATAGACCAGAATCAAAAAAGGTCAAAGATATCGAATCTGTCAAATCAATCACAAAAAATGATGATGAATTATTCGTGTGGGGATTAGTTTCAGATAGAAAAGCAGACAGAAACATCACAAAAATCACTCTAGAAGATCCTACCAGTTCAATGGAGATTGTAGTCTTTGAGGGAGACTTGAAAGATACCGCAGATACTTTGCTCATGGACCAATTTGCAATGTTTAAGATAGTTCCTGCCAAAAATGGTGGATTTTTTGCAAAAGAGATTCTTCTCCCAGACATACCAGAACATACCACAAATCGCTCAAAAACTGAGACCTATGCTGTATTTTTATCAGATTTGCATGTAGGAAGTAAGTTCTTCATGGAAGAAGAGTTATCAGAATTTATCAATTGGATTTCAAGTGCAGACCCAATAGCTAGAAAAATTAGATTTGTCGTTGTGGGAGGAGACTTGATTGATGGAGTTGGCGTTTTCCCAGGTCAAGAAAAGATCCTAAATCAAACAACAACAGAAGGGCAATTACAAAAAACGTTTGAGGTTTTAGATAAGATACCAAAGCACATCAAGGTCTTTTTGATATCTGGAAACCATGATGCAGGAAGAAAGGCTCTTCCACAACCTGCAATCCCAAAGATGTACAATTCTCAATTATGGGATAGGGAGAATTTCTTTATGTTAGGAAATCCATCAATGGTTTCACTAAATGGAGTTAAGGTTTTGATGTATCATGGTCAATCAATAGATGATGTGGTCAGAACCACACCTGGAGTTAGTTATGACAAGCCAGCTGCCGTAATGAGACATTTTCTAAGAGCTAGACATATGAGCCCGATTTATGGAAGTAGAACTCCAATTGCCCCAGAAACAGAAGATATGATGGTAATTGATGATATTCCAGATATTTTCCATTCTGGCCATGTCCATTTTGTGGGTCTTGATATGTACAAAGGAGTTTTGATAGTCAATTCTGGTGCTTGGCAAAGACAAACAGATTTCCAAGAAAGTGTTGGAATTACACCTACCCCTGGAATGGCCATTATAGTAAATCTACAAACAATGAAGGTTTATCAAAAGGACTTTCGTGTTCAAGAGTCAGACTTTATTGAACCAAAACATGTAGAGCCACAACAACTCAGTTAGAGAATATCTTGTAGTAGCATCTCATCTTTGAAGGTAGTTTTTACCATATCTGGTGAGACCGTAATTCTGAATTTTTTTGTGTTTCCGTGTGTTCCCTGGTGGACGATTCTGCCAGCAATGATTCCTGACATTTCTATCTCACTTAACATTTGAGTAACTCTTCTTTGAGTGAGTTCTTTTTGGCGAATATCTTTACAGAGATTTTTGTATGTTGAATATACCTCTCCTGTGGATATCTCTGATGATTTCATAATTGCTAGGATTAGTAGCTTTTCATGTAATGGGTAGGAGCGAAGTGCTACAACCTCTTTGTTTTCCTCAATCTTTTCTGCTGCCATTCTGATATGATCTTCTGAGACAGTTGGCATTTGGGTTCTTTCTGCTATCTCGGCTGCTACTCGAAGAAGGTCTAATGCACGTCTAGCGTCTCCTGATTCTCTTCCAGCCATAGCAGAACAGAGGTTTAATGCTGCATCTGAGACTATGTTTTGTTCAAAGGCTACCTCAATTCGGGCATCGAGTATCTCTTTGATTTGTGGTAGATTGTAATTTGTGAATATGACTTCTTCCTCACTCAAACTGCTAATTACACGTGGGTCTAGTCTTTCTTTGAATGTGAGGTCATTTGATACACCAATTAGTGTTAATGAGCCTGTGGTTAATCGCTCGTTTGCTCTGGTAATCTGATATAGAACGTCTTTGCCTGTTTTTTGAATTAATTCTGCTAAGTAATCAATTTCATCAATAACGAATACTGCGTTTGTTTCGTTTTTGTCTAAGACATAGAGAATTCTGTTGAATACTTCGCTTATTGATAGGCCTGTGGTTGGAAGCCACATCTTTTCATCGTTGGTTTTTTGACTTCCTAGGCCCAATTGTCTTCCAAAGGAGACCAATAATCCGTATAGTGTTGTCTCTTGTTTTGCGTTTGTGTATGCTAGTTTGATTGGGAATGATCCCTCTTCAACCCTTTTTTGAATTTTTGAGAGTACTTTTTTGATTACCAGAGTTTTGCCTGTTCCAGGCTTGCCATACACCAGTAAGTTTGATGGTCTTGATTCCATTAAAATTGGAAGTAAAGATTGAGTGATTTTCTCCTGCTCAGGGTCCCTGTGGAGTATTTGATTAGGCATGAATGTGAAGTGAAGTACGTCTCTATTCTTGATTAGGGTTTTGCCGTTTTGGGCTGCATCTAAAAGACGGTCAATTGGATCGATTGTGGTTGTACTCATGTTAGATCATATTGTATTTCAAAACAACAGTTCAATTGATCTTTTTGAAAAACTTCACAAGACTGATCGTTCTTGTTGACTCTTCTCAGATCGATAGGATCGCTCCCAGACACCTTCATTTCTAATGATAAACTAGATTGTATAAAATAATAAAATAAAATTAATATGAATATGAATTCTCATTTTAAAAAAATTAGAAAAGGTAACACTGGAAAGATAGGTGTGTGGGATATCATAAAATAAAAAATAAAAATTGTGAGGGAATTTTATAAAAAACATAAAATGCCTGGGGATAGTTAACAACTGTTAAGGACGTGTTAAGGAAAGTGAAAAGAAGCCCATTTTACCCCTTAATTTCCAGTCTAGGCGTGAAGATGGCTATTAACAGTGTTAATATCATAAAACCACCCCTTAATTTCCAGTCTAGGCGTGAAATATCCTTAATTCTGGGGTGTGAGAGAGATAATCTTGTTAATAACAAAAAAACACTCAGGCGTGGGCTAGGCAGTCAATGTTAACAAACCTGTTAGTTAACAAATCTCAGAAGATCAGTTGATGAGTTAAGGTTGGATCCTTATTGATCTGAATGGCAGGAAAAAGAATTAGAATAGATCTAGAGGACAAGGATGGGGCCAAATACAAGTTCAACTTGGAGGGCAACATCAATCGTGATAAAGTCCTCAAAATTTTCGATTTACTAGACTTAATGAATATTGAAGAAACCGCAGACAACCCTGGAGTTGAGTCAGTTGGAGGTAAGATATGGCACATAGTAGACAAGTACTATCCAACAGGCAAGTTCACTTCTTCAAACATACTAGAGAAGTATGAGGATGAGTACAACCAACCAATCAAACTTAGTGTAATTTCGACATATTTGGCCCGATTTACCTCTAAAAACAAGGTTGAAAGAGCCAAAAAAGGCAGAGAATGGGCTTATCACACTCTAAAACTCACAAATACCGCCCCAAAACTTTCAGAAAACTAACTTTTATTGAATAGGTTCGTGTTCTGAGGACTCTTTTTGCTCAATCCTAGATAAGGTCTTTAGAATTCTCTTTCTTATCTGATCAATCTCATCATCTTCTTGTAAAAATTCACGAATTGCATATGCGACAACTTGTGAATTAGACATCAAACCCAAACGATATGCCTTTTGGCTATCTACAAACTCATCAATCCGCTCTGAAAGACCTTTTGGAACTTTTACACTCTTCCATTTTTCAGTATTTGGGCTACTCATGTGTTACATATGGTGCAAATACATAAAAATATTTTGTTTTTGGATATAATTTAGCGAAACAATTTACAAAAAGACCCTAATCTTTTCCAAATTACCCTGGTATTGAGACAAAACCCTCTATTTTTTGTTCAACTAATTCCTTCCTAATATCTATCTAATCATAATTTATGATTAAATAAAATTAATTATTTAATATTTTTATTTTATTATATATTATACTATAAAACTCCCAAAAAATCAGTATTTCAAACACAATTCAACAAAGTCAAAAATCTCCAGAATTTACCAATTAGGAAACTTGCGGGGCTATTGTTTGAGGTGTTCCACCTGATCCAGACAACCTGGAAAGGCCAGTTTGGGTAATTGAGTAGCTGTATGGCTTTGCGTTGGTGTTTCTCTCCACCAATCCATCATCAGACATTTTCTTCATTGTCCTGGAAATATGCTCTCTACTCTTACCTAGTGTGATTTGAATATCACGTGATGTGCGTGACCTGTCTGTGATTAATCTCAACACTGCCTCGACAATATCACCACTGCTCATGTTAGGGGTTCTCTCTACTCTAGGCTGAACTGGGACCTGCTCAGGCACAACTTGTACCGGCTTATCTACAACTTGTACCGGTTTTTCCTCATTTCTTACAATATTTTGTGGTATTTCTTGAGAAAAGCTAAGATTTTCCAAGTCAATTGCATCTAATTTAATTTTAAGATCAATTAACTGTCTTTCATAGAACTCTAAACGCTCTGAATCTGCCTTTGTTTGGTCGTTAGAGGCTGAAACTGCCTTTAATTTAGAATAAACGAATAATGTGAATAATCCGCCTATGAAGGCCAATATGAGACCGAATATCACGTCTAGGTCTGGAATCTCAACTAACATGACATATCATGAGGAATTTGTGATTTATCGTGATAGGACAACATTATTTCACACTTAGAGTAACCAAAACCTCATCACACTATTACACAAGAAACATTCCTCATAGGCACAAAATCACATTGCTGTAGTCTGCTTGACTACACGCTCTATCACACTAATGATTTCTTGTTCCTTCTCAGGGAAAACATCACCATCTTTTATCACACTCATTCGTTCGGAGAGTTGTGATATTACATCAATATCATCAGGCAAAACCACGCCTAGTATGCCTAGAACTATGAATGAATAATACAAGCCTGAAAGCTTATCTCTGGACTGAGAAACCTGCCTGTAATAGGCGCCTTTAGTCATAGTAAATTCGACATCAGAAAGATTCTTTGATTTTAGAATAATTTCAATTTGTCTCTCTGTAAACAGTGATTTTTTGATAATTTCCTTTAAAATATTAGAAAAATTAGAATTACTAGGGTTGCTCATAGCTATACAAATCTGTATACCGATACTTGAATAAAACTTAAAGGGTCATCATTAAACGTGAAGCATGACTGGAAAAGTAGAAGAATTACTCATTTCTGAGCGTAAAAAATCACCATTACTATTCGTATTAATCGATTCAGAGGTATCTCAGATAGATTCTGCTGTAAAACTAGCCAAAGATGTTGAAGAAATAGGTGCAGCGTCAATACTAGTAGGCGGTTCATCTGCAACTGATCAGATGGAGATGGCCGAGGTAGTCAAAAACCTCAAAAACGCAGTAAATATTCCAATTATTCTATTTCCTGGTAATATTACCGGAGTTGTGCCTCAGGCAGACGCTATACTGTTTAGTTCCTTAATGAACTCTGAGAACCCATATTACATTACACAAGCACAAGCCCTTGGTGCCCCAAATGTCCTCAAATTTGGTTTAGAACCTCTCCCAACATCCTATTTGGTGATTGGAGAAGGCACATCTGCTTGGTTTGTAGGTAATGTTAGGGGAATACCATTTGATAAGCCGAAAATCGCTGCTGCATACTCTCTAGCAGCCCAATTCTTTGGCATGAGATTTGTCTATTTGGAGGCAGGTTCTGGTGCAAAAACCAACGTAACTCCAGAAATGGTTGCAACCGTAAGAAAAGTCTTTCAAGGATTTTTAATCGTAGGTGGAGGCATTCGTGATGCTCAAACTGCAAAATCATTGACTGATGCAGGAGCAGATGCTTTGGTGATTGGAACCCTTCTTGAGGATAGTAAGAACTTGGAAAAACTAACCGAAATAGCCAAAGCCATCAAAAACTAACCTTCTACATGTCTACTACCGCAAATTATCTGAAAGAAATCAAAATTCCTCAAAACTACTCTGATTACTATGAAGAACTATCACAACAGGTCTACAAGGAGTTTGAGACCGCAGCAGATGCAAAATCAACGCTTTTAGACTCTTCTGGAATAATAGAGCCGAAAATCGCATTTGATTTGGCGGAACGGGTAGCCAAAATGCATGATATTGACATTTCAACACCCCTTCGTGAGTTATTAGATAAAACCGGAAAAGAAAACGCTGCTTTGATAATGTCAAAGGAAATTGCATTGGGAAAGTATCAGTCTTCAGATGCAAGTTTAGAAGATAAATTAGATCATGCAGTTAGAGTTGGATTAGCTATTGTAACAGAAGGTGTCACAATTGCTCCTTTACAAGGAATTAGTGAAATTAAAATTAAAAATAACAAAGATGGTTCTCAGTATCTTTCTGTATCTATTGCAGGACCGATGAGGTCTGCAGGAGGAACTGAATCTGCTGTTACCATGTTAATTGCTGATCACGTGAGACGTGCAGTTGGACTCGAAAAATATCAAGCGGATTGTTTTGATGATGAGACTGGAAGATTTGTAGAAGAACTACGAATCTATGAAAGTGAAGCAAAACAAAGTTTTCAGTTTCATGTGTCTGATGATGACATTAAAACCGTGATTTCTAATTTACCTGTTGAACTTGAAGGAGAAGGAACAGACCCCGACGAAGTAGTTAATCATCGTAATATGACTCGAATTAAAACAGATCGTGTAAGAGGTGGTGCACTACGTGTACTAAATGACGGATTAATTGGAAGATCAAAAAAACTCCTAAAGCGAATTGAGAAGTATAACTTGGAAGGTTGGGAGTGGTTAAACGATGTTCAAGGTGCTGTTCAAAAAGGTGAATCTGGTGATGATGCATCTGAAAAACGTATGAGAGAAGTCATTACTGGACGTTCCGTACTATCAATGCCAAATAAGATTGGAGGTTTTCGACTCAGATATGGGCGTGCTTGCAATACAGGTTTTGCTAGCGTTGGTCTACATCCAGTGATTGCTGAAATCTTAGATCATACTATTGCAGTAGGAACACAAATCAAACTTGACAAACCAAGTAAAGGCGCAACTGTAGCCTTTGTTGACTCACTTGAGACGCCTATTGTCAGACTAAAAGGAGGCGAAGTAGTCAAAATCCAAGATACTGAACACGGAATTCAGATTAAAAATGACATTGAAAAAATTTTGCATCTAGGTGATATTCTAATTACATTTGGTGACTTTTTGGAAAATAATGCAGAATTAATTCCAACTCCAATGGTAGAAGAGGTTTGGACTGAATATCTTAAAGCAAAACTTTCCAAACATGATGAAAGACTCGAATTTCTAACAAAAACTCCAACATTTGTTGATGCCATTTTACTTTCAAAAGAACTGAAAATCCCATTACATCCAAAATTTCTCTACTATTGGGATTTTATCACAACAAAAGAGCTTGAGAAAATCTCAAATCCAATTTTAAAATCAGAAAATGAAATTCATTATGAAATTTCAACAAAACAAATTCTTGAAAATTTAGGAATTCCGCACAAAGTTGCAGATGATAAAATAATTATCTCTGGAATTGATGTTCAAATCTTAAACCATCTTATTTTTGGTACTACCTTGAATTTTGATACTACCAAATCTGTTTTAGAACTGTTAACAGAAACTACTGGAATTGAAATAAAAAATAAATTTTCAAAGTCAATTGGTGTTAGAATTGGAAGACCTGAAAAGGCAGCACCTCGTTTGATGAAACCTCCAGTTCATGTACTATTTCCTGTTGCAGAAAAAGGTGGAATTACTAGAGATATTTTGAAAGCCGCTGTTGCATCAGAATCATTTTTCACAAATTTGAATAACCGTCGTTGTACAAATTGTAATATTCCATCAATTGGGATTGTTTGTTCAAAATGTGGTAATAAAACTACAAAATTTTACATTTGTAGAATTTGTAAAGATGAATTAGAAACGCAACACTGTGAAAAATGTAAAAGAGACGCAAATGGATTTTCTTACAAACAATTCCCACTAAAACAAAATCTGATGGCAGCGCAAGAAAAACTTGGAATACGTGCAAAAGCACCATTCAAAGGCGTTGACAAATTAATCAATCAAGAAAAAATCCCAGAACCTCTAGAAAAAGGACTAATTAGACAAAAGTTTGGGTTGTCTGCCTTCAAAGACGGTACTGTTAGATTTGATGCTACAAACTCACCTTTAACACACTTCAAACTTTCCTGGATTGGAACAACAGTTGAACAAATCACAAAACTTGGGTATGAAAATGATATTGATGGAAATCCAATCACAAATGATGAACAATTAATTGAATTAAAGATGCAAGATGTGATCATTCCTCTTGAAAGTGCCGAATATCTGGTAAATGTTTCAAAGTATATTGATTTTGAACTGCAGAAATTTTTTGGCAAACAACCATTTTACAATCTAAAAAACACACGGGATTTGTTAGGTCATTTAGTTATTGGTCTTGCACCACATACCTCCGTAGGAATTACAGGACGGTTAATTGGTTATACGAAAACTCATGTTTGTTTTGCTAGTCCAATTTGGCATTCTGCAAAACGAAGAGACGCAGATGGTGAT
Organism: Candidatus Nitrosopelagicus sp.; assembly: GCA_028345195.1. Taxonomy (GTDB): domain Archaea; phylum Thermoproteota; class Nitrososphaeria; order Nitrososphaerales; family Nitrosopumilaceae; genus Nitrosopelagicus. The sequence continues at coordinate 12,393 of JAOMCX010000015.1, forward strand.
GCAGATTCTGTCATGTTACTATTAGATGCATTGTTGAACTTCTCAAGACAGTTCTTGTCTGATAAAATTGGTGGACTAATGGATGCACCTCTTTTAATTCAACCAATAGTTTTGCCACATGAGGCACAAACTCAGGCACATAACTTTGAGGTAGCAAAAGAATTTCCACTCGAATTTTATGAATCATCATTAAATAATGAGAAATCTGGTGATATCAGAAATATTGAAACTTTAGCTATGCGAAAAGATACAGGCGATGAAAATATTTTCTATGATTATTTCTTCACTCATAATACAACAACACTAACTACATCAAAATCACGAAGTGCATATTCAACACTTGAATCAATGGTTGACAAGCTTGACTTGCAAATTAGAAATGCAGACATTATCAATGCAGTTGAAACAAGAGATATTGTTTCATATCTAATACAAACACATCTCATACCTGACATAATGGGAAACATTCGCGCATATGCAAAACAAAAATTCCGCTGTACTGCATGTGGTGCAAAGTATAGGCGAATGCCATTACTTCAAAAATGCACATGTGGTCACAAATTATTACAAACAATTACTCGACCATCAATTGAAAAATATCTCCCATTAGCAAAGAAACTAGTCACAAAATACGATGTTGACCCATATCTAAAAGGAAGAATCATGACTTTGTCTGACGAAATTGAACTGCTCTTTGGAAAAGGAGATGGTTCACAACAATTACTAACTGATTTTGTTAATTAGAAAATTTAATCTTCATCTTCATTGTATATGTCGTCTACCATCTCAGCCAGTTGGCTATTCAAATCCTGAATTCTAGGAATATCGTCTTTGTCTGGCGACATATCATCTCCAGTAATCTCAACGTGAATACAATCATCTTCATCAACATCAACTTCAAAATCATAATTCCAATCAGTACTCGCTGTATAATCCATATCATTTAATTTTTCAAGAACTTCGTCAGACGAATAACCAATTTTTGAATAATCTAAACGAAAAGTCCCATGCGCTGTCCACTCATTAAAACCGCCAGTATCAAATTCCATGAGGTAAATATGACACAGTTCTTTGTCACCTATCTTGGTACCCTGAAAGCTTCCATCTTTCTGTTTGTACAATATCTGACATTCAATCCATATCCCTTCGGTAGAAAAAGAACAACGACGAATATCATATCTGTTTTCGGAACCAAGTATCGTTCCTACATTTTTCCCTAATTCCTCACGAATTTCTTCGTCACTCATTCTACCCATAAATGCAGATGTACTTTGTTATAGAAAAGAATGATCTTGATTTTATCGTAATTTTACGTATTCGTAGGCACCAAGTTTGTTATCAAAACAATATTGTGTCTTTTTGAAATCAGTTTTGAACTCTTTAACATGTGCTGCAATTTCTCCTGCATCTTTTTTGTCAACAACAACTTGTTTCAACAAAGATGCAATCTCTTTCATTTCAGATTCCTTCATTCCTAGACGAGTAATCTCAGATGTTCCTAAACGAATTCCACCTGGATGCATATAGTGACGACCTGCTTTCAAATCTCCAGGAATTAATTGACGATTAACAATGATATTTGCTTTTTCTAAATCAGCTTCAATTGTTCCACCATCACCATAATCTAAAACGTTAACAACTGTTTGGTGTGATTCTGTGTAGCCTCTCTTTTCACCTAACACTTTGAATCCTACATTGTTTAATTCTGAGGCTAATGCTTTTGCATTTTTAATTGTCTGCTCTGCATAATCTTTTCCAAACTCTAAGGCTTCGGCAAATGCTACTGCTTTTGCACCCATATGATGAATATGATGACTGCTTGTTAATCCTGGGAACATTGCTTTTTTAATTGGTTCTGCATGCTCTTCAGATCCTAAAACTAATCCTCCTTGTGGCCCAAACAAAGTTTTGTGAGTACTCATTGTCATTGTATCTGTTCCTTCCCTGAGTGGGTCTTGGAATTTTCCACCAGCAATTAATCCTGCAACATGTGCTGCATCATAATTGATGTGCATGCCATGACCTTTTAGAAATTCAGCTAATTCTTTTACTGGATGTGGAAATAAAAATACCGAACCACCAAACATTGCAATCTTTGGTAATTTTCCTTGTGATTTCAAATCTTCAACTTTAGCTTTTGTTTTATCAACATCTAATGTCATTTCTTCAGGATCAAATGCAAAGAATTCAATGTCTAATCCGTGTACTAATCCTGCAGTTCCTGAATGTTCTTTTTTACCATGTGAAATGTGACCTCCAGCAGGAATTGATGATGCAATCATGACATCACCTGGATTTGAATAAGCAGAATAAATTGCCAAGTTTGCTACAACACCAGAAACACTTCTTACATCTGCAAACTCTGCATCAAATAATTTTTGTGCCAACTCCATACATTGAATTTCAACCTCATCGATGTAGGTACATCCTGCATAGACTCGCTCACCTGGCCAACCTTCGGCATATCTATTACCAAAATCTGACATTACCGCTTCTCTAACAGCTGGGCTAGGGATATTCTCACTAGCAATTAGCGGAATAGAGTTTTCAAACCATTCATGGTGTTTTTCAAGACTAGTGAAAATCTTGTTATACGATTCTTTGTTTGAATCAGCCATGATTTTGAACTTGATTTTCCTAATTTAAGAACAGCGATCTTTCTTCTAATTTTCTAGAAAAACAAGAAGCTAGCTATATATTTTGAAAATTGACGTTTTGATCTATGGCAGCACAAACTCCAAAAGGCAACATGCCGGTTGTAGTTCTAAAAGATGACGCAAGTCAGGTAAAGGGAAGAGAAGCCCAAAAAAACAATATTGCAGCTGCCAAGATTATAGCCGAAATTGTTCATACAAGTTTAGGTCCAAAAGGAATGGACAAAATGCTTGTAGATTCTTTAGGTGATGTTACAATTACAAATGATGGTGCAACAATTCTCAAAGAAATTGATGTACAACACCCAGCAGCAAAAATGCTAGTTGAAATTTCAAAAACTACTGATAATGAAGTAGGTGATGGAACTACCTCTGCAGTTGTATTGGCTGGTGCATTACTAGAACATGCTGAAGAACTCGTTTTACAAGATGTTCATCCAACAATTATTGTTGATGGATACAGAAAGGCAGGAAGAAAAGCAAAAGAGTTTCTAGATCAAATTGCAGACAAAGTTGAACCAACTGATAATGGAATTTTATTAAAAATTGCAAAAACATCTATGCAAACTAAACTAGTTAGAAAAGATTCTGAACAATTAGGAGATATGATTGTTAAAGCAGTAAAAGCTGTTGCAGAAAAGAACGGTGAAAAATATACAGTTGATATTGATGATATTAAAGTAGAAAAGAAAGCAGGCGGTTCAATCAAAGATTCTAGAATCATTCAAGGTATTGTTTTGGATAAGGAAATTGTTCACTCTGGAATGCCAAAGAAAATTACAGAAGGAAAAATTGCACTCTTAAATGCAGCATTAGAAATTAACAAAACTGAAACTGATGCAAAAATTAACATTTCAAATCCACAACAAATGAAAGCATTTTTGGATGAAGAAAACAAAATGCTCAAAACAATGGTTGACAAAGTTATTGGCTCTGGTGCAAATGTTGTATTGTGTCAAAAAGGAATTGATGACATGGCACAACATTACTTGTCAAAAGCAGGTATCCTAGCAGTAAGACGTGTAAAAGAAAGTGATTTATCAAAACTTGCAAAAGCAACAGGTGCAAGAATTGTAACTAACTTAGATGATTTATTTGAAAGAGACTTAGGTTCTGCATCATCAATTCAAGAAAAGAAAGTTGAAGAAGACAAATGGGTATTTGTTGAAGGATGTAAACATCCAAAATCTGTAACATTACTACTTCGTGCTGGCTCGCAAAGAGTTGTTGATGAAGTAGAACGTTCAGTTCATGATTCACTAATGGTTGTAAGGGATGTAATGGAATTACCATCTATAGTAGCAGGTGGTGGTGCACCAGAAACATTCGCAGCAACAAAAATCAGAAGTTGGGCAAAATCACTCCAAGGACGCGAGCAACTAGCAGCAGAAAAATTTGCAGAAGCATTAGAATCAATTCCTTTAGCATTATCTGAAAACGCAGGTATGGATCCAATTGACACACTTACTCATTTACGTGCAAAACAAATCAAAGGTGAAAAATGGACTGGAATTGATGTTATGAAAGGCAAAGTTGGAAATTTGAAATCAACTGATATTATTGAACCCTTAGCAGTAAAACACCAAATCGTCTCAGCCGCAACAGAGGCAGCATGTATGATTTTAAGAATTGACGATGTAATCGCAACTGCAAAATCTGCAGGACCTCCACCAGGAGCAGAAGGCGGAATGCCTGACATGGGTGGAATGGGTGGAATGCCAGGTATGGGAGGCATGGGAATGCCACCTGGAATGGGAATGTAGATTAGCAAAAATTTTAATCAAACACAATTTTAGTTTAAATTATTATGGCAAAACATAGAAGATTTTCTGACAAACCAAATGACGATTCTATTCAAAAAAATGAAAAAACAGAACTACAAGAACAGGAAACTAATGAGAAAACCTCTCTTGATCTAAAAACAATTCTTCTATCTGGGACAAAATATGCTTACATTATAGGAGCTGTTGCTCTACTTTCAGGAATTTTTACTCCATTAACTTTGGATGTAGAAATTGAAGAAGTAATATTTGGTATGCTTTCAATCTTTCTGGGTCTCGTAGGTGGGATAGTTATTTTCCTAGGAATTAAAACACAAAAATTTACAACAATAATGGTTTGTGGTGGGTTAGGAATGATATTTGGCTCATTAATCCTAATTTATCAGTCAACTAATAATCCATTAATTAACTAATTTACTTAAACATCGAAGTAAAGATAAAACTCGTGTGGGTGTGGTCTGATTGCAATTTCTCTATGATCTCTTCTTTCTAATTCAATAATTTTATCTAAAACCTCATTTGAGAAAATTGGTGTTAGGAATTTTCTATCACTTTCTAATTCATCTAATGCTCTTCCAAGGTTTGCAGGCAAAGTATCAATTCCATGTTTCTTTCTTTCTGATTTTGTCATTTTGTAAATATCTTCTTTAACTGGATCACCTGGGTCTGTTTTCTTTTTAATTCCATCTAGTCCTGCAGCTAAGACAGCTGAAAATACAAGATATGGATTAGATGCAGGATCAGGTACACGGTATTCCATTCTTTTCATGTATGCGTATTTTTCTCCCTTGAAATGACCCGGAATTCTAATTGTTGCAGAACGATTACTTGAACTCCATGCAATGTAAACTGGTGCTTCATAACCCGGAACTAATCTATGATATGAGTTTGTTGTCGGATTTGTGATTGCAGTTAATGCTTTTGCGTGTTCCATTACTCCTCCACAGAAATAACGACCAGTTTGACTTAATTCTAGATCTTCGTCTTTATCATAAAATGTATTTTCATCTTTTTTCCACAAACTAACATTTGTGTGCATTCCAGAACCTGCATCCATTGATATTGGTTTTGGCATCATTGTTGCTACTTTTCCAAATTGTTGCGCAACATTTCTTACAACATACTTGTATGATTGTGCACCGTCAGCAGAATTAGTCATTAAATCATATTTTATATCAATTTCACATTGTCCTGCTGTTGCTACTTCATGATGATGATTGTCACACAAAATACCAAAATTATCATTCAAAACATCTACGCACTCATTTCTAAATTCTGCAAGAGTATCTGATGGGGTACTTGGGTAATATCCTTCTTGTAATCCCATAGGATAACCAGTTCCTTCTTGACTCCATGGTGACTCAGATGATTCGATTGAATACGATTGACCCTTGTATGGTGTTAAAACATCCCAATGTACTTTATCAAATACAAAAAATTCTACTTCAGGTCCCCAATTACTAAAATCAAATCCTTGTGTCTTAACATATTTCTCTGCTTTTTGACAAATTCCTCGTGGATCACTGTCAAGACGTCCTCTTCCTCCGCCCCAATACACATCACACAGTAATCTTGCTGTCTTTTTCTCTTTTACCCATGGAATTATTGCAAATGTACTTGGGTCTGGTTTTAGTATTAAATCAGAATCAGCAATGTCGGTAAATCCTACAATTGATGAACCATCTAATTTTGGTAATCCATCTTCCATCTGTTCAGGAGTAAAAGTATTTGCTGAGATTGTGGTATGATGAAATCTACCTGTTAAACCTGTAAATTGAAGATCTATGAACTTGATATCCTCATGTTTTATTCTAGAGAATACCTCGTCAGATGAATATTTTACTTGTGTGGCTTTACCACCTATTACTTTGTACGGCAATTTTCTACTTCAAGCTAAAAGAATTAAACGTACCATTTAAGATTAACTTTGTATTAAAATGTCAACTCTTGAATCCTTAGATCTAAAAAATCTCCATGTAATTGTCATGCAAGAATTTCAAACTGATGATATACAGGAGCTTAGCACAGATTTTTTCAGAAATTTATCAAACTTTATTGGAAAATTAAAAAATGAAGAATATGATGGAATTGAAAAGAAAACAAAAAATGAGATTATATCAACTGCAACAAATCTTACTGAATTATTAATAAATAAAAGACTAGAAAAAATTTCTAAATCTCCAACAGCATCTTACAGTATTTTAAGCGACGAAGAAAAATTTGTCATTGATTCAAATGATGAAATGAATGAGCGTAGGGATATGATACTTTCTGGAATAATTAATGGAAAATCAAAATTTCTAGAAAATACTTCAACAAAACACAAAATAAAACCTGTAACGGTAAGATTTGTAAAAGAATTTGATGAAATAGTTGGAGTTGATTTAGAAAAATATGGTCCATTTAAACCTGAAGATATAGCAACAATTCCTAATGAAAATGCGCAAGCTTTAATTTCAAATGGAATAGCATTAAAAATTAGAATAGAAGAATAACATGTCTCATCCAGGTTCAGTTGATATAATCGATTTTTTAGCTTTTACAATTTATCCTTTCATAGCTCTTGGTGTAATTGAATTAATCAGTAGAGGAATCAAACTTTCATCATGGAAAAAATTATCTACACAAGGAGTTGCAATGATAATTTTATCTGTGATTTATGTTGTTTTCCCTGCAATGATTGTTACACAAGAAAATAATGTTCATGTTGAACCATTATGGATGTCAATTTTAGTTATGCTTGCATTAGCTGTTACATTATTTTTTCAAGCTAGACGTTCAAAACTTGATCCTACTAAAATGGATTATTGATTTAACGAAATCTTCCAAAGAACTTTTTAAATTTACTAGAACCTGGTCCTCCATCTCTAATTACTTTCTTCTCTCCAAACTTTTTTGCTCTTATCACTGTTAATTTCACACAACGATGATCTTCTGGAAGTCTATGTTCATCACAAAATGGATCTTTACAATATGTGCATTCAAATGGAATATCTACCATGTCGCCACAATATGCACATTTTTCCTGTATCACAACATCAAATAGATTTTTTCTCTAATAAATTTACAACATTTTCTCTAATGCTGTAAAGGTACTGATGACACAAATTCTATACTTTTCAAATTTTGTGGTTGGGTTTGTATGTGATACGCCAAGATATTCTAATTCTCTAATATTATTTCCAATCGCTTTTTCATCTGGTTTCAATCTATGTGCATATCTATTTCTTATACTGTTTATCAAACGAACATTTTTCTTAACATTACCTTTGAGAAGACCAGATTTTTCAAGTATCAGATATTTTTGCGTCCACATAATCATTGGGTCATCTAATGCTTCAATAGGAATATTGAATTTTTTTTCTAATATTTTTTCTAACATTCTTTCGATACAGACTTGTCCAACTAGAAATAATTCGTGTACGTTATCTACTTCTAATATTTTCTCTAATTCTTTTTTTGACGGAGCCCACATTGGTGCTTTTTTAGCCATAACTATTCAAAATTGATATACGATTCAAGTGTTGCTTGATTGAAAACCATTACGGAGAGGTCTGAGAACTCTTTGTCTTCTAATTGATCAACTGTCCCTTCAAAACTAGTCTCATTTTCTGTAGTTATTGATTCATAGACATGTACTTTCATTTTTGAAGTATCAAAACCATTTTTTTTCAAATATTTTGCAATTTCAGATTGCATGAAATGTTTTTCTGGAACTTTTGGCCATGGTCTTGGAACAAGTATAACACTGTATCCATCAATCAGTGCTTTTTGTAATTCTAATTTTTTCTCTTCAATTGATGTTGAAATGTGCATAGTGATCACTTTGGATTTATCAGTTGGAACTTTTGCACGTGACGCTGCTACCTGTGTTGAACTAATCCCTGGAATTATTTCAACTTCATCATAAATTTCAATTAATCTATCAACCACTTCAGATTCTGAAAAATTGACATCACCTGTGAATGGAACTAATATTGTATGGTTATCTTCTTTAGCAATTTCTTGATATGCATCTTCTTGATTCTGCATTGTTACTTCAAGTATTTTTTTACTTTTGACATATTCTTCAATTGTTTTTATTGTATATCCATAACCAATCACAACATCACATTGTGATATTGCTTCTTTAACTATGTCTGTAACATATTTTGGTGAACCTGGACCTACACCTACCGCAAAAACTTTGTTCATTTTATTTTGTAACTCGTTGTTTTGATTTGATGAACTCGATACATGGTTTCCAATCAACACTAAGATATTTTGTAGGATCTTTTATTGGATATTTTACCCAGTCTTGAACGATTGAAAAATCATATTTCTTTTCTTTTCCATCTTCAATTGCTTTAATTGATAATACGCTGCCCCATGTTTTTTCTTCTTCTCCAATTTCTAAAATATTGTCGAATGTAATTTTACTGATATGTTTTTTCTTAACTTCTTCTAAATCAACTTGTAAATCTTTTTCTTCATAACCATCCAATTTTTCAGTCATTGTATTTTTATTTTGTAATAACGTAACTATCTGTCTCTTACTTGCTGCACCCCACCATTTTTTCATTCGTTCAGTTCTTTTTAGAAATATGAAATGATTATCTGTTAATAGTAACATTCCTTCTTTTCCTCCAACCCCAAAAAATGATTTTGATTCTCTCCAAACAGACATCAAATGCGTATGAATCTTTTCATCAAATTCCATAGAACAACTTGAAAAATAGTTCGTTAAAAGTCAATTGCAGATCTAATTTTTATTATAGATATAATTTTCACATTCATGAACGGAAAATTCTTTTCTATACCTTTTGCATTATTGATAATTGCTCTTACCCCTCATGCTTTTGCAGAATACGAGGATACAATTGTGGTTTTGGAAACTGATTCAGGACGATTAATTGTAGAATTTTTCCCTCAATTTGCTCCAAACCATGTTGAAAACTTTGTAACATTATCTGAAGATGGATTTTACACTGGAACTATTTTTCATCGTATAATTGAAGGATTTATGATTCAAGGTGGTGATCCTGGAACTGCTGATCCAAATGTTAGCATGTCTTCATGGGGAACAGGTGACCCTGGATATTCTATAGATGCTGAATTTAACAACATTGAACATAAAAGAGGAATAGTCTCAATGGCACGTTCAGCTGATCCTGACAGTGCAGGTTCTCAATTTTTTATTGTTCATAAGGATTCAAACTTTCTAGATGGACAGTATACAGTATTTGGTAGAATTTTGACAGATGAAAGTTTTGAAACATTAGATAGAATTGCAACAATTGATACTGCTCCTAATGATCAACCAATGGAAGCATGGAGAGCTATCATCAAAAACGTCATGGTATTGGATCGTTCAGAGTTATCAAGTTTGCCTGAGTATGTAACTCCTGTAATTACCAACGAAGGGGATGCACTTATAGCTCCAACTACAAGTCAACCAAATTCTTTTCCTGAATATGGATTATCTTTTACCTCTCCTGCAGGTTGGTTAGTACAAACACCTCCACCAACTCCTGGTAGTCCAGATATTGTTGTTGTTGGGGGAAAAACATCTACATCAGCTCCTGCAGTATCTTTTGCCATTACTCGTGAAGATATTACAATTGAAGAAGCAATAAATGGACTTAGACAACAAGTTACTCCTATGATCGAAACAGGTGCATTATCAATTGTTAGTGAAGAAGGTACTCAGATTAAAGGAAATAATGCATATCATCTAAAGGCAATTGGTCATTTTGAAAATAGAGAAGGGATAGAAATGAATATTGGTTTTTCTACACTTCTGATAAAAGTAGATGATATGTTTTACACTGTCCAATATACAAATAACTTAGAAAGTCATGATAGACAATCCAATTATTATGATGACATTGTTAATTCGATAGAATTTTCTAATATTGATTTTGCAAAAGTTCCTGTTGGTGATAATGCAGATCTTTCCAACCCTGATTTAAAAATTGATCCTGATGGTTCTGGT
>JAOMCX010000016.1 GCA_028345195.1 Candidatus Nitrosopelagicus sp.
TTGATCTGGGTGGAACTAAAATTGAAGGAATACTTGTTAATGAAAATTATAAAACTATTGAAAGAAAACGTATTCAAACAAATCAAGAAAAAGGTTACAGTTCAATCTTAGAATCAATCCAAAGTATGGTCCTTGAACTTTCTCAAGAATCTGATGACAAATTCTCCATAGGAATTTGTACTCCTGGAGCATTATCACTTGATTCAGGTTTAATAAAAAATAGCAACACACAATGTCTAATTGGAAGAGATCTCCAAAACGATTTGAAAAATATTTTACATTGTGAAATATCCATTGAAAATGATGCTAATTGTTTTGCACTAGCAGAAGCAAAATTGGGTGCAGGCAAGAATTCAAATCTTGTATTTGGTGTGATAATGGGTACAGGAGTTGGTGGTGGGATTATCATAAATGGACAAATTCATCGTGGACGAACTAACATTGCTGGCGAATGGGGACATCATTGTCTTCACACTGGTGGTAACAGTTGTTATTGTGGAAACAAAGGATGTGTTGAGACATACATTAGTGGTCCTGCATTAGAGAATAAATGGTCTGAGATGACTAGTCAAAACCAATCTTTATCAGAAATTATGAAAAATTCTGATAATCCAAATTTTGATAATTGGAAAAAAACATTTCTTGATAATTTTGGACTAGCATTGGCAAATGTGATTGACATCTTGGATCCTGATACTATAGTTCTAGGTGGTGGAGTTTCAAATATTGATTTTCTGTATAATGAAGGAAAAAATACCGTTTATGAAAAAGTATTCAGTGACATTATTGATACACCAATTATAAAAAATGAACTAGGTGATTCTGCAGGCGTATTTGGTGCTTGTATGTTATAATTTACTGCGGTTCAATAGTTGCAGGTGGTTTACTTGAAATTACATATGACACCCACGTCACTTCATCAATTTCATTAGTAATTCTATTACTGATTTTCTCTAAAACTCCATTTGGAAGTCTAGTCCAATCTGCAGTCATTGCATCAATAGAATCTACAACTCTAACTGTAACAATTCTTCCATATCTTCGTTCATCTCCTACAACTCCGACTGCCTTATCATCTCCTACAGCTGCATATGCTTGCCATACCTTATCATAAACTCCTGCATCCCATAATTCATCTTCAACAATCTTACTTGCTTTTCTACAGATTGCTAGTTTTGAAGGAGTAATTTCTCCGATAATTCGTACAGATAATCCTGGTCCTGGAAATGGATGTCTTTTTGATAACTTTTCAGGAACACCCAAAATTCTAGCAATATCTCTTACTTCATCTTTATACAATTCTTTTAATGGTTCCAAAATTTTAAGATCCAACCAATCTGGTAATCCGCCAACATTGTGATGTGATTTTATTATTGCAGCTGGACCTTTTGATACTCCACTTTCAATTATATCTGGATAAAGTGTACCTTGTGCCAACCATTTGAATGGACCATTCTCTTTTGCAAACTCAGTAAATACCTGAATAAACTCTTCTCCTACAATTTTTCTTTTTTGTTCAGGATCTGTAACTCCTTTTAATTTTGAAAGAAACTGTTCACTTGCATCTATTCTATGGAAATTCAATGAAAAATTATTCTTGAACATATCTTCAATCTCTTTAGATTCATCCAATCTTAACAATCCATTATCCACAAAAACTCCTGTTAGCCTATTACCAATTGCTTTGTGTATTAGTAATGCTGCAACTGTTGAATCAATACCTCCACTAACTCCACATAATACATTTCCTTCAATCTCTGATATTTCCTTGACTGTTTTTTCCACAAAACCTTCCATTGTCCATTCCTGTTTAGCTTTACAAACATTCAAAACAAAATTCTTCAAAATATCAGTTCCTCGTTCAGTATGAACTACTTCTGGATGAAATTGAATACCAAATACTGTTCTATCTGTATTTGCTATTGCAGCTGCATGCGAATTTTCTGTATGACCTATAACTTCAAAATCTGATGGAATCTCTTCAGCTTCATCTCCATGACTCATCCATGCACGAATTGATTCTCCAATCCCATCTAATAATCCTGAATTTTTATCCATTGAAAGAAGAGATGAACCATATTCTTTGTTTGCACGTTTCACTTTTCCTCCAAATTTATTTACGATTAATTGATGACCATAACAAATTCCTAATAATGGTAAGTCAAAGTTGAATAATTCTTCATCTGGTTCTGGTGCATCTTCATTATAGACGCTTGATGGTCCGCCTGAAAAAATAATTCCTTTTGGATTCATCTTCTTTAGTTCTTCAGCTGATATGTCATACGGAACTAATTCTGCATAAACTGAGAATTCTCTAATTCTCCTACAAATCAAATGACTATATTGAGACCCAAAATCTAAAACAACTATTTTTTCCATTTTCTTACTTAACTGAATTTTCTAGCATTCTTGTGAGCGACCATGTTGCTGTATTGATTATCTCATCTAGCCTTTCTTTTTGTTTATAATTTTTAATGATTATTTCTCTAATTGCTGGTCCATTTTTGTTAATCACACAATCAATTACCGAACTCTGATCAATTTTTCCATTTTTAACATCTGCACTATCTATTTTTTTCATCTCTCCAATAATTCTCTCAATAAAAAATGATCTAAGTGGTGGTATCTCATCTGTAAGGCCAATCCCTTCACTCATTATTATGGAAATTTTTTCGGGAGTAACAAATGCATTAGCAATAACTTCTCCATCTTTATTTTTCTTAATTTGGATTGATTCAGATGTATCTTCTTTTTTTACAACGGTTTCAACAATTGGTTTTTCTTTTTTTATTACTGTTTCATCAATTACCTCTGATTTTCTTGGTAATGAAGATGCTTTGGTAAAACTAGATCCTTTTAAAACCACATCTAATATGTCCAAATTTTTCTGTAGAAAATCCAGTTCATCTTGATGTTTTGCCATTTTATCTACTATTGATTCTTTTAATTCTAACATTTTTTCGATCTGTTCGTCAGTATACTGCATAACTATTAGAAAACTCATTCAGTATTAAAACGCATTCTAAAAGTTCTCAATACACTCTAGGTCAATCAATCTAATAGTTTTGTAACCTTTCATTCTTTTCGTTGAGTACAAATCTGCTTTTGATTTTGTTGCAAACCATTCTATAATCATTTTACCAGATTTTAATTTTTTTAACTTTGTTTTACGATTAATTACTCTATGTTTTGAATATTTTCCAATTTTTCGACCAAAATCCATCCCAATCAAAACAATTTTGCTTGCATTGAAATACTCTGCAAGAAACACGCATCTATCTCCGTCCGTAAATCCTCCATAATTTTTTAATTTTCCAAATTCCCTTGTTTGTGTGGTACCTGTAACATTTGAAAGTTTTTTTACAATTTCTAATCTATTGGAATTATCTCCATGCGCATGAACGATTATTGGAATTTTTGTTTTTCCAATTTTTTTAATACTTTCTATATCGCCATCTAGGTCAGTAACTAAGATATCTGGTCTGATATTTTTTTCTAATAATGCTCTCACTGCACCATCAGCTACAATTTTTGTAATATTCTTGGATTTTCTAATATGTTTTAATGATTTAGATAATGATGGCCCTGCACCAATAACAAAAACTGTTTTACCTTTAATTATATTTTCAAATTCTTTTTTTGAATTTTTTCTTTTTAATAATAAATTTAATTTTTTAGCAGAAACAAGATCTTCAGTTTCTGTATACCCAAACTCCTTTCTAATTTCATTGAATTTAGTTTTCCATCCATGTATTGTCATATCACTCAAATAGATTACCTTATCATAAATGATATGACAAAATTAGGTAATCTTGTAGTTGGGAAAAAAAATAAAATCACCATTATGGGAATTTTGAATATTAGTCCTGAATCATTTTACAAAAAATCCATAAAATCTACGAAATCTGAAATATCAAAGTATTTGTTAGATATGGAAGAAAATGGTGCCGATATTATAGATATTGGAGGAATGTCTACTGCACCATATCTTAAAACAATTGTATCTGAAAAAACGGAATCTGAGCGAATAATAAAAACAATCAAAATTATACAAAATTTATCTAACATTCCAATTTCTGTTGATACTTGTAGAGCATCAGTTGCAAAAAATGCGCTTGAATTAGGAATTGATGTGATTAATGATATTTCTGGTTTAAAGTATGATCCAAATATGCCAAAAATTATAGAAAAATACAGTCCATCTATAATTTTATGTTCCTACAGTAAACGACTCGTAAAGGGTAATTTGATATCTGCAACAAAAAAACTTTTGAATGAAAGTGTAAAGATTGCAGAAAATGCACAAATATCTAAAGACAAAATTGTAGTCGATCCATCCATTGGTTTTTTCAGACGTTCTTCTGATGTAAAAAATAATCTTCCATATACAAAAATTAAATCTGATTGGGCTAAACGAGATGTTGAAATCATTAAAAAATTAAAACTTCTAAAAACAAATTTTCCCATTTTAGTTTCTATTTCAAATAAATCGTTTATAGGAAAATTACTTGGAAAAGAAAATCCTGCTGATCGAAATACTGGGACTGCAATTGCTGAAATGTTATCAATAATCAACGGTGCATCGATAATTCGAACACATAATCCTCAAATCACCTCTGATGTTATCAAACTTACAAAATCCCTCACAAAAAAATCCAAGAAAGGCTTATAACGGATTTTTTCTCTCTGGTAAAAGGCTAATTTGACAATAAGAGAAGGATTCACTTTTGATGATGTTCTCCTTGTACCCAAATTTTCAGATATAACAAGTCGTTCACAAACAAGTCTATCTACAAATCTATCACGAAACATCAAACTCAATATTCCTTTAGTTAGCGCAAACATGGATACTGTGACCGAATCTATGATGGCTACAACAATGGCTAGACAAGGTGGAATTGGAATACTTCACAGATTTTTAACAATAGAAGAAGAAGCGAATCAAGTTCTAAAAGTCAAACGCTCTGGAAGTGTAATGATTGATAATCCCTATCAAATATCTTCTGAAAAATCTATTGAAGAAGCTATAGACTTGATGAGTGAAAAAGAAGTATCTGGATTACTTGTAGTTGATTCTGATTCTAAACTAGTTGGAATTTTAACTGAACGTGATGTACTTTTTGAATCAATTACTTCAAAGAAAATTGTATCTGAATTAATGACAAAAGATGTAATTTCTTCAAATGAAAATACATCATTAGATGATGCAAAAGATATTCTAAAAAGTCACAGAATTGAAAAACTACCTTTAGTTAATGATAAAAATCACATTGTCGGACTTTACACTACACAAGATATAATGAATATTGAGAATTTTCCAAATGCTTCAAAAGATAAGAAAGGTAGACCTCTTGTTGGTGCTGCAGTCGGAGTAAAAGGTGACTTTTTAGATAGAACTGAAGCATTACTTACAGCTGGTGCAGATGCAATTGTAGTTGATATTGCACATGGTCACAGCGAAAATGCAATTAACACTGTGAAAAATATCAAAAAAGCATTTCCTGATTGTGAATTAATTGCTGGAAATGTAGCCACTGCGCAAGGTACTGAAGATCTGATTAAGGCTGGAGTTGATGCTGTAAAAGTTGGTGTCGGTTCTGGTTCAATTTGTATTACAAGAGTAATTACTGGTTCCGGTGTACCTCAACTAACCGCTGTAATGGATTGCGCTGAAATTGGTAAAAAATATGATATTCCAATTATATCTGATGGTGGAACAAGAACTTCTGGTGATGCCACAAAAGCACTAGCAGCAGGTGCTTCTGCTGTAATGTTGGGTGGTATGCTGGGTGGTACTGATGAAAGTCCTGGTTCAACTATTACAAAGAATGGAAAACGATACAAGTTTTACAGCGGAATGGCATCATTAGGTGCTGCTAGAAGAAGAAAATCAAAAGAAACTACTCAAAGTGATGCTGATGATGATCTAAATGATTACGTTGCTGAAGGTGTAGAAGCAATGGTTCCATACAAAGGAACTGTACTTGATATTCTTGTTCAGATTACTGGAGGAATACGTTCTGGTTTGAGTTATTGTGGAGGACATGATATCAAACAAATGCAAAATAATGCTGAATTTATTAAAATGTCACGTGCTGGATTTGCAGAAAGTCAACCACATGACGTTGATGTACTATAGCTAATCTTTTATTGATTTAAAATCCAGTTTTTTTATGTTAAATAAACTCACATTAATTGGTATCATTATTGGAAGTGCAATTTCATTACTTGGGGCTGCTTCTATGGTCACTTCATTAAATTCTCCAAATGAAATTCAAGAAGATACTGCAACTTTTGGAGTAGGTGATTTGGATAAAATTAATTTTAATGCGCCGGAAAAATCATCTCAATCATTGACCGTAACTGGTGATTCATTTGATATTAAAATTATAACTCCTAATTCAAGTAATGATGTAGATGCAAGTTTCAAAGATAAAGCAAGTTTTTCTTGGACATCAGACAGTGCAGGTCAAACAATAATTACGATACAAAATACTGGTGATTCTGAATTTACTGAAACTTACAAATTTGAACTTGCGCGTGATCCATTATTTTTCACATATTCAATTTTAGTAATTATTGCTGGTGTTGTGATAATTGGAATTAGTGCTGGATTTAGTGCAAAAAAACCAAAAGGATTCTAATCTAAATTTGCAATTGGATATGAACCAATTATTTTAAGAAATATTGTATTTTCCGAAATTTTATCTAATACTGATTTAATTTTTGAATTTGAATAATGTCCTAGAAAATCCACAAAGAAATTATATTCCCAATTTTTATTTTTGTTAGGTCTAGATTCAATCTTTGTTAAATTGATATCGTTGTCATTAAACTCTTTTAATATATGATGTAATGCACCTGGTTCATGTTTCACTGAAAATATAATTGAAGTCTTATCTTCTGTGCTCTCAATAGAATTTTCTTTTGAAAATATCAAAAATCTTGTATAATTATTTACATTATTTTCAATTCCTTGTTTTACAATAGGTATGTCATACAAATTTCCTGCGTCATTACTTGCTATTGCTGCAAAATGTATATCATTCATTTCTTTAACAATTTTCACACTTCCTGCTGTATCATATGTTGGAACTGTTTTCAATTTTTTACTCTGAATGAAATTACTACATTGTCCCAATGCTTGTGGATGTGAATATACTGTTTCAATATCATCTAATTTCCCAGTACCAATTAGACAATGTTCAACTTTGAAATATTTTTCACCTATTGCATGTAATTTTGTATGTGTAATTGCATCAATACTTTGTCCTACCGTACCCTCAATAGAGTTCTCAACAGGCAGAATACAATAATCACTATCTCCATTCTCGGTTATTTTTAATGCATCTTCAAAACTATTACTTGGTATAGCTTCAATTTTCTCTTTAAAGAATTTCTTTGCTGCACTTTCACTATATGCTCCATGTTCACCTTGAAATGATACTTTCTTCATCTTAATTTTGAGTTAAAAATTCACTTTTTCCAAACTCAGAGGATAATTTTCTATCATCAATCCATCCACAATCTTTACATTTTACTGCATCACGCATTTTTACAACCGTACCAAAACATTTTCTACATTTTGTGAATAATACGCCCAGTTCTGGTTTATCAATTGATGCATGTATTGTTCCATTAATGTGACTGATTATCTCTACCTTAACAACATCTTTTGCTAAAGCGATATTCTTTTTTCTAATATGTCTTGTAACACAAATACATTCCAAATCTGCAACTACCTTCTTTCCATTTACATATTTTATCATTATTGCAATCATTGATGGTAAGTTTGCCTCTACAACGCCTATGATGATATCGCCAACTTTTGGAACTGTTATCTGTGTTTGGCTATTCACCGAAGCTAATCTTTCAGATGAATCTAAGTTAATTTCTCCAATTGTCGTTGCTCTAATAGAGTCATCATCCTCAAACGTATTGTCTCCTGGAAGATATTCTTCAATTGATGCAATCTTTTCACCAGGTATTCTTTGTTTTTCGTCCATGTGTGATTGAATAAAATTTTACTATTAATTGTTTTTAGAGTTTCACATACTTGATAAATCACCTATAATTTACCAGTATATGAGCGAGCAGATATCCAGTAAACTGGTTACTTATGCTGCTTTTTTAATTACTCTCGGAGTAGTTGGAATTAGTATTATTTCGGTTATTTTTCCTGCATTAATCATATCAAATACATACGAATTTCCTAATGATCTAGACCCATTTGAAACAAGCCCGTGGACATTACCTATCATAATCTCAATTACTTCGTTACTTTCATTGGGTTTTCTCTATAAATATGAAAAACTTCCGTCTATACTTAATTCTGGTATAAAATTCATTTTAAATTTTGAAATTTCCAAAAGAGTTGCTATTATTTCTGGTATAATCATTTTGGGATTGTACATTGGATTTTCCACTAGTGAATTATTTCTAGATGAAAAAAATCAATGGCCGGATTATTTTATTCTAGAAGACGCGTTAGAAATTTGGCCTTCTACTGATCATTGGAATGTCTACATCAAAGAACAAAATACTCGGTATGTAAGAATGATCTTACTTGAAGTTTCACAAGATTTTTTACAAAATATAAAATTACTTCCATTTACTGCTAGTATCTTAGTTGTGGTATTTACTGCTCTAGTTACTATTCAGATATCCAAAAAAAGATTTGCAGGAATAATTTCCATGATAATATTATTACAAAGTATTACTTTCACAGATTTTGATACTATTGCAGTATATGAAAATTTTTGGGTATTATTCTATCTTGTATCATTATATTCAATACAAAAAAAATGGTGGCATACCTCGCCAATTTTATTTATTCTTGCTGTTTTTTCAAAAGCATTTATTGTAACATACTTCTGGATGAATTTATTTTATATTTATCGTTCAGAAATACCTAAAAAAACTAAATACATATTATTTACTTCATACGCTGTAGTAATTGGCATAATCTATTGGATCTTTCAAAGTGGACAAAGTATTATTTATGATGATGTTGTAAGATTTGAATTTAATGCGTTTTTAGATGGTTTTACTGGTTGGGGGAATAATATGCAACTTGATCCTCTTGCAATTTTATGTATTGTACCCTTGGTAATTGGACTTTTTATTAAATCTCTTAAAGGAATAAAACAAGCTGATTCTATTCTTATTCTTATTTTAGGAACTCTACTTGCAGGTCCTTTGATATCTTTTGTCACTGATTTTTATTTTATTTTGCCATATCGTTTTATTCCATTTATAGTTGCACTGGCAATTGGGATTGGAGTCTTTTTATCAAAAGAAAATTAGTCACTACGAATTATTGTCCAATAACTGGTTACTGAATCCAATGGTTTTACAGAATAAGAGTGATTCAGTCCTCTAAATAATTCATATTTCTCACCAATTCCGTCAGTGATGCCTAGAATTGTAGCAGTTGCTCTATGATACCAATTACATTGTTCTGTATATCCTGCAACATCATATACTTCCGTCAAACATTTTTCATAATCGTAATCTAATGTAACTTGAGTCATTTCTAAATTCTTTCCATTAAGAATTCCTTTTTTAATGACTGGCAATGTATCAATAAATTCATCAGTAATTGATTTATCCAAATACCTAGTAGCAGACGTTTTTATCACACTTAGTAATTGTCCATCAGAATCTCTCAGAACACTTATCGCAGTTGCTTTGTATTTTGAATCATTAATTTTTTTTAAATCTCCTGAAGTACTTACTTCAATATCAAGAATTTCTGCATCTGCGCTAGTCACAAATACATATCCAAACCCAAAAGCAAAAATCAGTACAAGAATTATCTTTTTCATATCTATAACCAGTGTGGTATCTCTAAATAATTATCTAATTTTTCATTTTTGAGCATTTTTAATAATGCATTTGCTTGCGGCGTTGATAACATTGGTTTTTCAAATTCATTATCTGTTGAAATTCTTGGACATGCAACTTGAATAAATGCATCAATTCCTGTGAAATTCTTTAATCTATCACTAGTAATGTCTGTTAATGCTAATAATTGAACTTCTTTACCTCTCTCTTCTAATTCTTTTTTAAATTTTAAAGCTGTAACTTTTGCAAATTGACCTTCTTTAAGACCAACAATCACTCCAAAAACTTTTGCTTCTGTAGCCTTAAAAATTTTGAGTGTAGCTTTTTTCTCTAATTTTTCTGCAAAGCTAGTAACATCTCTCACTTCGTTGAAATAAGGATCTAAAATGTAAGTTGTTACTTTAGTTGATATTGCAACTCCTGCAGCATGAAAGTTACTTTGTCCTAAAAATAAATTAGCATCAACTTGTTCTTTAATCTCCATTGCTGGATAAAATTCACATCCAAAAACTTGTCCATCATTTAATTGTCCTTTTCCTTTTCCAATCTTTACAATAATACCTCCTTCTTCTAGCTTTTTCCTGACAGGTTCAACTTGGTGAAGATGTTGGCTATCTGTAATTAATGAGATGGTTTTCCCTTTCAAAATTTCAATTGCTTTTGGTATAACATCATTAAAAGGCACATCATCAAATGCATCAATCATCATTACATTATCTTGTTCGCCCGGAAATGTTTCAAGTTTGTTTGTGTGACCTATATTAAATAAAATTTCTGCACCTAACACTTTTGCGCCATTAGAATTAAGATCACATGTTCCCCATGTTGTGTCTGCCAAAACAAAAGCTGGAATATCAAATTTCTTTGTAATATTTATGGCAGTTTGTTGAACTTGCGGTAACATTCCGTCTGGGGCATTTAATGCAACTGTTACTGGCTTTCTTTTAGATATTATCTCAAAAATTCTCTTTTCATCAATTATTATCATTTGTTCTAAAAAGCGCTATTTTGAATTTAAACCAAACTCTTTGGCAAATCACTAAAATTCCTATATCTTACAGGTAAGATATGTCTAAACAAATACTCCATATTGGAATTGACGATACTGATTCACCTAAGGGCATGTGTACCACATTTTTAGCTTACAAAATCATTAATCGATTAAAAAAAGAAAATGTGGATTTTCTTGATTTTCCAAATTTAGTAAGATTCAATCCTAACATTCCTTGGAAAACTAGAGGTAATGGGGCTGTCGGAATAAAAATTTCTACTTCTAATCCTAAAAAAATTAAAAATCTAGTAAAAAAATTTGTTAAACAATATTCTGACGTAAAAAATGGAGCAAATCCTGGTCTTGTTTTTTGTCAAGATGAAAATATTCCTAATGAATTCTCAAAGTTAAGCTCAGATGCAATGTGGAAATTAATTCATAGAAATGAGGCTAAAAAAATTCTCTCAAAACATAATCTTGATTTCTTTTATCTTGGAAATGGACAAGGATTAGTTGGTGCTACTGGTGTTATAGGTTATAATTTTCAAGATGAAACATACGAACTACTTTCTTATCGTAAATCATCCAAATTTGGGAAAAAACGAATCTTGGATAAATCTAAAGTTAAAGAAATGCAAGAAAAAACATATCCAAACACATTCAATAGTTTTGATTCAAAGAAAAATAAAGTTCTATTAATGCCACACGGTCCTGATCCTGTTTTTTATGGAGTTCGTGGGGAAGATTCTTCGACATTAATTTCTGCATCAAAAATGATTCAACCAAAGGAAAAACTTGCGGGGTATCTTATTTTTAAATCAAATCAAGGAACAGGTGATCACTTAAAAAATGAAATTGATGTAAACAATTTCCTACCTTATACGTCAGGAACACTACAAGGTGTTGTTATCGAAAAACCTACTGTAACTAAAGGTGGTCATGTATTTTTTTCAATAATTGTAGATAAAATAAAAATTAATTGTGCAGTTTACAAACCAACTCAAATAACTGATATTGCAAAAGAATTGATTGTTGGAGATATCCTCAAAGTCGGTGGTGGTATTAGAAAAGCAACAAAAACACATCCACGAATTTTAAATCTTGAATTCATTCAAATCATTAAACTTGAAAAAAAATCTAAATTAATAAATCCCTTTTGTAAAAATTGCCAAAAACATATGAAATCAAAGGGAAAAAATCAAGGTTTTCAATGTGTAAGATGCAAAAAAATATCTGATCATAAAAATCGTCAATTCATCACACGCTCAGTAAAAGAACAAATCTACATACCTGATGTTTCTGCACACCGTCACCTCACAAAACCTGTTCAGCGTATGAAACAAAAACTAAAATCTGAAAAATTCAATCCAAACTCTCCATGGATCACTAATTTTTAAAATCATAATAGCGGGGAGTAGATTTGAACTACTGATTTTCGGGTTATGAGCCCGACGGGATGACCTGACTTCCCCACCCCGCTGAACAAAAATTCCTTATGAGGTATATACGCGTTTCAAATTCGGAAATGAATAAAAGGATTCTAATCAATTTTTTAATATGCTTAGAAAATTCCAAATTGTTGGTATTGCAGGTGCCCTGATATTCTCTGCTGTAATTCTGACCGATACAATACCTTCAAACCCACCACCTCTTCCTGAACCTATTATTCAAAATGTTTCAACTGACTCTGTAGAAGTTGTAGCAACAAATTTTGAAAAACCATGGTCAATTACATTTGCTGATGATCGAATATTTGTTTCAGAAAAATCTGGAAAAATTAAAATAATTACTTCATCTGGTTTACTTGAAACTCCATTAATCACATTACGTACGCCTGAAATTTTTGGTGGAGGATTGCTTGGAATAACAACCCATTATGATTTTACAAATAATCATTTTCTTTATGCATATTACACATACGAAGAAAATGAAAAACTATGGAATAAGATAATTAGAATTACTGAAGAAGAAAACAAAGCTTCTGAAATTATTACTATACTTGATAAAATTCCTGGTTCAGCATTCAGTAATGGTGGGGTAATCAAATTTGGACCTGATGGAAAATTATATGTTGGGACAGGTTCTGTGTCTGATTTTTCAGATGAATCACAAAACCTTGATTCTCTTACTGGAAAAATTCTTAGATTAAATGATGATGGTACAATACCTGCTGATAATCCATTTGAAGAATCATATGTGTTTACACTTGGACATAGAAATCCTACAGGTTTTGCATGGAATAATGATGGACAAATGTATGCCACTGAATCTGGTCCAACAAAAAATGATGAAATTAACTTGATAAATGCAGGTTCTAACTATGGTTGGCCTGAAGTTCAATGTTATTCAAATAATGATAATTTTGTAAATCCTCTGGAATGTTTTGATCCTGGATTAGAACCTGGTGGAATTATCTTTTATTCTGGAGATAAGCTTGACATTGATAATAAAATGATTCTTGCTTCACAAAAAGCAACAAATCTATTCAAAGTTGAAATAAATGATGGCGATGCAAATCTCGAACGTATTTTGAGTGGTGTAGGTAGAATCAGAGATGTAGCACAGGGTCCTGATGGTTATGTATACATCATAACTACTAATACGGATGGAAAAGCATTTCCCGCACCAGATGATGATAGATTATTGAGGATATTGAAATAAAATGACTGACTCATCCATTCCTAAATTCTTTGAAAAATCTCATGAGGAAAAATTGGATATTATTTGTAATTTTTCAGATTTAAATGATGATGAATTAAATCATCTCAAAAATTCAACTGGTGGAATTGACTTTGAACATGCAAACAAAATGATTGAAAATGCGATTGGTACATTTTCCCTTCCACTTGGAATTGCAACAAATTTTAAAATAAATGATAAAGATTATCTTGTTCCTATGGTAATTGAAGAACCTTCTGTAATTGCAGCTGCATCTAAAGCTGCAAAAATTGCAAAAATTCATGGTGGTTTTACTGCAAAAGTTGATGGAAATATCAGTATTGGGCAAATTCAAGTTTTAGATGTAAATATTCCAGAATCAATTTCTACTATAAATTCCAATTCGAATCAGATTATTGAATTAGCAAATTCCGCAAGCAAAACATTACCAAAATTAGGTAAAGGTGCAAAAGAAGTACAGTGCAAAGAAATCAAAACCCCATCATCATCAATGTTAATTGTCGAATTAATGATTGATGTAGGTGATGCTATGGGTGCAAATGTAACTAATACTATGTGTGAAATTGTTGCACCACTAATTGAAAAATTAACAGGTGGAAAAACACTATTAAGAATTCTTTCTAATTATTCAACGAAACGAATGGTTTCTGTTTCTGCAATTTTTGATAAAGATACAGTTGGTGGTGAACAAGTTGTTAATGATGTGATTTCTGCATTTGAATTTGCTGATAACGATGTATATCGTGCAGTTACTCACAATAAAGGAGTAATGAATGGAACGATTTCTGTTGCAAATGCAACTGGACAAGATAGTAGAGCTATAGAAGCTGCTGCACATGCATATGCATCACACACTGGAAAATATCGTTCACTAACTAAATGGGAAAAAGATAATTCTGGAAATTTGGTAGGTATTTTTGAAATTCCACTATCTGTTGGAATTGTCGGTGGTGTGACAAATGATCATGCTATAGCAAAAATTTGTACCAAAATTTTAAAATTACAAAATGTTCAAGAATTAGCTTGTATAATGGCTGCAACTGGATTGGCGCAAAATTTTGCTGCAATGCGTGCGTTGGTCACTGAAGGAATTCAGAAAGGACACATGAAACTACACGCTCGAAAACAGGCAAGTAATTCCTAACAAAATACCCAAAGAAAATTTTCTAGGTGTTTTAACCATCCATTATATTACGTATAGTAGTTCGTATAGAAATGTCCAAAGTAAAATTCGCAATCCCCAAAGGCAGCCTAGAAGAAGCTACATTCAAGCTTCTTGAAAATTCATGGACTAAAGTTAGTAGAAAGAGTAGAACATATCGTGTTTTTCTAGATGATCCTGAAATTATGGTAAAAATGCTTAGACCTCAAGAAATACCTAATCTAGTTGCTGATGGATTATACGATGTTGGTATTACTGGCAAAGACTGGATTAATGAAACAAAATCTGATGTTGAACCATTACTTGATCTTGAATATGGAAAAATAAAACTAGTAATTGCAATTCCAGATACATTAAAGTTCAAAAATTTTGATCAAATGATTGCAGAATATGCAAAAAAGAAAAAAATTCTCCGTTTATCTTCTGAATATCTAACAAATGCCTCTAAATTTATCAAGAGCTCTAAATCATACAAAAAAGCATTTGGAAATAAGGATCCAATGATAATTACACCGTGGATGCGAGTTGGAACTAACAAAAATGTTCAAATTCATTTATCATTTGGTGCAACAGAAGCAAAACCTCCTGAGGATGTAGATGCAATAATGGATGTTACCGAAACTGGAACCACTCTAAAACAAAATGGTCTAAAAATTATCGATACTGTAATGAAATCCAGTGCACATTTGATTGCAAATAAAAAATCTCTAAAGGATAAGAACAAACGTGAAAAAATATTTGATATTGTAACTTTAATGAGTGGTGCAGTACAAGGAAAAAAATACTTACACTTGTATCTCAATATCAAAGAAAATAATTTGAAAAAGCTTCTCAAAGAACTTCCTTCATTAAAGAAACCAACTGTTAGCCCATTAAGTGAGAAAGGTTGGGTCGGTGTAAACACTGTAATCTTAAAAACTGATTTCCACAAACTAATACCAAAACTTCGAAAGATTGCTCAAGGAATAGTTGTACATGAACCACGACAAATTCTTCAGTTAGAGGAGATCAAACGTGACGAAGAGAATTGATCAAGATATTACAGGTTAGTAATGTTGATAGTTTTGTAGAATCCAGACGTCAAAAAACCTCTAAAAAAGATAGAAAAAATGTACAATCAATCTTAGATGATGTTAAAAAAAATGGTGATTCTGCTGTTAAAAAATATGAGCAAAAATTCAATGGCAAAAAAACAAAACAACTACGTATCAGTAAACAAGATTCAAAAAATGCAATGATCACTAAGGCTGAATTTGATTCACTAAAATTATCTGCATTACGACTGTCAAAAACACAGAGAATTCTAAACAAAAGTTTGCTTCAATCAGTCAAGAAAATTTCAAATGTTTCGTTTGTACCTATTCCAAGTGTGGGTTGTTACATCCCTGGTGGTCAAGCTAGGTATCCAAGTTCCGCGATTATGTCTGTAATTACTGCTGCAGAAGCTGGAGTTAAGAGAATTGTAGTTGTTTCACCTCCTGATTCTAATGGAAAAATTGATCCAATGACAATTACTGTTGCAGAATATGCTGGTGCAGAAATCTACAAAGTAGGTGGGGCACAAGCAATTGCCGCACTTGCATATGGAACAAAATCAATACAAAAAGTTGATAAAATTGTTGGACCTGGAGGAAAATTTGTTAGTATTGCTAAGGCAATTGTAAGCGAAGAAACTTCCATTGATATGATTGCAGGACCAACTGAACTTGGAATTATAGTAGATTCAAGTGCTGATTCTGAATTAGTGGCATATGATCTTGTATCACAAGCAGAGCACAGCAATGATACAATGTGTTTTGTTATCACAACATCAAAATCTAAGGCAACACAAATTCAAAAATCACTTGAAAAATTAATTCCAAATGTAGAAAGAAGTTCTATTATTAAACAAAGTATATCTAAAAATGGATTCATTGCAATTTGTAAAAATCAAAACGATGTAATTGAATTAGCAAATAAAATTGCACCAGAACACATGGAATTAATGGTTAAAGGCGCAAAAGCATTATCCAAAAAGATTACTGGTCCTGGTTTAGTCTTAATTGGAAATAATACCCCTTCATCTGCTAGTGATTACCTCCTAGGTACAAATCACATACTTCCTACTAATGGGTTTGGTAGAACTAGAGGTGGATTATCTGTATTGGACTTTCTAAAATTACAAACTGTGGTTGAAACAAAAAAAACAGATCTTAAAGAAATTTCTGATAACTTAAAAATACTCACTGATGCAGAAGGATTACCGAATCACTATAAAGCTGTAGAAAGGAGATTAAAATGAATAAAAAATTTGAAAAGAGATTAAATGAATTAGGAAAACTTTCTGGATATCAGAAACCAACTAAAGTTGATGATGTATTGAAACTAGATTCAAATGAAAATCTTGCGATTAAAAAAGAATTTCAAACAGAATTAATTCGTGAAGCTCAAAAACGAACTGATATTCGAACGTATCCGCTTGGTGGAGTTGAAAATTTTATTAATTCACTTGCAAAATATTTCAAAGTACCAAAAAATATGATCTCAGTTGGAAATGGTTCTGATCAAATTCTTGATTTAATCTTAGCAAATCTCTGTACAAAGTCAACTAAAATTCTAACATCTGATCCTACATTTGGATTTTTTGAAGAAAGATGCAAACTTTATTCAATAAAACAAGTTAAAATTCCATTTTCAAAAAATATGGATTTACGTATTGAGGATTTCATCAAAAAAGCAAAATCTGTAGACATGATTTACCTTGATTCACCAAACAATCCAACCGGTTTCCAATTTTCTAATAAAGACTTGGAAAAATTGATCAAATCTTTCTCAGGACCTATCATAATTGATGAAGCATATGGCGAATTCTCAAATTCATCTGTTCTTAGCTTGGTAAAAAAATATCCTAACATAATTTTAGTAAAAACACTATCCAAGGCTTTTGGATTGGCTGGATTACGAATTGGGTATATGATTGCAGATAAAAAATTAACTGAAGTTTTTTCAAATGTTATACAATATCCATATCCGCTAAATACACTTGCAATTGAATGTGGGATTTTAGCAATAGAAAAATCAAAACAAATTATTTCAATTTTTGAAGTTATTAAAAAGCAAAGGGAGAGAATCATACAAAATCTAAAAAAATATGATGCTTTTGATGTCTTTGATTCTAATGCAAATTTTGTATTATTTGATGCTAAAGGTGCTGATACTCGAGTGTATAATGCACTAATCGAACAAGGAATCTCTATTAGAAAACTTGGAAAATTGGCATCA
The DNA here is from genome assembly GCA_028345195.1 of Candidatus Nitrosopelagicus sp. Lineage (GTDB taxonomy): Archaea > Thermoproteota > Nitrososphaeria > Nitrososphaerales > Nitrosopumilaceae > Nitrosopelagicus. The sequence continues at coordinate 17,940 of JAOMCX010000016.1, forward strand.
CACAAGGGATGTCTACGTGTAACAATTGGAACTCCTGATATGAACTCTAAATTTTTACTAGCAATACGTGATCTTTTAGAATGACTAAAGAAATTTACATTTCTGATGATATGATTCAGAAAATACAAAAATTTGATTCAATAATTTTTGATTGTGATGGTGTTCTAGTAGATATTAGAAATTCATATGATAATGCTATTAACAAAACAATTTCTGCAATAATGAATGAACTA
>JAOMCX010000017.1 GCA_028345195.1 Candidatus Nitrosopelagicus sp.
GATTAAGAATGCTGCTAGAGAAATGTCCATACCGGTAAGTCCGTTAACTACGGCTGCACCTCCAAGTAGAAGCATACCAGTTACAATCATGTTACATGTTAATGCGAAACCTAAGAAAACTTTGTGAGTACCAGCGCCAAATCTTGCTCTGATAATTTCTAAGAATGTGTGTGCGTTTGGTGCCTTTCGTTTTAGTTCAATGGCTAGAATTCCGAACAAAAGTACCTGAATTGATGCTCCTGCTGCATACCAGAAAGGACCACTTACACCATAAAGATACGCTACAGTTGAGGATTGAAGCAGTGTGGCAGCCCAAGTCCATGCTGACACGATTGCAGCCGCAGTTAGACCAGTTTTAATGATTCTTCCTGCAGTATTGAATCCTTCAGAACTTTGCATGTTTCCAAGGTATTTTTCTTCAATCTTAATCTCGGCAGATATGATTCCGGCAAAGACCATTCCAAGACCAACAACAATAAACCAACCGACGGATTCGTCTAATACTTCTCCAAGTACGAATTCCCCTTCAATGGCACCGGCGGCGTCTGCGCTTTGAATTAACCCCATTGATGCGATCGACATAAGAAATAGCGACAGCATTGCCATAGAGCCAATTTTCATAGATGTTTTCAGAACTTTTTGTTATATATGAATTCCAAGAATTGAGAATATGACACTTTAGATTTCAAGTTCTGCGACAGTTATATTCTAACAGTCGACGTCGGCTTAAAATTTATTATTTATAAAAAAATAGTTTTGTGTTTGTTATATGCAAACCACTAGACTAACACAATTGGTTTTGAGCTTAGAGTAAGTAACTTAGAAGTGACATGTCCCAAATCAGAATCAGTATCACTTAGACCCTTACGACCCATTACAATTGTATCAACATTTAGTGAAGTTGCAAGTTCTGATATCTTTTTTGCAGGATCACCTAGCTTGACAATTCGTTCATAGTTTTTCAATTTGCTTGGGAGTAAAATTCCCAAAAGCATTTTTCGTCCATCCTGTTCCATCTTTAATGTCATTTCTTCATCCATGGATTCGTCATCATCAGTCCACTCTATGATATGAGCAAGGTAAACTTTGATGTTGGAAGATTCCTTCATTACATAATTTACATAATTCAATGACCGCATGGATGAGACAGAGCCATCTACAGCGACAAGAATTTTTTGGGCAATTTCATTTCCAGAAAGATCATGACCATATTTGTCAGATTTTTTAGGTTTTGAAGAAATGACTATATTTTTCAAAACATGGGCAATTCCAGATCTTGATTGTATTATAGGTAAAGCCCAAACTAAAGACCCAGCAGTTGCAGCCCACAATATGGCAACCCAGATCCAAACATGGTAAACAGTTTCAGTGAATACGTAATTTGATAAAAATAATGGAATTGGCCATACTACGACAAGAATCAAAGTTAGTGTCAAACCATACCTCATACTAAATTTAGATGCATTTTTGAGAGATTCCTCATTTGTTTCTTTTTCTAGGCGTTTTCTAATTTGCTCATCAACTACAAAAATTTCATGTTTTAGTTTAGAGAAATTAAAGTTCTCAGGTCGGAATAAACTTCCGATTACAGTGATTATGAGGCTGGTCAAAATTGATGCAAGATTTCCTGCCAATAATGCAAACATGTTAGAAGTAGATGCAAGAGAAATTTCTCCAGAGGTTGCATATGCATATCCAAGCCAAACTGTAACTCCACATCCAAGACCGATTATCGAAGCGATTGTTGCAGCATATCTATTGGTGTCTTTCCATAAAATTGCAAGTGAAATTGGTGCAACTGCAGAACCTATCAAAACACCCATTGCAAGATAGACGTATTGCAAGCTTACTCCAAACTGGAATAACATAGATGCCAAAGCACCCATTCCAAGTCCAAATCCAAGTATAGCATATCTCGAAATTCTCATTAATTGCCTTCCGGTGGATGAAGGTTTGATGTATGTTCGAAATACATCATAAGTTACAAGAGAGGATACAGAGATTAATTGTGCAGAACCTGCAGCAGTTACAGCGGTGAATAAAACAGTAAGCATTAGAATTGCGCCGATGTCGCCTAAAAGATGTGCAGCTGCCAATGGAGCAACCAATCCGGAGCTAATTTCAAGAGGAGTTAATTCAAGATTCACCGCAACTGCAGCTAATCCCAAAGTTGTTGCAAGTGCAAAAGGAATAGCAAACCACGCTAATCCTCCTACTAAAAATCCAGGAACTACAGAACGAGGACGAGATGCAATTGCACGTTGCCAGTAGGATTGATCAACAAAAACAGTACCAAAGTTTCCCACAATATTGATAACTCCAAAAATTAATGCCCCAACTGATGCAAGTGTTAAAAATGAACCAGCTGCATTTCCTTCAACAGGATACATTGCAGCAGCGTTAGATAATTTTTCAAACATTCCAGAGATTCCACCAATATCAGGATTGATGAAATATATCGTAGACGTGAAAATTAAAACGACTACAAAGATGAATGCAGTATTGAAATATTCTGCAAGAAATGTTGCTTTTAGACCACCAAACAAAGTATACGCAATTACACCTACAGGAATCAGAAATGCAGCAATGTAGACATTGATTCCAGTTAATGCATTTACAACAGCTGCACCACCCAAAACCAACATTGCAGTTACTATGATATTTGTAAGAAATGCAAAACTAAGAAATACCTTATGTGATGATTTACCAAATCTTGAATTTATCATTTCAGGAAAAGTGTGAGACATAGGAGATTTTCGTTTTAATTCAATTGCCAATATGGCAAATAATACAACCTGAATTGATGCACCTGCTGCATACCAGAAAGGACCACTTATCCCATATTGATATGCCACAGTAGAGGATTGAAGAAGAGTTGCAGCCCAAGTCCATGCAGATACAACAGAGGTAACGATTAATCCTGTTTTTACAGTTCTACCTGCAGTCGAAAACCATTCAAAAGTTTTCTTGGTTCCAAGCCATTTTGTTTCAGCTTTAACCAAAATCAATACAACAGATGCCAGTAAAATTCCAACACCAATTAAAATTAGATAACCAATACTTTCATCAAGAATATAGGACAATCACTAAACATAAAATAATAATTATTTAAACTCATAGTGCTAATTTAGGCGTGAGTTATTGAAACCCTTACATATTCTGACGAGCAATATGATTAATGACAGACGAGATTGATGAATTAATAATTTCAGCCTTATCAAAAGACTCCAGACAAGATTCCGCAGAAATATGGGATTTTCTAAGAGGTTTTGGGCACGACGTAGCCCCCGAGGAAATTGAATCAAGAATTTCAAAACTATCTCAAGAAGGAGTGATCACAGGATATTCGATTACAATAGACCCAAAAAAACTACCAAAGCGAATAATCAGAACTACCCTAATCACATTCAAAGTGTCTCAATCACTTCGTAAAAGAACAGAAAGTTTGAAAAAATATCTAAAAGATGCTCCATTTGTAATTTTTTCAGGAAGTACAAAAGGAGGATTAGATTGGATTACAATTAGATCATTCCCGTCGGTAGAAATTGCAGATGAAGAAACCGATATTTTCAGAAATTTGTTTGGAGATATTATTCAGACATACCAGGTTTATGATTTTGCACCAACAAAAGAGGTATCATTACACGCCCTATCATATACAGAAAAGGAACACAAAGAATTTCTTAAAGAATGGATGCCACCATTCCTATAATCACAATTTTAGAGTTTTCTTTAAAGTGACCCTTTCAAAATGAATTGTTTCATCCAATAATTCATGTAATTTGTAACGTAAATCCATCATGTATGTAACTACTTCACGTCTAACCTTTGGGTCAGAAATAGTTTGAGCTTCATTTGCTACAGAATCAATTCGTGATAGAGCCATTTTTAGACCAAGTTTTGTTTTTTTGGTAATTCTATGGGATTGTTCAGCTTTGGTTGTCCGAGGATCATCATCTTTTTTTACTTTTGATTTCTTTATTGAACGAATCTGTTTTACTGTCAAGTGATCATCATAGATTCTCTGAGCCATTTCAGCCTGTTCTTCAGATGGAACACCTAGTAATTCGAGACTTTGGCTGACCGAAAGGGCATTTTGGATTAACTGCTTTTTTGCCTCAGATGGTAATTTCAAAAGTTGAATTCGATGTGATACATATTCTTCACTTTTTTCAATTTTACTTGCTAGTTCAGATACACCGCCCCATCCAAAATCATCAACATATTTTTTGAATGCTTCTGCCTCTTCAAGTGCATTAAGTGATTTACGCTGAATATTCTCGGTTAATTGTATCTCATAGGTTTGTTTATCACTTAATTCTCTGATTTTTGACTGAATGTGGCGCCATCTCAAAGAACGGCATGCCTCAAATCTTCGATAGCCAGCAACAATTTCAAATCCTAATGCAACAGGTCTAACCAATATTGGTTGTAACAAACCATGTTCTGTGATACTTTTTACAAGTGAGCGGAATTCAGGGTCATTTTTGTCAATTTTATGCCTAACCTCAAATGGAGAATGCTTAATCATACGCATCTCAATTGGCTCAATAATACTAGAATCAAAATGTTCCATGGTGGAATAGTGCTAACATGAACTACTTAGACTTGTTGTTTTTCTAAGATCTTAGAATAATATCCACTATGAAAAAAAAGGCATTTTGGTTAAATTTAGTATATAACTAATTTCAGGTGTGTCTCGCTTCGAAAAAGCAACAAAACCATACGACATTCAACCAACATTATGGATGTCTATCGGATTAACAATTTTGGTAGGTTCAATAATTGGCAAACTGATAGATGCCACAGAATTCACATCTCAGTTTTTAAGATAGTATAATTTTATTTTAATGTGGAATTAGATACAACCGATTTGAAGGTAATGGGTGCTGTGAAAAAAGGTCTCACAACATTTGGTGGGATAAAAAATGGAGTTCATTTGAAAAAGGACGAACTGGTAAAAATTTTAGATATTTTGGATAACAGTCAATTAATCTCATCAACAACTGGAACCGGATTATTAGGGCAGAAAAAATTAATTATCAACTTAACAGACAAAGGAGAAGAAAGAATTCAAGAGTATCTAGAAATGTTACGAGTTAAATGGAAAGAAATGATTGATTTAGCAATAGCAGGCGAAAGAGACCAACTTGATCAAATAATTGTAGATAATCCATTCATGGTGAACATGATGGTATTTTTTGGAGTTACAGATTTGCCAACTCTGAGTAGACTAAATTTAAGATTCCTTTTGGAAGGAAAACATCTTTGCTACAAATGTAAAAAGGAGCTAAAAGGATTGATGCAAAAATTTGCAGTATCAGATGTCAGGAAATTTAATTTCAAACTACCTCGAGGAATGACTACAAGGGATGACCTGTGTGCAGATTGCTTTAACAGTCTAGGTAGATCGTGACATTCTTTTCTTAACTACCTGAAGTACAATTCTTGCAATAATTATACCGATTACAATAATTATAGCGTACGTCCAAATATCAGCTAAATCTTGATCTTCCTGTTGTGCCTCATCTAGAGGTTTTGAATCAAATTGAGCACCAGGAGCGAATACGTCCTTATCCATTACAGTCTCAGCAAAAGCAACACTAGGTACAATTGTAACTACCATGACAAATAATGTAATTAAAAATAGATTCAAGTGACTTTTTTGGTGATTTGGGGGATTTAACGATTTGTGAATTAACCTAAAAAGTTGGTTACACCTAGAAAGAGACCAATGATGCTGATTAATACAACTACGACTCCCATTACCTGTTTGTCATTCATAATAATTGTAAAAAAATGACCAATTTAACAATTCAGGGTGTTCGAATTTATTGAAAATTAATTGAATTTGTTTTCAAAGACTACTTTATCTAATGATAATTGTCCACCACGTTCTGCTGCAGGGGAAGCAGCCTTTCCGACAACAATCATCATCACAATTATGTGTTCATCAGGAAGATTGATGATTTTTGCTATCTCATCATATTCAAAACCAACCATAGGGCAAGAATCAAGACCCATTTGTTTTGCAGCAAGCATTATGGTTTGTGCTGCAAATCCACAAGAACGCATTGCCTCATCTCTTCTATTTTGAGGACTTTCAGAATATTTTTTGTGCATTGCATCTCGAACATGTTCTTGTTTTTCAAGAGGATGATTCTTCCAATATCTCATAGGATCGTCTTTCCATGCATCCATATTTCCACATAGTAATATGACAAGTGATCCATCTAGCGGTTGAGCTTGATTTCGAGCAGCGACATGAATTTTTTCTTTTACTGCTTGATCGGTTATGGTGACAAATCGCCAGTTTTGTTGATTGTAGCTTGTAGGAGAAAGTATTGTTAACTCCATCAATGACTTTACCTGTTCAGGACTCATTTTGTAGGTGTTATCAAATTTTTTTATTGCACGTCTTGTTTTAATTGCATCAAAAGTATCCATTTTCTATATCAATTCCATTTTTTAATTTATTTTTCAGGATGAGAGCATAATTCAGCCAGTACACCCTCTAATGATTTTGGGTGAATGAATGTGACTTTAGTTCCAGCAGAGCCAGGTCGAACCTTTCCCAAAAATTGTACTCCACAACCTTCCATTCTTTCTACCTCACCTTCAATGTTATCAGTTTCTAATGCCATGTGGTGTAGACCTGGACCTTTTTTATCAAGAAATTTTTTAATTGGACTATCATCTTTGGTGGGTTGCATCAACTCAATTCGTCCATTTTCCATAGAAATTATTGCAACCTTTACTCCTTCAGATTCCACTGTTTCAAATTCTATTTCATCAATACCAAGTGCTTTTTGATACACCTTAGCTGACTCCTCTACATTGTTTACCGCAATTGCGATGTGATCAATTTTCATCTAAAATATCTCCTTTGGTCTATATTCACCAAATACTTCCCGTAACGTGTTACTGATTTCTCCGGTTGTAGCATATGTTTTAACAGAATCAAGTATGAATGGCATGATATTCTTATCAGTCTCTGCCGCTGCCTGTAATTTTGATAATGCAGTATTAGTTTTTTTGTTATCTCTAGATTTTCGTAATGCCTTGATTGCTTTTTCTTGTTTTGCCCCAAGGGAATCATCAATTCGTAGCAGTTTTTGTTTTGCCTCAACCTCATCTACAAATTTGTTGACGCCGACTAAAACTCGTGAAGAATCATCAACCTCTTTTTTGATACGATAAGCATTTTGTCTAATCTCTGCTTGGAAGAATCCTTTTTCTATTGCTTTGAGTGAGCCACCCATTTTATCAATTCTTTTGAGATATGCCCATGTTTGTTCTTCAATCTCATCACACAATTCTTCCAGATAATGTGAGCCAGCCATTGGGTCTACTGTTTTTGTAATACCTGATTCAGATGCAACAATTTGTTGTGTTCTTAATGCAATTTTTGCAGACTCTTCAGTTGGTAAAGCCAACGCTTCATCTCTCGAATTGGTATGAAGTGATTGAGTTCCCCCCAATACAGCAGCCATTGTTTGCATTGCAACACGAACAATGTTGTTATCAGGTTGTTGTGCGGTAAGTGATTCACCACTAGTTTGAGTATGGAATTTTAATTGTAATGATTTTTCATTTTTAGCATGGAATCTTTCTTTTAAGATTTTTGCATATACTTTTCTTGCAACTCTGAACTTTGCTATTTCTTCAAAGAACTCAATAGTACAACAAAAGAAAAACGATAATCTTGGAGCAAACTCATCAATTTTTAATCCCTGTGCGATACATGTTTCAATGTATTCTATGGCATTTGCAATAGTAAATGCAATTTCTTGTACAGCATTTGATCCTGCTTCTCTTATGTGATAACCAGATATGGAAACAGGATACCATTGTGGAACCTCGGTTGCACAATAACCAATCATATCACCGATTATACGCATCGATGGTTCAGGAGGATAGATGTACGTATTTCTTGCAATGTATTCCTTGAGTATGTCGTTTTGTGTGGTTCCTCGTAATTGTTTACTTGAGAATCCTTGAGATTGTCCCACGGCAATATAGTATGCAAGTAATGTGGATGCAGTTGCATTAATCGTCATTGATGTTGAAACTTTACCTAATTCAATTCCGTTGAAAACGGTCTGCATATCTTTTAGAGATGAAATTGATACACCTACCTTTCCTACCTCACCTTCGGCTTGTGGTGCATCAGGGTCATGACCAATTTGTGTAGGTAAATCAAATGCCATGGATATTCCAGTTTGCCCCTTATCCAACATGAACTTGTATCTCTTGTTACTTTGTGCAGCATCGCCGAATCCAGCATACTGACGCATAGTCCAAAATCTATCTCGATACATTCCTTGATGAATACCACGTGTGTACGGGAATTTTCCAGGAACTTCTTTTGTTTTCTTTTTAGTGGATTTTACATAAAATGGCTTAATTGGAATACTAGAATCTGTAACGTATTGTTTTTCTGCTAATTTTGTTTTCTTTTTGACTGCCATATTTTATCACTTTATGAAATTTTTTGTCAGCTTGTCTGCTGCCTCAAACGGATCCATTTTTTTTTCTTGTACCTTTTTCAAATATGAAGAAAATGACTTGTTTTTACCAATCATTATTGAAATTTCCTGTCTAACGTTATTTAAAATAATATCTTCTAATTCAGATTTTAGTCGAGTTTTCTCAGAACTCTTTTTATCCTTTATTTTTTGTTTCATTAATTCCTTTAACTTTGAAGCTAACTCTTTGATTCCCTTGTTTTTCTTCACAGATGTTTTGAGGATTATTGCTTCTTCTTCTGCAGTTCCAATAAAATCTTGTAATGCCTGAAATAGTTGTGTTGCACCATCCAAGTCACTCTTGTTTACCAAATAGATATCACCAATTTCTGTAATTCCTGCTTTTATGGTTTGAATGCTATCTCCAGTATGTGGATTAAATGTGACAACGGTAATATCTGCAATTTTTGAAATGTCAACTTCTGTTTGCCCCGCCCCAACACTTTCAATTATTATTGGATTGAATCCGGCATATTCTAGTACACGTAAACTATTCCTAACCGAGTGCGCAATGGCACCAGTTGCACCACGAGATGCAATACTTCGAATATAGGTTCCAGTATCAGTTGATTCTGACATTCTAACACGGTCACCTAAGATAGCACCACCTGTAACATGGCTAGTAGGATCTACTGCCAATACAGCAGGTTTCATCTTTAGTTTTTTCATCTCCATTGATAATTTGTTTATGAGAGATGATTTTCCAGCACCGGCAGGACCTGTGATTCCAATAACAATTGCCTTGCCAGATGTTTTGTATATTTTTTTGATTAATTGACGTGCCTCTTTTGGGTCATTTTCCATTATGGATATAGCCTTTGCAATCGCACCTCTCTTTGCTTTTTTTAAATCTGGAAGCATTGCCATACAAAACCGTCTCATCCCTTGATTAAAAATCTTAGATGTAAAGAAAGATTTTAAAGCCAAATTTTAAGAATTAAGTCATGAAGCAAAAGGTACAATCACGACGCGTTAAAATTCTAGTTGCAAAATTGGGTCTAGACGGTCATGATAGAGGCGCCCTAATCCTATGTAGAGCATTCAGAGATGCAGGAATGGAGGTAATCTATTCAGGATTATTTGCTACACCAGACAGAATTGCACAAATTGTAGAAGATGAAGATGCAGACGCTGTTGCCTTAAGTTTGCTTAATGGGGCTCACGGAACATTATTTCCAAGAGTTGTAAAAGAATTGAAAAAGAAAAAGATCAATGATGTGCTTGTTGTCGGAGGAGGAGTAATACCTGAAGAAGATAAAAAAGCATTAGAAAAATCAGGAGTTACAGGAAACTTTGGTCCAGGAACATCATTAGATTTGATAATCGAGCATATTACAAAAGGCGTTTCTAAACTAAGAAAATTATAAGTTTATTCAGTAGAATCAGGCCACATCATCTTTCTCATCTGTTTTCCTACAGTTTCGATTTGATGACCATCCAAGTCTTTCATGTATTTATCAAATGCAGCCTTTCCTTCGTTTTGATAATTATCAATCCATTCTTTGTTGAATGTTCCGTCTTGAATCATTGTTAGAACTTTTTTCATGTTTGCTTTTGTATCAGGTGTCATTACCATTGGACCTCTTGTTAATCCACCGTATCTTGCAGTCTCTGAAACACGTCTCCACATTCCATTAATTCCATATCTTTGAATCATATCTACAATTAATTTTAATTCGTGTAATACCTCAAAGTATGCAATTTCTGGTTGATAACCTGCTTCTACTAGAGTTTCAAATGCATTAACTACCATTGAAGCTGAACCTCCACATAAATCGGCTTGTTCTCCGAACCAGTCAGTTTCTACTTCTTCTTTGAATGTTGTTTGTATTAATCCTGCACGTGCACTACCAATTGCTTTTGCAATTCCTAATGTTCTATCCCATGCTTTTCCTGTTTTATCTTGTTCAACTGCAACAATTGATGGAGTTCCAAAGTTTTGTAGATATGTCTCTCTAACTTTAGAGCCAGGACCTTTTGGTGCAACCATGATTAGATCAACGTTTTCTGGTGCGTCAATCCATTTCCAGTAAATTGCTGCTGCATGTGAAAATGATAATGCTTTTCCATCAGATAGGTTTGGGCCAATCTCTTCTTTGTACACTTTGGCTTGAACCATATCAGGAATTAAAATATGAACAATGTCTGCTTTTTTTGTGGCATCAGCTACTGACATGACTTCATGACCATCATCTTTTGCTTTTTGCCATGTTGGACTGCCCTCTTTTAGACCAACAATAACTTTGAGACCTGAGTCTTTCATGTTGTTTGCCTGTGCATCACCTTGGATACCGTATCCAATTACTGCGACAGTTTGGTCTTTGATAGGGTCAAGACTAATGTCTGCGTCTTTCCATGTCTTTGCCATACTAAAATTCAAAGTCAATTCTATATAATCTATGCAATAATCAAGTTCATGATTACAGATAATCCAAAATTTGTAAAGTTACTAATAATTGCAATATTTGCAATTGTAGTTCCTCTCAGCATTATAGGAATTAACATGTATGAGAAAAACGTTACAAATCCTCGAATATGGGAAGGATGGACATGTAGTGAAATGGAGAAATTTGCATTAGAAGATAGAGATGATAGTCTAAACGATTATCAGGCAAGTAAATTTCATGAGGATTTGTCAGAATGTCTTTCTAGATAATTATAAAGTAATTATTTTTTTGCAACTTGCACATTGGAGCTTTACTCCGTTATCTTCTAGTCTTTCAAATTTTTTAGAACCACATTCAGGACATATTGGACATGCTCTTGCAGGTTTCATTGTGGCATACCGCTTCCAATTATGCGAACAGTGTTCGATTCAGGTTTTAGTAGTACACATACATCACTAGGCATTACAATAACCGGTTTTTCAAATGTAAGTTTCATAGGAGATACGGATGCAAATTTTGCAGCCTTTATCTGAAGACCTATACTTACAAGACACATTTGATTTTCTGCCAAAGTTGATTTGAAGAACTGATTTTGTTTATAGTCTATAGTAATTTCAGTTACTGTTTTGATTGAAGTGTCATTTGATAAGACATCACCACGAGTTATCTCATCATGTTTGATATTTTTAAGAGATAATCCAACTCTAGCAGGAGAAACGGATTCTTTGACATCATCGTCGTGCATCTGAATTGATTTTACCATCGCTTCAATTTCAGATGGATAGTGCTGAATCTTATCATATTGAGTAATTTTTCCAGACAGAACCTTTCCTAATGCCACGGTTCCCACACCTTTGACATCAAATGTATGATCAATTACAATACTGGTACTTCCATCTTTTTTTGCAACGGTGAAGTTTGCTAATTCTTCTTTAATTTTATCCTGTTCAACTTTCGTGTATCCTTCAATTACAGTTCCCTTTATCATTAAATCTAATCTAGCCTCATCAACATCATATGAATGAGATAGAATTCCATCTTTTTTTCCAAGCGCATCTAATGCAAGAATTTGTTCACCCGTAAATTTATCCAACGTATTTACATGAAAGATTACGTATTCTGCTAACGCAATTGCCTGAAATAGAGGTTGGATTTTTTCGGGAAATCCATTTGGAGTTACAAATGTGTAAATTTTTTCCGCTTCTTTTCTATCAAATAATGTTAGATCAGTAGACGTACCTTTTTTGCCAAAATCAGTTGCAATTGATTGGTCACCTAAGATTACAAAATTTACAGACTCCATTGATAACCACTAATTTTATCCAGAGGCTTTCTTTGTTGCGCTTACTAGTGAAATAACATCTCTATCTCGCAACTGATAGTGGGTTGGCAATCTAAGATTGTACCTCAAATCTTTTGCATGTAATAATCCCTTTGATAATCCGGTGTGAATTTCATTTGCCAAGTCTTTTACGGTTGCTCCATCTTTGAGTAAAATCAAATCAGGAAGTATGTGCCCTTTTTTATCAGAAAGTTTATTCTCATCAGCGACTGGGTAAACTGCATTCATTTTTAATAATTTGAAGACGGTGACATTTATTGCAAATTGAACTCCAGTTCGCATATATTCACCCATGATATCTTGTTTGATGAAATTAAGTGCGTTTGTTTGTTTATCGTTTAATTCTTCAGGTTTAACAATATCAAACTGCTCAGATCCTGGAGAATATTTTATCAAATCTTGCTGTTCTGCACGTCTTAGAGTTAACTCACTATCAGCACTTGCAGGGACAGTGATGACTTCATTATATCGTTCACGAAGACGATTAAAGTTTTTGTCAGCACCAGGAACATCAATTTTGTTTGCAACTATGAGAGTAGGTTTTGAAATTTTACGTAAGATTTTTGCAAATTCTTTTGTTTGACCCATATCAAAGTCATCAAAAGCAATTTCTTCTAAATTGGTAGTTTTTAGTGCCTGAATTACATGTGATTTTTTAACACCAATTCCTTGGTATAGCTCAGTTAATGCATCAACTTGGTCTGTACCATCACGAATATTTTTAGAAAGTTTATCTCTATTTCCTTCCAGAATTTTTTGATACCACATTACCAACTCTTCTTCAATGTCAGCAAAGTCAGATACAGGATCACCAGAACCAGGTTCGGTTATTTTTCCTGTTGCATCTATACTTCCAGAGCAATCAACAACATGTAACAATGCATCAGATTGTGCAGCAATAGAAAGAAATTGGTTTCCCAATCCCTTCCCTTTCCATGCATCTTTGATTAATCCAGGTAAATCAATTAATTCGATAGGAATGTAACGCCATCCGTCAACACATTTTGAATTGTTTGGTTCATCTTGAACATTAAACTCCATATGAACACACAAAGTAATTGCCTGACCAGTTCCTGTTTGTGGTTTTTTTGTTGTAAATGGATATGTGGAAATTTCAGTAGATGCTAATGTTGCAGAATTGAAGAAGGTGGTTTTGCCAGTATTTGTTTTACCTATAATTCCAATCTTTATCACCATGAATTATTTTCAATTTTATTGTATTTATCTGATTATTTTTTGAGTTTGTTTTCTATATTTGATATTGAATTTTGAATTTCTTTTAGATTCCATTTAATCTCGTCTAATTCTTCAGGAGTGATTTCATCATGCCATTTTTCAAGCATTGTTTTTGTGATTTCAGTACAATTGTACAAAACGGCCCAGTATGGATGATGCTCGGCAGTTGTGTATGCCAATTCTGCCGCATCATCTACCCCAAGTTTTGCTCTTGTGACAGAATCCATTTTTTCACCAAAAATTTTTACAGAGTCATATTCAAGATTTGATTCCATCTTTATCTGAGTCTGTTTTTTCTCAAATTTTTCTACTAAAAGTTGAAGCTCGTCATAAAATGCTTGAAATGAATTATCAGACATTATGATAACCGACTATGTTCTGCCAACATGCATCTATTGTAAACAACATCAATTCCAGCATCTTTTGCTAGTTTTTCTGCTTCTTCATTATGAATTCCCTCTTGAAGCCAAATGACTTTGGGTTTTTTCTTTATTGCTTCTTTTATGATTGGCATTACCTGATCTGATGGTCGAAATACATCTACAATGTCAACATCATCAGGCACATCTGTAATCACATCATAGCACTGTTTTTTCAGTATAACATCTGCATTTGGATTTACAGGAGTGATGTCATATCCATTTTCATGTAGATATTTTGGTACATAATGTGCAGCCTTATCTGGATTCTTTGACATCCCTACAACTGCAATTTTTTTCATCTTTAAAATTTCTAAAATTTCTTCATCAGAATGAGGATCGTCTTCCATAGTAGAAAATTATTTTTTTGAACTAATTATACTAATCGTCATGTTCATGATCTGTTAAATGGCAATCACAGCTACAAAGCTCAGTGGTATGATTATTTTGGCAATCAATACACTCAAAGTGTCTATGATTCTCACAGCTAGAGCAGATCATAAATAACTATACAACTACATGTTATTTATTATATATCAAGAAAACTTTGGTTATTATTACGACAAAGATCCTTCAAAATTGTGGATATTTCTGTAGGACATACACCAGATTCAGATGACGCATTCATGTTTTATGCAATGTTTACGGGTAAAGTAAAATCAGATGACTTCAACGTCACTCATGTTATAGAAGATATTGAAAAATTGAATAGAAAAGCAAAGAATCCAGAATTAGATGTTACCGCAGTTTCAGTTCATGCATGTGCACACATTCCAAATTATGTTATGTTAAGAAGCGGTGGAAGTTTTGGAATTAACTATGGACCAATTGTTACTGCAACAAAACCTATGACAATTGAAGAGATTAAAAAATCAAAGATTGCCATTCCAGGAGAGATGACTT
>JAOMCX010000018.1 GCA_028345195.1 Candidatus Nitrosopelagicus sp.
TCAAACATGTGGTAATGATCCTTTATCATACAACTTGATTGTTGGTTCTGAAGATGATGATATACTAATTGGTACAACATTATCTGATCTAATTTTTGCAAATGGCGGTGATGATATTATTTCTGGTGATAAAGGAAATGACTGCATTATTGCAGGTGATGGTGACGATATAATATTTGGAAATCAAGGTAATGACAATATTTCTGGTCAAGATGGAAATGATATTATCAAAGGTCAATCTGGTGAAGACTTCATCTTTGGAGGATTGGGATTAGATATGATTGATGGCGGTGATGATATTGATATTTGTAAAGTAATTGATGAACAAAATTATGATATTGTAATAAAGTGTGAGTCAAATGAATAAAATTCCAATAATTCTTACAACACTTGCAATAGCAAGCATATTTGTCTCATCTTCAATCCCTGATTCTGAAGCAAAGTTATGGGATTTTATAGTTGATATAGAATTTCTAAAAAGTCCAATCAATGAAGGAAAAAATCCAATTTTAATTGGCACTGTTGTTGATCATGCATACCGTCCATTATCTAGTATCGATGTCAAACTAACTGTTGCAGGTGAATCTCACATGCTAAAAACAGATGGAAATGGTGAGTTTGGAAAACAAATTGATGTGAGTGAACTCAAACCTCGCACATACTCTATACTTGTTTTTGCTACTGATGAAAATGGAAAGAAGGGTATGGCACGTACAACCTTGGAAGTATCCGGTCACACAGAAAAATCTGCAAAATATGAAAGACAACTTGAATCTATGGAATTGGCAAATGACTTATCCAAACTTCGTCAAAATTCAAGTGATCCAATATCTGTAATTCTATACCAACATTATCTAAAATTACAAGAAAATGTTGCTCAAGAAAAATATGAAGAAATGTTATTAGATATTCCTCAACAAAAAATTCGAGATGCTAGACAAATTACACATGAAAAATTAATGCAATCTTTGGATGAACGTCCACTAATCACTCGTGATTTTGACGATTCAACAAAATTAGGAAAATTTTTACAAAATCTTGATGATGATAAAAGAACACTTTTTGAATTACAGCTAAACTCAACAAAATTACGTTTTGCTGAAGCACAAAATGTAATGCATGAAATTCTGAACAATGGGGGAACTATGACCGACGCTAGAAATGCATATCTTGATCACCTATCCATAACTCAAGAAGAAATGAATTCATTCACATTAAACATAGAAAAAACAGAAATTTCTTCTAAACCTTCAACGAATTCGACAGAAAATTAACTGTTATTCCTGTTAGATTAATAATTCCCTTATTTCTACAAACCATATTGAATAATTCTAAAAAATTATTCTCAGATGCTAAAAAAGTAATTCCTTCTGGGGTAAACAGTCCTGTACGATATTTTGAGCCATATCCATTTTTTGTAAAGCGTTCACAAGGTTCGTCTTTATGGGATGAGGATGGAAATAAGTTTGTTGATTTTTGCAATGGCTATGGTGCATTATTGCTGGGTCATACCAGAAAAGAAATCGTCACTGCAGTGTCAAATCAAATGAAAAAAGGTACTTTGTATACTGCTCCAACATTATTAGAAATTGAATTATCTAAATTAATCATAAAAAATTTTCCATCAATGCAAAAAGTAAGAACTATGAATACTGGTGCTGAAGCAACAATGACTGCAATTAGATTGGCAAGAGGTTTTACAAAAAAGAAAAAAATTATAAAGTTTGAGGGCTGTTATCATGGAGCGTATGACACTGTTCTTGTACAAGCAGGTTCTGGCTCTGCACACAACGGAATATCCATTTCTGATGGTGGGTTAGATGAAGTATCTCGTAATACTCTTGTAGTTCCTTACAATGATATTGATGAACTTGAAAAAACATTATCTAAAAACAAAGATGTAGCCGGATTAATTGTTGAACCTGTATTGGCAAATATGGGCCTAGTCCTACCTGAAAAAAATTTCTTAAAAGATTTGAGAAAAATCACAAAACAATTTGATATTCCTTTAATATTCGATGAAGTTGTAAATGGGTTTAGAATTTCTGAAGGTGGTGCACAACAAAAATTTGGTATTAAGCCCGATATCACAACACTTGGAAAAGCATTAGGAAATGGATTTACTATATCTGCAGTAGGTGGCAAAAATGAAATTATGAATTTATTATCTCCTAATGGGAAAGTGTACCAAGCAAGCACATATGCTGGAAATCCTGTATCTGTTGCTGCTGCAATAAGCTCAATCAAAACAATTAACAAAATTAAAAATAAATTATATCCAAAATTAGAACGATATTGTAAAATTATGGTTGATGAAATAGATGATCTTGCAACTGATTATAAGATCCCACATACAATCAATTCTATAGCATCAATGTTTCAAATCTTCTTTACAAATCAAAAGGTTATTGATTATAAAACATCAAAAAAATCAAGTACAAAAAAATTCCATAGATTATTTACAAACTTATTAAAAAATGGAATATTCACTGCTCCTTCTCAATATGAAACTGTATTCTTATCCGATGCACATACAGACCAAAATATTACCAAAGCATTAGGTGCTTATGGTTTGTCATTAAAAGCGGTGAAAAATTGAGTTACAAGTTAGGAACACGTGGTAGTCCTCTATCTTTAGCACAAACTAATTGGGTTTTGGATGAATTAAAGAAAACTAATTCATCTTTGACATTTGATATTGAAAAAATTACCACCAAAGGTGATACTGATACAAGACCATTGTTTGAAATGGAACAAAAAGGAATATTTGAAAAAGAGATTGATCGTGCAGTCTCTGAAAAAAGAGTTGATTTTGCTGTTCATAGTATGAAAGATGTCCCGTCTACATTAGATTCATCGTTAACCATTGCATGTGTTCCAAAACGTGAATCTGCTAATGATGTTTTAATCACAAATGAAGGTTTTTCATTGGAGTCGATTCCTTCAGGTTCTACAGTTGGGAGTAGTAGCTTAAGGCGTGCAGTTCAAATTTCAAGAAAACGTCCTGATCTTAATGTTAAACCAATTCGAGGAAATATTGAAACACGAATTAACAAAGTAATTGAAAAAAAAATTGATGGAATAGTTCTTGCAAAAGCCGGAATTTCTAGATTGGGCGTAGATACAAAACATTCTGTTTTATCAAAAGATGAATTTCTTCCATCCCCGGGTCAAGGTGCTTTAGCCATAATCTGTAGAACTGATGATTCAAGAACAATTGAAATGTTAAAAAAAATCGAAGATACAAATTCTAGAATTGAAATAGAGGCTGAACGTTCATTGTCTGAACATATTGATTCTGGTTGTAGATTCCCTGTAGGCGCATATGCATCTGTAAAGTCAGACTCATTAATTCTAAAAGTTGGAGTTTATTCCATGGATGGAAAAAAATCAATTTTAATTGAAGAAAATGGTACTATTGACAATCCCTTTGAATTAGGTAAAAAAATTGGGAATGAATTAAAATCTCAAGGCGTATCAGAGATTGCTTCTAATTGGAGAGAAAAACTTGAAGAGTGGAATAAACAATGACTGGAAAAGTGTATTTAGTTGGTGCGGGACCTGGAGATCCAAAATTAATTACATTACGTGCAGTTGAATTATTGAAAGCTGCTGATGTTGTTCTATATGATAGACTAGTTAGTAAAAAAATAATTTCTATGATTCCAAAACGCACAAAATCAATCTATGTTGGTCGTGCAGTTGGTGATGATACTAGACATCAGGATGGAACAAATGATCTGATGGTGAAGTATGCGAAATTAAACAAAAAAGTTGTTCGATTGAAAGGTGGTGATCCAATTATTTTTGGACGTGGTGGAGAAGAAGCTGAATTTCTTAAATCATTTAACGTCAAATATGAAATAGTTCCTGGAATTACTTCTGGAATTGGCTCTGCAACGTATGCTGGAATTCCATTAACACATAGAAAATATGCATCTTCTGCTGTATTTGTTACGGGTCATGAAGATCCTGAAAAAAATGAGGAAATTGTAAAATGGAAAAAACTGGCAAAATCAGTAGATACTATTGTAATAATGATGGGACTTTCTAGAATTGGAATAATATCAAAACAACTAATTGAAGGTGGAATGAAAAAATCTACGCCTGTAGCGGTAATTCAAAATGGAACAACACCAAAACAAAAAATGATTGTTGGCACTTTAACTAATATTGCAAATAAAATTAAAAAAGAAAAAATGTCTCCTCCTGCAAATATAATTATAGGTGAAGTTGTTAAATTGCATAAAACCATAGGATGGAAAAAATGAGTCAAGAAAAAACTATAGCTATAACACGTTCAAAAGATGATTCTGAGGAATTCATTCAACTAATTACAAAATATAATGCAACTCCAATCACACTTCCAACTATTGAACTTGTTAGTAAAGGAGAAAAAATAGTTGATGATTTTTTAACATCCGTTAAAACTGATAATCCAGATTATTCCGTATTTATGAGTTCAAAAGCTGTAAAGTTATTAATTGAGAGTTCTAAAAAAGTATCAAAATTTGAGGAATTAAGATTAGCAATTACTAATACGATTGTAATTGCAGTTGGTCCTAAAACTAAGGAAGCATTAGAAAATGAAAATATTAAGGTCTCACACATGCCAACAAGATATTCATCTGTTGGTGTTGGTGAGGTATTTACAAAATTAAATGCTGTTGGAAAAAAAGTAATTGTTCCTAGAAGCGGTGCATCTACACCATTCTTAAAAGATCTTCTTGAAAAAATTGGATTACAAATTATTGAGTTATATCTTTATGATGTTTGTGCATTTAGAGATACTTCTCAATGGAATGAATTTAGATCTCTTTTTTCACAAAATTCCGTGGACGGAATTATCTTTACCAGTGCATCTTCTGTTAGAGCATTTTTTGAAATAATGACAAAAGATTTTAAACATTCTCAACTTTTAGAAAATCTACAAAGAACCAAGGTAATTGCAATTGGTCCATTCACTGCTGATGAGTTAAAAAAATTCGACGTGCAAAATATTATTGCAGATGTTCATACCGTAGCAGGTTCTGTGGATGTTATTGTTAATGAATTGTCGTTAGCTTAACCTATTTAGGCTAGGCTAAATTTCCTCGGACTTTTATAATAACAACGTTGTATTTTGTGTATGGCAACAGAAAATTTTGACATGGATTATTCCAAGTATGATTTCAAAGACTCTACTGAAATGTATGTTCACTTGAGTAAAAAGGGTCTTTCAAAAGATACTGTAATTGGAATAAGTAAAATGAAAGATGAGCCACAGTGGATGCTTGATTTTAGACTAAGATCATATGAAGCATTCATGAAAAAACCTATGCCAAAATGGGGTGCAGATCTAAGTCATATTGATTTCCAAAATATTTACTATTATGCTAAAGCATCTGAAAAAACTGAAAAAAATTGGGACGATGTTCCTGAAGATGTCAAAAATACCTTCGACAAACTTGGTATTCCTGAGGCAGAAAAGAAATTCCTCGCCGGAGTTGGTGCACAATATGAATCAGAAGTAGTCTATCATAGTTTGAGAGAAGATTTAGCAAAACAGGGTGTGTTATTTTTAGATACTGACAGTGCTCTAAAAGAACATCCGGAAATATTCAAAAAATACTTTGGAAAAATGATTCCTCCTGAAGATAACAAATTTGCCGCATTAAACAGTGCCGTATGGAGTGGTGGTTCATTCATCTACATTCCTCCTGGTGTTAAAGTTGACATGCCATTACAAGCTTACTTTAGAATTAACGCAGAGAATATCGGCCAATTTGAAAGAACACTAATCATTGCTGATGAAGGTTCTGAAGTTCATTATATTGAAGGATGTACTGCCCCAGTTTACTCATCTGAATCATTACATTCTGCTGTAGTAGAACTTGTTGCACACAAAGATGCAAAATTAAGATACACAACAATTCAAAATTGGAGTAATGATGTATACAATCTTGTCACTAAACGTGCTTATGCATATGAAGGTGCATCAGTTGAATGGATTGATGGTAACATTGGAAGTAAAATTACAATGAAATATCCTGGAATCTATTTGATGGGTCAAAAAGCATATGGTGAAACACTTTCAATTGCTTTTGCAGGAAAAGGTCAACATCAAGATACCGGTGCAAAGATGGTTCATCTAGCACCTAACACGACATCTAAAGTTACTTCAAAATCTGTTAGCCGTTCTACTGGTCGTTCAACTTACAGAGGATTACTCAATGTTGCAAAAGGTGCAACTAATGTAAAATCTACTGTTAGATGCGATGCCTTACTATTAGATGAAACATCAAAAACTGATACTTATCCATATATGGAAATTAACCAAGAAGATGCAACTATAACTCATGAAGCTACAGTTGGAAAAATTGGTGATGATCAAATCTTCTACTTGATGACTCGTGGATTCTCTGAAGAAGAAGCATTAACTCTAATTGTTAATGGATTTATGGAGCCTTTCACAAAAGAACTCCCAATGGAATATGCAGTAGAATTAAACCGACTCATCAAATTAGAGATGGATAATTCAGTCGGTTAGAATCAATCTATCGTGATAAATCATGGAACAAAAGCTATCCTCAATTGAAAATTCTTTAGTTGAAGAAATATCTTCATCAAAAAATGAACCTGAATGGCTCAAAGAATATAGAAAAAATTCATTGAATATCTATAATGAACTACCTGCTGAGGTATCTCCACTTTATGGTAAATATACCGATGCAAAACGTATGGATCCTGATAAGGTCTCACTATCAACAATTTCTAATTCTAAACTGCCTGACTTTCTCTCAAAACGTGTTGAAGAAGTAAAAAAAGAAAACGGATTGATACAAGTAGGAACAAACATCATTTCTACTAACTTATCTGATGAATTAAAATCCAAAGGAGTTATTGTTTCATCTATAGATGATGCATTAAAACAACATCAGGAATTAATAGAAAAAACAATCAAATCATCAAATTCTAATGAAGATAAATACACTGCATTAAACAATGCAGCATTTAATTCTGGATTATTTGTTTACATACCAAAAAACCAAATCATTGATGAACCAATTCATCTATTTTCTTGTCTATCTGATGACGGTTTGTCTACAATATCTAGAAATATCATAATCGTTGAAGATAATGCTAAAGCAAACCTTGTTCAAGAATTATACTCTCCTCAAAACGGACAACAACAAGCATACCTAGAATTAATGAATACTTCAGTTGGCGCAAATAGTAGTCTTGATGTAACGTCACTTCAAATGATGGATCAATCATCAATCAATTTCTCCACACGAAGTTCACACCTTGCACAAGATTCAAAAATTAATTGGTATCTTGGACTCTTTGGTGCAATGTTATCTAGATATAGAATTGATTACCATCTTAACGGAACTGGTGCTGTTGCAACTGATTCTGAAGTTGTATTTGGAAATAATGAACAATCTTTTGATCTAAATACAATTGTAAATCATAATGAAAAATCTACTGAAGGAAAGGTTGTAGAGAAATCAATTTTGAAAAATAAATCAAAATCATTATTTAAAGGAATGATCAAAATTAACGAAAATGCCGCCCATTCAAATTCATTCCTTTCTGGTCGTTCTATTTTGTTAGACAAAGATGCAAAATCTGATGCAATTCCTGGATTGGAGATTCTCACAAACGATGTAAAAGCAACACATTCTGCATCTGTTGCGCAAATGGATGAAGAACAATTATTCTATCTAGGAACACGTTGCTTAAGCAAACCTGAGGCTGAAAGAATTATTGTAGAAGGATTTTTGGAACCTATGTCACGTTCAATGTCTTATCAAGTACGTGCTTGGATTGCATATCTTATTGAATCAAAGTGGGAAGGAAAAGAATTATCAATTAACAACGATGAACAATTGAAAGCATTAGTTGAGGTTGAAGAAACTCGATATAATGAAAATGCTGAAATTGAACAACACTACAAATATCGGTGAAATTAAATGGCTGATTGGATAACCGCGTGTAGTACTGATAGTTTAGGTCAAGGTGAAATGTTTAGTTTTGATCATAATGAAAAGAAATTACTATTAACAAACATGAATGGAAAAATTTTTGCTACTGATAGAATATGCACACATGCAGAAGCCGATTTAGCTAATGGGATATTGTCTGAAACTGGTCTCACATGTCCTTTACATCTCTCCGTATTCAAAATTGATGATGGTGTACCTCAAAACCCTCCTGCGGAAGACCCATTACAAACTTACAGAACAAAAATACAAGATAATAATATCTTGATTGAGGTATAATTATGCAATCAACTGCTGACGCTTTCGAAGATCTAAGAAAAGATTTCCCAGTCTTAAACAGGCGTGTCAGAGATAATAAGAAATTAGTGTATTTTGATAATGCAGCAACTACTCAAAAGCCTAATCAGGTTATAGATGCAATTTCTGATTATTATCAGAACTATAACTCAAATATTCATCGTGCTGTACATGCTTTGGCTGAAGAGTCTACTGAAGCCTTTGAAAATACTAGAGATATAGTAGCAAAATTTCTAAACATTGAAGATTCTAGAGAAATTATATTTGTTAGAGGTACAACTGAGGGTATCAACTTAGTTGCATATGCTTGGGGTCGTGATAATGTAAAAGAAGGTGACATAATTGTTACTACTGAATATGAACATCACTCTAACATTGTACCATGGCAATTACTTACTCAAGAAAAAAAGGCACAACTGAAATACATTGACATTGATGATAACGGAGAATTAATGCTTGATCAATTGGATGATTATCTTTCAACTGGAAAAGTAAAACTTGTAACATTTAGTCATATGTCAAATGTTTTGGGAACAATTTCACCTGTTGAAAAAATTGTTTCAAAATGTAAAAATGCTGGAGTAAAAGTTTTGATTGATGCTGCACAATCTGTACCACACATGAAAGTTAATGTAAATGAAATTGGCTGTGATTTCTTTGTATTTTCTGGTCATAAGATGTTAGGTCCAACAGGCGTTGGTGTTTTATGGGCTAAAAAAGAAATTCTTGAAAAAATGAGTCCTTTCCTTGGAGGCGGTGATATGATTCGTGAAGTTCACAAATATGAAACAACTTGGAATGATTTACCATACAAATTTGAGGCTGGAACTCCAAATATTGCTGATGTAATTGGATTTGCTAAAGCAATAGAATATCTTGAAAAAATTGGAATGGACAATATTAGAAATCATGAATTAGAATTAACAAAATATGCTCTTGAAGAAATGAAAAAGATTCCAGGTCTTACATTGTATGGCACAAAAGAACCTGAAAAACGAGGAGGTGTTATTTCATTTAATTTTAATGATGTACATCCTCATGATGTTGGAACTATAATTGATAAAGACGGCGTTGCCATTCGATCCGGTCATCATTGTGCACAAGTATTGATGGAAAAACTAAATGTTGCGGCCACAAACCGTGCAAGTTTTTACATATACAATACAAAAGAAGAAATTGATGTATTAATCGCAGCATTACAAAATGTAGCAAAGGTGTTCAAACTATGAGTGGAGATCCAATATACACTGAAATGATTATAGAATATTCTCGTAATCCTTCTAACTTTGGAAAAATAGCTGATGCACATATTCACCAACATGATGCAAATCCATTATGTGGGGATACCATAGATCTATATCTTAACATTGAAGATAACAAGATTAGTGAAATAAAATTTGACGGACACGGATGTGCAATTTGTATGGCATGCTCTTCAGTTTTGACTGAAATGATTAAAGGAAAAAGTCTTGATGACGTCAAGAAATTTGATAAAGATGAATTATTATCTGAATTAGGTCTACAACATCTCGTCAAAACAAGTCCTGTTCGAATTAAATGTGCATTATTGTCTCTTAAGAGTCTCAAATTTGGAATCTATTCATATTTTGTTGATAAGATGAAAGATTCTGAATCTGCAGGAAACTTAAATGAAGAGGCTGCTAATCTATACTAGATGACAAATTCTAACATACTTCAAATTAGAAAAATAATATTTGAAAATTTTAATGAAATAGATCTACGTTTCAATAATGATGAAATTTATGAATTATTGAAAAAAAATGATAACTTTGATCAATCACAAACTATAGACGATTTGGCAAATGATTTCAAAAAAATTGAAGATGATGGATTAGTTCGTTGTATTGCGCAGAACTTTACAACTCAATGGTTCAAGATATTCGACGATGTCGAAAAAATTAATTGCCCTTCTTGTAATTCTGAAATTTATTTGGGTAAAGAAGAATCTCGTGTTTGTCCAGTTTCGGATTGTAGTGCTAGTTTTTAGAATGTCTCTCTGCAGCATCTTCTAGGCACATAATCATTGGTAATTTTTGTCCTGTTAGATATCTAACTAGTGCACCTCCTGCGGTGCTGATATGATTCACTTTCTCAGTTAAGTCATATTGTCTGAGGGCTGATGTTAGATGTCCACCACTAATTATTGATGTTGCCATAGATTCCGCAATTGCTTCTAACATGGATTTTGTTCCAAATTGAAAGCTCTCTTTTTCAAAATATCCTGCTGGGCCACTCATGAATACTGTTCCTGCACCTGAAATCATTTTTGAATAATGTTCGACTGTTTTTGTTCCGATATCAAATATTTCATCATCTTTTGATAATTCTCTAACATCTATCTCGACTCTTTTTCCATCTTTATTTATTGCAATGTCTACTGGTGTTGAAAATACGTCTGGATGTTCTCCAATCAATGAATGTGCTTTTGCAACCATTTCATCTTCGTCTTTAATGTTTAATGGATATTTTATTCTACCTTGTGCACGTAAAAAGACATTTCCAATAACTCCTGTCAAAAGAACATGATCTGCTCTTTCTTTTTTAATTAGTAAATTAATTGCTTTTAATCTATCATCTACTTTGGAGCCTCCCAAAACTATTGCAAATGGAGATTTTGCAACTGTAAGTATATTTTCTAACTGTTTAACTTCTTTTTCTAATAATTTTCCTGCACATGTTGGTAAAACTTGTGCAAATCCAACTAGTGATGGATGTGTCCTATGTGCACTAGGAAATGAATCTAAAATAAATAAATCAAACAAATCTTTTATTCGTTGAACCATTATAGTTTTTGCACTTTCTTCTAATGAAAATTCATAATTTTCTTCTGCACATAATCTGAGATTATCAAGTAGGATTATTTCTTTTCCATCCATTTTTTTTATTTCATCTTGTGCCAGTGAACCGATAACATCTGCAACATATTTCACTTTTTTACCTGAAAATTTTTCTAATTGTTTTGCATGTTCTTCCATTCCTACAAAATCGTCTCTTCCCACTCTTCCTTGATGTGAAATTACAACAATCTTTGCACCTTCTAGTGCATTAATTGTTTCAACAACTTCTTCTATTCTTCCAGTTCCTAGAATTTCACAAGTTTCTGGATGAATTGGACAATTCATATCAACACGTAACAAAACAGTTTTGCCTTTAACATCAAAATCGTCTAATGTTAGTATACCCACATACAGAAACCATTATTCCGGTTAAAATTCGTTTATCCGATCATGTCACTAATGATGGTAAATGACATATTGTCGTCAGTTATCCAATAAATGAGAAATAATTGCAAAATATTCTATTCGGCATTAGATCAAGAACTTTTTTCATACTCTTGAGCATATTTCTTACCTGTACTCTTATTGCACTATCCCAATCGACGCTAGAATCTGAAAAACAGTTCATGACTGATATTCAAAAATCTGCTGGAAATCCATCTATTGATTATGCTGTATGGCTTCTAACTGAATCTGGTAATGTCTTTGTAATGCTTCCATTTAGCATACTTCTCCTAATCATTAGGAAAACACGAAGAATTGGAATGATTTTGCTAATCTTACTTGTACTCTCTTCGATTCTTACTGGATACATTAAATGTGGTGTGGATAGGGATCGGCCATTTTTAGATTGGCTTGGAAGTGAACTTCCTTTTGAAGTCGAACCTGATAGCTTTTCACTTTTCTGTGAAGGACGAAGCTGGACTGCCGGATTCCCATCTGGGCATGCTGCACGTTCAGCAATGTTTGCGTTTGTAATGGTGTATGTACTATCTGAAAAATTTCCAAGAGGTGCTCATTTAATCTGGATTTATCCAATACTGATGTCATTTAGTAGGATCTACGTTCTACAGCATTATCCATTAGATGTAATTGGTGGTTTTATCTTGGGAATATTTTTAGCTGGTTATGTTTCAAAAAGACTAAAACTAGATGAAATATTTTTACCACGAAAAATCTAATTTCTCTAAAACTTTAGAACTGACAAAAACTATGGCGTAATTATCATCATCTTCATGATATGTCCAATATCGTACATCTCTTTCTTGTTTGGTTTTTTTTAACGCATAAGTCACTGTTGTGGTTACTGTATAGCCGATCCGTTTTGCAGTTTTCTCATTTTCTTTTGGCATCAAAACTTTGTAGCCTTTATTGTCTTTCTCAAAACCCATCATAACCATCTCATGTGCAGCTTCTGTTGCTTGTTTTTCATCTTTAACCTCAAATGTTTTAGAAATAGGGATCTTAGAAGGATGAAATTCCATATTTTACCATATATTATACCTAAAAAAATTTTTTGGATTAAAACTATGTTAATTTTCTTTACAGATAAGTCAAAACCTCACAGTCTGAATAACTTAAGCCATAATAATTCTCGACAATAGTATGGCAGGATTAAAAAATAAATTAAAACAATTAACTTCACAAAAATCTGAAATTAGTAAGATCAGACGCAAAGGAGAAAATGAATATAAAAAAGTCAAATCCCTCTCTCGAAAATATTCTTCGTCTCTAAAATCCACTCAAAAAAGAATTGACACGTTCAAACAAAGTGCTGAAGAAATCAATGAAATAATAAGTCAAAAAACTGCTCAAATGGAAAGTATTCAGAGACTAAAATCAGCTGCTCAAGAAAGATTGAATCTTGAAATTACAAATAAAGAACAAATTGAAAGTGAAATTGATTTTGCTGATACACCTGAAGAAAAACAAGGTCTTGAATACCGATTAAATTCAATAATTTCTTCAATTGATGATATCAAAAATGAAATAAAACAACGTACTTCTATGGAGAAAAAATTCTCACAAGCAGTTTCTGAAATTGAGAAAAAAAAGAATTTTGTCAGTAAAACCATCAAAAAAAATATTCAGTCAAAACCTGAACTTGTCAAAATGGCAAAAACTGCACAAGAAAAATTGGATTCTGCGTCAAAAAAATTCGAATCAGCAAAAAAACGTGA
>JAOMCX010000019.1 GCA_028345195.1 Candidatus Nitrosopelagicus sp.
AGCAATTTGACGTTCCAACTTCTGAATCAAAATTTATGTAGATTTTCTAAAAACTAGAAGCTTTATCTCGTGACTCTTTGAAACTAGTAATTCTCTTTCCTTCGTCATCGATGATTTTGTCTATACCTGATAATTTCTCTCTCATTGATGAAATCAATGTACCAACTTCATCTGCCTCATTTTCAACCGTATTTCTTTTTTGAGTCAGATGTTCTATTCCACGTGTTTCTTCATCTATGTAATCACTAACTTTCATTAATTTTTCTTTCAAATTTTTAATATCTACTGATTCTTCTTCAATCTCTTTTTCAAGATTGGTTCTTTTCTCTTTTAGATTTGCAATCAAGCCTCCGACATAATCGATAGCCTCTTCTAACTTTGCTCGTTTGTTCATCAATGATGAAATTCCAATATCAGAGTCTGATTGACTCATTTCTTGAGGTGTCTCAGGCATGGATTCGGCTGGTCTCTCTTCCATCATCTCGCCACCTTCGTCTTCTTTGGAAGAACCTAATAATCCAGTCACGAATTAACTTCATTTTCCTCAAATAAAAAGATGAACGGACGAATTTTGCACACATTTTACACACACGAAAAAATACAATTTTCAACCACTTCCATCAAAATTGCCATTTTTTGTCGATTTTTAGCCGTTTCAAACCCGTTCCGCTATGCGTTCCGCTATGAGATTTCAAAATGTTCCTCATAAAGCTCTAGATCCTAAACTAGACCATGTCAAAACAACAATACAGATCCGAAATGGGAATAATGGGAGACATCTTAGATGTTACCATGAATGGAGGACAGCAGGGCGTCATTGTGTCTGCAATCTCCAGAAGAGCAAACCTATCTCACTATGCCGTTCTTGATAAATGTGAAAAATTGATCAATGCAGGTTTAGTTGAAACAAGACGTGATGATAGAAATCGCAAATTCATGATAACTGAAAAAGGTCTAAAATTCTTTGATGAATTCAAGAACTTCCAAAATCTCCTCAATTCGATGAATCTGAGGTATTAGAATTGAACCAAGAGTCAGCTTGCTGTGGTTGGTTGGAAGATTCCAAGAATGATGGAATGCTTTTAAGCCCAACCGAAGCCCTGATTTTGATGGCTCGCGTACACATGGTAGCTTTCGTCCTAATTCTGCTTGCTATGTCGTTACCGCTACAGCACTCTTTTGGCTCAACTCGAACCCTCGATTTCTTCCTTTTTCCTGATGGCTCAACTCATGTCACTTATTCTTTAGAATCTGATCCATTTCTTCCTGATACTGAAGTTTCACTTTATGGTGATTCGGTAGAAAATCTTGTGGCAGAAGATGAAAATGGATTTCCTTTAACTACACAATCTAAAAAAAATATTTTACAAGTTGAGACCCTGGGGTCTTCAAATATACTGATTAACTATGATACGTATTCACTAATTTCAAAAGATGGAAAAATTTGGTCATTTGAAATAGATTCTCCAGTTGAATTCCATGTGGTAATGCCGCAAAACTCCGTTATCGTAGGAATGTCAACATTTCCTATTGACATGAATGTTGATTCTGAAAGAACCAAAATTTTACTTCCTAGCGGAGTTGCTGAAATTACATATTTCTTAGCAGTCGCAGAATCATCCCAGGTCTTACCAACTGAAGAAACTCCTGCATCCGAAGGTGATAATTCTATGATGTATGTTGCAGGTGGAGCTGCTGTAGCAATTGCAGCAATAGCAGCGATTGCACTAAAGATGAAAAATAAACCAAAACAAATTGTTTCAACTTCTCAAACCACAGTTTTAGAAAAGAATGAACCTTTCAATATTGAAAAGGTTCTAGAAATGCCAGATCTCAGAGAAGACGATAAAGAGATAATCAAATTTATTCATGAAAATGGCGGCAGTGCATTAGAAAGTGATCTTAGAAAGAAATTCCTCTTACCTAGAACAACAATGTGGAGAGCAGTAAAAAGATTAGAAAGATATGAATTAATTGAAATCACTAAAAAAGACCAACAAAACCTCATAAAATTAACAAACGTAGAGGATGACAAAAATGAATAAAATTTATGGTATAATTGCAATCTTTGCCTTTGCTGGTCTTTTGTTACCGACATCCGCTATGCAAGTTGAAGCTGCATCTGATTTAGACTACATGTTGAATATTGCTGAAAAAGCTAAACGTTACATTAAACACAATATCGATGAGATGGAAAATTCAAACACTCAAGATTGGAAAAACAGACAAGCTGTACTAGAGATTTACAACAAAAGTACCTATGAGATTGATCAATTATCAACTGCAATCAAAGATGGAGATGTAAAATCTGCAAGAGAACATTTCATATCATCTATGAGTAAAATCAAACAAATCAGCCAAATGCTAAACCAAATTGCTGAAAATAAAGCACAAGATGCAGCATTACCAGATCATTCTCAGATTATCAAAAAATATGAAATGAATTATCAAAGACTTCAACAAATATCTGATAAAATTGGAGCCGATGTAGACTTTTCAGAAATGAAGAGTCTCATATCTCTTGCAAAACAAAATAATCAACAAGGTGAAAGTGACAAAGCAAAACAAACAATTGATCAGATTGCTTTGAAAGGACTTGAAATCTATAAATCACTTCAATCAATCAATGAAAAAAATAAGATAATCCGTGCACAGGCATTGGCAGAAAAATATGTTGATAGAATTAATACATTAATTATTCAAGCTAAAACTTCTGGTTTACTAGATTATGTTAACATGTTAGAGAACTCAAAAACTCAACTAATTTCTTCAAATTCTACATCTCAAATTACAAAGCAAATTAGAATAGTCATAACAATTCATAATGATATCGAAGAAATCAAAAAGAATAATTTGCAACAAATTGATGTTGACCAAATACAATTATCTCAAAAACAAAGAATCACATCTGAACTTTCACAATTTGAGACAAGAGCAAAATTACTTCATTCTGATGTAAAAGGAAGTAACGCTGCATTATATTATGTAGAAAAAGCGATTTCTGTTATTGATAATGTACGAAATAATCTAGATGATTCTGAACGAAAAATTAACTCAAAATTGCAGTTAATAGATCAACTCCTAACAAAAGCAGAGAAACTTGTACAAGAGTCAACATAAACTTCATATAGATTTCAATCCCGTTTTTCTTTATGACTTCAAAAGCAATCATTTTTGGTGTTGGACTGCCAATGGTAATTTTTGGAGCATTCATAGCTATACTCATAGCACCACTTGCTGAAGGAGTGGTATCAACAATTGAATTTGTTGGATCTTTGATTGGAATATTGGGCGTTGTCTTTATGATCTCAGGTATGTTCTACAAAAAGGAAATAATTATTCAAGAATAACTGTGCCTAAGAAATTCACATCCTTTAAAATAACCTTTCAAACCAAATGATCACATGGATAAAGAGCGTGTCAAAAAACTAGTACGTGAACTTATTATTGAAATCGGCGAAGATCCTACCAGAGAGGGCTTAAAGGACACTCCTAGAAGAATTGCAGATGCATATAGCGAAATATTTGGAGGTTATGATTCTGATTCTGAATTATCTGTACAATTTTCTGAAGATTCTGAAACAGTAGTTGCAAAAAATATTCAATTTTACTCAATGTGTGAACATCACATGTTACCATTTTACGGAACTATTCAAATTGCATACGTTCCGAATGGTCGTGTCTTTGGAATTTCTAAACTAGTTAGAGTTGTTGAAAAATTCTCAAAGAGACTCCAAATCCAAGAAAGAATCACTAAAAATATTGCAGATGAACTTTATGCCCAAGGTGTAAAAGGCGTTGCAGTTGTAGCAGATGCTGAACATCTATGTATGAAGATGAGAGGCGTCAAAAATGATGCCAAAGTCACAACATCGGCATTTAGAGGCACATTTGAGGATCAAAAGACCAAAGAAGAGCTCCTAAAAGCTATGAGCCACTAGTAATCTTCTATCAAAAATTAAATAATCCCCTAATTAGAAATTCATCATGCCTGCAAGAAATAACATACACGTTCCAGGTGAATCATGGCCATTTTTCTCTTGGTCTATTATTGAATTTGCAATAGTAATTGCAATTGCAATAGTAATTTCATGGCAAGTCAATCCATTCTTTGAAAATTCTGTAATGTCGTATGGATGGGAATGTGAACAAACATCACAAATAACCGACTGTAGTATGGCAGAAGAAGAAACTGTTAATCAAGGCTCACTTAATTGGATATTTTGGGGAATAGTGGGTGCAATCTTTGCTGGATGGTATATGGGCGCTCGTAGATTTGTTTTAAAAAGAAAAATACTCTAATTTTATTTTAAATATTTTGTCTTATCTGTAATCTTTGTTTTCTCAAATGCAATTTTCCTGTTATTGCAGGATTCACATTTCCCGCATTGCATTTTACCACTAAGATAACAGCTCCATGTCTTGAAAATTTCATTTCCTAAAACCTTGTAGCCTTTTTTTATTAAATCACTTTTTGAAATATTTTCTGAATATGGAGACCAAATTTTAATTTCTTTTCTAATTTTATTTTTAATTCCATCATATTCACCTTGATTTAATGCAGATTGTATTTTTCTAGTAAATTCTGGTCTACAATCTGGATATTGTGTATCTCCTTTTTGTGCTCCGTATGCAACTAGTTCTGCATTTAGGGTAAATGCCCATGCTGTAGCAATTGAGAGAAATATTGCATTTCTGATAGGGACTACGATAGAATATTCAAAGGTACTAGGCATCTTTTTTTTCGTATTTGTTAGTACATTGCTATCTCCATACAACTCCTTCATGAAGCCAATGTCGAGAATTTTATGCTCTTTTAGTTTGAGTAATTTTGCTATACGTTTTGCAGCCTTTATCTCCTCAGATGCTCTTTGACCATACGCAAACGTAATTCCATACAACTGGTATCCTTTTTTCAAATAAGATACCATGCATGCTGAATCTAGACCCCCACTTAGAATAATTACTGCTTTTTTCATTTTTTATTTTTTAATTACTGGGCCCTTGCTTGGTTTACAAACAAAAACTGCAGATTCTATTTTTGAACTTTTGAATCCCCGTTTCATTACATTAGAAATTTTCTTTGAATTATGTTTTTTATCTGTAAATGCTATCACTGATGGTCCTGCACCGCTGATTGTTACTCCATATGCACCCGCAGCTAACGCATTTTTTTTCACTTTATCAAATCCAGGAATCATATGTTTTCTTGCTGGTTCGACAATTACATCTTGTACTGATCTTCCAATTAATTCTGAATTTTTTTCTGAAAAACCTGCAACTATTGCTGATGCATTTGAGATATTTTTCACCATATCTGATAAAGAAACTTTTTTTGGAATAGCTCCTCTTGAAACTTTGGTTTTTTTTGCAGGAACCTTCAATTTTGGCACTGCTACACACAAAACTAGATCATTTGGAGGTTTCATTTTTACAACTTGTAACGGTTTTGTCTTAACTATCACAAATCCACCTAATGCTGATGCTGCAACATTATCATAATGTATTGTACCTGCACTAGCTTTTTCACCAATTCCAGAAAATTCGACTAGTTCCGCATCAGTTAATTTCAAATTATATAATTTGTTAATACCTACTGCACATGCAGAAGCTGATGCTGCACTACTTCCCATTCCATATCCTGCTGGTATATTTTTCTTAATTTTAATTTCTATGCCATCTTTTATCTTAAATTTTTTTTTCATTGCGGACACAACTAATCCTGCAGTGTTTTTTGACGGATTTAATGGAATATCATCTGAACTTACTATCACAATTCCTTTTCCTTTTTTTGTTAAAACAATTTTATCATATAGTGCGTCTAGCGCCATACCAAATACATCAAATCCTGGACCTAAATTTGCGGTAGAGCAAGGAGCACGTACCGTTACTGATTTTACCATTAATCTTCTATTTCTTCGCCCAAGTTAATAGTTCTGCTTAATGCACTTTGTAGATTTACCATTCCATCTCCTGTTGCATTAGAAACTGGAATCAAATCCTGTTGAAAATCATGTCTGTTTAAACTTGATAACATATCTGATATTAGAGAAAATGTATCTCCGTTTACTTCTCCTGCCAAATCTGCCTCTAACTGTGAGTCTGTTCCTGACCAGCTTAACACCTTTTCTAATTTTTCTTGTATCAAGTCTGTTTTTGTAATTACATTAACTGTTGGCAATCCTAGTCGTAATCTTATTGATGTTGACAGTAATGTTAGTGATACAAAATTATTTGGAGTTGAAACCATTGTTCCATCAAACAAAAACAAGTTCATTTTTTCTTCTGCGATAAACTCATTTACAAAAAATGGACCGCTCTGTCTGTATGCAAATAATTCAATTTGTCCTGGTGTATCTACTATCAGGTAATCTGGATTAATTGTATCTGCTTCTTTTTGTATATCATCAATTTTTGTAGCAATCAAATCATTTGCCATTATCAAAGAGCCATTTGATCCTAACTCGTATTGTTCCATCAATGAATTAAGATCAATGTAATCTCTGACATCTATATCTGGTGAATATGGCAAACTTGCTACCCCTGGATCTAAATTTAGCGTAATTGGAAATGTGGCATTTTTTGCATAGTATTCCTTGAGTTTTGAAGTCAGTAACGACTTTCCTGCCCCTGCTGTGCCTGTAACAAAAATAACTTTCAATGGTTCGACAAAAATTCTTTTTTATTCGCTTATATTTGAATCTCTTAAAAATTGAGCAATGAACTGGCGACTAGCAGTAATTCCTGTTACCCTCATACCTATCATCATAATTGCTGTTCAATTTGACATTGAAGCCGAAGATATCTTTGCAATAGGAGCCATACCTTTCGCATTAGCCGTTTTAGCAATAATGACAAAATTAGGATTACAAGGATTAAAGCTTGCATACATTGCGCGAACTTTTCTTGGTCCATTTGATTCAATAAAACGGTTAACTGCAATGCGTGTTGGTAGTGAGTTTATCAAATTTACAACTCCAATGTTTGTTGGAGCAGAGTTTGCAGTAATCTATTACATGACAAAAAAAGGAATACCAACATCGAAAGCATCATGGGTTGCATTATTAGATATTGTAACTGAGGTATTTGCTGCAGGTGTACTTTCAATTCTAGCAGGAATTCTTGCATTAATGTACGGTGCATATGTTGTTGGAGCCGTAGTTTTAGGAACCGCAGTTCCAATTACAGGATTATGGATTGTTTTATTTTTCATGTCATCAAAACGTACATTCACACTTCCTAGGGTAATTTCATACATTGCCACTACACTTGGAAAAGAACGTGGAGAAAAATATGTCAAACAAACCAATGGTTGGATTGAAGATGTTTGTGTGATGAGTAGAGAAAATCTTCATTCTAGTAAATCAAAAAAAGTGTTCATTGTAGGATTTTTTGTATCAATTGTATCTTGGATATGTTATGGTGTTTCATTTTTAATAATTGCTGATGGTGTAGGTTTTGCAGTAGAATTCTTTGATTCAATTATGGCAGTAATGGGCGCAAATGCAATTGCTAATCTTCCAATTACAGTTGGTGGTTCAGGATTAGCAGAGTTTGGAATAATTGCTTATTTGAATAACTTAGATCCTTTTAATTTATCTGCAGATGTTGATCCACTTCAATGGAACGCTGTAATTGGATGGAGAATTGCCACATATTACGTACCAATTGCTGTTACATGGATCTTGTTGGTAAAATTAGCATTAAGTAAAATCAGTAAACCAAATTCTGCATGAACAATGAATTTTAAAAATAAAGTTGTAGTAATTACTGGTGCATCTAGTGGAATTGGTGAAGCAGCAGCTGAACAATTTGCTAAAAAAGGAGCAAATATCGTGCTTGTTGCAAGAAGAAAAGAAAAGCTAGAGCAAGTTGAGAAAAAACTTTCAAAATATTCTACAAAAATTCTAGTACAAGTTTGTGATGTGTCTGATAAAGAACAAGTAAATCAAATGTCTGAAAAAGTAATTGAAACATTTTCCAAAATTGATGTATTAGTAAATAATGCAGGATTCGTTATTTATGGTAAAGTAGAGGAATTATCTATTGAAGATATAGAATCTCAAATGCAAACCAACTATTTTGGTATGATAAATTGCACCAAATATTTTCTGCCACATTTTCTGAAACAAAATTCTGGCCATATGGTAAATGTGGCATCAGTTGGAGGAAGCTTTGGGGTACCTGGTATTGCATCATATTGTGCAACAAAATTTGCAATGCTAGGATTTTCTGAAGGTTTACACCACGAACTTCATGGAACTAATGTTGGGGTGACTGTTGTTAGTCCAATAATGGTTAGAACTAGCTTATTTGATCATCCATCATTCAAAAATTTTACAAAATTTGCAACTGGAATTTCTTTAAGTTCTGAAACTGTCGCAAAAGCAATAATCAAGGCATCAGATTCATCTAGATTAGAAATTGTTGTTCCATCTTTTGTACGAATCGGAATCTGGTTTAAACAAACATTTCCATTCTTAATTAACCCATTAATTGGAAATAGGTTTAGAAAACAGCTTGATAAAAGAGATTCTTAGGCATTTTCGTCTGTAATTTTTATTTCAGCTAACTCGTATTGAATTATTTCAGTAAGATTGATTCCTTGTTCTGCAAGATAATCAACTGTTTTTTTACTTAGTTTGGCTTTTAATTCATTTAATTTGAATTCACATACAACACCTTTTTGTAAATCATTTAATTTTACATCTTTTGAAAGATTTAGTCCTTCAATTATTGATGTTCCTTGTACTGCTTCATACAATTGTAGATCAACTTTCTTATCTTTTTCATTAATATCTAAAACATAACCGCTATTTGTTAGTGATTTTGGTTTTCCAAATTTCGGTGCTTCTAATTCTTTATTGATATCTTCTGGAACTTCGTCCTTTTTTTTAGCCATTTATCATCAAAAATTATTATTCGTCTTTGTCTTTTTTGCTTTTTTGCCACCAATCTAGATAATCATATTGTTTATCTGATTTTGTGCTTTCTTTACGAGATAATTTGTATCTAATATCACTAACCTGTTCTCTTGTTGCATAAAGACCACATCTTTTACAAATGAAGTGTTTTGTTGCAGGATCTAACTTCATTATTAGACCTAATTCTTCAAAATCAATTTCATCTTCCATTTCTCTATATGGCGGTGCTCTAAATTCATATCCTTCTTCTTGTTCTTCAGCCTTAAAATCTGCCTCTAGCTGTTTCCTTTTCTTCGATACTTCTCTACTTACACATTCAGGGCAGTTTACCAATATCGATTTCCTTGTATTTTTACATAAGAGTGTTGCCTCATTTTTTGGATCTAAAAAATGACTGATGCGCGGATTAACTCTTCATCCCTTGCGGTCAGTTCGCCCATCGACAACCGCGCACCAGTACATCTCTGTTAATTTTTGAAAGCTATTATTTTTTGTCTTCCAAAATTTCTGATACAATTTTTGTTGTATTACTGACGCCATTTCCATTAAAATTTCTTGAAAATTCTTTAACTGAATCTGTAATTTCCTCATAATTTTCGTACATTTCTCTTATAGCTTCTGCTATTTGCACTCTATTTCGAGCAAATAATCCTAATTTTTTTTCTTTTGCCCATTCAATTTGATTAGTATGTTCGTCATAAATTGGAATTCCTATTATCGGTTTTGCATGACTGCCTAGAATTTCTCCCATTACTGTATGAGAACCATTTACCACTGAATATTTACATAAATTCAAAACAGTTTCTTTTTCTTGCTCAGAAAGAAATCCCTTATCAATTTGAACCCAGTCAATTTTCTTTTCATATGCTTCTGATATTGAATATTCTTTTCCATCTTTATCTAAAACTCTATCAATACTTGGGTCATTTCTCGCATGAGAGATTATTCTTTTCTCATTTTTCATCTCTGTTTGGTGAAATGCTTCTTCATATCTTTCACCTGTTCCATCGTTGGTTGACTTATTTCCAGTTCTCATCCAGTAACCATAAACTGAATCTGAAACTAATTTTTCTAAATCACTTTTCTCACTTTTCTCAATTTTCTTTTCATTCATAAAATGTCCAACATAGACTACTTTTTCTTGAACCTCTTTTGTAAAATTTAGATTATATTCACACATTGTATATGGAGGTTCAGAGTCTGCCACAAGAATTTTAGATGCTTTGGAAATTTGTTTTGCAACAAACTCTAACGCTGGTTTGAAATACATTCTAGATTTCCATAATTTTGGTTTGAACTGATTGGTTACAAACAAACTTGTAATATTTCGTCTTTGTGCTAATACATTTGAACCCATATCTCCGTCATTAATCACTAAATCAAATCCAATTTTGTTATACAGTTTAGCCTCATCTTTCAAATAACTTGAAATTTGTGTTACTAACGGTTTATTCTCCTCTACTGGTAACAGAAAATTTAGCATAGATTTTGTTAAACTTGGTCCAAATTTACCATCAATCGGTGTAGGCATCAGAACTTCATGAATATTTTCTTTTTCATTAGGAAATTTTTCTAGTAATTTTTCATAAATATCGCCTTTACTAAAATAATGAAATTCATTATCTCCAATTTCTTTTAATTTTTCATTTAATCTTATCATTCTGGAATAATGTCCATTTCCCCATGGATAGATGAATTGTCCTATCTT
Organism: Candidatus Nitrosopelagicus sp.; assembly: GCA_028345195.1. Lineage (GTDB taxonomy): Archaea > Thermoproteota > Nitrososphaeria > Nitrososphaerales > Nitrosopumilaceae > Nitrosopelagicus. The sequence continues at coordinate 10,633 of JAOMCX010000019.1, forward strand.
TGCCATGTCTCTTTACTCAAAATTCCCGCTTAAATTTTCAGTGTTCAATTTCTAAGGAGTCTAATATGGTATGAACATTATTTGGTCCCAACTTAATCTTGATATTTTTCTTTGTTATCTTTTCATTTTTGATTGGTTTTGTTTTAGATTTTGTAAAGTTATTTTTGAGAAGTTTTTCAATTTTTGAAATGTATTTTTCCATTCCAATTTCTTTTGCATTTTTCATGATTTCTGAATCAATTCCAGACAATGGAATATGTGGTATCATGCCTGCACTAAAAATTCTCTTTTGTAATGTTTCAACATATTTTGATGGATAGATTAACGGTGAGGTTGCGAGTGATATATGAGAAATCTTCTTTTCTTTTGCAGATTTAATTAGAATGTTGGTGATAAAGGAATTTTTTGATAATACATCTTCGGAATTTTTACCAAATTTTGGTATTTTATAAAATTCTAGTTCTATTTCTGATCTTAACATTCTAGGAAGTATTTTGTCTATAATTTTCACTAAATGTATTACATCTTCACGTGTTTCATAACAAATCAAAAGTTTTATCTCAAATC
>JAOMCX010000002.1 GCA_028345195.1 Candidatus Nitrosopelagicus sp.
CCACATCCAGATATAGAAAATATGACCCCATTACAAGCAGCAAAAACACCAAACATGGACAAACTAGCAAGAAATGGAAAGATGGGAGAAGTGATTTCAGTTGGAAAAGGAATCGCCCCAGAATCAGATATTGCAGTTTTCAATATGCTAGGATACAAGTTTCACCACGCAGATTATGCAGGTAGAGGAGTGATTGAAGCAATCGGAACTGGAATAGATTTCAAAGATGGAGATTTAGCACTGCGCGGAAACTTTTCAACATTAGATGAAAAAGATGTAATCATAGATAGAAGAGCAGGACGTCACATCGAGAAAGAAGATGCAAAAGCTGTATCTGAAGAAATTGAACAAAAATTAAAATTTTCAAGTCCACTTGCATCAGTAGTTGTTTCACCAACTATCGGTCATAGAGTTATTGTTAGAATAAGAGATGAGCACCCATTATCTCCAAATGTTACAAACACAGATCCAGCTTATTCAAGAGTGGATGGAATGGGAGTAGCAAAGGCTGTAGGAGATTTCCTAAAAATTGAAAGATGTTTACCTTTAGATGAAACAGATGCTTCTAAATTATCTGCAGAATTAGTCAATGAATTTACAGAAGAATCATTGAAAATTCTAAAAGAAAGTGAAATAAATAAAAAAAGAAATTCCCAAGGAAAAAAATTACTGAACAGTATTTTGTTACGAGATGCAGGAAACAAATATCCAAAAGTAGAGACAATTAATGAGAAATATTCTATGAATTTTTCATGTATTGTAGATATGCCAGTAGAAATTGGGATATCAAATGTTCTTGAAATGAAAGCATACAGTGCAGGAGGATTGACAGATTATGAAGAAAAAGCAACGGTTGCTGCAAAATCTATGGAAACAGAAAATGCAATTTATGTTCATTTGAAGGGACCAGATGAATTTGGTCATGACGGAGATGCAATAGGAAAGATGAAAAATATTGAAGAAATTGATGAAAGATTTTTTGGTACACTTTTAAAAAATATTGATACAAACAAGGTAGCAGTTATGATTTCAGCAGATCATTCAACCCCATGTATTAACAAAGGACATAGTGATGATCCAGTACCAGTGTTAATTTCAGGAGATAGAATTGAAAATGATGGTTCAAAAAGATTTACAGAAGAATTTGCCAAGAAAGGTGAAATCGGATTATTAGAGGGTGCCCAAGTAGTAGATAAAGCGATAGAGATTATTAAATCAAAAAACTAGACACATCTTTTGAATTTATCATTTCAGTGATAGTTTTTTTAATTTTATCAATGTCAATATTATGATATTCACCATTTGAGTTTTCTAACTTTTCTAATGCACGATTAAATATGCTTATACAAATTGTATCTTCATCTTTTTGATAATGAACCAATCCAGCTGCAACTAAAATTAATCCTTGAACTAAAAATTTTTCATTGCCATCACAGTTTTTCCAAACACCTTCAAGAATTTCATGACATTCCCAAAACCTTTCATTATTGAAATAGTCTACACCTTCAGAGATTGCTTTTTCTTTTTCAACAATTTCTTCAATTACATGTTTTGCATGATCTAATGGGCCAATAGATGATAATTTTTCGATTAATTCATCTAAATCTGATTTAGATATAGTAGTATCAAATTCAACATATTTTTTTGACACTCTACAATCACGTAAAGTTAAATTCATTCCAGATGTGATAACCCTGGATTTTCGTAAAATGTCTTTTGCCATTTTACGATTTAGATCAGATGAGTTTTTGAGATGAAGCATGTAACGTTCCATGACTATTAGGGATTAGAATTTCTTAAATTTCTTGTTAATTCATTGAAGATTTATAAGAACTATTCAGAGGTTTTGCTATATGTCAATGATTGAGACAGTAAGTGATGTTGAAAATTCATTCCTATCAAGAAGAGAAATTACGTGTAATTTTCAAGGTCTAGGTGGAAAATTAAAGAGAAAAGAGGCTATCGAAATGATTACAAAAGAATTCAACTTATCAAATAAAACAGTCATTGCAATCAATATGAAAAATCAAACAGGCAGACCAAATGTTACAGGAATGTTTTATGTTTATGATAGTGAAGAATTAGCAAAGAAACAGGTTAACCCAACAATATTTGAAAGATTGGAAAGACAAGCAAAGAAAGATGCTGAAGAAAAAGCAGCTGAAGCACCTGCTGAAGAAAAAGCAGCTGAAGCACCTGCTGAAGAGGAGAAGAAAGAATAATGCCTGTAGAGAAAAAAGGTCACAAAGGAGTGAGTCCGAAAGTGAGTCAATATTACAAAGTTGATAACGATAAAGTAACAAGAGAACGAAAATCATGTGCAAGATGCGGTAAAGGTGTGTTCATGTCAGAACATAAGAATAGAAGAACTTGCGGTAAATGTGGCGATACCGAATTTATTCAGTAAAGTTTTTTCTTTCGTAGTTTAGAATTTTTTGTTTTAATTATTTCTAGCTGCTGTAATAATAATTCATCAAGTTTTATGTTTGATAATTGAGTAGCATTTAATTTGACAGTATTAGTATCAAGAGATATTTTAGATGCGGGTAATTTTTTTTCAATCCATAATTTAAGGACTTTATCTTCTAACTTATAATCACGGAATCCAGAAGGGAATCTTTTTGTGATATGAGATATCAAAGTATTGTCATTGAAAACACTTCTAGGTTCAAGTAATCTAGTGTTATCAGAATAAACATTCTCAAATAAATTACTTGAAATTTCATCAGAGATTAATTCATTATTTGATAGACGTGTTACTAATTCAAGATAATGAAGAAATTCGTGTGCTAAAATTGCATGGATAGTTCCTTTGAGGCCGTAAGCAACTAAAGGTGCAGATACTTGGATTACTACATGAATAGAATCATCCATGATTAATGGGATTGTTCTAGCATATAGAATTCCAATATCAAGAGAATTTGTATTTCCAGAAATAATAATTGATGGCTCTACGTAAGATATTGGATATTTTATTGAGGATGCTTTTTCAATTCTTGCAATTCCGTCAGAAACTAGAGGAAATCTTTTTTGGATTAATTCATAGGAAGATTCAGGAATCATTCCATTTTCAAAAGATTGGGATACTTTTTGTAGTGGATTCATGTTTAGAATTGAAAAATTACTATAAAAAAGCTTGATTTATTCAAACAATGATATTTTTGAAGTCAATTTTTCTACAATGACAATTATTTTGTAATAACTCAGATACGTTAGGGGTTACATCAGAACTTTGGATAAAAAATTTGATAGGAATCCCACCATCTGCAAATAAATCTAAACGAAAAGAGGTTTTATCTATTTTTTTGTAACGTATTTGATAGATCTGTTTGTTAAGATTTTTTTTATCTTTTGAAAGATCATGAATTTTAACATTTTCCAGAATATTCAATTTTTTCAAATCATTCAATAAAATTGGCTTTTCAGTATCAATAATTATTGAGACTTTAGATTTGAACGAAATGGAACCTTTAGGTTGTACTAGTATTTTTTTTAATTCCAATAGAGAAATACCTTCTAAATTTGAAGATTTACGCAGTACTCTATTACGTTTTTTTGGGTTTAATATTTTTGCAAAAAATGGTCTTCCATTACCAAGAACTAAACTAGATTGATCCTCGCCACCTATCCAATTAATTTTTACTTGATTACCCTCAAATTTTTTTATTAGAAGATTTGAAATTTTACCTTCTATACTTTCTATGTTTTCTAATCCTCTAAAATTACAATTATGACAACCAATTCCATTACAACTTTTACATGATATCTGTTTTTGAGGAAGTCTCCTAATTTTTTTATTATATCTCCCATATACAAAAATGGGTTTTGTTCTAATAGTAGAAGATTCATCTTTAAAATTTGCTTGTATGAATAGTTCAGGATCATTCATAATTCTTTTAGATTTTGTTTTTCGAGAAATTTTTTTTGACATCTCTGTAGATATTGCAAATTTAAGATTTTCAATTCCTTTAATTTTAAATTTTGATTTTATTAGATCATCTCGTTCTAAAAATGAATTTTTTAGAATTAAGCCAAGATTGAAGGTTTTAAAATCAAGATTACATGATTTTTCAAAAATGTTAGATAACATTGAATCAAGATTTTCAAAAATATTTTTACATACATAACATTTTGTATCAGATGATTTACCAAATTTTTTGAGATATTTTTTTCCAAGTAATTTAGATGATGGTTTTCCAACTAATTTTGAAACAAAACGACCTGTACAATATTCACACAAGTCATAATTTTTTAAAATTCTAGAAATTTGAACATATTCTGATTTCACATAGTTAGATAGATTATTGATTTAATGAGTATTTGTCAGACAGATTAGTATTAAATATGAGATTTCTTAAGGAGGTTTTAATGGAATATGTAACAAAATATCCAAAAACGGTTTCGCTTGAAGGTGATGAAAATAATGAAATTCATGTTGATAAAATGACAGGAGTAGAAGAATTACATTTGATTGTTAAAGAGAGTGCAGAAAAAATGCGGAAAATTTTATTTAATGAAGGATTCACTACAGTGAAATTTGAACATAAACAACCACTTCAAATTGGCGATGGATTATCATTAAAATTAAAAAAGCCATGGGAAATGCATGTCAGATTATTTTCGAACACAGAAGATAGTATTTCGATTCAAGGTGAAGTTGAAATATCAAGAGATTATTTACAACATTTGTTCAGTCAGCGTACAGCAGTTATCTACGAAATTGAAACAATCTTGAAGAGAAATGGAATAAGTTATGATATTTTGAACAAGAGAATTAGTAAATATGTCAACAAAGTTTTAGATGAATATAACATAAAATTAGTTACGCCGGATATTCCAGTTTTTGCATGGAAGCCAATGTTGTTTATGATTGGAACTGTAGGCGCAATGTATTTGTGGAAATATTTGCATACACTTTGAAGCTTTAATTATTAATTAGAACAATAGACTTCGTGTCAAATCAAATAAAACCATTATTGATGAAACATTATGGTATTTCTCCTTGGGAAATTAATGTAATTACAAGTATTTTAGATAAGAGATTTAAAACTGAAGATGAAGAAATTGAAAATACATATGAAGATAAATTTGTCAGTCACCTAGAGATAGCATTTCCATATTCATTCAATGATGAATTTTTCAAATGGTTTGATTTTAAAGAATGGGATAGACTAAAGGGAGTTTTCAAAGAAATGAAACGTAGAAGAGGTGATGGAAAAGCAATAAAAATTGAATTGAATTTTTCAGGAGATCCAGATATTAATTTTATTCTTCAATCAGATCAAAGTCAATGGTTTAAGATGGAAGTTGAAAAAATCGATTTTGTTGTAGAGTTATTACCATATCATCTTGATAAAGATAAAATTCCAAAAAATGTAAAGAGTGTAATTTATAATTTTGATCAAGAAGCAGCTAGATGGAAAATAATTACTGTATTTACAGATGTGGGAAAATTTGTGAATTCCGTAAGCGGTTGGAAATTAACTACTTGATCTCTTTTTCAAGAGGTTCAACTAATTCATGTAATTCCTTATATTTTGATTCTATAAAATTAAGTGATTCATCTAACTTTTTGGATTTTCCATATTTGTAACGAACTAATTCACGATGGTGCCAAAAATTTTTTCCTTCTTCTACAGAAATAGTCGTAAAATAATCTGTTCCCTTTAGGTTGTCAGGTAATTTCATTTGATATGGAAATAGGAATTCTGTAATGAACCATTCATCTCCATCAGGATAATCATTGCCAGTTTCAACATCAAAGAAGATATGAAGTAAATTAGATTGCATTAGACCATCTGTAGAAATTTCCGGATGTTTAACATTTGATTTTTTAAAATCAAGCTTTGTTAGTTCAGGAATAAAAAATTCATTAATAATTGATTTTCGAAATATCCTGTTTACATCTGTTATATTCAATAGTTGTAAAATAGAAAAAACTGTCTAATAATCATTTGTCAATGAGACTATACTTTGTACAAATCAAGAATTTGATTAATCTTTGTAATAGGAGCGTTGTTTTTTGAGATATTTTGTAATGCTGAAGGATTTTCTATATAATTTGGAATTTTATCAGTTAATCTTCTAGTATATGGCGTGATTAATTCATTTTTATAAAATATTCCAGTAGGAATTTTTTCATCCCATTCAAGTGATCTGACAATAGCCTGTGTTTTTTTCTGATTTAATTCAGTTTCATCACTATAGTGTACGACAGGATCATAATCAGTATCTTCTAATTTGTAAATACGTGGCATAGCCTTTTTGGTCGTTTCATCAATTCTATCTACACCACTAAACCAATCTTTTGTGTTGATATCATTGTATGTTGGGCAAGGTTGTAAAACATCTACAAATGCCAAACCTTTGTGATTAACCGCAGCAATGATTAGATCTTTTAATTGACGAACATCATACGAGTATCCTCTAGCTGCAAATGTAAATCCACTAGCAATTGCAAGCCCAATTGGATTTACATTATAATTTGTGTTTGGAGTAGGTAATGATTTAGTTTTTTCACCCAATTTTAGAGTAGGGGACGCTTGACCTTTAGTTAATCCATATACTGCATTATCAAAAATTATGTATGTCATATCCACATTACGTCTACCAGCTGCAACAAAATGACCTGCACCTATTCCAAGACCATCACCATCACCACCAACAGCTATAATTTCCAAATTTGGATTTGATATTTTTGCACCTTGTGCAAAAGGTAAGACACGTCCATGCAAAGTATGAACTCCAAATACATTAATGAAATGGGATGTTTTTCCAGAACAACCAATACCAGAGAATATTGCAGTTTGATGTCGAGGAATTTCCATTTCTGCCAATGCCATCTGAATTGAATTCACAATTCCAAAATCACCACATCCAGGACACCAATCATTATGGACATCTGTTTTGTAGTCACCTATCTTAAGCGCCATATGTCAAAACCTCTCTTTTTTGTGCAGTACCATTAACTATTTTTTTTAACGTATCGTATAATTCAGTACATGTCATTGGTCTTCCTGTGAATTTTAGAATATAATAATCAGGATCCTTTTCTAAATTTTGCCTAATTAATGAACCTAGTTGACCAGTATAGTTTGCTTCAATGTCAATAATAGTTTTAGAATTAGAAAATAATTTTTTTAAGAATTCTTTTGGAAATGGTTCTAAAAGCTTTACTTCAACAAATCCAATATTGATACCATCATCTTTCAACATTTCTATTGCATCTAGAATTGGACCTTGAGTTGAGCCCCAAGAGACAACACAAAAATCACCTTCAGAGTGTTTTACGATTTGTTCAGTTTCAGGAATTTTTTCAAGTATGTAATCTAGACGAGATTGTCTTTTATCCATCATTTGAACACGATTTACCGGATCCTCAGATATGTGACCTTGTATATCACTTTCATCACCAGTGTTCCAAAATATTCCATTTTCTAAACCTAGTTTTGACCTTGGTGACAATCCATCTTCTGTATGTTCAAATCTTCTATAATTGTCCGAAGGAATTTCATTCAGTAATTTTCCTCTATCAATATTCACTCTAGTTTCATCAAATCTTTGACAGGTTGTGACAGAACTAGCAATGAATTTATCCATCATGTGTATTACAGGAACTTGAAAAACATCTGCATAGTTAAACACCTGAGTTGTATCATAGAAACTATCAGAGACACTACCTGATGCGTAAACAATTCTAGGGAATTCTCCAACACCAGAATTTATTGCACACATTAAATCATCTTGACCATGACGTGTAGGTAAACCAGTGGATGGGCCACTTCTTTGATAAAAAGTGATTACAACTGGAACTTCATTGATTCCTGCCCAACTCAGACATTCAATCATTAATACAAAACCAGGTCCAGAGGTACATGTAGCAGAACGTACACCAGTTAATGATGAACCAATTGCCATACCTATTGCAGAAATTTCATCTTCAGTTTGAATAACAAGTGTTGAGCCAGGACGATCCTCATTAATTTCAAGTATTTCATTAGTTTCAAGGAAATTACTTTCATCAGTTGCAGGTGTAATTGGATAATATGATTGAAATCTGCACCCAGCGATAATTTTTCCAATTGAGGTACCATAATATCCTTGAACCAGAAGCGTATTTTCTTCAATTTCTTTTTCCTCGAATTTGAGACCAATATTATCAAATTTGGCAGTTGCATAATTGTAAGCAAAATTTGCTGCAGAGACATTCATTTCAGCTATAGATTTTTTCTTTGAAAATATTGAGTTTACAGATTCAGTTAATTTTTCCGAGGGAATCATTAACAATCCTAATGAAAGAGAAACTCCCAAAACATTGAACATACGACTCATGTTTTTAATTCGGGGGTTCTCTAATTTTTCAGATAATTCAGCTAATAGACTACGAAAAGAAACGGAATGTATCGAGGTACCATTTTCAGATGCCAATTCCAATATTCCTTTAACAGTATCTTCTTTGTTTTTAGATTTTAGAAGATTCCCTAAACGTTCTTTAAAATCATTATCAAATGTAATAACATCTGAAACTTTTACATTTTCTAAAGTTGAATCATAAATTATAATTCCATTTTCTAAAACATCATCTGCATGACGGAAAATGGTTTCAGCATCAAATGCAATAAGCATATTTGTCCCTTTTACACTAGAGCGAATTTGTTTTTCAGAAACTCTTACTGCAAAATAGCTATGTTCACCTTTAATGTTTGAATAATATTCACGTTTTCCAAATATTTGATAACCCATTTTTGAGAAAACCTGAGAGAAAATATTAGCTGCAGTTTCAACTCCACTTCCTTGAGGTCCACCAATCATCCATGTAAAATCAGTTATCATTTCATGCCCCCGTTGCGGCATCAAATAATGCACATTCACATTTGTCACGTTCTCCACAATAGGGGCAAACGCAGATACATTGTTCTATTGGTTTTTCACATTCAGAACAATTTAGTAAATCATCAGAAGAAGACAATACTCCTATTATGATTAAATATTATAAATGGTTTGACCAAACATTCAATGAAAAAACGTTTCAATGTATTAGTTACAAGACGACTACATAGATCTGCACTAGATGAATTAGGAAAGAAATGCAATGTCTCATTACATACAGGTAAAATTCCAATTCCAAAAAAAAAATTAATTAATGAAATTAAAGATGTTGATGGAGTGATTTGTCATCCATATGATACGATAGATAAAGAAGTTATTAGTAATGCAAAAAATCTTAAAGCGATTAGTACTTTCAGTGTAGGTTTTGATCATATTGACATAAATTTTGCTAAATCCAAAAAAATTAAAATTGGCTATACGCCTGAGGTTTTGACAAATGCTACAGCTGAATTGACAATTGGATTAATTTTAGATGTTTTAAGACGAATTTCTGAAGGAGATAGAATAATCCGTAATAAAAAGTGGAATCAAGTCTTTGGCGCATATGATTATACAGGTACAGAAGTTGCAGGAAAAACTATCGGAATTATAGGAATGGGGAGAATTGGAAAAGAAGTAGCAAAAAAAGCAAATGGGCTAGGCATGAATGTGATTTATCATAATAGAAGACCAGTATCAAAGAGTACAGAGAAGATTTTGAAAACAAAATATGTTTCAGAAAATACATTGTATAAAAAAAGTGATGTAATTTCATTACATCTTCCATACAATAAGGATACACACCATTTAATGGATTCAAAAAAATTTAAAAAGATGAAAGAAACTTCTTTTTTGATAAATACATCTAGAGGAAAAATTGTAAATGAAAAACAACTAGCAACAGCTTTGAAGAAAAAACAGATTCAAGGTGCAGGAATGGATGTTTATGAGTCAGAGCCTATTAAAAAAGATAATTCATTACTAAAACTAGAAAATGTTGTTTTAGCACCACATGTAGGAAGCTCAACGAAAGAAACAAGACAAAAAATGTCAGACATTACAGTAAGAAATTTAGTTTTGGGATTAGAGGGGAAAAAATTACTTTATTCGGTTTAATCTAATTGGATTAATGCGTCATCAGGATTTCCTTTAACACAGTCAGTTCCAACAGCTTTAAGTTTTTGAAATTCAAGTGTCCCTTCAGGTATTTTCCCTATTTTTTGTAGTTCACCAATTTTTACAGTTACAACACCTTTGTGTTTTTCACATGTAATTCCAACCATGTAAGAATCATCATTATGAACTATTTCTACAACATATTCTGGTGGATTTACACAGTCATGCCCATTTTGTTTTACAGAACATCTATCGGGAAACATAAAATTACCATTTTGAAGGAATATTAAATTCGTTCTATTATTGAATTAAAGTTCCATAATGAATTTTTTTGAGAATTTGGAGATTTCAAAATGCCTTTATCCTGTAATTTTTTAACAACTAAAGCAGAATATGCAGGAGCCCCAGTTGCACCAGGTGAATTATAGTTCACAATATGAAATGAATTATGTCCTTCACGTTCCATAACATCGGAAATAAAAGTTCCATCTGGAGATATAACTGGAGTGCGTATTCCTGCAGTTCCTTTTTTTATGAAATACTCTGGTTTTAGAGATGGAATAAAATCCATAACACGTTGAACCATGGCATCTTTTGATATTGAGCTCCTAAACTCCTTTGTAACTAAAGATATGAAATCAGGATTAAGAAATAATTTTTTTGCACCACCTGTTAAAATTTCGCCTAATTTTGATATAGTCGATGGAATATCAGTTACAAAACCATCATAGGTTTCAGGCGTAGGTACAGGCACAGCATTTGGGCCAATCTCAGTGGTTCCATTAGCACGTTTAATCCAATGAGGATCAAGAAAAGGAAATTCAGGATGTCTTGCAACTGAGTAAATGTTTGTTTTTACAATATCAGCATAACTGCTATCAGCTATCCAGTATTCACCTCTAAAATGTAGATCAGAGTGTGATTGAAGTAAATCAAATTCTTTTGCGATATCAAGTGAGTTACCACCAGAGCAATTAATTAAATAATTACATTCAATCGAAGTGTTATCTGTAAAATTTATTTGGATTATATCATTATTTATGAGAAATGATTTAACATTTTTCTGAAAAAGGAATTCAGTTGAATTTTGGATAGATATTTTCTGTATTTCTTGAGTAAGTTTAGAATAATCAGTAGAGACATCACTTTTACATAATAATCCAGAATGACATTCAATATTTTTTTCTTTTTGTTTCAATTCATTTGAATCAAGTAATGACAAATTATTTTCAGAAACACCATTTTGTATTCCCCATTTATGATATTTTTCCAAAGTTTTATGTTGTGTTTCATCTAAAGCAACTTCTATAGTTCCAATCTCATTCCACGGTGACATTGTATTTGTTGCTAGTGTTTTCCATAAATCATGTGATACATGTGCAGATTTTGCAAAAATTTTTTTTGTTTCAGGATTTAAGTAAAATGGAGTATGAACAACTCCAGTATTTCTTCCACTCGTATGTTTAGCAACATTGGACTCCTTTTCAATAACACAAACACTGGAATCATAAAGATTTGATATCCAATATGAAATTGTAGTACCTAAAATTCCTCCACCGATAATTGCAATATCAAATTTTTTCAATATTACTGATCAGATTCTCTTGAATTTTAAATTAAAGATGGCGCCGAGAGAGAGATTTGAACTCTCGATCCCTTGCGAGAACGTGCTTTATGGTTTAAACATTTCCAGGCACGCGCCCTACCAGGCTAGGCGACCTCGGCATTAGCTTTCGCTAAATAATAATTCAATAGTGATTATAAAAATGCATTATATTATTTATTTGAAAACATGAATTATAACAATTTTTTCTATTATACTTCCATCAAGTGTAATGGCTTTTGATGTAATTTTGTATGTACCTTCCAGTATATGTTCCCCATTATTTTTTATTTGATCCCAAACAAAAGATACTTCCTCATGTGAATCAAGTTTAGAAATTACTTGAGAGGAGATAGGTGAAAAAATATGTATGCTATCTAGTTGTTTTATTATTAATCCATAAGATGTATCAGGAAATTTTAATTCATCCGTACCGGAATTGATGATTTTGATTGAAATGGGTTCGCCTAATGTGAAATTAGTTTTTTCTGTAACAATAGATAATGATGTACCATCAACATAGACCAATTGATCTTCTACCCCATATTCATACAAAATTATTCCAAAAATTGGTCCAGATATAACACCAACAATTATTGCAAAAAGTAAGCCTTTTGGAAACAATTTTTATTCTTTTTTTGGTGTGCTAGTACGCCAGTTTTTTGGATAAGTGTTTGGTTTCATTATGATTCGTTTTGTTTGAAAAGCATATCCTTTTGTTTGATCTTTAATTTCATTTTCAGATAATAGAGATTCAGCCAAAGCAACAATCTCACCTTTCTGAGAATAAATTCCAACTAGATCACCTTTTTGCAAATATGGAGAAACTTGTAAGACACCAGGTATTGCTAATTGTGCGCCATGACACATAGAGTCTATTGCAGAATCACGAATAACTACAGATTTTATTTCACTGAATGTTTCCTCTACAGGTCTAATAATTTTCATAAGTTTTGATTCATCTTTATTTTCTTTCCATGTTGCATATGCATCTGCTAGTTGATGCATAGTAACAAGATTTTTTTCATCAAACTGATGTACACGTGAACGACGTAATTCTATCATTGAACCACCAGGTCCAAGTAATTCACCCATATCATAATATAATTTTCGGATGTAAGTTCCTGCTTCACATAATACTCGTAACAAAACTAGACGTTCTTTTTGTTCTAGTAACTCTAATTCATAGATGGTTCTACTTCTGGTTTGTCTTACCACAGCAGAACGTTGTGGTGGTTTTTGAAAAATTTCACCACGAAATAATTCAAGTATTTGTTCAAGTTTTTCTTTAGATGGTAACGAATGCAATCTACCTAGTGCATGGTATTCTTTTGGACCTAACAATAATACACCAAGAGCTTTTGTTCCCTCACCCAAACCTAAAGGTAAAACACCTGAAACTTGTGGATCAAGTGTTCCACTATGACCAGCTTTAGGAATTTCTAGAATTCTTTTTGCCCAAGCGACAACTTCATGACTTGTAGGTCCAGGAGGTTTATCAATCAAAATCAAACCATATTCTAAAAGTTGTTCAATAGTTCTTTTATTGTAATATGTACCATTTTCAGGATTAGTCATATCCTCATCAATTTTTACAAGATTTTCAAGTTGTTTTAGAGTCAAAGTAGTTCTCTCACAGTTGATTTTGCAATTTCTAACACTTGTTCTGCATTTATGCCATCAGTTTGAATAATTTTATTAAAAACTGAAAGATCATCCCCAAATTCAAAGTTGTATAGATTTTTGTAGATTGCTTTATTTTCATTGAATCGTTTGTTAACAACTTCTAGCGCAGAGGATTCTTCCATGTTATCACGATTCTGCATACGTTTTGCACTATTTTCCATAGTACCATTTAACCATAATTTTATTCCACTATCAATTAACCAAGGAAGTGTGTAACTAGTAATTACAACATCACCTTTTTCAAATAATTGGATCAATTTTTCATCGACTTTTTTATCAAATTCTGAATTTTCTTTTCTCTGATTAAGAAATTTCATTCCATCTTCAGTATCCCACCAATCATCTCCACTAGAAGAAAATCCTTGTTCACTTGCAAGTTCTTTTAAGATATCTCCACCACTAAGATAATTTAGATTGAATTCTTTTGCAAGTCCCTTTGCTACAGTAGTCTTTCCAATAGCAGGAGGACCAGACACTACAATGGATTTTGACAATTATCCTAAATCCATTTGTGTTTTAGTTAGTTTCATAATGAGCCCACTAAATGCAATGGATGATAGGAAATACCAGGCCCACAAATATAGTGCATTTTCTTCACCACAGTACAATCCTTCTTCAACTTTGAGAGCAGTACATGTTAGTTCAAACCAATCACCAGGAATTACATTTAGTGGAATTGGTGAAACTGCAACAGTATATGAAAATAATTGTGGCAGTACAAAATAGAAAATTAACATTAATGGAATAATTGTAATCATCATAGGTCGTATATTCATCTGCATCATTTCCATATTCATTTTGTTCATGTAAGCAGATTTTTTGTTTGCAGTTGCAATTCTTGCTTGATCCTTTGATCTAAATGCAGCCATTCGTTCTTTTTGCCATGCTCTTACTTCTTTTGTAATTCGTCTCTGTTTTACTTGATCAACCATCTTACGTCGAATTGATGAATTGATTAAATTCAATGCAATACCAAATCCAGCAACTGCAAGCATTGAGAGAATTATGCCCTTTATCATTGGATCATCACTACCCAAAGGACCTTCTCTCATACCAAAGAAATCCATTTGGAGGAATACTACATCAATAAAGTTTAATATAAAATTTAATTCCATTTAAGCACCAACACCTATTGCATCTATTACATTTTGCGCTGCTTCATCAATTTTTCCCTCATTGTTTAGTATAACTTTGAGTGGTGATCCAGATAATACAGAACAACTTGCCAACATTGCATCTTGTACTGCTAGTTCCTTTTTTATTGCTTCTATTGAAATTTTATCCCGATTTCTAGTATCATCTTTCATTCTACGATTGTAAATCTCTTCAGGTCTTGCAGAAATAGCAATAAGATGTGTCGGTTCAAGAATTTGAATTACATGGTATGGAAGACCTGGATAAAATCCTTCATCTGTAGAAATGAATGCATGTGTATCAATAAACACCACATCATCAGTTAATTCAGATATTTTTGTAGCTGCTTGTTTTTGTAAATCTTTTTGCTGAGATACTGGTAAATGTCGAAGATTATCTCTATCAGAGATTTCACTACCTTCTGCTTCACCCATCATTACAGTTCCGTAACTATGTACACTAGCACAATGTTTTTCTGCGTTTATCAATTCGACAATACGTGTAACTAGAGAAGTTTTCCCTACACCCGGGATTCCAACTATTACGACTTTTTTACGTTCTACCAAGTAAAGCACCTAACCGTGGCATGACAACTTCCACCTGTTCTTTTACTAATTGGTTATAGTAATTAATTAGAATATCTACAGAAAGCAAAATTCCAATTCCGGTACCGAATACACCTAATACATCTGAAACACCTGCAATCAATCCAAGAATTGCAGAACCGATTATTGTAACTGATGGAATGTATCTGTTAAGTAAAGTTTCAATTGGTTTGTTTGAACGTCTGAATCCAGGTACTTGTACATCTGCATCCAAAAGATTTTGTGCAGCTTTCTTTGGAGAAAGTCCACCAAGCTCTACCCATAATCTTCCAAAGACAATTACAATTCCAATCATAAATATGACATATCCAATAGCTCGTATAGGATCTTGCGCTGCCAGATCTAAACCTCTTGGAGGAGTGATAAAGTAGACAATACCGCCAGTTGGTGAAGAGGGGCTTGTAGGATCAAATTGTCCCAAAATATTCAAAAATACATTATTATTCCGCGGGTTGAACTGTGACCAGAACATTTGTCCAATAAATACAGCATTTGCAGTTAAGGCTGAAGCTAGAATAACAGGAATGTTTGAAACATACATCATCTTAATTGGGTAAGTTGCTGCAAATCCTCTATACTTTGTAGAAACAATTGGAATTTCTACCTTCATACCTTGAGTGTATACAAGTATTGCAAGAATTCCTGCAGTTAAGAACAGACCAAAGACACTCGGCAGTTGGTTAGAACGGAACAATGCATCAGCTACATCACCATACGCAGCCATCTGACCAATAAATGGGAATATGCCTATAGCACCACCATCACCTGCAGGCATTGGACTAAACAGACTCCAAAGAATTTGTTGAGCAACTCCGGCCATAATGAAGATACTAATTCCACTGCCTATACCCCATCCTTTTTGGATAGTTTCATCTAGGAACATTACAATAACAGACGCACCCATTAACTGTCCAATCAGTATGTACAGCACCGTGGGATCTGTAATTCCAGGTCCATAAACAGCAATAGCATATACGATGGATTCTGCTACAATTACAATGTAGGTTACAAGTTTTGTTGCAGTTTGGAATACACCACGTTCTGCAGGATTTTTGAAATCAAATTTCAAAATATCAGAACCACGAAGTAATTGCATTAACAAACCACCTGTGACTATTGGTCCAATTCCTAATTCAACAAGAGAACCTTGTTGTGATGCAAAAATTACTCTTGCAAATGCTAAGAAATCAAATTCAGGTGCAGTTGCTCCGAATAATGGAGTTTGACCCATCACTAGATAAATTACTAAACAACCAGAAGTCCACAATATTTTTGATTGTAATGGGATTTTCTTTTTTGGTTTTGGGACTTGAGGAATGTAAGGTTCAGCCTTGGCTACAATTTTTCGTATAGTTTCAGTTAGTGTTCCTTCAGCCATCGTTATTTTCTACATTTTCAGTTTTTTCTTGTGATTTTTCTTCAGTTTTTTGAATAGGGAGAATTACTTCACCACCTGCTTGTTTTACTTTTTCAATTGCAGAAGGTGTTGCATTTTTTACTTTTATTGTGTATGCGGTGTTAATTTTACCTCCACCGAGTAATTTTTCAATTTTAAGTGATTCTAGATCTAAAGTGTTTTTAGAATTTTCAGATTTTCCAGATTTAGAAAATAAATCATTCAAGTCTCTAACATTTACCCAAACTTTTGTAATACTTGGATGTGGTGAATGAGTTCCTTCATGACCAAAATGATCTTGATCCTCTTTAATTACAGTACTTGCAAGATGTTTGAGATGTCCAGAACGACCAAGTCCACCTTTATGACCAAAGGATCTGTGTTGTGCAACTTGTCCCCAACCCATGTGTCTTCCACCTCGGAGTCTTCTAGTTTTTCTTAATCTTGTTGCCATTTTACATCATCCTCTTTACAATAACTAAAAGTTCTTTGTTATGACCTAAAACGCCTTTCTGGCCATAGAGTTTTTTACAGCTTCTTTTGAATCCATGTCTTGGAGGATCTAGTGCAAACCAAGGTTTTAGAGGTTTTAATTTTGAAAGTGAGGTTTTGCCTTCAGCTAATGCAGAGGCTAATTCATCTACAGATTTGTATCCTAATGCAGTAATATCTTCAGAAGTGATTTTCTTATAGCCAGATTTTCGTGCTTTTTTATCTAAAAGTTCTTTTGCTGTTTCAACATCAAGTTCTTGCCAAGCAACATAATGTTGGACCTTTCTAAGCATTCCAATAGTATTATCTATTTCAGGAATAATTACAGCACGGTGTTTCTTTTCTAACTTTAGTAAATTCATTGTAGTAGTAGCCCAATAAGGTACATCAGCAGTTCCACTAATTCTTACAACAAGATATGCTTTAGACATGATAATTACCCTTGGCTGAATGTCTGTCGTAGACATTCAAGTAATGCTTTTGATGTTGAATTCATTGTTGCAGTAGAACCATTTGTATGAGTCCATGCATCTTTTACACCTGCTAATTTTAATAAATTACGAATTTTTCCGCCTGCAACGAGTCCTAAACCTCTTGGACCAGGTAAAATTTCGATTGTTACACTTCCACCTTTACCTTTAACTGTAAATGGTACCGAATGTTTTTGATCACATCTACATTCCCAACTTCCACATCCAAGTTTAATTGGACTGACATTTAGAAATGCAGCATTGTTTGCTTTTTCAATTGCAATTCTCATTTGTTTTGATTTTCCAAGACCAATTCCAAGCCAACCATTTTGATTACCTGCTGCAACCAGAGCTTTGAATCTTGTAGACTGACCGTTTGGAGTCATTTTTTGAATTAAACCAACATCGATAACTTCAGTTTTTAAATCAGGTAATAATTTTTTAATGATTCCAGATTCTTGTATACGTAAACCTTTTTCATAAATTTCCTCCATAGTAGTAATTTCACCAGACGCAACTTTTTTTCCTAACATTGTTTTTGGTTCCCATACTTCAACGACTGGTTCACGTCTTGGTCTTCGTGGTCTATCACCTTGACGCCCACCTCTACCTCCAGGTCCACCAGGTCTACCTCCAGGTCCACCAGGTCTACCTCCAGGTCTACCTTGTTGACGTTGTGGTGCAGATTGACTCATTTGGTTTTTACCTCACTATCAATTTTTGATTTAACACTTGCAATATCGTTTTTAACTTTAAGATGTTCACCGTTAATTCTTTCATCAGCGGGAAATGCTTCTTCATCAGCTGGAACTTTAACACCAGCATCAATTACACCTTTTAATGCTGCAGCCATTCTGTCAGTATATCTTCTAGTACCACTATACAAAATTGCATCAGTAACACCATTTGATAATGCTTTTTTTCCAGCCATGTAACCGGTCAAATAGGATGCAGGAATATTCTTTCGTGAACCCTTCCAGCCATCTTTGAGTAGGAATCTGGAATGTGCAGATGCTAAAACTTTATCCCCTTTAATCTCAGGTTTTACGATTTGGACTTGAGTATTTTCATTTGTAACATTAACGGTAATGAAATCACTCTTTCCCATAAGCATGATTTTTCGTTTTCGATAGTTAGTTTTCTCACTACGAATTCTTTGTAATATCTTTGAATATGCCATCTATAGAGGGAAAACTTGAGATTGGTATTATAAACCTTAGACGCCAAGAAGGTGAACTAACAATGCTTTTTGAACATGTAAGCGATTTTCAGCTTCATCCCAAACAACAGATTGTGGGCCATCAATGACATCAGAAGTTACTTCTTGATCACGTTTTGCAGGAAGACAATGCATGAAGATAGCATCTTTTTTGGCCTTATTCATCAAGGACTGAGTGACTTGGAATTTTGGAAGAAATTTTTTAACGCGATCAGAATTTGTGTTATGAATAGAAACAAAAGTATCAGTCATTACAACATCTGCATCTTTTACTGCCAGTTCAGGATTATCGGAAACCTCTAAAATTTCATGTTCTTTACCTGTTTTGATAACATCAAAATCAGGTTCATACCCATCAGGAATAGCAACAGAGAGTTTTATCTTTAATTTTGCACATCCCAATATCAGTGAGTTACAAACATTGTTCCCATCACCTATCCAAGCGATTTTGATTTTCTTTAGATTTTTTTTATGTTCTTTAATTGTCATTAAATCTGCAAGGATTTGACACGGATGAAATGAATCAGATAACCCATTAATTACAGGGATAGAAGAATTTCGTGCAAAAGTTTCTAATGATTTATGATCATAAACACGAGCCATTATCACATTTACATAACGAGAAAGTGTCTTTGCAGTATCACCAATAGATTCACCGCGAGATAATTGAAGATCGTTTGGAGATAATGTAAGTGCATGACCTCCAAGTTGAAACATTCCTGTTTCAAAACTCACACGTGTTCGAGTAGATGGTTTTTCAAATATCATTGCAAGTGTTTTATTTTGTAAAAGTGGTTTTATTTTTCCTTTTTTTTGCTCTTTTTTCAAATCTATTGCTAAATCAATTATATTATTAATTTCCTTAGATTCTAATTCATCTAACGTTAGTACATCCACATTATGCGGTTTGTGAGTCATAGATTACAGAATAGAAGATGTTTCTTATAGTTTTGTAAACTAAGGTTTTGGTCTTCCATCTTTAATCCATTTCTTAATTTGATTAGCTAATTTTTTTGCTTCATTATCAGTTTCTGGTGGAGGAATGTCATACATATCAGCATAATTGTTAATGTCATCAGTTTCAATTCCATTGAAAGGATCATCACTTTCTTCGGATTCTGGTTCTGGTTGTGGTTCTGGTTGTGGTTCTGGTTGTGGTTCTGGTTGTGGTTCTGGTTCTGACGCTTTGATTTCAGATAATGATGGAACATCAATATCAGTGGATTCAAAAACATTTTCAAGAAAAGTTTGCTTATTGAATTTTACAATATCATCATATTCTTGACCTATACCTACAAAGATAATTGGAGTTGATGTTACTTTTACAATAGATAGTGCTGCACCGCCTCTAGCATCTGCATCACTTTTTGTTAAAATTGAACATTCAAAATTTACCTGTTTGTGGAATTCACGTGCTTGATTTACAGTATCATTACCTGCTAGTGAATCACCTACGAAGATTTTCATGTCAGGCTTTACCACTTTGGTAATCTTTGCAATTTGTTCCATTAAGTTAGAACTGGTCTGCATTCGTCCCGCTGTATCAACCAAAACACAATCAACTTTGTGAGATTTAGCATACAAAACAGCATCTTTTGCAACAGCAGCAGGATCAGAACCATAATTTTGTGCAATAATTTTAAGATTAAGCCTGTTTGTATGTTCACGAAGTTGCTCAATAGCACCTGCACGATAAGTATCTGCAGCTGCAATAACAACGGATAATTTCTCATTTTTTAACATATTTGCAACTTTAGCTAGTGAGGTTGTTTTTCCAGTACCATTTATTCCAACAAATACAACTATGAATGGTTCATTTGATGATTTTTTTTCATTAATCCTAGCCACTAAATCAACGTGACCCGCATTATCAAAAGTTTCACTAATAAACTCGATTAGACTTTGTTTTACAAAACTTTGTATGTTTTTCTTTTCAACTCTAGAACCAATTATTTTTTCTTTCAAACTATCTTTAATTGAATCTATTACTTCGGTAGCCACATCAGATTCAAGTAGATTAATTTCCAATTCAAATAAAACATCTTCAATATCTTTTTCGTTAAGATCCTTTTCACTAAATCCAGTAGAAACATTAGAAAATGCTTTTTTTAGATTATCAAACATAATTATTATGATTGTGGTTGTGATTGCGGTTGTTGCATAATTTGTTGCATTTGCTGTTTTCCTTGTTCTAGGTTTGCAGCAATTTGTTGTCTTTGTGCATTTGTTTCTTGTAATGCAACTTCTAATTCTTTAATTTTTGATTCCAAATAACTAAGTGCCGAATCATGATCTTTTTCTATTGCAACTCCAGCACCAACATTAACCACAATTTTTTCATTTGGAATAGTTTTAGTTTTGATAAAAGTGCCCATTCCAACTGGGACTAAATTTTCAGAATCAGGATTTGCTTTAATTTCCTGAATTGATTTTATTGCAGAATCAGCATCACGCATTATATTTTTTATAGAATTCTCTTTTTGTGACATTTCTGCATACATGTTTTCAAGCATTTGCATTTGTTGCAACATTTGTTGGGCTTGTTCTTCGCTCATGAGTTTGAATTGTATATACTGTATAAAAATTAGAGTTTTTGATGAAAAGAAAAAAGAAAAGAGTATTACTTTGCTTTTGAGAATCGATCGTTTACTTCATCCCAGTTGATGACATTCCACCAAGCAGCTATGTAATCAGGTCTTTTGTTTTGATACTTGAGATAGTATGCATGTTCCCAAACATCTAATCCTAATAGAGGAACTAAACCCTCAGTTCGTGGACTAGTTTGGTTTGACATTGCCTTGTATTCGACTTTACCAGAGTTTGGATTGTATACAAGCCAACCCCATCCGCTTCCTTGAATTGGAGCTGTTTTGCTAGAGAATAATTCTTTAAACTCTGCAAAAGATCCAAAGGAATCATTGATGGCATCAGCAATTGCACCAGTTGGTTCACCACCACCGTTTTGTTTCATACTGTTCCAAAACAGTTTATGGTTATCGTATCCTCCACCATTAAAGTTAATGGCACCCTTGACATCGTCAGGGACTTGATTGATGTTTGACAAGATTTCTTCAATTTCCTTTTCCTGTAATTCAGGACTAAGTTTTTCTAATGCACCATTCATACCATCAGTATATTTTTGATGATGTTTTGAATGATGAATTTCCATTGTTTGTGCATCAATGTGAGGCTCTAGTGCATCATATGCATAAGGCATCTCAGGAAGTGTATATTTTCCCATACTGGTGGATAATATGGAAGTAATTTATTGCTTTTCTAAAGGAATTATTACTAATCAAAAATTACAACATATATGAGAAATTTTTTATTTTTTACATTACTGTTAGGTGGACTCTTTTCTTTTGTAATTGTAAATTTTGTCACTTTGGATGAGAATTCTGAATTATTTTTAGATAATAGCGGACCATACATAGGTGCAGAATTTCCAAAAGAGTTGGGTTTTACAGGAAAGGGCATAAAGATTGGAGTCATCGATACTGGGATTAACCTAAGTCATCCAGATTTTTTTAATCAAGATGAAACATCTAGATTTTTGAAAGGATATGATTTTGTAGATAACGATACAGTTCCACAAGACACAAACGGACATGGAACACAAGTAACAGGAATAATTGCAGCTGATGGACAACTAAAAGGAATAGCACCTATGGCAGAAATTTTTTCATATAGGGTTTCATCAGATGGTGAATCAGTTCCGTCAAATTTGATAATTAAAGCAATCAACCAGGCAGTTGAAGATAGAGTGGACATCATTAACATCAGTTTAGGAGTTAACATGACTCATAACAAAATCGATGAGGCGGTAAATAATGCAATTAATCAAGGAATCGTGGTTGTTGCTGCGGCAGGAAATAGCGGTCCGGATAAGAGTACTATTGGAAGTCCAGCAAAAAATCCCAATGCAATCACTGTAGGAGCCACTTACAATAACCGTGATTCAAGCATGGTTTCAACACTAGAAGTTGAAGATACACAATTCCAAGTTTTACCAATGTTAGGAACAGATATAATTTCAGATCCAATATCAACTGAAATTGTATTTGGAAAATACAGTAGAGAAAATGATTTTGATGGAATTGATGTTAGAGGTAAGATAGTTTTGGCAGAAAGGGGTGGAGAAACACCAGATGAAATTGTTTTTTTCTCAGATAAAGAAATTTTTGCATCAAATAATGGTGCAAAAGGATTAATCGTATACAATAATCAACCCGGAATATTTTTTGGAGAATTAATTCATGAGTATGTGAGTGAAGATTACTATCCAACAATACCTACAGTTTCAATGACAAGAGAAGAAGGATTAGAATTAAAAGCAATTCTCGAGAGTGGAACATCAGGAACACTTAATGTGTTTAATCATCCAGATTTTCTTGCAACATTTAGTTCAAGAGGACCAGTTTCTCCGTTTTATCTAAAACCAGATTTAGTTGCACCGGGGGTTTTTGTAAATACAACTTCATTGAAGAATTTCTATAATATTACAAGCGGAACAAGTTATGCTGCTCCACATGTTTCAGGAGCAATTGCATTGTTATTAGAAAAGAATCCAGATTTCACACCTCATGAAATTAAATCCATACTAGTTACAACTTCAGATATCATCACAGATGAGTACAAAAAAGAATTTGAATTTGATGCCGGGGGAGCAGGAAGAATTGATTTGAAAAAAGCATTTAATTCAGAATTAATATTTGAACCACCAAAGTTGATTTTCAATCTATCTGAGCACAAGACATTAGAAGAAAACGAAATTAAGATTAGTTCGTTATATGAAAATATCAATATTCAAAAAGTAGAATTTTCAGATATAGAAAATGTTGAGTTTGATTACGAGATAAGAGATTCAGCATTATACATAACTTCAAAATTAATTGAAAAAGAGTTAGGTGATTTTGAAACTAGAGCCTTCATTACTAACAATGACATAATGTATCAGATTCCAATAATTGTTCGAGTTAGTGAAGCATCAATAGTTATTTCTGAATCTAAAAATGAATTATCTTTTCAAGTGAAACAACCATTAGACTGGGAATATGCAAAAATAACTATTACCAATAGTGAAACATTTGAAGAACGTAGTATTTCTATGACGCCAACAAAATTTGAGAGTTTGAAATTATATGATGCAGGGGAATATTGGATTGAAGTAAATGTAAAAAGCGGTAAAAACACATTTGACGTGTATGAAGTTTATGATATCAAAGAAGATTTGAGTGAACAGAAACCAATTGTTGAGAATTCAGAATTACCAGAAAGAGCATTAATAATTTTAGGGATAATTTTTGGCATTGTAATAATTGTAGGATTAAAATTTAGAAAGAGTTCTAGCGAAGTTGTGGACCAGCATCTCTAATTTCAGAAGAAACATCTTTGAATTTTGTAAAGTTTTCTCCAAACATTTGCGCTAGTTTCTTTGCCGATAAATCGTAAGAATCTTTATCCACCCATGTATTTTTTGGATCTAATACATCAGAAGGTACGCCTGGGCATTCAGTAGGAACATCTAGATTGAAAGTATCATCATGTCTGAACTTTATCAAGTCAAATTTTCCGGTTAACGCAGCCGTGACCATTGCACGACTATATTTTATGCTAATTCTTTTTCCAACACCATATGGACCACCAGACCATCCAGTGTTAATTAGATATACAACGGTATTATGTTCAAGAATTTTTTCTCCTAACATTTTTGCATACACGGATGCAGGACGAGGCATAAATGGAGAACCAAAGCATGCAGAAAATGTTGCTTTTGGTTCTTTAATTCCACGTTCAGTACCAGCAAGTTTACTAGTATAGCCAGACATGAAATGAAACATTGCACTTTCTTTTGTTAATTTTGATACTGGCGGAAGAACACCTAATGCATCAGCGGTTAAAAATATTATAACTTTAGGATGACCACCTACACTTGGAATTACAGCTCCTGGTATGTAATCTAAAGGATATGCTGCACGAGTGTTTTCAGTTAAACTGCCATCGTCAAAATCTGGCTTTAAACTATCTTTGTTTACAACAACATTTTCAAGAACGGCTCCAGATTTAATAGCATTCCAAATTTGTGGTTCTGCTTCTTCATTGAGATTGATACATTTTGCATAACAACCACCTTCAAAATTAAAAACACCACTTTGAGACCAACCATGTTCATCATCACCAATTAACATACGTTCAGGATCCGCAGACAAACTTGTTTTTCCAGTTCCAGATAAACCAAAGAATAATGCTGTATCACCGTCTTTACCAATATTTGCAGAACAATGCATTGGAAAAACACTTTTTTTTGGCATCAAATAGTTCATTACTGCAAACATAGATTTTTTCATCTCTCCTGCATAATTAGTTCCACCAATCAATACAATTCGTTTTGAAAGGTTAACTAAAATGAAAATATTTGTTCTAGTTCCATCAATTTCAGGAATTGTTTCAAAATCATTTAGACATAAAATTGTAAAATCAGGTTCATGTGAATTTAATTCTTCATTTGAGGGTCTAACAAACAGTTGTCTACAAAAAAGATTTTGCCATGCATGATCATTAATTACACGAATTGCCAATCTATTTTCTTTATCAGCACCAACGAATCCATCAAAAACATAAAGATCTTTACCTTCTGCATGTTTTTTCATTTTCTCAAAAACCGAATTGAATTTTTCAGTTGGAAATTGTCTGTTGACGTCACCCCAGTCAATGGTTTCATGAGTTTCATCATCATAAATGATGTAACGATCTTGAGGAGAACGACCGGTATATTTTCCAGTTTTTACAGATAAAGAGCCAGTAGAAGTTAACATTCCTTCATTTGTTTCAATTGATTGTTCAACGAGTTTTTCGACAGATAGATTTCTATGAATTGAATGAGGGTTTACTCCAAATGCCATTAATTGATCATGTACTTTTGAACTAGTGTCAGACATTCAAAAAATCTCCTTAATGTTATGTGTAGTCAAGGTTTTTTGGGAAAAATTGAATATTATTATCTCTTTCTCAGATCTAATAATTTGAAACTTAGATACGTATTTATGTTAAATTTCAAAGTTTAACTCTATGCCAATCAATAAAGAAAAACTTCAGGCAAGAGAACAAGCAAGAATGAGTAGACCTGAATTTATTCGTCCAGAGAGCTGGAGATATACTAGATTGGAAACTGGTTGGAGAAAACCAAAAGGAATGGACAACCATCAAAGAAAACAGAAAAGTCGCGGTCGTCCAGGATTAGTTAAAGTAGGATATGGTACACCAAAAATTGCTCATGGATTACATCCATCAGGTTATACAGATAATTTAATACATAATGCAGGGGATTTAGATAATCTTAATCCAAAAGAAGATGGAATTAGATTTGGACATAGTGTAGGAGCAAAAAAAAGAAGAGAAATTATGAAAATTGCAATAGAAAAAAAATTCAAAGTGTTTAACGCAAGAGTGAGTCAAAATGCCAGTTAATCTTAAATCAAAAAAGAGACTTGTCTCAAGAATTGTAGGTGTTGGCGTAAATCGTGTAAGATTTGATAATGATCACTTAGACGATGTTGCAGATGCAATTACCAGAGATGATATTAGAAGTTTGATTACTGCAAATACAATTACAATTAAATCATTTACAGGTACATCTCATGGAAGAGCACAAGCAAAAAGAATTCAAAAAGCAAAGAGAGGTACAAAACAAGGTTCTAAAAAAGGAAGAAAAGGTGCACGGGTTGGTAAGAAAACAGTATATGTAAACAAGGTTCGTGCTTTAAGATATCTTCTCAAAGTGTCAAAAGATCGTAAAGAGATTACTAACGAATCATTCAAATCAATTTATAAAAAAATTGGTGGTAACACAATACGAAATAAAGCACATCTAAGAACTGTAATTGCAGAAGAAATCACTGTACAAAAATCTTAGAAACGAAATAGATTTTTTTTAAAGTCTGAAATTTTATTATTATTGATTTTTAGTCCTTCTTTGGATAACATATGTTTTTTTCTTTCAGAACCATATGCATAACCACCTATAGTTCCGTCAGATTTCACAACACGATGACATGGAACAATTACAGGGAATGGATTTTTTTTCATTATTTGTCCTACAACTCGTTGACCATTTTTTAGATTAATTGCTTTTGCAAGATCACCATATGTAGTTACATAACCTAGAGGAACTTCTAATAGTTTTTGATAAATTTTTTCCTCTATTTTCAAATTTTTATAACCTCCAAATTAGTAGTTGATAGAAGATCAATTAGAAGTTGTTTTTGTTTTCCTAAACTTTTCCAATCAAGTAAAGCTGCTTCTGCACCATAATTTTGGATAATCAAATGTTCAAAGAGATCAGGATTCAAAAACTCTAATGCGTGTTTTGGCATCACAGTTCCTAAGGCATATTTACCAAAAAGCAATTCTTTGGTAAATTTTTCAGAATAATGAGTTCCACCAAAACAGATAGCAAAAGGATGTGAATCAAATGGGTTCTCAAGTGTTTCCACTACCAATTTGGCTATAGATGAACAAAGAGTTTCATCATTCCATTGTAATTCAGTGGTTCCAACTTCTACAAAGATTGATGGTTTCCTGAGATGAGTAGGTCCATGATGAGTAGCTTCTATGGTTATTTGAAAATCTGAAAAAGAATCACGATGATCCCAAAGTTTTTGTAAATATTTTTTCTGTAAGTTGGGATATGGTATTGCTAATTCTTTTGAATTTCCACCAAATTTAGCTTCACTGAAGTTTCCAGTACTATGACAAGTTAAAGCAAGAGTTCCAGATTCAGCTGCATGTTTTGATAGGAAAATAAATCCATCATAATCATATTTTTCATCCAGCCAATCTGCAGAGATAGCAGGAGAATCAATTTCAATTAAATCAAATCTATTTCCACGGTACACATCCCCATCTTTCTCCATCTTTTGAGAGATGAATTTGGCCATATTATGGCCTACAGGGTCATTTTTGAAAGCAACCAGTAAATCCATGAATAAAAGATATATTGACACTTTATTATTTTTCTTTATAATTTGAATCCAAAACTCATGTTCAAGAATATAGTTAACACTATAAAATTAACGAAGAAATCCGACAAGGAGGTTTACAAACAGCACCTCAGATTAGTCTTGTTTGGCTTTGCTACAGTAGGACTGTTAGGATTTGGAATTCAATTCATATTCGCAACGATTTCACCAGGAATGATATTCAAATAGAGAGATAAAATGTCAGAAGTATCTAATTCCCACCTATTCGCACTCAGAACTACCGGAGGTCAAGAAAAAGTCGTTTTAAGACAACTTGAAGCAAAGATGAGAAGTGGCGAACTAGAGGTCCAATCAGTTCTAATTGTTGAAAATCTAAAAGGATATGTTGTAATTGAAGCAAATGATCCTCAAGTGATGTTTATGGCAACACAAGGATTACGACATGTGAAAGGACAATTAAGAGGAGAATTAGAGTTTAGTGAAATAGAAAATTATCTCGTGAAAAAATCTACAGTTTCAGAATTAGCAGTTGACGGTACAGTTGAAGTAATTGGCGGACCGTTCAAAGGAATGAAAGCTACAATTACAAGAGTTGATCATGATAAAGAAGAAGCTACAGTAATTTTGTTAGATGCACCATATCAATTACCAGTAACAGTAGATGCAAACTATCTAAAGCCGGTTGCATCATAGGAAGGAATAAATCATTAAAAAAAATACAGATTTCAAATGGGCGACAAACAAACAATTTCAGCACAAGTAACAGGAGGAGAAGCTTCTGCAGGTCCGCCATTAGGTCCAGCACTTGGTCCGTTAGGAGTAAACATTATGGAAGTCATTAACAAAATTAATGAGAAAACAGGTGACTTCAAAGGAATGAAAGTTCCAGTTACAGTTAGTGTCGATACGGATACCAAAGAATGGGATATTGAAGTTGGAATCCCATCAGCTTCAGCACTTATACTAAAAGAAGCAAACATAACAAAAGGTTCAGGTACAGCAGGTACGGAATGGGTTGCAGACATTGGAATGGATGCAGTAGTTAAAGTTGCTAATGTTAAACTTGAAACATCATATGCATCAGAAATAAAATCAGTCGCAAAACAGATTATCGGTACATGTCAATGTTTAGGTATTAAAGTAGAAGGCAAAACACCAAAAGAAATTACTATCGAAGTTAATGATGGTAAATGGGATGCAAAATTAGTTAACTAGATAGATACATCGGAGATTTTTCAGTTCTTTCTAATTCAACAAATGTTTCAGTATTCTGAATTCCATCAATTTTGCCTATCTTATCAACTACAATACTATGCAATTGTTCCAAATCTTCTGCTAAAGCACCAACCATTAAGTCAAATCTTCCTGTAACCTCAATGATTCTATCAATTTCTGCAATTTCTAGTAAATTTTCATGGATTTCTGTTTTAAATTTAGGATCTCTATTAATTCCAACATATGCTTTTACACCAAACCCCAATTGATTTTCATCAATATCAATAGTGAATTTCTTTATCATCTTCTTTTTTATCAGTCTCTTTATTCGACTATACAAAACAGATGCATTGATGTTTAGTTTTTTTGCTAAAAGTGGAATAGAGATACTTCCATCTTTTTTCAGTTCAGATAATAATTTTAGATCTAAATCATCAACTTTAGCCATTTCTTAAAATAAGTAAATTATAGTAGTAAATGTAAGTTTTGGCATAATAAATCAAAATTTTACTAAAATTTAGAAAAAGATGTAGCAATTTTAGAAAAATGATGTAATCATAAATAATTACTCTAAACGATAATAAGTGAGAGATTGAGGTTTTTGACATGGTAAACGAGTCTGAAATAGTTACATTAATCCAAGAAGCAAAGAAAAGTGAAAAAGAACGTAAGTTTAAAGAATCACTAGAACTTTACATCACTCTAAAAGATATAGATGTGAAAAAAGGATTTGCGTTCAATGAAGTAATTCAGCTACCAAATCAAATGTCAAAACCAGCAGCAATTTGTGTAATGGCGGAAGGTGATATGGGACTAAAAGCAAAGGATGCAAAAGCAGATGAAGTTTTAGATAACGATAGTGTGACTAAATTAGCAGAAGACAAAAGAGCTTCCAGAAAATTAATCAACAAATATGATTTCTTTTTGGCAGATACAAAACTAATGCCTGTAGTAGGTAAATCATTAGGACAGCTTTTGGGACCTAGAGGAAAAATGCCAACACCAGTTCCATTTAATGCACCTATTGAATCATTTCTAAGTAGATTCAAGACTTCAATTAGAGTTAGAGTAAAAAATTCACTTTCAATCTCATGTAAAATAGGAGATACTACAATGGATGAACATCAAGTAGCCGCAAATGCAATGGCAGTAATTAATAATTTAAAAACTAAATTTCCAAATGGAGATAAAAATATCAGAAAATATATGGTTAAAACAACTATGGGTAAAGCAGCAAAATTAGTGCACAAGGTGACAAAGTAACATGCACGAGAATAGGACTACATATCCAAAAAAGAAAGCACAGATGTATCAACAATTACAAGAGCTTCCAAAAAAATATAGCGTGATGGCACTTGTTAGAATGGAAAAAGTTAGAGGTTCACAATTATTACCATTAAGAAAAAAACTTCAGGGCGAAGTTGAAGTTGTCAGTATCAAAGATAAAGTTGCAAAACTTGCCTTTGCTAAAGCTGGAGTTACCGGTGTAGATAAATTATCTGAAAAAGTGACAGGTCAATGTGTCTTTATGTTTACAAACATGTCACCATTCAAACTTAACGTTCTACTAGGAAAAAACAAAGTTATGCTATTTGCAAGAGGCGGAGATACTGCAAGCATGGATGTTGTAATTCCGCCAAAAAATACGGGAATTGCACCAGGACCAATGTTAACTGACTTTAAAGAAAATGGAATTGCTACAAAGATTGACCAAGGTACAATCTGGATTATGAAAGAAACAGTGCCTGTAAAGAAAGGAGAACCAATCTCTGAAAAACTTGCTGGACTTTTAACTAAATTAGACATTAAAGCAATTGAAGCGGGTATAGTTTTGAATGCTGCGTTAGAAGAAGGTTTAGTCTATCAACAAGAAGAGATGATTATTGATGTTGATAAATTCAGAAATGATTTGGCCCAAGCACACCAACAAGCAATCTCACTTTCAATTGAGGCGGCATATATCACTGCAGATAACATTGAACAAGTATTGGCAAAGGCAGCACAATCTGCACGTTCTGTTTCAACTGAAGCAGGATATCTAACTGAAGATACCAAAGAACAAATATTACAAAAGGCACACGGTCAAGCACAAGGCGTAGCCTCAAAAGCAAAAGATTACTCACCAGCATAAATTAACTACTTTTTACTTTTGGTAAATTCCAGTTATACTTCATTGCAACCATTCTAAGTCCAGTAGCGAGTAATAATCCAGAAATTGTTCCAGCATAGACATCATTTGTAAAAAATATCACTAAATAGAATACAGAAGCACCCAAAAAACTAGCAGAAGCATACAGCTCCTTTACAAATACTATAGGAGTTTGACTAACGAATACATCGCGAAGTATTCCACCACCGATTGCGGTAAGCATGCCTGATAGTACAATAACAAGGAAGTTCATTCCAAACATGTTATAGGCAAAAGTAGCACCAATTACGGTGAAAACACCAAGTCCAATAGCATCAAATTTTAGAAATACATTCCAATGTTTTTTCATTTTAGAGTGTAAGAGGAAGATTATGATTGCAGATGCAACTGTAATTATGACATATGAAGGATCAATTAGAGAGTTAGGAAGAGATTTTCCAAGTATAACATCACGTATTGTCCCACCTGCAACACCAGTTATTGTTGCAAGAATTATTATTCCAACAATGTCTGCTTTGTGTTCAATAGCCTTGAATGCACCAGTTACAGCAAATGCCATCGTACCGAATAGATCTAAAACATAAATGAAAAACTCAATTGACAAAGTAGAATCTGCCAAGATAATTAGAATAAAAAATAGTTACTAATAACGTTAAGAAAGTTCTGGGCTTAATTTAGCCGAATAGAGAGGATAAACCTTCCATTGCTGCTTCTTCCTGTTTTTCACTTGGTGGCTCTGCTTTCTTTTCTTTCTTGTCGTCGCCACCTGCTGCTGCGTCTGCTGCCGGTGCTGCGGCTGCTGCAACTGCTACAGGTGCTGCTTTAATAGCCTCTTCAATGTTAACATCAGCCAATGATGCTACAAGTGCTTTGACTTGTGCTTCGTTAACTTCTGCGCCAGTTGCTTTAACTACGCTTGCAACGTTTGCTTCGTTGACTTCTTTCTCTAGTTTGTGCAACATTAAGGCAGCGTAAACATATTCCATGTACGAAAAAGCCGTTAGGCATAATAAAAAGCTATCAAAAATTGTCTTTAGATCAGGATCTTTAGGCTTCGACAAACAGAATAGAGATTTTTCTTTAATTCCTTATCATAAAGATTCTCCATTTTCTGTTTTAGGATTCTTCTGGCATGTTCTTGTTCTGGACCTTCTGGAAGAGATAGTACATTATTGATTAATTCAGATAATGATTCTCTGATCCAACCATCAAAAATAGTGAAGACTTTTTTTGAGATGAATTCAACCTTGTCAGAGCCAATATCCAAGACTTCGGTAAAATTTTCATATTCAATTCTATAGATTAATGCAAAAATACAATTTTCAGAGGTAGGATTAGTAAGAATCTCTTTTGAGCGTGGACCAGCTTTTCCTTGAGAAACTTTATTTTTTAATCCAACAGGATTTACAAAGAAACCATTTACGCCAATTTTATTTCCATCAACACCGGTAACGGTTCCAAATATGATATTGTTATAATCACCATCGTCTTTTCTTGAAGTAAATACAAAATCTCCCTCTTTTACTTCACCCTTTTTTCTTCCGAACATGAAATGTTTCTACATTTTTCTATATTTAACGGTTGAATCGACAGTCCTTAATATCGGCACTAGGTCAAAAATTAGTGAATAAAAAAGAGATTCTTGAGAAATTTTCAGCAGACCCGCAGAGGTACTACAACGTTAATCTTTTCGAAGATCAGGGATTTGAACGAAAATCATGTAAAAAATGTAATAGATATTTCTGGACTTTAGATTCAGAAAGAGACAATTGCCCAGAATGTTCTGATGATATGTATTCATTCATCGGAGATCCGCCGACATCAAAGAGATTTGACTATACACAATCATGGAAAGAAGTTGAATCTTTTTTTGTAAAAAATAATCACACATCAATAAATCGTTATCCAGTTGTGTGTAGATGGCGAGATGATCTTTATTTTACAATTGCATCAATTGTTGATTTCCAAAGAGTAATGGGAAGTAAAGTTGTATTTGAGTTTCCTGCAAACCCACTGATAGTTCCACAGACATGTTTAAGATTCAAAGATTTAGAAAATGTCGGAGTAACTGGTAGACACTTTTCATCATTTTGTATGATTGGTCAACATAGCATTCCAAATGATAATGGTTATTGGAAAGATGAATGTGTTAATTTAGATTTTAATTTACTAACACAACAATTTGGAATTGATAAAAAAGAAATTACATTTGTAGAAGACGTTTGGGAAGGAGGAGGTTCTTTTGGTTCGTCATTAGAATATTTTGTAAGAGGTTTAGAACTTGGTAATGCAGTGTTTACAGAATTTCAAGGTGATCTTTCAAATTACAAAACACTTGATCAAAGAATTATCGATATGGGTGCAGGTCTTGAAAGATTTGCATGGATTACAATGGGAACACCTACAGCGTACGATTGCTGCTTTGGACCAATCACAAAAAAATTAATTGAGCAAGCAGGAATAGACACAAACTCCTCAGTACTTACCCCATATTTCACCGAAATAGCAAAGAATTTGGAATTATATGAAGACTTGACACAAGTAAGGAAAAATGCCATCAAAACAACTGGATTAACAGATGAACAGATTAATCGTATTATTACTCCGCTAGAAGGAATTTACCTAATAATTGACCACATCAGAACACTAATCTTTGCAATTTCAGATGGAGCACTTCCTAGTAATGTTGGAGGAGGATACAATCTTCGAATAATGTTGAGAAGAATTGTTTCAACTATGGACAGATTGAAGCTAAAATTTGATTTAGATGAGATAATCGACATACAAATAGATTATTTAAAAAATACATATCCAGAATTAGAAAAAACTAGAGAAGATGTAAAAGAGATAATATCAATTGAAACAGGAAGATATGATAGCTCAAAACAAAGAATGCAAAAAATTGTTAGTAAATTAAACAATGAACCAAAAGTTGAAGATTTGATAACGCTTTACGAATCAGATGGAGTCACACCAGAATATCTTAAAGAAATGAAGGTAATATCAGAGATTCCATCGTCATTTTATTCCAAACTTTCTGATTTACATCAATCAAAAAAACAAAAGGAACAAGTAAACTTACCATTAGAAGGAATTCCAGATACAGAACTACTATTCTATAATGAAGATCCAAGAGAGTTCGATGCAAAGGTTTTGAAATCATTTGAAAATTTTGTTGTTTTAGATAAAACAGCGTTTTATGCAAGAGGAGGAGGTCAAGAACCAGATCATGGAAAAATTTCTGGTCAGGAGATAGTAGACATTACAAAACATGGAAACATTGTTGTTCATGAAATTAAAGGAGAAATTCCAAAAGAGGGAGACAAAGTTACTTGTGTAGTAGATGCAAAAAGACGAGATGGAATTACAAAAAATCATACAAGTACACACATCATCAATACTTCAGCAAGAAGTGTTCTAGGTTCATGGGTATGGCAACACTCTGCATTCAAAGAAGAAGACCATGCAAGACTTGACATCACACATCATTCAGCATTAACTGATGAGGATGTAACAAAAATTGAAGATGTAGCTAATTCCATTATTGAAAAAGCTATACCAGTGAAAATAGAAAATTTTGATCGTGGTACTGCCGAACAAAAATATGGATTTAGAATTTATCAGGGAGGAGTTGTGCCTGTAAAATCAGTTAGAATTGTGTCAATAGGCGATTTAGACATAGAAGCTTGTGGAGGAACACATGTAGCAAATACATCAGATATTGAACAGATTAAGATTACAAGAACAAAAAGAATTCAAGATGGAGTTGTAAGAATTGAATTTGTGTCAGGAGATGGTGCAAAGGATTTTGTGAAAAAGAAGAAACAAGATTCAGAAAATAAGGAGAAAGAAGAAAAGCTAAAAGAACAAGAAAAAGAAAAAAGATTAGAACAAAGACAAATTGCTAAAGAAAGAATACCAATCATAGCTAAATCACTATTAGAATGTAAACAAGGAACCACAACAATTGATGAAATTATAATTGAGATAGCAGAATCTGGAAAAGCTAATTTTTGTTATTCAGACAGTAATAATTATGATGATGTTTTTCATATTGGATTAGGAGAAGTGTTATGCAAATCTGATCCTAAGATGGTTTATTGTGGATTATTTGAACAAGGAGAAAAAATTAGAGCTATAGTTTATGCCGGAGATGAGATATCAAAAGAAAAGAGTGCAGGCGATATTGTAAAGAGTATTTCCCAGATTTTAGGCGGTGCAGGAGGAGGAAGTGCCAAATTTGCTCAAGGTGGAGGAACCGACAAATCAAAGAAAGAAGATGCAATTAAAAATGCGAAGTCCATGATTATCGAATAGGTAAACAAGATGGAAATAAACTGGAATCAACTAGATGTAAAGTGGAGAACCAAATGGCATGAATCCAAAGACTTTGAAACCAATCCTAATGAAAAACCGAAAAAATTCATTACAGTTGCATACCCATATCCAAACTCACCTCAACACATAGGACACGGACGGACATACACACTAGCTGATGTCCATGCAAGATTTTATAGAATGAAAGGGTACAATGTATTATTTCCAATGGGATTTCATTACACTGGCACTCCAGTTCTTGGAATGGCAACAAGGATTGAATCAGGAGAAAAAGAAATTCTTGATGGACTACGAAACATCTATCATGTTCCAGAAGATGTAATCAAAACATTTGTTGAACCAATTAAGATTGCAGACTATTTCCATGAAGAGATAAAGTCGGGAATGATCGAGATGGGTTATTCCATCGACTGGAGACGAGAATTTACAACAATAGTTCCAGGTTATCAGAAATTTATTGAATGGCAGATTACTACATTACGTGATAATGACAAAATTATTCAAGGTTCACATCCAGTAGGATGGTGTCAAGTTTGTCAAAATCCAGTATCACAACACGATACAATGGGAGATGTAGAACCAAAGATAAATGATGAAAACTATCTTGTAAAATTTAAACTAGATGAATATATATTTCCAATTACAACGTTAAGACCTGAAACACTCTTTGGCATTACAAATCTCTGGGTAAATCCAAATACCATATACAAAAAAATTAAGGCAGATAACGAGAAATGGATTGTTTCACAAGAATGTGCGGAAAAATTGAAATTCTTTGGAAAAGAGATTACAATTGAAGGAGACATCAAAGGAACAGAAATTATAGGTAAATTTGCAAAAACACCACATACAGAACAAGAAATTCCAATTTTTGAAGCAGAGTTTGTTGAATCAGGAATGGGAACTGGTTTAGTAATGTCAGTGCCAGCACATGCACCTAAAGACTATCAAGCATTGATGGATTTGAAATCAAAAAATCATGAATTAGCATCTAAAATCGAACCAATACCAATCATAATAACAGAAGGGTATGGTAAAATTCCTGCAAAAGATGTGTGTGAAAGATTAGGAGTTACTGATCAAGTAGATGAAAAATTAGAAGAAGCAACAGAAGAATTGTATCTTAAAGAATTTGTTAATGGAAAATTAAATGAAAAATGTGGAGATTTTGTTAATGAGAAGGTAGAATTTGGACGAAACAAAGTTAGGGATTGGTTAAAAGACAAAAATCAACTAGAGTCATTTCCAACTTTACAAAATGCCCCAATTCAATGCCGCTGTGGATGTGAATGTGTTGTCAAAGTTTTGAATAATCAATGGTTTCTCAATTATGGCGATGAAGAATGGAAAAAGCTGGCAAGAAACTGTCTTGATGGTATGAATATTCTTCCAAATAAGATTAAAACAGAATTTCATGATGTAATTAATTGGCTACATGAGCGAGCATGTGCAAGACAACGAGGACTTGGAACAAAACTTCCATGGGATAAGGACTGGATTGTTGAATCATTATCAGATAGTGTAATTTACATGGCATACTATACCATATCGCGATTTGTAAATGATGGAACAGTAAAACCTGAGAATCTTACAAAAGAGTTCTTTGACTATCTTTTCTTAGATAAAGGAGATTTAGAAACAGTAGCAAGTTCAGCAAATCTTTCAGAAGATGTAATTAATATAATGAAAAAAGAGTTTCAATATTTTTATCCAGTAGATGCAAGACATTCTGGACGAGATTTGGTACAGAATCACTTGTCTTTTTTTGTTTTGAATCATGCGGCCATATTTGAAGAAAAATTGTGGCCAAAGGAAATCGTTGTTAATGGTTCTGTCATGATGGATGGCGCTAAGATGTCTAAGAGTATGGGAAATATCATTCCACTTCGTACAGCAATACGAGATCATGGTGCAGACCCAATTAGATTAGCAATAATTTCATCAGCTGAGCTACTCCAAGATGCTGACTTTAACATGGAATCAGTTTCAGGTATCAAAAGCAAGTTGGAGTCACTATTAGACGAATGCTCCACACTAAAAAAAGATGAAATTGGTGATTTACAAACAGAAGACAAGTGGATTTTATCTAAAACTCAAAGTAAAATTGAAGAAGTTACAGAAGCTGTAGAAAAAATGAGGTTGAGAGAAGCATTACATGATATTTTATTTACATTTGAGAGTGATTTGAGTTGGTATCAAAAAAGAATTCAAGCTAAAGAAAGAGATAATGTTTCAGGTATTTTACATCAGATTAACTCAGTCAGAGTTGCAATGCTTTCCCCATTTGCACCACATGTAGCAGAAGAGATGTGGGAAAAATTAGGAAATGTAGAACCAGTATCAAAATCATCTTGGCCAGAATATTCTTCAGATAAATTTGATGCAAGTATAATTCAATCTGAGGAATTATTAAAATCAACTATTGAAGATATTGCAAATATTCTTAAAGTTACAAAAATTAATCCACAAAAAATTGTAATATATGCGAATTCAGATAGTATGAAATCAAAAATTTATCGAAAAATTTTGAGTGTGATGGTAGGGGGTCAAAACAATATGGGAGTTGTGATGAAAGAATTAATTGCAGATCCTGAAACTACAGATGCTAAAAAAATGCCAGACTATGTTCAAAAAGTGATCAAGGATTTACATTCAGAATCTGAATCAATCAAAAAGATGAAACTTGAATCAGAGTCATTTAATGAAAAAGAATTTCTGTTGTCAGAATTATCTAGTATTGGAAGAAAAGAGTTTGGAGTAGAGATTCAAGTGTACTCCGAATCTGATGACAATGTTTATGATCCTAAAGGAAAAGCAAGACATGCAAGACCATACAAACCAGCAATTTTGATTGAATAAAACTGGAATTGTATTTATTAGGTTAAGCACTAATCAGATCAAATGAAAATTGCGGTTATGGGAATGGGTGTTGCAGGAAGTTATCTCATGGCTAGATTAAAAAATTCTGAACACGAAGTTACAGGATATGAGAGAATGCCTCTAGAAAGACATGATTCTATTTGCGCATGGGGTACAATAAAAGAAGAATTAACTAATTTTTGCAAAAAAACCGGCAGAAATTTTGATGATTTCTTAATTCATGATGGAAAAGAAATGCATGTCAAAATGAACAATGATGTAAAATTTGATATTGGTTTGAAGGGACTTTGTACTTACAATAAACTTGGATTGATAAAAGATTTCATAAAAGATTGTAATGTAATTTATGGTAAGGCACCTAGATTAGAGGAGATTGAAAATGAGTATGACATGATAGTTGATTGTACAGGATTTAACAGGAGTTACCTACCAAAGATGAAACAGGATTTCTATTTACCAACCTATGAGTACAAAGTCGAATATGAAAATGGAGTGCCATATGATGATTTTTACATCGAACCATTCCCAGGTATGTCAGGATACTTCTGGTATTTCCCATTAGGGGAAAAATATGCACATATTGGTGCAGGAGATTATAATAAAAAACACATCAAAGCAACAGATGAATTTCTTGAAAAACATGGGGGAAAAGTTGTTGCAACTAAAGGACGCCCAATTAGATTAGCAACTCCAGATAGGTGCAAGCCATATTATTCTGGAAAAGTTGTTGGTGTTGGAGAATCAATTGGAACAGTTTATGCACTGTTAGGTGAAGGAATTATCCCATCTATGCAATGCGTGGAAATCTTCTTAAAAAATATGAATGATTTCAAAGCATATGAAAAAGCAATTGAAAAGCACTATAGCGTTTATGCCAAAGTGTTTAATTTTGTAAGAGCAAAAATTCATAACGACTTTAATTTCTTGAAAGCATTACCAGATTTTATAGCAATATTCAGATACATGAAAAAGAACGAAGATAGATTTGGCATGCATATTAAAATTGCAGATTTATTAAAAGTGGCAAAAGCCTAAGACATACTAAGAGAACCAAACCCTTCTTTTAAAGTTCGGCTTGATTTCATATTATAATCATAAATTGTTGTAGAATAATCGTCTAAGACTTCTTTCATGGAATCAAGTGAATCAGAAAGATAGAACCCAGGACAATCCCCAGTAAATTGGAATGTTGCATGAACACGTGCACGTCCTTTTTCATTTTGTGCCCATGTTGAAAAGGGATACATGTAACAAACACCTGGGCGTGTAGGATGAATTCCACATCCACCCTCTCCATCTAAAAATCTACAAGAGATATGTGTTCCATCATCAGCTTCAGTTTCATCTGTTTTTCTTTTTAGACCGATATTTGTCATTACAGATAATCCACCAGAAGGAGTAGGCTCATCATGAGTTGCAACAAGAGTTTCATTTTTTACAAACTCTGATATTTTTTGGTATTTCAAGCCTTGACCAATTTGAATTAAGTCATCAGAAGTTAGAGGTAAACGTCCCTGTCTATCACAGCAGTTATGACAATCAGGCCAATAACATTTCCATAAAATGTATTTTTTTTCTTTTGGTAAATATGGAATATGAAATATAACATCTTTTACAGTCAATGAGAAATCTGTAACATCAGTATATTTTCCTAGAACAAAATCATGTAGAATTGGATCAACATCCCAATCTTTTTCAAGTAAATCTAAAGACTCTTGAATTTCTTTTTGAGACATTATTTCTTATATTCATAAAGTTTGATATTATAATGTTGAGTGAAAAAGGTAAATATGCATCAGCGACTGAGAACAGAAGATTCGTCTGGAAAGAAATTGTGTGGCCACTAATTATACAAATTAACAATGCGGAATTTACTTTAGTACAATATCAAAAAAAACGTGATGAAATATGTATAAAATATGGAATGTCGGTAAATGCATTATCAAGAGGATTAGCATCATTGATTCAAAGAGGATTACTCTACAAAGAAAACCAAT
Source organism: Candidatus Nitrosopelagicus sp. (assembly GCA_028345195.1). Classification (GTDB taxonomy): domain Archaea; phylum Thermoproteota; class Nitrososphaeria; order Nitrososphaerales; family Nitrosopumilaceae; genus Nitrosopelagicus. Next base: position 40,147 of record JAOMCX010000002.1, read on the forward strand.
CATACTTTATTCATTACAGATTAATTCCATACATGAGATTAAAAGCAGAAGTTGATTATGGAACCGCTTTACATGAGATTAAGATCAGATAATTTCTACAATAATGAATATATTCAAACATTATGTAATTTTCCATGTAGCCCGGTAGTGTAGCGGCAAGCATAGGGGCCCCTGGAGCCTTTGACCTCGGTTCGAGTCCGGGCCGGGCTACTGTAAATTAATTTTATAAAATATTATCTACTTTAGAACTTAAAATTAAGAAAATCTAGTCTATTATCTTGAGGCTTGCGCAACTCTTTCTAATTCATTCTTCTTTTTTACAGAAGGAGCAGCAGGATCATTATTTGCGGCCAATATCAAATGTTCTGCAATATATTCTTCAATTGGTTTTGGGTTTGAGAATGTTGCTTCCTTAATTGCATCTGCAATGAATCTTAATGCTAAGTCAACACGGCGGATTGGAGCAACATCAACTGAAACATGGTAAACAGTTCCACCGTAAACAATTCTGGTTGTATCTTCATTTGGTGCAGAATTTTCAACTGCACGAACTAGTACTTCTACAGGATTTTGACCAGTTTTTAGATTAATAATATCAAATGCGACTTCAATAATTTTTAAGGAATGTTGTTTTTTACCACCTTGTCTTCCAGTGTTTTTCGCATATTTTTTACCAAAATGCATTAATTTGTTTGCTAATCGCTCTACAATGTGCACATCACCTTTGTTGAATCTCTTTAGTGCTGAACGACCATAATCAATTGGATAAATTAATGGTTTAAGTGAAATTGATGAAAGAGTTTTGTCTCCAGATACATGTGTTTGTAAACCTAGATCTTTAATCTCAATTTCAGAAGTATCCCATTTTCTAAATAAGAGTAATTTTTTTTCAGCCATATCTCTATCTTCGTGGTTTTTCCTTCTTTCCTTCTACTAATTGACGTAATGATGTATTGTTAACTTTGAAAACTTTGAATCTTACACCGGGAATATCTCCCATTGCACCACCTTGTGTTGCACCCATACCTTCAACGTGTACTTCATCGTGTTCATCAATGTAGTTCATTGCACCGTCACGTGGAAGAAATGCGGTAATTGATTTTCCATTTTTAATTAATTGTACTCTAACACATTTCCTTACAGCAGAGTTTGGCTGTTTTGCTTCAACACCAACTTTTTCTAAAACAATTCCTTTTGCTTGAGGAGCACCTGCAAATGGGTTTGATTTTCTATCTAAGCCTAATTCTCTTCTTTTGTAAGTCGATATAGCCCAACGTTGTTGTTTCTTCTTATTACGAAGATCTCGGCCTGCAAATAGTCCTAAGGGTGATTTTGCCATTATTACCACTCGAAAGCTTGTTCCTTGCTATTAATCATTACATATGTAATGTTGAAGTATCTTCTAGAAAGGATTCTTGCCTTTTCAGCATTACGACCTTCTCGTCCCACTACAACTCCTTTTTTTGCACCATCAACTTCCACATTAGCTTGGAAGGAACCATCTAATCTTTCAGAAATTTTAATGTCAGTGATATATTTTTCATTTAAGATATTTTTTAAAAGTTTGATTGGGTCTTCGTTATATTCTACAAGTTCAACGGCTCTATCAATTTTATTTTGAAGTGATTTTATGTGTGCACCACCTTTACCGATTGCTAAACCCATTTTACCTTCATTTACAACAAAAATGATTCTATCACGTTTTTCATCTTCAATGCAATCGCGTGCTGTTGCTTTAGTAATATTTTGGAATAATGACATTAGCTTCATTTGATCAGTAGTTAATTTGATTTCTTGTGAGATAGGTTTGATTTCTTGTGTCATAGTCATTCTAATTATTCAAAAAAATTTTCAGTCTCATTTAAACCTTGATTGGTTTTTGATTTTGGATAAGTTTTTAACAACATCATTGGGATTCGGTTTCTTTTTGTAATGTTTTGATATCGGCATCAGCGATGTTGGTTAGAGAAATGGCTGAAACTCTAAATTGTAATCCACAGAGTTTTCCAAGGTTAACAGAGGTGTCATCGTACGAAATTGTTGAAACATTTGATTTTTTTGCGTCATCTTCTATTTTTTCACTGATATGACTTGGTACAGATCTTGAAAGAAGTACAAGTTTGGATTTTGAAATATTACCAGAAACTTGTTTTGTACCAATAATGTATGCATCTTCTTTGATTGCATCTTTGAGTGTCTTTTCTAGTTGTTTTTTTATCATGTTGCTTGTACGAACAACTCAATTTTAGCGACTTATAGATTTATTGTTGTCAATACCCACGACTATTACGATCTGGTTTATCCACATTTGGATTTCTAAAGCCATGTTTTTCCATCATATGATTCAAAAATCGTATATCATTATCAAATTTTTCACCACATACAGTACAATTTGCCATGTTTTGATAAGATATGGCAGTAACTTAAGTTAATTGAATTAAAAAGATGCCAGCACTGCTACTTCCCAACGGCTCTCGCATGTCAGTAACACAGCAGCGACATTTGGTTTGACTTCCAAGTTCGGAATGGGATTGGGTCGCACCCAAACGCTATGGCCGGCTTAACATTTTAACAAATTATCTTTCATAATAACCTAACTAAAAAATCATGAATAGATTTTTTGAAGATATATTATTCATAGAAGTATAAATTAAACCGACAGAGAATAACGTTATGACACATCGTGTTGCTGTATTAGACAATGAATTATGCCAGCCCAAAAAATGTGGGTTAGAATGTATCAAATATTGTCCGGTGAATAAATCAGGTGCAGATTGTATTGTTCTCAATGAAGAGACCCACAAAGCAAGAATAGATGAGGATATTTGCAATGGTTGTGGAATTTGTGTTAAAGTTTGTCCATTTGATGCAATTACAATAGTGAATTTGGCTAGTGAATTGAAGACAGATAAGATTCATCAGTATGGGACGAATTCTTTTAGATTATACAAACTTCCAACTCCGAAAAAAGGTGAGGTCGTAGGATTACTAGGAAGAAACGGAATGGGAAAAAGTACAGTCGTCAATATTCTTTCAGGTGTCTTAAAACCAAATCTTGGAAATTATGAACAACCACCAGAATGGGATGACATTTTAAAATATTACAAAGGTACCGAATTAAAAGCTCATTTTGAAAAAATAAAAAATGGCGAAATTAAAGCATCGATTAAACCACAACAAGTCCATACCATTGCAGATGCATTTAACGGAACAGGAAAAGAACTTTTAGATAAATTTGATCAGAGAGGAGTTTCTCGAGAATTGGTTAGACAGTTAGGATTAGAAAATTCTTTGGAACAAAGTCTTAAAGAACTCAGTGGTGGAGAGCTACAAAGATTATCTGTTGCAACTGCAGCATCAAGAGATTCAGACTTTTACTTTTTTGATGAGCCATCATCTTACAATGATGTATTTCAAAGAACAGGTGTCGCAAGAGTAATTCACAAACTCGCTGAAGAAGGAAAAAGCGTAATGGTTGTAGAGCATGATCTAACATTACTCGACTATCTTAGTGACTACATTGAGGTATTGTATGGTGTACCTGCAGCATATGGAATTGTTTCAACTGTACTATCAACCAAAGTTGGAATTAATGTATTTCTTGATGGTTATTTACCAGCAGAAAATGTTAGATTTAGAGATAAAAAATTCACTTTTGATGCATCGACATCAGGAGATGAAATACTAGAAAGTGATACAATAGTTTCATATCCAAAATTAGAAAAAAAATATGATTCATTTTCAGTTACAATTGAACCAGGAACTGTAAGGAAAGGAGAGTTACTTGGGATAATGGGTGCTAACGCATTAGGAAAAACAACAATGATGAAGATGATAGCAGGAGTTGAAAAACCAAGTGAAGGTTCAGTAGATAAAAAGATCAACATATCATACAAACCACAATATCTTTCAAATGATATTGATATTGAGGTAATTGCAGTTTTAGAAAAATCAAATGGTTCCACAATTGAAGGAAGTGCAGAAGAAGAACAGATTTTGGACCCATTGAAATTAAAAAAGTTGTATAACAAATCAGTGAAGAATTTGTCAGGAGGAGAACTTCAAAAGGTCGCAATTGCATCCTGCTTATTACAAAAAGCAGATTTGTATGCACTAGATGAACCATCAGCATTTTTAGATGTAGAAGATAGAATCGCAGTTGCCAAATTTTTACAGAAATTCGTTCGTTCATTTGGAAAATCTGCGATAATTATAGATCACGATTTACAATTGATGGACTTGGTCTCAGATTCTATGGTAATTTTTGAAGGAACTTCAAGTGTAGCAGGAGTTGCTACATCTCCAATGCCAAAAAAAGATGCCATGAATAGATTCCTAGAATCACTTGACATTTCATTTAGAAGAGATGAGAAAACAAGTAGACATCGTGTAAATAAAGAAGCAAGTAGGTTAGATAAAGAACAAAAATCAACAGGCAATTATTATTTTAGAAAATGACCAAGATGCTAAAAAGAGTATTACAAGATGTTCTCTCCCAAGAAGAAAATGAACAATTGATTTCTGCATTTGATCAAATTGGAGATATCATAATAGTGAGAATTCCAGATTCATTAGTTTCAAAAAAACAGATCATTGGAAAAACACTATTAGAACAAGTTAGTACAGCAAATTCTATTTTTTATCAGTCATCACCGGTAGAAGGTGATTTTAGAACTAGAAAATTGGAAGTAATTGCAGGAGAAGATAAAACTCAAACAGAATACAAAGAGAATGGATGTAAATTCATAGTAGATGTTGAAAAAGCATTCTTTTCCCCACGACTGTCAACAGAAAGAGAACGAATTGCAGGACTAGTAAAAGATGGAGAAGTGATAATCAATATGTTTGGTGGTGTAGGAATGTTTTCCTTACTTGCTGCAAAAAATACCCCATGTACAGTATACAACATTGATCTAAATCCGATTGCAGCACAGTTGTGTAAAGAAAATGTTCAGATTAACAAGCTCAAAGGAGAAGTGATTTCATTAAACGGAGATGCAACAGAAGTGATTAATGAACAATTAATTGGAAAAGCAGATAGAGTTTTGATGTTGTTGCCTGAACGTTCTGATGAATTTTTAGATTCTGCATTAAATGGACTAAAAGATAAAGGAATAATTCATTATTATTCCCATATACATGCGGACAAAAAACAAGATGCAGGAAAATTATCAGAAGAACATTTTATGAGCATAAATAAAACAAATGCAGAAATAATAACTTCACGAAATGTTAGACCGGTAGGACCAAGATTTTATCAAACCGTAGTAGATGTGAAAATTTCTAAAAATTAATCATCTTCAATTAACGAAGAAGGTTTTGCAGATGTTGTAGCCATTTGATAACCAATCCAGGAAACTATTCCTAAAACACCACCTACAACCATCAATATTGTCAATTGTAAAACAATTGGGCTCCATTCAGAGAGCATCAAAAGATATGCGTATACAAAAAATGCGGCTATGCAAGATACAAAGATGAAAACACCCATTGATTTTCGTCGTGACATGTCGATTCGATCAAAAACTGTAATTTAATTGAACTCAATAGCCATCATATAGGCATCTTCACCATCGCGATAATACGTCTTGAGTCTTTGTTTGATATCCATACCCAAGTCCTGGTATAATTTTACAGCCTCTGTATTGCTACAACGAACTTCAAGATACATTTCATCACATTGTTTTTCTTTGACTCCCTTGAACGCTTCATTGACAAGAACTTTTCCATATCCATTTCCACGTTGTTCTTCTAATACTGCAACAGATACAACGTGGCCTTTTTTTACAAATCCAAGTTTTTTAAAGTTAGAAAATCCAAATTCAGTCTTACACATGATATATCCAATATGCTGACCGCTTTTTTCAGCAATCAGAAACGCTTCAGGTGCTTCTGTCAAGAGGCTTTCATAGAAATAATCAGAATAATGTTCAGGTAATGTTTTCATATTAATTTCCATTACACCGATAAGATCACTAGGCTCACAACGTCTGAATATGGCTCCATTGTGCTCACGTAGGATTACCTGCATAATAGTACACAAAATTTATCATATTTATTTCGATACTGGAAAAACAATTATGTTCAGATAACACACGATCTTTATGATAGAGCCTACACAGGAGTTTATTAAAAAAGTTGTAGAGAATCATTTCGATGTTTCTGATATAGAAATAGGTCTAGTAAAGATGCAATTTTATTTTGAGGACCAAGATTTCAAAGAAAAATTTGTTCGCTTGACACAAGAATTAGAGACTAACAATTTACTATGTACGCTTGAAAAAGAGGGATACAGACACATGGTAGTTGTATCAAAATTACCTAAAACAAAAAAGAGAAAGTGGTTATCAAAATCTTGGACACCGAGAATAATGTTTGCTGCAACTGTTGCAATGGTGTTAATTGATGGATTTTACAGAACTGCAATGCTTAACACATTTCCACTTATCAAACCAATTGGGGATCCACTTGGAGTTGCAGTAGTATATGCTTGGGCGTTGTTAGGCATCTTAGGAGTTCATGAAGCAGGACATTTGATTGCTGCAAAGTGGCATAAAATAAAGACAACATGGCCATACTTTATTCCAGGAATACCAATTGTAGGAATACCAACATTTGGTGCATTCATTCAATCAAGAAGTCTTACAGTAAATAGAGATATTTTATTTGATATTGCAGTAGCTGGTCCAATTGCAGGATTAGTGGTTGCAGTAGTTGTTGTGATTTTTGGTGCATGGACATCACCGGTAATTGATAGTCAGATAGCAGAAGACCTGATGATGGGTTCAACACTGTTCCCTATGAATGAAAATTTGATCATGAAAGGTGCACTTGCATTATTTGACAAGGATGGAGATGATGTTGAAGTCATAATGTCTCCAATAATGTTTGCAGCATGGCTTGGATTTTTAATTACATTTTTGAATTTGCTACCTGCGTGGCAGTTAGATGGTGGTCATATGTCAAGAGTAATTTTGGGACGAAAATGGCACAAGTATGCAACATATGCAAGTTTAGGAGTTTTAGCATTACTGAATTATTGGATGATGGCAATTTTCATCTTGATTTTAAGTTCAAGAAGTAAAGATGCACAACCGTTAGATGACATATCACCACTATCAAAGAATAGAAAAATTGTTTACGTTGGAGTTATTGTTTTAGCGGTTTTGTGTGCACCACTGCCGCAATCAATTTTCCCGTAGTAAAGTACGTGCACCATCTTCAATGACCTGCACTTTTTGTCTTGGACCTTGATTTTTCAAAATATAGTCCATTGATTTTTTGATTCCATCAACAGGAATCATTCCGAGTTTTTTGATGTACAGTTCAGGTAAGATTGATGTTATAGCAATCTGAGCATTTTTCTGAATTTCTGATAAGAATAGGAGATTTTCCATTCCATCTTCATACTTTGATGCATTTTTGATCTTTTCAGGTGTGATACGACCGTCAATTAATTTTTGAAATGTTTCTGAACCCAATCCAGCCATACATTCAGCTACCAGTATGATTAATCCCTGATTTTTTACAGCTGTATGAAAATTCCATACAGAATTTAATGAAGAAGATAATGTTTGATTACTTGCATCCCGTCCTGTACTAATTATCATTGTACGAAACTTTTCTTCAAAGGTTGCAGTAGATTTTAGAAGTGTTTGAGATATAGATGATGTTTTTGATGGATGTCCGATCTGCAAGCCTGAAATTCCCTTTTTGTTTCCTGTAATTTCTATACATGAGACCTCAAATCCATCTGTAAACTTTTTTGCATCACCAAGTGATGGAGAATCAGTACCAGGTGTTGGTAAATTTCCTGAGCGATGTGAAAATGCCTCTAGCATTTTATCTGCACCAAACTTACGAAGTAATCTGGTTGCAACAGTTTCATATCCAAATAAACCATCAAATTGTACTTCACCGAGGAATACTAAATTTGAATTTGATAGTTCCTGTTCTTCAAACTCGTTGATACTAATAGTATCAGGATTATTTGCTTTGATTAGAGGAAGATTTCTTTTGTCAACTAACAGTTTTGGTTTTGATAAGGATTTGATTTCACATTTTTCATAAAGTTTTCCAAGAATTTTTTGTATTGTTATACTATAATTTTGAATTACAATTTCAGTTGGTTTTGACAGGTCTAATGCTTCTAAATTTTCATTAATCTCTGAATCATCTATTACCGGTTGTTCAAACTTGATTTGTTCATCTAGGTTTTCAGCCATAATATCTAGAACGACTTCATTTTTTCCATAGTTCAACCAGATTTCAGGCATGATTAATGAATAAAATGAACTAAAATAAATACAGCTTTGCAAAAAGTTCAGATCTCTTGCAGGGTTTTCTTTTAGCTATTCTAGTGTTGACTCTAATAGTTCCAATTGGAATGAGTGAGGTATTTGCAGAACTTACAGTAGTTGAAACAGCATCAAGAGCAGAGGTTGCTCTACAAGATTGGTATGATGATTCTTGGGAATTTAGGAAAAACATCACGCTATCCCTGAATACTGGAACAGGAGTTGATTCAGATCTTACAGATTTCCCTGTTTTAATTTCGTTTACCGATACAGATTTGATTCAAACAAACGAATCTCTAGGAAGAGACTTTGTTTTTACAGAATCAGATGGAACAACAGTGCTTTCTCATGAGATTGAGAAATTTGACAATACTACAGGTGAAATAATTGCATGGGTAAAATTACCAACAATGTCTGCATCAACATCAACTGAGATGTACATCTATTACAAAGGAGACACTATTGGGTTTAATTCTGCAAACGTATGGAATGATGATTATGTTATAGTGTGGCATCTAAACCAAACATCAACTGGAACAGCGGGAGAGTTTCGTGATGCAACTAGTAACGGTAATGATGGAAGAGGTGGTGGTGGAACCAAGGTTGGATATTCTGCTGGAAGAATTCCTCATGATACAACTGGTCAAATAGGAAATGGACAAGAACTCAAAGGTCCAACAACTACAGGAACTGGTGAAGGTTCTGGAGATATAATTTGGACTAATGGGAAAATACAAGGAATGCCATCTAGAGATGTTACAATAGAACTTTGGGTTGGAGATATTACTAATACTCCGTCTGGCGGAAATGATTCCCTCCATAATGACTTGGTGGGTTTTTGTACAACACATACAAATGATGCAAATAACAATTGGTCAAACCATTTGACTTTATGGAGGGCGGGAAATGTCAAAATGAAGGCGGTAAACCAATTCTATGTTAGCACAACTGATCCTGGTCATCCAGTTGATGATGATAACCCTGCATCATTCACAAATTGGAATCATATTGTTGCAGTTTACAACATGAAAGATGCAGACGGTACACAAGGAAACAGCCAGCTATACATTAACGGTGAATTAGTAAAAGACCAAAATCGTTCAGGAAACCTCAATCATGTCATCAAGACAAGTGATTTGAGAATGGTTTTAGGAGGAGATGTTGATGGGGCAAATAATAATAATTGTGCCAAAGTTAACAATGAGCTAAAAGGAAAAGTTGACGAATTAAGAATTTCAAGCGGATTACGTACTGCATCTTATGCTGCAGCATCTTACTTTAACCAAGGAGATCCAGATACATACACAACAGTAAATGTTGAAGAAACTCAGATTGAAAAGAAAACTGGAGTAAGTGGCGGATGTGGTTTTGACAGAGACTGTACACCACCGAGAATTACAAATCATGGAGAATCAGAAACTCCTGACGGATTTTCCATAAATGATAATGTTTTTGAAGAAAATCAAGAACGTTTCAACAAAAATCCAACAATGCGATTAGAAGTGGGAGAACCTGTGAATGTAACTATTAGAACATGGGAAAATATGGGAACTGACAGAATTAGTTTGGCAATCGCATATCTTGGAATGCACGGAGAAAAACCAGATTGGAGGGATTCAAAAGCAAACGTAGAATTTAGAGTTCAACAAGATGAGTTCAAGGTTTACGATAAAGATAAGATTTTTTCAGCAGTAGGCGTACAAACTGAGAAAGTGACAGACCCATATGGTGATAATCCAGCATTAGAATTGTTAGACATCACATTTACCTTAATTTTTGCAAAACCAATGGAACCATCACATGTTGGAATACAAACGATTGATGATACCAATAACTATGATTTGACATACTTTGATGCTGCACTAGAAATTTTACCGAAAGAGATTGTAGAAGTTGAAGAGGTTCCAGAAATCATACCTGAAGAGGTTCCAGAAATCATACCTGAAGAGGTTCCAGAAGAGTTTGTTCCAGAGCCTGAGCCACCAGTAAAAGAACCTGAACCTGAAGTAATGTTTACAGCAAGTACTGAGAAAACTGTTTTAGAATTTGTTGATGAGAATATGCCAGCTAAACATTACGTGAAGCGTTACATCACAGAAACTGAATACAGAGAATGGTTTGATGTAAACTATTCAGAGTATCAGTTCTGGGAAGGGATTGGAATTACACAGGAAAGATTTGATCAAATAGTTCTAGAGATTCAATCAGAACCTGAACCAAGAATAATTGAAACAGGATTTGTGTTAGTTCCTGATAATCAAAAGTCATTTCCTCTAGTAGAAGAAACATTTGAATCTGAACCAGTAGAGTTAGAGCCTGTAAAAGAGAAAAAAGGATTCTTTGACTGGCTGTTTGCCCTTTTTGGCTAACATATATTGAATACAATTAACTAACTTTTAGTATGGAATTTGCTAAAGAATTTTCAGCATTTCTTTATGAAAAAAAGATCATCAGATTTGGAGATTTCACATTAGCAAGCGGAAAAAAAAGCCCTTACTATATCGATCTTAGACTAGTTCCTAGTTTTCCAATTTACTATAGAAAAATGATCAAGGGATTACAAAACTTGATTGCAGAAGATATAGGATTTGAAAACTTTCACTCCCTAGTTTCTGTTCCAACAGGTGGATTAGTAGTTGCAGCATCACTTGCAACTGAAATTCTAAAACCGCTCATCTATGTTAGAAAAGAAACAAAAGAACATGGAACAGGTAAAGCAGTTGAAGGTGTAATTTGTCACGACATGAAATTGTTAATGATTGAAGATGTTGTAACAAGTGGTGGCTCTGTAATTAACGCGGTAAGATCAATCAAAGAAGAAAAGATGGTAGTGACTGATGCGTATGCAGTAGTTGATAGAATGGAAGGGGCAACAGAAGCACTACAAAATGAAGGTGTCAAACTTCACAGTCTTTTGACTATCAAGGATATTGCAGAAAATCTATTTGAGCAAAAATTAATCTCAGAAGACGTACTAAAGCAGGTTCAAGATAGGATAAAGTAAAAGGGGCAGCTCAGTCAAATGCCTTTACATCATTAATCAGGTATAACTCTGATTCTTCATTGCAGCCATTTCGATAACAATTAGCTGGAATTAAAATTTTAGTGGGCCCGATGGGCTTCGATCCCATGGCTCCTCGGTTATGAGCCGAGTACTCTACTAGGCTGAGTTACGGGCCCTAGGAAAAAATAATTTCAACTTAGTAAAAAGTGTTAGATTAGCAGTAAGACTCGTAACAACTGTCTAACAAGAGATTTTGTGCTGCAACAGATTTTTCGGCTGTTGATAGCATCACTGAGTCATCTACAGATGTATTATCGATGATTTTTTGCCAGGATGCTGCGTGTCTAATGTCAGCAGTCATGTGTTCTTCAAAGTATTCAATTGCATCTTTTGTATCAATGCCATAGAATTCTTTCAATCCTTCTAATTTGGTTTGACTTACTTTAGGAATTTCTTTTTCAAATGCATACATTGCGCATGCACCATTGTCAAAGGAGTCCATAAGTGAGCCTAAATTGGATACTGCTCTTTTGGTTTTCTCAAGACCTTCATAGCCTTGTAGTTCGGATTCAGAAATTCCCATAGAACCTGCAAATTTCTCCCATAGAGGAATGTGCTCTGATTCTTCTTTCATATTCTGAATTAACTCATCTTTCATATCGGAAGATGCATCATTTACCATTGGTTGCATGAATTGCGGGACCTGTTTCACTAGTTGATAGTACTCTTTAGAGTAGCCTTTTAGCGAATCTAGTTCCAGTTTACCATCAGACCACATTTCGTAAAATGGATGTTTGAGTAAACTTTTGTCTTCAATGATTTGATCGATTCGTTTGATTAGAGAACCCATGAATGATATTCTTGGAATTAGGATAAAAAAGCTTGTGATTACAAAAAGTTTTATGGATTAGAAGAGCCGGAATTTTAAGCTCCTGTAGTGTAGTCCGGTCAAGCATTTAGGCCTTTCACGCCTGAGACTCGGGTTCGAATCCCGACGGGAGCATTCAATTCTAAAGTTTAATATGTTATTTCAGAAAATTTTGATTAGATAATTTTTGGACAGAAAAAATATAGAAATTAATCCACTTTTGGAAGTGTACAGCAAGTACATCGAGAAGATTGATTCAGCCTTACAAAATGAGTTAGAACTATACTCAGAATCAGAATTTTGTGAGCCTCTAAAATATGCATTAGACGGTGGAAAACGAATCAGACCAATAATCTCACTTTTGGCAGCCGAATGTGTCGGAGAGATTGATGAGAATGTGTATGCAGGAGCATGTGCAATCGAACTGCTCCATACAGAATCAGTCATACATGACGATATTATTGATAATGAAACTCAGAGAAGACACAAGGATCCATTCCATATCAAATATGGGTATAACACAAGTGTTCTAACAGGAGACTTTGTTCTAGGATTAATTCTAAACATTTCATCTAGATTAGACAAAGCACGAGTTACCAAAGATTTGGCAACAGCTGCAATGCTCATGAGTGAAGGAGAAGTGTTAGAAGGAAAACTAGAAGAAAGTGAAGATGTAACATTTGAAGATTACATCAAGGTGATGGATTACAAGACCGCAACTGCCTTTGAGATGGCAGCCAAACTAGGAGCAGTGATTGGAGGCGGAAGTGAGGAAGAAATTTCAGGATTAGCAGAATATGGAAAAAATATTGGAATTGCGTATCAAATTAAAGATGATTTGATGGATTGGAAAAATGAAGATAAATTATTTAATTTACTAGTTAAGAAGAGTTCAGATCCTAGAGTTGTATTCAACAAGATGGAAGAGTTATTGAAATCTTATTCGCAAAAAGCTCTTGAGAGTCTAAGAAAAGTAAAAGATTCTGATTCAAAACACAACTTGGAAGAATTAGTAAGTTTCACAGAGTTTAAGGCATAACTGCAGTCATTGAAGGCGTAATCATTTCTACAAATTGTATTATTGGTTCTGGGTATACACCAATTGTTACCATAAAGATTACAGAGAATATCATTACACCTACAATTGATGCAGGTTCTTTGACTCGTTTTTCTGTTTCACCTTCAAAGTACATCTTTCGTATAATCCAACCATAGTATGCTAGAGATAATGCACTGTTCAATACTCCAGCTATTGCAAGCCATGGAGCCCACCAAACAACGCTTGTTGCATCAATGGCAGAACCAAACAGCATAAGTTTACTCCAGAATCCATTAAGTGGCGGTACACCAGCTAAAGCAAGTAATGAGATGACAAGACCAAATGCAGTAATTGGCATTTTTCTACCAAGTCCCTTGATTTTATCTAAATGTACAATTCCAAGTGTTGTGACAATTCCTGCTATTGCGATAAATGCTGCACCTTTCATCACAGCATGATTTAGAATGTGGAATAATGATGCCTGTAATCCTAATCCGCTGAACGGCGCAAGTGAGATACCAATTAAGATGTAACCTGCATGACCAATACTAGAGTATGCAAGCATTCTTGTGAGATTCTTTTGCATGATTGCTGCGATATTACCGATAGTCATCGTCATTATGGCAATCACTCCTAACGCTAACGTCCAGTCAAGGTTTAGCGCCGCAGCACCCATAATTACAACTCTTAATGCAGCAGCAAATCCTGCTTTTTTGGTTCCTGCAGCGAGTAATGCTGTGATTGGTGTTGGTGCACCTTCGTATGTATCTGGTAGCCACATGTGGAATGGAACAAGTCCCATTTTGAATCCAAATCCAGCAATGAACATACCAACTGCAAGTAAGCCAATCGGAAGCATGTCTGGAGATAGATTTGAGAATCCGTAAATGACATCACCGATGTTTGTAGAACCGGTAATTCCGTATGCAAGTGAGATGCCATATATGATAATTCCAGAAGATAATGCTCCAAACAAAAAGTACTTGATGGCAGCTTCGTTTGATGACGGGTCTTTCTTGTTATATCCTGCAAGGATGTATGTTGGAATACTCATCAGCTCCCATGCTACAAATAACATAACCAGGTCTGTTGAAAATGCAATCAAGACCATACCAATACTTGAAAGTAAAATTAATGAGAAGTAAATTGCTGGATTTGATTTATTTCTCATGTAATTGAAAGAACCGGCAACTGCCATTATTGATACAATGAGCATTGCAATTGCAAAGAATGAACCAAATCCATCGTCAACTAAAACATCACTGGAGAAGATAGCGGCATCTGCAACAGAGTCTGTATAGAATCGGTAAATTACATAACCAAGGGATAAGAGTAATGCACCAAATGCAATTAATCCATAAAATGTTGAACTACCCTGTTCTTTTCTTACAACATTGATTACAGGAATTATCATTCCTGCGATACCAAGAATTACCATTATGATTATTGGGGTGGAAGTTAGTTCGATCATCATAAACACCTATAGTAACAATATCAGAACTACGAAAAGTAGTCCAGCTCCAAATATGTAAAGATAAGATTGCGATACGCCTGTTTGTGTTCCTTGAACAACTCTAGCACTCCAACCAACAGCTTTCTCAAATCCGATGTTCATTCCAGTATCAATTGCTGTACGTTCAAAGTATCTCCAGATTCCACGTGCCATCCACAATGGTGCGACAACAAAGCCCCAATAAACAAAGGCATTGAGATACCATCTGTTCAAGAATAGTTTATGCATTGAGTAAAAGAAAATGTTAGAGTTTACAAATTTGGCCGGATCCACCCATCGTCCAATGTAGAAGATATATCCTAATCCAAAGCCTGTTGCAAATGCAACTAGTGATGCTCCAAGTGCTACAGGGTTAAGTCCTGAAAGGAATCCAGGCAATACAGATTCTTCTCCACCATAGTGAGATGATTCGATTCCAAATGAGTGTACGAGATATTCCTCAAATAGATGATGTAATTCCTCTTCTGCAGATAATCCGATTAATCCAATTCCTATTGTTAGTACTGCAAGAATTCCATATGGAATCCACATTGATCTTGGTGCTTCGTGTATATGATTGCCTTCGCTTTCCATCTTTTCAATATGTTTACTGTTCTTTCCAAAGAATACCATTCCAATCATTCTTGTGGTGTAAAATGCTGTAATAACTGCAGTTAGAACTGCGATAAGGAATAACGGTAATGCCCAAGAACTGTCAGCTTCATAAACTGCTGCAAATATTGCATCCTTACTCCAGAATCCTGTTGTGATAAATGGAGCACCCATTAGCCCAAGACCTGCAGCCCACATGAACGCATACGTCTTTTTCATTTGTTTTTTCAGTCCACCCATATCGGTCATGAACCGAGAACCAACTACATGCAGTAATGAACCCGCCGCCATGAATAATGATGCTTTGAACATTGCGTGAGATATTAAGTGGAAGAATCCAGCTGTGTAACCATCAACATATTGGTGTGAAAGACCTGCGACACCAAGGGCTAACATCATGTAACCAATTTGTGAACCGGTTGAGTATGCCAAGACTTTCTTAATTTCAGGATTAACCATTCCTTGAGTTGCAAGTAATAATGCAGTGATTGCACCAACCCATGCAATGATTTCGAAGAATTGGTCTGCAAGAATTCCTGCAGCTGCTAATGCAAATACAATTGGTCCAATTCTTGCAACTAAAAATACACCAGCCTTGACCATTGTTGCTGCATGGATTAATGCAGATACAGCGGTAGGACCGGTCATTGCTTCTAAGAGCCATTCGTTAAGTGGGAATTGTGCAGATTTACCCATTGCACCACCAAATAGTAAAACAAATGCAGGAACTAACAATCCCTGGGCAGACATTTCTACCGCCCAAGCAGTATCAGAAACTAATTCTTTAAATCCAAATGTTCCAGCAAACAAGAAAAGAAGTAACATTCCTGAAAGCATCATTACATCACCAACTTTGGTCATGATGAAGGCCTTCATTCCAGCATGTGTTGGAGAGAAATATTCCATAACACCAAGTGCAGAACGACCTTCTTGTCCAACGTGATCTTTCTTCTTATCACGATACCAGAAGCTGATCAAAGCATACGACGCAAGACCCACTCCTTCCCAACCAAAGAAGACTTGTAATAGATTATCAGAAAGTATGATCAGTTGCATGGAACCAATAAAGAACATCATCCAGAACCAGAATCGAGTGATGTCTTTGTCACCTTTCATGTAACCTGTACTGTAAACCATGATTAGGAAAGAAATCCATCCGACTACATTTGCCATTATGATTGATAGAGGATCAGCGAGAACACCTGCTTTGAGACCGATTGCATCAATCCACATAACTTGGTGATGAATCTCATGTGCTTCCAATGCCATTGGGAACAATGTTGCTGCAGAAATTGCACTCATTAAAGCAAATGCAACTGCAACTCTACCGGTAGATAATTTTGAGAATTTACCAACTGCAGGAATTATCATGGCTGCTGCAAATGGAAGTATCCAGATTAACCAGACATTAAGTTCACTTACAGGGATTCCAAAGAAGTCTGCCATTTACTATCCCCCCATCACTCCTTGCATGTATGGCATGATGTGTCCTAGGAATATGTCAGGATAAATTCCAACGACGATAGTAAATCCTGCTAAAACCATCATTGGCGCAAGCATATACCAGCTTCCGTCTTTTACATTTTGTAAGTTCTCAGGTAATTTTCCAAAGAAGACTCGTTTTAGCATCCAAAGAATGTAAGACATTGTAAGTGCAGTAGCAATCAAACCTAATGCAAACATGAGACTTCGTAAATCGTTTCCTTCTTCTATTGCAGTTTCTAATGCACCATAGAAGACCATCCATTCTCCCATGAATCCGCTTGTTGGAGGAATACCCATTATTGTTAATGCACCAATTACAGCACATACTGCGGTAATTGGCATTTTACTTGCAAGACCACCAAGTTTAGAGAAGCTTCTTGTTCCAACTTGAACTATGATTACACCAGCGGTCATGAAGAGTAATCCTTTACCTAAACCGTGTGAAACATACATCATTTCCGCACCGGCTAGACCATAAGTAGAAAATGAACCAATTGCAAATAGCAGGTAACCCATCTGACTGATACTAGAATATGCAAGCATTCGTTTGAAATCATCTTGCATTAACGCCATAGCGCCACCATAGAACATTGTTACAACACCCCAAATGTTCAACATTATTGAAATGTCGCCGTACGTTTGTGGCATGAACTCTACGATTAACCTGAATAATCCATATGCACCAATTCCAATCATAGCTGGAGAAAGTAGAGCACTGATTGGTGTCGGAGCCGCACCATGAGCATAAGGCAGCCAAACATGGAATACAAAGGCTGCAAGTTTTACACCCAATCCTAAGATTATAGCAACAGCAGATACCACCAGGATATCAGGGTCAATTGCTGCTTCATTGATATCTACAAAATCAAAGCTTCCAACACTTAGACCGATTGCTAGGAAACCAAGTAATAGAACGACTGCACCAACGTGAGTCCAGAATAAGAATTGTAAAGCAATTCTACGTCTATTTCCATCTCCATAGAAAGCAACTAGGAAAAATGATGGTATGAGCATAACTTCGAAAAATATGTAAAATTCAATGAGATTTGTAGATAAAACGGTTCCAAGCATTCCCATTGCAAAGACTAGGAACATTGCAAAGTAGAGACCAGATTGACGGTTGACATAGGTCTGTAGTGCAACAGATTCAACTACTGCAGTTGTCTGACCATCAGTTGTTGCATTTTGATGATAATGTTCTTTGAATAATTCTTCGAATTTATGAACCATGTATGGTTTTGAGTATAGTGCAAGAACTGTACACAATATGTAAATGATTATTGCAAATGGAGTAGCAAGTCCATCTAGCATGAAACCAAATTCACCGAACATTGTAGTCCATGGATAATGTTCTTCGTATGTTCCGCCTAATGCTGCATTAATCAGAATAACAGAACAGTATAGAAGTAAACCAAAGGTAAACCATGTTGCATATGTAGGACCATAATTTCTTCCGATTAGATATGCAACCGGAGACAGTAACAGTGGTAAAAATACCGCCTGTAAAAGTACAAATTCCATTAGCCTTTCAAGCTCCTGAAGTCTGCAATATCGATGTTTTTGTACATACGATATGCTACAATAATTAATGCAAGTCCGACTGCAACTTCTGCTGCAGCAATTGCAATTGAGAATAATGCAAGTGTTTGTCCACCACTGTGTGGCATAAATCTAGCAAATGCAACAAGATTGAGGTTTGCAGCGTTGACAATAATTTCAACTGCAAATAACATTCTGATTGCATTTCTTTTTACCGCTAAACCATAAATTCCAATACCTAACAAAGCAACGGATACTAATACAAATTCAATTAGCTCATTGCTCATTTTCTATTGTATCCTCCCTTCGTGCTAGAACTAATGCACCCATGACAGAACCTGCTAAAATTAGGGCCATCAAGATTAATGCAGGCCAATAATATGTGAGAAAGTCACCACCAATTTCTCTAAAGTCAACAGGATCAGAGTCGGTACTGATTGTTTTAATTCCAGAATCCATAATGACTGCACCTAGTGCAAGAATTACAATTAACATTAAGCCAATTCCAGCGAATTTTCTTTTCGGGTCTTCAATTTTTTTGAATATGAGTTCTCTTTTTACAAGCATGACAGTGAATAAGATAAGAACAGCAATGGAGCCAACATAAACTGCTAATTGGAACATTGCGACAAATGGAGAATCTAACATTACGTAAAAGCCTGCAACACCACCTAATGTTCCCATTAATGCAATTGAACCGTAAACAAGTGAACGCATTTCAAGTGCTGCAATTGCAGAGCCGATTGTTAATACAGAAATAGCTAAGAACAGAGCATCAGCCATGTCTGGCGCCCCGTTTATCAATAATTAATTCTGAATCTTGTTGAACTTGTGGTTTAACCTGTAATTGTGCAGGTGTGTAAATTAAGCCCTCTTTTGTAAATGATGATAATTCATAATCATTTGACATGTATAATGCATAAAATGGACATGCGTCAACACATAATCCGCAAAAGACACATTTTCCATAGTCAATTTGTGGCATGATTGATTTTGCATTTTGTCCCCACTTGTCAGGAACTTTTACCATTGCAATTGCTTCGGCAACGCCTTCACATGCAATTGAACATAATTGGCATCCAGTACAATGATCATGGAATAACATGTGTCTACCCTTTAGACCTGCAATAGCAACACCAGATGCAGGATCAAATTGGTAACCATCTCCAACAAATTTCAATTTTTGTTCAGGATATCTCAAAGTAAAACGTTTTACTGCCAGATGTTTAATTCCGGAGTTTAATGCTTTGATGATTCCAGTTGCAGTTCCCATTACAAAATTCCTCCAGGTCCTATTACTCCAGCATACACCAATCCGAGTGCAATAAAGATGTTAACGAAGGACAAACCAATTAGTTTGTACCAACCAATGTGCAACAACATATCGAGTCTGATTCTTGGGAATACACCTCTTGGTAATAGTATAAAGAAAATTACTCCAACTGTTTTTAGTACAAACCAAATAACGCCGCTAACTAATAGCTGTCCGCTAGTATACACCAGTTCACCCTGTTCCTGCAGGACCCATTCGTTTGGATCTTTGTCAAGTAATGGTAAACCAGGTGTGTTAACTGTGAGAATTGGGTCACCAGCATAGTTTGGAATTGGAATACCTTCGGTAATTAGTTCAGTCTCTAATGGAGGCCAGAATACAGGACCGGTCCATCCACCTAAGAAAATTATTACAAATAATGCTGCAAACGCATAAAGTTTGAGATAAGAACCTAATTGAACTAATCCATACATCATTCCAGAAAATTCAGTTAACCATCCTGCTACAATCTCACTTTCTGCTTCTGGAAGATCAAATGGAATTCTTTCTAGTTCAGCTAACATAGTAGTAAAGAAAACAATTGCACCAATTGGCATGAAGATAATCCAAGGGAAACTACTTTGAGATTCTACAATTTCACTAAGATTAAGCGTTCCAGTTAAAATTACAACTCCCAATAGAGATAGGATTAATGGAATTTCAAACGATACCATTTGGTGAAGTGCTCTAATTCCACCAATGAATGGGAATTTACTGTTAGCAGACCATGCTGATAAAATTGTAATGATTGGGAAGAATCCAATTACTGCAAATACTGCAAGTAAACCTACATCCAAGTCTGCAACAACCCATCCACCAGGTGCAACAGGAATTAATGCGACAAATGCAGCAGCAGTACCGACAAATAATACCGGCGCTGCCCAGAATAATGGTTTGTCAGCTTTTGCAGGAATGATAATTTCTTTTGAGATTAATTTCAAGCCATCACCTGCTAGTTGTAAAATACCTTCAACTTTGCCACAATAAAATGGACCAACACGAAGTTGTAGTTTCGCTAACATTTTTCTTTCAACAAAGATTGTTCCTGCAGCTATCAATGCTGCAAAACCAAATCCAGGGAAGGCTACAATTCTAAATAAATCAGAATAGATAAGCGCCTTGATTAATGGAATCTGCATTGTCGGGTTAAACAGCCATGTAAATGCCAAGAAAGCGGTTAGAAGTTCACCGTCAATTACCGGTAACTCTAGATAGAATAATACAATTTGAATTGCTGGAATTCCTGCAAGTGTTACAATTGTTAGAATCCAAAAGGCATTATCAAAAATTCCTTTTAGAAAATATCCAAGACGGAATTTTGGTGCAATAACAGACATTTATCGGTCAGCCTCCACGGGCCAATAGTTTAGACTCCAATAAACTGCAGGCATGTTTCCAAGTTTTTCTCCTTTTAGCAAGTATGGTAATGCAATTAAATTTCTGAAAGAACTTACACTAAGTTTTAGACGATATGGTTCAGGTTTTCCTCTTGAAATGATGTGACAACCTGCTGAACCTCTTCCACTTTCAACTCTACGATAAACTTCATCTTCTCTACCTTTTGGATTTGGTTTGAGTTTTGTTCTAATAGAGCCTGATTTTGGCATTTTCTCTAATGCTTGTCTAATAATATTACAACTCTCTAACATATCAAGCCAAGGGATTTTAGAACGTGCATATGAGTCACCAGATTTTAGTACATTGGTATGTACATCAAGTTCATCATAGACGTCATAGGGTTCTTTGATTCTTAGATCATAATCGACACCACTTGCGCGAAGAACTGAACCTGTAGTTCCTAAACGAATTGCATCTTCTCTAGATAATACTCCGGTGTCTTCGGTTCGTGCTTTTAGAATTGGATTATCATAAAAGATATCAGCGTATTCTTTGATACGTTTTTCAAAGTAATTTACTTGACGTAAACACACATCTTCAAAGTTTGCAGGAACATCATTTCTAACACCACCTGGGATAAAGTATGCATGTGTTACTCTAGCACCAGTAATTTTTTCCATTAAATCAATTAAAAGTTCCCTATCTCCTGCAGGCCACATAAACATTGTAGAATGTCCAAGAAATATTCCATAGATTGCAAGCCAGTATTGAATATAGATACATCTGTTTAGTTCTGCTGCAATTACACGAACATACTTTGCACGTTCTGGAACTTCAATTCCTACTAAATCTTCTACTCCTAAAACATAAGGATACAAAATATTACAAGAATCATGAATTACAGGTCGCTCTAGATGAGGAATATTTGTAATGTAGTTTCTAGATTCAGCCATTTTTTCTTCACCACGATGAACGTAACCAGGATCAGGATCTGCATCGACTATGTAATCACCATCAATCTTTACAATAATTCTCATGTGTCCAGAACCAGGATGTTGTGGACCGACATTTAGTGTCATAATTCTATCGTCTATATTTTCTACCTGTAGACCAGGAGGCATTTTTTTAGTTGGAATTACTTGTTCAGCCATTTTATCTTCCTTTATTCCTAAAGTCCTTTCTTAGTGGAGGTAGATCTGCCCAATCTTCAGGCAATAGTAAACGTCGATTATCAGGATGACTTTCAAAGTAAACTCCAAGCATTTCAAATATTTCACGTTCATGAAACTCAACACTGTAAAACATATCTCTCAAACTTGGTAATTTTGTAGAATCATTTCCAGGATTGGGATTTTCCTCACGTGGAACTCTGGTTGCAAGTGCTAAGACTTGTTTTGAATAGGTAGGATCTGTGTAGGAACCCAAGTGGTATACAACGCCAATTTCCTTATCTTCAGGGAAATCAACCCCAGTAACAGATTCTGCATGATCGAAAGGTAAGTTATCTTTGATAAATTGTGCAACTTCGAGAATTTTCTCTTTTTTTACATTTACTCTAGTTCTATTTTCTTTGATATATCCAACTTCTACATCGCCAGTAAATTGACTTGAAATCTTATCAACGAAAGATTTTTCAAATTCAGGTAGAGATTCTTTTTCAGTATCTGTTTTTGAAGGAGGTGCTGCTTTAGGTTTTTCTTCTTTAGGTTTTGATTCCTTTGGTTTTTCTTCTTTAGGTTTTGATTCCTTTGGTTTTTCTTCTTTAGATTTTTCTTTAACCACTTTTGGTAAAGTTTTGTTAGAACGTGTTGCTAAAGCTTCTTTTGCAAGTTCTTCTCGTCTTGCATTTGCTGCTGCAATAATTGCATCACCAATAGCTTTTTCTTCAGATTTTTTCTTATCTTCATCTTTTGAAGTTACTTTTTTTTCAGACTTACTCATAATTTTTTACCTATCTAGCCTTCATCCTTTTGATTTTCTCTTGCAACAACATGCATCCTTGAATCAAGGTTTCAGGTCTAGGAGGGCAACCAGGAACATAGACATCAACTGGAAGAATTCCGTCGATGCCAGGCAACACATTGTATGAATCAAAGTACAGACCGCCAGTAATTGCGCATGCACCCATGGCAATTACATATTTTGGTTCTGGCATTTGATCATAGACTAATCTAAGTCTTGGTGCCATTTTTCTTGTGATTGTTCCTTGTACTACGACAAGATCACACTGTCGTAATGATCCAAAAGCTTCGATGATACCGAATCTTTCTACGTCGTATCTTGGACTCGATGCTGCTCCAAACTCAACACTACAACATGCTGTTTCAATGTGTACTGGCCATAAAGACCACATTCTTCCCCAGTTGATTGCCATACCTAATGGTTGATCAACTGCTTTGTACAAAATGTCGCCAAGTTTTCCAACAAACACATTTGCATTTTGTGGTGTAACGAGTTCTTTTAGCAACTTAGTCCCTCACCTTGATAGTTGTAACTAGTATATAGAATTACCATATGTCTTTCCTCTTTGATTGGTATAACGCGTATGCCATTGCGGCAAACATAATTCCTAAGAAGGCAATAATTGGTAAAGTTGCAGTTCGTGGAAGGTCTAAAAGAGAGCTACCCCAAGCATACAGGAAAATTGCCATGACATCAAAAATAACGAACATTAGAACATATGCATAATATTGCATCATGAAATGAGTTCGACCAGCACCAGATGGGACTTGACCACATTCCATAGGAAGTGTCTTTACAGGATTTGGTTGTTTCTTGTTTTCAGGAGATATCATTCTAGATACCAAAAGGGCAGGTGCCATTGCGGCACATGCAAAGCCAAACATGAGTAATACATTACTGTATGATGCTACACTCTCGCCAACCAAGTTAAACCGACTCCCTTCGGTCAAAATATAAAGCTATAGAGAATTTTTTCGATCAAAATTTGGTTTTTACAAAGTCCTCTAAATTGATATACGACAATAAATGAGGATTCCTATGGCAGTCAATGTTGGAGATCAAGCACCAAAATTTGAACTAGTTGATGGAGATCTAAAATTTAGATCCCTAGATGAGTTTAAAGGCAAAAAAGTCGTTATCTCATTTTTCGTTGCAGCCAGTTCTCCAGTATGTGAAGTTGAACTTTGTAAATTCAGAGATTCATTAAATGATATTTCAGCGCTAGGAGCACAAGTAATTGCAATTAGTAATGACGGACCATTTGCAAATAAGGCATTTGCAGAAAAGAACAATTATAATTTTCCAGTACTAGGAGATTATACAAGTCAAACAATCAAAGACTATGATATTTTGTTAAAAGATTTGTTACACGTTAAAGATTACAATGCAGCAAAGCGTTCAGTTTTCATTTTAGATGAAGAACATAAAGTGATTTGGAAATGGGTTTCAGAAGATCCATTGAAAGAACCAGATTACAGTGAAATTATGAACGTTCTAAAATAAAACTAGTTATTCAATTTCAGCAATAATATCATTTTTGTTTACAGAATTACCTTCTTTAATTTTGATACCTTTGACTGTACCATCTTTTTGTGCTTTGACAGCAACTTGCATCTTCATAGATTCTAAGGTACAAACTGTGTCACCTTTCTTGACTTCAGTACCTTCACCTGCATTTATTGATACAACTTTACCAGGGATTTGACTACGCAAAGTAGATTGACCAGCACCAGAATCAGATCCACCGGAGTTTTTGTAAACAATATCATCAAGATGTGAATTCATGTTTACAGACATTGATGAACCGTCAACAATGAAATTCATCTCAGAAGTTTGACTATCAACATATCTAACTGAATGAAATTCATTATTCAAAACAAATTCCATAACATTTGAATCCATGTTAAGAATTTTTACAACATATTCATTATCTTTGATCTTAATTTTGTATTCATTCTGTGATAATTTCTCTAAGATTTCACCATCTACAATATCATCAGTATCTTGAACTTTGTATTTCATTTTTACACACTATCCATCTTATTTTTCCAGTTTTGATTTCTGGAATTTTGTGATTGTACTTTACTTTTATAAAATTCAGAATGCATTATTGCAGAAGCAATAGCAGGAATTTGTTTGTCTTTTCTATCTTGAATTAGATCTTTTTCTAATTTTTCAATCATTTCAAATCTTTTCAAAAAGTCAGTTGATAAATTTCCAGTCTTGTATTCTTCAGAATTTAGAATGGTTTTGTATAAAGGAATTGAAGTTTCTACACCCTGAATATCAAAGTCATCTAATGCACTTAGCATTCTTAATCTAGATTCATCAAATGTTTTTCCCCAAGTACAGAGTTTTGCCATCAAAGAATCATAAAATGGAGATACAGTGCATCCAGGATATAGATATGTGTCACATCTAACGCTCGGACCTGAAGGAATTGTAACGTAAGGGACAGGACCAGTTGATGGTGCAAAGTCTAAGAAAGTATCTTCAGCGTTGATTCTACATTCAATTGCATAACCATTCATTTTCAAATCAGATTGTTTGAATGGTAATGTTTCTCCATTTGCAATATCTAGTTGAAGTTTAACAAAATCTAATCCAGATACCATTTCAGAGATTGGGTGTTCTACTTGTAATCTTGCATTGATTTCAATGAAATAAAATTCACCAGAATCTGCTCTAAGAAATTCTGCAGTGCCCAAGT
Organism: Candidatus Nitrosopelagicus sp.; assembly: GCA_028345195.1. Classification (GTDB taxonomy): domain Archaea; phylum Thermoproteota; class Nitrososphaeria; order Nitrososphaerales; family Nitrosopumilaceae; genus Nitrosopelagicus. Next base: position 65,805 of record JAOMCX010000002.1, read on the forward strand.
TAGTATAATCAACGGCTTTTGCTGCTTTAACAACTAATTCACCAATTTCTTCTCTTTTTGCATCATCGACTACAGGAGATGGAGTTTGTTCAATTAATTTTTGATTTCGTCTCTGAATGGAACATTCTCTCTCAAAGAGATGTACAGTATTACCATGTTTGTCTCTACACATTTGATATTCAATGTGTCGCGTTTTCTCTAGGAATTTTTCAACAATAATTGCAGATTTTCCAACAGCAGCTATGGATTCAGATGTAACAGTTTCAAAACCTTCCTGTAATTCTTTATCATTAGTAACTAATCTAATTCCACGACCTCCACCACCATAAACGGATTTCAAAAGTACAGGATAACCAATATCATTTGCAATTTTTTCTGCTTCATCTGCATCTTTTACTAAACCTGGACTTCCAGGTACGGTTGGGACATTAGCATCAAGCATTGCTGCTTTACAACGCATCTTATCACCACAAAGATTCATTGAATCAGCAGAAGGACCGATAAAGTTAATTTTATTTTTTTCACATAATCGTGCAAAGTCATCATTTTCTGAAAGAAAACCATAACCAGGATGTACAGCATCGGTACCAGACGACAACATGACGTCAAGAATTTTTTCTTGATTAAGATAGCTCTTTGCAGGAGCAGCCTCACCAATGTAATATGACTCGTCAGCAGTTTTTACATGAAGGGAGTTAACATCTTCATCAGAATAAACTGCCACAGTCTTTATTCCTAAAGCCTTACAAGTTTTCATTACACGAAGGGCAATTTCTCCTCTGTTGGCTATCAGTACTTTTTCAATCATATCTAATCACAGGTTGATATTTCCATGTTTTCTAGGAAGTTGTTTTTCACGTTTATTGCTGAGCATTTCGAGTGCTTTGATAAGCATTGGTCGAGTCTCTGCCGGATCAATAACGGTATCTACGGTTCCATTTGATGCTGCAACGTAAGGATTTGCAAATTTCTCGGTAAATTCATCAACTAATTTCTTTTTTAATTCATCAGGATTATCAGAACTTGCCAATTCTTTTCTATTCATAATTTTTACAGCGCCCTCAGATCCAAGTACAGCAATTTGTGCAGTTGGCCATGCATAATTCACATCAGTTCCTAGATTTTTGCTTGACATTGCAATGTATGCACCACCGTATGCTTTTCCAATGACAACTGTAATTTTTGGAACAGTAGCTTCACAGTAAGAGTATAGTAATTTACTTCCATGACGAATTATTCCATTGTGTTCTTGATTTGAACCCGGCATGTATCCAGGAGTGTCAACTAAAGTAATTAGTGGAATACCATAACAATCACAGAAACGAATGAAACGTGATGCTTTGTTTGATGAATCAATATCTAATGCACCTGCCAAAAACATTGGTTGATTTGCTACAATTCCAACAGTTTTACCATTCATTCTACCAAAACCAACAATAACATTTTGTGCAAATAGTTCATGGATTTCAAAGAATTTGTTATCATCTAAGATTGAAAGAATAATTTCTTTCATATCATAAGGTTGTAAAGCATCATCAGGTAGAATATTTATTAAATTATTATCTAATCTGTTAGGATCATCAGATGTTGTAACAGAAGGTGGAGTTTCAGCATTATTTTGTGGAATGTAGGAAAGTAATGTTTTGATATAGTCCATACATTCGTATTCATTTTTAGCTACAAAGTGAGCAACGCCACTCTTTGTTCCATGAGTCATTGCACCACCTAATTCATCAAAGGATATTTCTTCTCCAAGAACTGTTTTTACAACATCAGGACCAGTTACAAACATAGTTCCAGCTTTTTCAACCATTATAACAAAATCAGTCATTGCAGGAGAGTAAACAGCACCACCAGCAGAAGGACCAATACTTGCAGTAATTTGTGGAACTACACCAGATGCTAATTGGTTATGATAGAAAATATCTGCAAAACCATCGAGACTTAAGATTCCCTCTTGAATTCTTGCACCACCAGAATCAGCAATTCCAACTATTGGACAACCATTTCTAGTTGCATGATCCATTAATTTAGTAATTTTTTTAGCTCCCATCTGACTTAAGGTTCCACCTAAAACAGTGAAATCATATGCAAAAACATAGACTTGACGGCCATTGATTTTTCCATAACCACCAACTACACCATCAGTGAAAAATTTCTTTTTCTGCATATCGTAATCAAAATAATGATGTGTAGTCATTGCATCAAGTTCAACGAAAGTTCCATCATCACAGAGTAGATCAATACGTTCTCTAGCAGTCAGTTTACCCTTTTCATGTTGGGCCTTAATTCTATCCTGACCACCACCTTGAAGTGAGGTTTTTTTGTTATTCAGATATTCATTTAGTTTATCAGAATGCATGTCCGCGATTTCTCGCCCCAGATATCATATATTAATTTAAGTTAAACAAAACAAAAATTGCTAATTTTTGAGATTTAATAACGAAAATTTCTTTTTAAGAGAGTTTTGATATGTTTCATAAGAATTTCCTAATCCTTCACATTTTTTACATATGCATAGTTGAGAAACAACTGAACGATCACAATCATCTTGAAATTCACACTGGGAGCACCCAGCAGAGCTATCACATATCATACATTTGAGATCTTCAGTTTCAACACATTTTTCATGTTTTACTCCTAAACCTTTTGACCATAGACCAATTTCATTTACATTGATTTTTTCATTACATACTATGCATGTACCATCAAATTTCATTGTAATTTTTCGCCAGCTCATTGTAAAAGTTCAATCTCCTTTTCAATTAATTCTTCATACGTTTCTTCAAATTCAAGTTCAATAGAATCATTTTTCTTCAATGATAAAATAAATGGAAAGAAAAATGTTGCAAAGGTACTATTTGATACATGAAGTTTTTTAGATAATGTTGAACCAATAGCTTTGATTTTTGCACCATCCCATCGTAATCTATTCAACAATGGCCAAGAGAGATTATACTGAGTGTATCTAGCAGAAGAATCTTTTTCATAAAGTGATAGTAAGATTGAATCAAGATAACGTAGTAATCTCCAATTTTGTGTTTTCATTATTTTTCCATAAAGTAAATCAGCTTCTGAAATAATTTCTAGTGCTTTAGACATTTTATCTGAAGATAGATTACTAGTAATAATACTTGAATAAAATGCATTAATTTTTTCTCTAGGATCAATTCTTAAAGAGAATAAAACAACTCTTGCTTCCTCAAGTGATTGTGATTTGAAAAATGCATTTAATCCATCTTCAATGTTTAGAGATTCAAATGATTTTTCAGTATTAGGTTCAAATCCAGTAACTAATGCTTGTGCAGAGTTTATCATAGAACGAATATCACCTTTTGAATCAGTAATTAATTTTATCAGTCTTCCAGGATTAATTTTTGCTTTTTCTTTTTCTAATATCATATCAAGATATAATTTAAGAAATCTAGGCGACAACGGACTAATCTGCAAAGTTTTTACAACTTTTTTTATTTTCTTCATTTTATCAGAAGAACCATAATTGCCAGCAAGTACGATTGGAACGGTTGGTTCTTTTAAGATGTTAATGAGAGCTTCAACTCCTCCATAATCAGAACGCCCATGTATCCCATCTACTTCATCAATGAAAATCATAGGTTCACCAAGAACAGTTTGATTTCCAAGTACAGGGGTTAGTATTTCTTGAATATTTTTTTTGTTTCTAACATCACTTGCGTTAAGACTAATCATGTCATATCCAAATTGTTTTCCTGCGAGAAAACACATTGTTGTTTTTCCAATTCCAGGAGGGCCAATCAATAATAGTGGTTTTGTTCCTTTTTTCCATTTTCCAAACCATTCAACAAATTGTTTTCTAGCATCTTCATTTCCAACCATATCAAAAATATTTTGAGGTCGGTATTTTTCGGACCACATCATTTGTATCACTTAGGAAGGTTTTGAGTCAAATCTGACCAGATATTCGCTTCTTGGAGTTTTTTATACCAAAATAGATTATAGTGTTCGACAGTTAGGAACAAAAATTCTAAGAATTTTCGATGTGAGAAACTATCTGGGAGTTTTTCAAGATCGGCTCTAGCATCATTAAGATAAGATTCACTGTGATTCATGGTTTCTTCAAATCCACTCTTTACATCATTCATTTTTAGAGAATAGAACAGTGGCCATGATGGTATTTTTGCAGCTTTATCTCTAATGCTATCTTCAATTTCATTTCCACATCCTACAGATTCTGCGGCTTTTGCCATTCCAGTGTAAAAGATATCAGCTAACGGTGCACGATTTAATGCCATGTTTCGACCAGCTGTACCCATAACAGAACGATATTTCTTGTAACTCTCAACTAATTCTTCTTCGGTAATTGATGTAGGTTTATCTTTTAATTTTGTATCAAGGTATTGTCCAATTCTTGCCTGCTTGAATCCTTCTTCAAATTCTTTTAGCACATCCTCGCCACCTTTTGAAATTTTTTCTCTTGCGAGTTTTAGAATATATGGATTCATTAGTTTGTAATCATCAAGATATTCTAGATCCTCATCTTTGTCTACAATTCTATCCATTGGTTCACTAAGATCTATTGCAATTATGTGACCGTCTACAATATCCTCGCGCATGTTAGTACTTGGATCATCTTTAAAGTAATCAGTTGACGCATCAAAAAGACCATTGAATACAGGAAATGTCATTTTTACAAAATTTGAGTTTAGAATTCTAAGAACTCGGTCGTGTAGAGTATCAAAATCAGATAGTTTCGATTTGATAGGGTCTATTTCAGAAGCATTAAGAATAATTTCCGTTGAACCAACTTCTTCTGCAAATTTTTGTTGTGTAGTGTTAGGAGATTCATCAGAGTTTATTTGATCAAATAAATTTTTTGCAAATCTTTTAGCAAATTCTGGAAATGTATTTTCTGCTTCTTCTTTATAGTGATTAAATTGCTTGAAACCTTTTGATTTGAATAAACCTTGTTTTATGATTTGTTTTCCAGGTTTAGTTCCCATTAATGCACTTTTACTGAAAATTGATTCGTCTTTTCCACTCACAAAAGATTGTTAACAAATTGCTATTTATGCGTTCAAAGATCTAATTACATTCGTCTAAACTCTGCAGCGCCTTTTTCTGTAATTTTTAGTTGTATCGATTTTCCAAATGGACCACTTTTTTCTACAGGTCTCATTAGACCTTTTTTCTCAAGATCTTGAAGAATGGTATCTAGATTGTTTGTTGATATGTTTCCTTTCTTCTGAAGTTCTTCAAATTTTGATATGTTAGTCATCAATAAGCCAAGTACAATTTTTTCTTTAGGCCAGTTTTTTGTTGAAAATTCTTCTCGACGTGGAGATTCTTGAAAATTATCAGGTGATGATGATTCTCTAAAATTATCCGCAGGTGGTGATTCTTGGAAGAAATTTCCACGTGGGGTTTCAGGACGAGCAGATATGTCTTGTTTGAGACCAGCACGTCTCAATAATCTTGGGAGTATTCTAGCAAGTGGTATGATCATGAATATGAGCAAATAGATCCAAGAGTAATTTTCTTCCATGTTATATCATTATGATTCGAAATTAATAATGTATATGTTGGGTTTCTATTGTGGCTGTGAGAAAACACGATATTCGCCGATGGTAGAACTACATTTGTGACAGGTATACTGACCTCTCTCAATTAAGATTAATCCATTAGCAACCTCTTCGTTTGGTTTTTCTTCTATTTGAAAACCAGTTGGTCCATCAAACTCAGAATTACATGCTTTGCAGAAATGTTTTAGCATTTTTGAAGGATCTAGTTTTTCAAGTGATGCTAGGAAGTGTTTGTCTATGTTTGGTACAAGTTTTGATTTTTGGACTTCTTCATCAGTAAGTTCAGCATTAACCCATCCACCTGAGCCTTGTAATTCTGTTGCCGTCATAATTGATTTATTTCAAGCATGAATAAAGAGGTTTTCAAATTAAATGAAAAAATTATTCAATTAAATTATCCACAAATTTGAAAATCATAATGGAAACTAATCAAGTTCTCAAAGAAGCATCAAGAAGAATTTATGAGGCGGTGAAAGACATGGCAGGAACAGAAAAAGCTGCGGGTGATTTTGGAAGAGGTGCAGGAGGAGATATTTCTAGAAATATCGATATTACTGCAGAAACCACTGTTTTAGATTATCTAAAAGAGATTAATTTTGAGTGTGTAGTTTTAGGAGAAGAATGTGGCCGAGTAGAATTATCAGAAAATCCAAAAGGATTTGTCATCATGGATGCAATTGATGGTTCTGCAAATGCGGTTAGAGGAGTACCATTTTTTTGTTCATCATTAGCATTTGCAACAGAAAATAGGCTGAGTTCCATAACAGACGGAGTGATTACAAATCTTTCAACAGGTGAAATGTATTCTGCATCAGAAGGAAAAGGTGCATTTCTAGATGACAAACAAATTTCAGTTTACAAAGGTACACCATTATACAAAATAGTTGGAGTCAATACGTCAGGTGCATCACAAGAAATAATGAAAAAATTGCAACCTGTTTTTGAACATCATAGTCATACCAGACATTTTGGTGCAAATGCATTAGAAATGGCAATGTTTGCACAAGGTTTGATGGATGTTTTTATTGATTTAAGAGATAAAATTAGAATTCAAGATATTGCAGCAGGATACATAATTGTGAAAGAAGCAGGAGGTTTGCTTTTAGATTCAGAATTCAAACCTCTTGATGCAGATTTGAGTTATGATACAAGAGTTTCTTTTATTGCAGCTGCAAATCAGGAAATTTTAGACGAGATACTTACAAGAGAAAAATAAATTTTATCCGTATGATTCGTATTTGACTTCAAAAGTTCCATCTTCATGTGGATTATCTCTATTGACAAATCCTCTATCATCAACATAATCCATTACTCCATCAATGGTTCCTTGATAACCACAAATGTAAATTCTAGTATTCTCAGGAGTGACTTTTTCTCCAACTAATTCATCTAATGGAGAAACACCTTGTGCATTTGCTTTGAAAAATGATTCAACTCTTCCTACTTGACCATTCCATGATCTATTGTATTGTTCTTTTGGTCTACTAATTGCAGCTCTATAAAGAAAGTTCCATTCATCAGTTCCTCTTTCTTTACTTTCATTTTCAAAGTCAGTGAGAAGACGTTTGTAACTTAATTCATCGACATAACTTGCACCATGTAAAACTACAAGTTGTCTTTTATCATTAGTATCATGAAAGTGATGTGCAAATGCAATGAATGGTGCAAGACCAGTTCCGCCACCTACACAGACTACTCTTCTATTATCTGGTTCTCCATTTCGATATTTGTCTTCAATTATCAAGTCGTCGCCAGTTGGATCACCAAGTAATACTTCATCACCAACACTAAGATAGAATAATTCAGTGGTTACACGACCAGGTAATGGTTTTCTTACCCATCTAATTACAAATTCAAAATAGTCTCTATTTTCAGCATGCGATGCAATCGAATATGCACGTTTCACAATTTTATTTTCTGCAGCTACCGGTAAACCAATAGTTAGAAATTGTCCAGTTTTGTACTTTGGCATTCCAGTTATTGGAACTAGACGAATTACAACTAGATCTTCTTTTAATAATTCAGTATAGATGATCTTTGCTTTTGTATCTGCCATGTGAGGAAAGTTTCTTGATTTGGATAAATGTATTTCTCTTCAAAATTTGACAGATTTACTTATATTTAGAAAATTAACCAGCCAAAATTAGTCACATGACAAAAATTACATGTAGAGATTACGGATTTGAATGCCAATACGAAATTGAAGGCGAAGTAGAAAATGTGATCGATGCGTATAGAAAACATAGTGATGAAGAACACGGAATAGAATATTCGGTAGAGACATTAACACAAGTAATTCTAAGACAACAAGGCTAATCGTAAAAAATTAAACTCTTTTCATTGAAGCAGATAAGATTGGTAATTCCTTATCAATGATTTTCTCAACAGCAGGTACGATTCCAGCTCTTAATTTTGCATTTTCTTCATAAATTTCTGCAACCTGATCTCTAAATAATAATTTGATTCTAGGCAACTCCATGATAGTTTCTTCTACAGCTCTTGGCTCAGATATATCTAAAATTAGAGTTCCTTTTTTCTTTTCTTTCATAACAAGTTTGATCCGTTCAAGATCAATCAAAAAGTAATCAGCAGTAGTAGCAACTATGATAATATCAAATTTATCAAATCCTGAAAGTGCATCAACAAACTCCATTGGAGTACCACACAAAAGTTGTGAGAAATTGGTAGCACGTTGCATATCTTTGCTAGTAACTGTAAATGAAAGTTCTTTTTGTCCTAGTGTTTTTGCGACCATAGCTGCAGATTCACCGGTTCCAATGAGTAAGACCTTCTTTTTTGCATCCAACCCAACTTTTTCTTCTATCAAGTTTAATGCAACATCTCCTAACGACAAAACTTCTTTACTAATTTCAGTTGAATCTCGGATTGAATTAGCAAGTCGTATTACACTATCAAATAATTTATTAAGAATTTTTCCAGAGGCACCAGATTTTTTTGCAATTTCTAGTGACTTTGTAATTTCATCATAAACTTCTTGTTTTCCAACAACTACAGAATCCAATCCACAAGCTAATCGTAAGAGGTGAAGGTAGACATCATCATCTTTGAAAACTTCTAAGGTTTGATCAAAATGATCAATATCAATTTGTTCTATGCTAGAATTTTTTTCCCAAGTTTCTTTCATTTGATTAATTACCAAACCTTTTCCTTCAGGTCTTCTTGCATCAGTAGAATCATCTGTTTCAAGATTACTAACAGTAAAAATTTCTACTCTACTAGAAGTTTGAATTATAATACATTCTTCAACACCAGGAATTTTTTTGAAGGCCTCTGTTGCAGCATTTACATCTTTGAATGCAAATCTAGCAAGAGAATGAAGAGGAACATTTTTGAAAGTTACTCTTGCATTTAAAACATCAAATTTTAGTTCGCTCACATCATATCACCAAAATTAATTTAATCTTTTCTTCCACCTTTTGCAGTTCTGAAAACATTCATTCCAAGATAATAATTTTGATGTAATGAATCCAAATATGCAAGATTTTGTTCAACTTGCGCAATATCATCAGCAAGTGCTTCAGGATCATTTCTAAGACGATCGAGTTTTGCTTGTAATTCATCACCAAGAACAGTTATTCCAGTTTCATAATTTGAAGTTCCCCCAAAACGTTCGTCTAGAATATTTTGAGGATTGTATTCAGGAGTAGTATCTTCATAATTGAGAGCTTTACGTGTAATGTCATCTTTTTCATCTTCAGATAAAATAGGTTTTGGAAATCTATCTACTTTATCTAAGAAAAATTCAGGTTCGCCCATCTCTCTTCTAAATATAATTTCATTTTTTCTTTTGTTAGTTACATCAGGTGCTTTTGGAGCATCAGCTTTGATTTCTTCAGCAATTGCTTTGAACTCATCTTCTGATGCTTTTGATGCAGCTTGTTTCAATTCTTTGGCTTTTGCAATTGCAGCTTCTGCTGCAGCTTCTGCTTCTTCTGCTGCCTTCATTGCTTTTTCTGCATCTTTAGATGCCTTGATAGATTTTTGACCATCCTGTTTTTTTGATTCTACATCTGTTTTTGGAGCATCCTTTACTTCAGAATCTTTTTTGTCGTCAGACATCAATTTTTCACTGAAATTGCCCGGATTTTAAGATTATTGTGACAAACAAGGTAGAACGTCATGCGATCAGATAATGTTAATTTGAAAAATAAAAGCGCCCTCGGCGGGATTTGAACCCGCGTCTCAGCCGTGACAGGGCCGAATTCTAGACCGGGCTATACTACAAGGGCAGTATTTACAAGAAAAAGAAGTGCTGGTTTTAAAGTTTCCATTTTTAATTTTAGACTGGTAAAAGACTAAATTGTACAATAATGGAAAAACTCGCATGGGTCTATAGCGCAGCCAGGTAGCGCACCGCCCTTTTAAGGCGGCTGTCGTGGGTTCGAATCCCACTAGACCCGCATCTATTTTGTAAGTGTTTTAACTCGTTTTTCCAATAATGTTAATGATTTTTTTACATTATCATTTTGAATCTTAATGGAATTTTTTAGAGTTACAATTTTTCTGTTTCTTTGTCCAATCATTCGTGTTTGTTCAGAGGTTCCAGAAGATCCTTTTGATGTTCGTTGCTTAATAGATGATGAGATAGTGGTTTTTTGAATTAATTCAAAAAGTTTTCTTGGTTTAATCTCTTTAATTTGAAGAGATTCAATGTCATCTAATTCCAGATCAGAGAGTAATTTTTTTGAATTATGTGATAATTGGACAAGGTTACCAACAATGTTGTGTGCAGAACGGAATGGTATTTTTTCAAGAACTAAATTTTCTGCCAAATCTAAAGCAACTAGAAATCCTTCTTCTGTTGCTTTTTGCATTTTTTCCTGATTAACTGTAAGATCAGATAACATTGATTTTATAATAATTAATGCAGTGATTGATGTTTTTGATGTTGACCAGATTGAAGATTTTATTTGTTGTAAATCTCTACTATAACCAGAAGGTAAACCTTTGGTAGTAGTTAAGATAGATGTCAAATAGCCTATAACCTGAGAAGTTTTTCCTCGTGTCAGTTCTAAGATATCAGGATTTTTCTTTTGTGGCATTACACTTGATGGGGATGTAAAATCATCAGAAAGTTCTATGAATGAAAATTCAGCTGAAGACCAAATGATAAAGTCTTCAGATAATCTACTTAGATTTGTCATCATGATTGCAGAGTTTGCAACATATTCTGCTACAAAGTCACGCGTACTTGTTGCATCAATTGAATTTTCTACAAGAGATGCAAATCCAAGCATTTTTGCAGTACTGTCTCTATCAATAGGAAGACTAGTTCCCCCTACAGGACCAGCACCTAATGGACTTTGATTAACTCGTGTATACAATGACATGAATCTATCTAAATCACGAAATAGTGAATCGGCGTATGACAACAAGTAATGTGAGAATACTCCAACTTGAGCTTGTTGAAGATGTGTATAAAGTGGCATTATTGTTTTAGTATTTTCTTGTGCTGTTTTTAGTAAAGTGGAGATTGTTTCAATTAGACATTGTAATAATATGTTAATGTCATCACGGATTTTTAGTCGAATATCAAGTGCCACTTGATCATTTCGTGAACGAGCTGTATGCATTTTTCCACCATTTTCAATTCCAGTTTTCTTTATAACAAGAGATTCTATTAATTCATGAATATCTTCAGGTTCAAAATCAGGCTGGGAGATGTTTCCACCCTTTAGTTCTTCTAATGCGGTTAGTATTTTTTTTACTTCAATTTTTGATAAGAGTTTATTTTCATATAACATGATGACGTGTGCTTCACTTCCGATGATATCATAAAATGCAATATCAGAATCATCTTTAATGGATGAGACATAGCTAAGTGTAATATCATCAAGATCTTTTCCTAATCGAGAACGATACATCAACATGGATTCAAAATCGCTATATATAGCAACTACGGATTCAATTCAATGACACAAGATGTGAAACAGCTACGAGTGAAAATTTTTGATGAATTATCACAAATTGTAGACCCTGAAATAAACACAACAATTACAGAATTAGAATTGATTGATGAAGTAGACATCAGCGATGCAAATGTCAAAGTTGATTTACATCTAACAAGTCCATTTTGTCCAGCAGTTTTTGGATTTAAAATTTGTCAAGACATTCATGATAATTTATTGAGTATACATGGAATTGATGATGTGAAGGTAAATGTCTCAAATCACTTTATGGCTGAACAGATTAACAATCAAGTAAATAACAGTCCAAATCCTCACAAAAAGGAAGATACAGTATCACATGGAGATAACACAAGTGATGATTCCGTAAGTGACAAAAAAACTGAACCAGAAGAAAAGAAAGATTAATCTCTAATTCCTAAAAGATATCCTCTCAAGAGCTGAATTCCCATTGCAGGATCAACTCCTTTTGGACATACTTGACTACATGAGCCAGCAAAATGACATCTCCAAATTCCATGAGATTCGTCTATAACTTTGAGTCGTTTGTTTTTGCCTTTATCACGGTCATCGGCAATGTATCTGTAGGCCTGTGCTAATGCTTGAGGACCAACAAATGTCTTATCCATTGACATAGTAGGACATGCAGAATTACATAAACCACATTTGATACAACTTGAAAATTGAATATATTTTTCAACATTTTCAGGGCTTTGTAAAAATTCTCTTATACCACTTTCAGCATCAATTTCAGAATCTTCTCTAATGACATATGGCATTACTTTTTTGTGATTGTTTATCATTCGATCCATGTTGACAGCTAAATCTCGAACTACAGGATAGTTATCCATTGGTTCTACAGTTACAGTGTCAGAATCTAATTCAGATATTTTTGTGAAACATGCCAAACCAGGTTTACCATTAATTTTCATTCCACAAGAACCACATGATGCTTGTCTACACGAATAACGAACTCCAACAGAATGATCAAGATGTGATTTGACATCCAATAAGACATCTAGAACAGTTGTCCATTTTTCAATTGGAACAACAAAGTCATCAAATTTCTGTTCAGAGTTTACATTCGGATTACTTCGTTTAATTTTTATTTTTACAGATTTTGTAGAAGAAACTACTGTTTGAGATAATTCATCTGATAATTTAGGATGTATTGTTGCCATTATAGCATCCCCATGTTTGTCATAATTATAGTTCGCGAACCATATGCAATTAATGCTGCCATTCCCGCAAGACATCCAATTGTTACAAGTTTTTCATATGTTGGACCTTGATTCATTTCTAACAGAATTACTCTCAAGCCATTAAATCCATGAACAGAAATCAAAATTAGTAATAATCCAAGTAATATCGCATAACCTACACTTTCATAATTTGCAATTACGTTTTCATATTCTAATGATTCGTGAAAGTCTTGAGTTAATCTCATCATTATGTGTATGACTGTTAAGAACAGTGCACCTAGGGCAGTGCCATAGTGTATCTTCATTATGATACTTTCTCTTAATACCATCATGCGAACATCACCGCCATTCCATACCACATTGCAAGAGCTGCCATACCTAATGTTGCATAGATACATGCTTTGCCTTTCATGTTAATTGATTGAGGTTTGTATGGATAATCAGGCCTCTCTGCTTTTCCGATACCATAACCCATTTGTGCAATCATCAATCGGATTCCATTTCCAGTGTGAAAAACACACATTCCAATTACTAACGCTAAGAATAGATGACCTTCAGTTGTTTGAGTCATTTCTAATGACTTGTCCCAAACTGCTTTTCCATCTAAGATATGACTTGTTTCATAAATATGACCAATGAAATATGCCAGAAGACCGAGACCTGTTAATCGCATCAAAAGCCATGCTAATCTTTCGATACCAAATTTTCCAATTTTACTAGGATTTAGCCATCCCTTCAATCCTTCTCTTGCGCCAGTTTCTCTTTCCATCAGTATTTTCTCTCCACAGGTTTGTATTTAGTTATAGTAACTGGATGCTTCTTCATAATTGGTTCGTTTGGATCATAATAGGCCAGTGTGTGATGAAGGAAATTTGCATCATCACGTGTTGGGAAATCAGTTCTAGCATGAGCTCCGCGAGATTCTTTTCTGTTTATAGCACCAACTAACACTACTTCAGCCACGCGGAACATAGAATCTAGCTCCATTACATTTTGGAAATTAGTATTATATTCTTTAGCAGAATCATCAACATGCTTCCAGGTTTTTTGTTTAAGTTCTCGCACCTTTTTTAGACCTTCGGCTAAATCATTATGATTTCTGTAGACGTATGCTTTTGCATTGAGAATTTCTGCAACTTCTTGTTTTACTTCATATGGATTTACATCTCCACGTCCACGGAATATTCCATCAAAAATTCGAGTTTCTTCAGCAGCTACTAAATGAGTAGGAAATTGTGCAGAAGTATGTTCTTTTTCAATATAATCAACAGCCAATGAACCTGTAATTTTTCCCCAAACAATACATTCAGAAGTAGAGTTTGCTCCAAGACGATTTGCACCATGAACACTGTTACATGCAGCTTCTCCTGCAGCCCAAACACCTTGAAGTTCTGCTGCACCGTCAATGTTTGTATGAATTCCACCCATCATGTAATGACAAACAGGTCTAATGTCAATTGGTTCATCTTTAGGATCAATTCCGGAGAATTTAATTGAAATTTCTCTAATACCGCCTAGTTTAGCTTTAATTTTTTCATCACCTAAATGTCGTAAATCTAGTTTCATGCAATCTTCTCCAGTTTCATGTTTGAATCCACGACCTTCATTAATTTCAGTCATAATAGAACGTGAGACAATATCACGTGGAGCTAATTCCATTTTTCCAGCTGCATAATTTTTCATAAATCGGTCACCGTCTTTGTTTAGTAAATAACCACCTTCACCTCGTGCACCTTCAGTAATTAAAATTCCAGAAGGTAGAATTCCAGTAGGATGAAATTGTACAAACTCCATATCTTTTAATCCCATTCCAGCACGATAAGCCATATCCAAACCATCAGGAGTGGATGATAATGCATATGTAGAATAACTAAAAATTCTCCCTGCACCACCAGTTGCAATTATCAACGCCTTACCTTTGATTGTATAAAATGATCCGGATGATGTCTCTATTGCAGTTATTCCACAAAATTGTTTTCCATCATGAACGATTGATGTGATGTACCATTCATTTAGGAATTCAATATTGTCAAATTTCTGACAAGTGTCGTATAAAGTCTGCATTTCAAAAAATCCGACTTTATCAATAGCATAAGTTGCACGTGGAAAACTATATCCTCCAAAATTACGTTGATCTATTTTTCCGTTTTCTTGTCTGGACCATGGCATTCCCCAATGTTCTAATTGAAAAATTTCATTTGGCATCATATGACATAATTTTTCAGCGGTATCTTGGTCTGCTAAAAAATCACTTCCTTTTACAGTATCATAAATATGAGATTCTATTGTATCACCTTTGTCTTCTTGTATTACAGCAGCAGTTCCTCCTTCTGCAGATACAGAGTGAGAACGCATGACCTGTGTTTTTGCAATAACACCAATCTTGATTTTTTGATTCTTCTTTGCAGCCTCAATGGCAGCACGTAATCCTGCCAAACCAGAACCTGCAATGATTAGATCAAATTCAATAGAATCCGTCATTAATGAATAAAATTAGAAGAGGTTACTTATGTATTATAACAAAATATGACGGATCGAATGATTAATATATATCGCTAGCGATATCGCTAGTGATGTTTAAGGAATGGACACAGCGTGTTGGAAGCATGGTTCCAAGAGGATTTTCTAGATATTACATCTTACAACAATTGATGGAAAACCCACATACAGGAAAAGAGATTATTGATTCTGCAGTTGAAGCAAGTGCTGGGAACTGGAAACCATCACCCGGACTAATTTACCCACTGCTTGGTAGATTACTAGATGAAGGTCTAATTGAAGAAAGTGAAAATGGAAAGTATCAGATTACAGATAACGGGAAAACGATACTAATGGATCTGGAGAACTGGAAAATGAATATGCAGCAACAGATGAGTACAATGATGCGACTTATGGATATGGGAAAATTCATGGGAATGGATATGTTAGAAAGAGTGACTATACTAGGTAATTTATTGAGTTCAAATGCAAGTAACATGACAAATCATGAAATTGAAAAATACAAGAAATTTCTCCAAGATGAATTAGAAAAAATCAAAGAGATGGATTCTAAAAAATAGACAATTATAGACTAATCATAAATAAAACAGGATTAGATAGATTTTATGAAAAAACTTCGTAAACTAATTAATGATAAATCAAAACCATTGGTAGTTCCAGGAGTTTATGATGCAATAGGAGCAAAAATTGCTCAAAAAGTAGGTTTTGATGCAATGTTTCAAACAGGTTATGGTACATCTGCCACATTGTTAGGAATGCCAGATTATGGATTCATTGGATTATCTGAAACGACAGATAATGCTAGACGTATAGCAAATGCAATTTCAGTACCACTAATTGTAGATGTAGATACAGGTTATGGGAATGCATTAACTGTAAAAAAATTACTTCAGGATTTACAAGTTGCAGGAGTGTCAGGCATATTTCTTGAAGATCAAAAATGGCCAAAAAGATGTGGTCATATGAAAGGAAAGGAGGTGGTTCAAAAAGAAGAGTATGGAGAGAAATTAGCAGCCGCAGTAGATGCAAAAGAGGACAAAGATTTCATCATAGTAGCTAGAACAGATGCCAGAGCAACAGAGGGATTAGATGATGCAATCGAAAGAGGAAAATATTACAAAAAAATTGGAGCAGATTTGATTTTTGTTGAAGCCCCAAAATCAATAGAAGAGATGAAAAAAATTGGAAAATCAATAAACGCCCCATTAGTTGCAAATATGATTGAAGGAGGAGCAACTCCAATTAGTTCAACAACTACGTTGCATAAGATGGGGTATCAACTAATATTATATCCATTATCCATATTGTATGCAAATACATTTGCAACAATGAAAATACTAAAAGAATTAAAAGATAAGGGCACCACTACAAGACTCAAAAAAGATTTGGTTGATTTTGATCAGTTTAATGATATTGTTGAATTATCAAAATTTAGAAAATTGGAGAATAAATATTCAAAATAAAAAAGAAAAACTAGTAAAGAGTTTATTGAGTAGTTCTCTTTACTTCAATTTCTATTGTGGAAACATTTCTTGTCTTACCGTCTTGTGACTCTAAACTTTCAGAGCCTATGGATATATTTCCAATGCTATATCCGGAGTTCTCGGTCTTTCTTGAAATTATTTGTGCAACATCTACGGCTCTACCGATACTCATTCCTCGAGCTTTGATGTTGACAGAAGGCAAATTAGCCAATTGGATTAACGTTGAAGTAACGTATGCCATAATTGGTTTCTTACCTATGAATACAGTGTCTCGTTGTTCGGTTGACATGCGAGTAAAATATTACGAGGATAATTTAAATCAAGATAGGTTGGACAGAGAGGAAATTTTGGAATCATTCAAAAATGATGCTTCAAAGAAAAGTATTGTATCTAGATTAAGTCAGAATAAAGATCCAGAAATTATCCAAAAAATGATTGAATTATTTGACGATGATGATATTGAGATAAGAGGAGAAGTATTCAGTACTTTACTTCTTAATCAAAATGAAATTTTTGAGGAGTTGATTTTAGGATTAGGACATGAAAGTAAAAATGTGCGAGCATATGTGACCTTAGTTTTAGCAAATAGAAATGAAAAAAGTGTAATTGCAAAAATTAGAAAATTAACAAGTGATTCAAGTGGTTTAGTTAGAACTTGTGCATATGGAGCATTAGGACATTTAGAAGTAAAGGAATCTGCTAAGGAACTACACCAAGGTATTTTTGATTCAAATTTAGAGGCTGTAAAAAGTGCAGCATACGCATTAGCAAGAATTGGTGAAAAAATTTCAGACAAAGAAATAGAAGAATTACATAGATTAGAGGAATCAGAATTTAGAAAAATTTTAAAGTTTTTTAATTAAATGGTGGACCGAAAGGGATTTGAACCCTTGACCCCACGCATGCCATGCGCGTATTCTACCAGGCTGAACTATCGGCCCATGAACCTAATGATTCGTTTTCTTAAAAAATCACCAACATTTAACTTAATTTGACTTAGGCTAATCTAACAGAAGATATTTAAACATAAATTCGTATTTTTAAGAAATGGTTCAAGATAATAAAGCAAAATTAACTTATACACAATTACTAAAAGAAGACCTTGGCATATTTCGTCTTGTTCCAGAAGATGGAGTTATTCCAGATTTCAAAGCAGGTCAATTTTTAACACTTGGAATGCCGGTACCTGGAGAAGATAATAAAATTGTTCGACGTGCATATTCAATTGCATCACATCCAGAAAATAAAAAATTTTTTGAGTTTGTAATTAGATGGGTAAGAAAACCATTTCCAGGAAGATTGACAACTGAATTATTTAATGCAAAAGAAGGTGCAGATGTAAGTTGGGTTAAACCATTAGGTCACCTAACAATTAATGATGAATTACCAAACGGTGATCCGGATACTAGAAGAATTGTTTGTATCGGAGGAGGAACAGGCTTAGCACCATTTGTGAGTTTTGCTCAGCATCTTCATGACATAGGAGATAAAAGAGAAATTGTTGTTTTGCATGGAGCCAGTTATGTGGACGAATTAAGTTATAAACAATTACTTACAGATTTAGAAAATGAAAGTTTGGATAGAGGTACAGACAAATGGAATTTCAAATATAGAGCAGCAATTAGTAGACCACAAGAATGGTTTAATCGTGCATGGACGGGTCAAACAGGAAGAGTAGAACAATTCCTGAGAACAAAATCTGGAGAAAAATCACCATTAGAAGAATTAGTTGGAGAAAAAATTACAAAAGATAACACCATGTTTTACATCTGTGGATGGCAAGGAACAATTGATGGTACATTAGATTATCTTGGAAATAATGAGTTCGTAACAGAGAGAAATAAACGAGAAGATGGTAGTTATGAAGTCAAATTCGAATCATATGGATAAGAAAAGATCGGTAGAGCAGCTCAGTTATTAAAATACAAGATAAACAGCAAATTATTATGACAATTGCAATTTACTTGGCACATTTGAATCCAGTTACGAATGCACATGCAGAAATTATTAGAGATTTATCAAAAACAGATAAGGTAGTTGTTATGCCGGTTAGATTTCTAAATGAGGAGAAAGAAATTAACAGTAAAAGCTTTCCATTTAGCTTTGAACTTAGAAAAGAAATGTTAGAATCAGTTTTTGGAGAATCAATCACAGTTTCATCAAATTATACATTTCATGCACCTTTCAAGAAATATTTTCCACCACTTGTTTCCAAAGGTTCATGGAAATTAAGGAAAGAAATTCTCAGTGAAATTGAAGGAAAATACTACACATACACAGGTGATAAAGCAGAGGGAATAATGTTGAAATTATACAGATTAAAACCAAAAATTGGTCAAAGAAAAGAACTCTCTGCAACATCGGTAAAAAATGAAATGTATGAATCAGTTACAGGAGGAAAAAAAGAGTGGGAAAAACAAGTTCCAGAATCGGTGGCAGAAATTATCAACAAAAATTGGGATATTGTCGAAAAATTTGCATCATCAGAAGATAATACAACGAGAGTGCTAGGTATGAAGTTCCCAAGAGAAGGATATACCTAGTTATAAAATAAATATACAAAATTCTAGAATTTTTTGTGAGTTCCATATCTGAATTAATTTGGTTTGATGGGAAATTTGTAAAACATAGCAATGCAAAGATTCCAGTAACAACTCATGCAATTCATTACGGCACATCAATTTTTGAAGGAATTAGAGCATATTGGAATGGAGAAAAATTAAACATATTCAGATTAGATGAACATGTTACAAGATTCAGAAATTCAGGAAAATTTTATGATATCACATTAAGATTTACTAACAAAGAAATTAAAGAAGCAATAATTAATTTATGTAAAAAAAATAAAATTAAAACTTCATGTTATATCAGACCATTTTATTTTGTTGGACAATACGGAATTAACCTACACGTAACAAAAAAAGCACCAACACATGCAGTTATTTTTTGTTTTCCATTTGGAGATTTATTTAATAAAAATGGAATTACGGCATGTATTTCAAAATGGAGGAAGTTTAATGATAGTTCAACTCCCACACAAGCAAAAATGGGTGGAAATTATCTAAATTCAATTTTAGCTACACAGGATGCAAAAAAAAGAAAATTCGATGAAGCGATTCTATTAGATAAAAATAATAAAGTTAGTGAAGCACCTGGAGAAAATATCTTTATTGTAAAAAATAATACATTGATCACACCACCACTTTCATCATCAGCGTTAGATGGTATAACAAGAAAATCAATTTTAGAATTTGCAAAGAATATGAAAGTCAAAACAAAGATTAAAGAAATTACAAAAGATGAACTAAAAAAAGCAGACGAAGTGTTCCTAACTGGAACTGCAGCAGAAATAACACCTGTAATTAAAATCGAATCTAAAAAAATTGGAGAAGGTAAAGTTGGAAATGTGACAAAACAGGTTATGGATACATACACCGAGATAGTAATGAATAATAACAAAAAATTTTCTAAATGGTTAACAAACGTGTATTAAAAATGAAAGTAATTCAAATTGGAACAGGTGGATGGGGTAAAAATCACAGTAGAGTTTTATCAGAATTTGGTGTGTTATCAGCTATTTGTGATATGAATTATGAAAGAGCAAAGGAGTTTGGAGAAAAATATAACGTCAATTATTATAAAACACTAGAAGAGTTGTTTGAAAATGAAGAATTTGATGCAGCATTCATTTGTACACCTACATCAACTCATTCAGAATTAGCATTACAATTAATTGAAAAAAAGAAACATGTTTTTGTAGAAAAACCAATGACATATCTTTCAGAAGATGGTGAAAAATTAGTAGAAAAGGCTAGAAAAAATAAAGTTATTTTGACATGTGGATATATTGAGAGATTTAATCCCGCAGTAGCTCATGTCAAAGAATATCTAAAATCAAAGAAATTTGGAGATTTGATTAGATTAGAATTTTATCGGGAGCACCGAATGCCACTACACATCAAAGACGTTGGAATAATTTATGATACAAGCGTTCATGATATAGATACAGCAATGTGGCTTTTTGATGAAACACCACAAGTTGTGTTTGCAAAGTCAGGACAAATTAATCATGAACACGAAGATTTTGCAACAATAATGCTTGGTTTCAAAGATAATAGAATAGCCACCATTTCTTCAAATTGGATTACCCCAACCAGAGTGAGAAACTTTAACGCAGTATGTACTGATGGGCGAATTTTTTCAGATTTCATAACACAAGAAATAAGAATTGAGACCGATAAAGGAACAGAAACACCATCAAAACAAAAAGAGGAACCATTATCATTAGAGATTAGAAACTTTCTTGATGCAATTGAGAGTAAAAATGAGTTAAGAGTAAAGCCCGAACATGCAGTAAATGTGACAAGAATTGCAGAAGCAGCTCTTTTATCTAGTCAAAAAGGGATTCCAATTTATCTGGATATAAAATGAAGAGAAAACTATTAGATATTTTGGCATGTCCAATGTGTAAAAAGCATCCTTTGGAATTAATAGAAATTAAAACAAAAAATGATGAGATAGTAGAAGGAGCAATTTATTGTGATACGTGTGAAAGATATTTCCTCATCATTGAGGAGATTCCTGTAATGTTACCAGATGAATTAAGAGATAAAAAACAAGAAAATGAATTTCTTCAAAAAAACAAAGATTCTCTTCCTGAAAAAATTATCAAGCAAGGAAAACCTTGGCATTTGTGATAAGAATGGTTGAAAATTTTATTTCTGAAAAAGCAAAGATTGGAGAAAATGTCAAGATTTGGCATTTTGCATATGTTGGAGATCATACAGAGATTGGAGAAAATGTCAAGATTGGTTCACTTGCTCACGTAGATTATGATGTGAAAATTGGAAATAATACAATGATTGAGGGACTAGTTTACATTCCACCATTATCAAGAATTGGGAATAATGTTTTCATTGGACCATCAGCATCATTAACAAACGATCCATTCCCACCAAGTGAAAAATTAATTGGAGTTACAATAAAAGATAATGCAATAATTGGTAGTCGAGCAGTAATCAAAGCAGGTGTAACCATTGGGGAAAACAGTGTAGTTGCAATGGGATCTGTCGTAACTAAAAATGTACCAGCAAATACAGTTGTTGGTGGCGTTCCTGCAAAAGAAATGTATTCAAAAGAAGAATATGATAAAAAACAACTAGATTGGAAAAATTCTAATTAATTTTGTACGTCACTTGCAGGAGTGTTTGCTAGTCCACCAAGTAATTTATCAATTTCATAGATTGCAAGTTTATCACGACCTATGAGATTGAATTTTTGAAGTATATCTTCAAATTGTTGCTCTTCTTCTATCTGTTCATTGACAAAGTACTGTAAGAATGTAATTGTGTTGTGATCTTTGTCTTTTTGAGCCAAGTCAACCATATGGTTTATTGATTTTGTAACTGCTTGCTCATTTGATAGTGCAGTCTTGCATATTGATTCTAAAGATTTGTAAGTTTTTGGTGGTTGTTTGACTCCAGGAATTATTGCGCCGAGACATTGACCATTAACAAAATTTACAAATTTTAGCATGTGTTGGTGCTCTTCTTGTGCTTGGGAATGGAAAAATTTTGCGGCTCCATCGTAACCAGTAATGTCACACCATGATGCTGCAGAAAGGTATGCGTTAGCAGCGTTTGCTTCCATTGCAATTTGGTTATTTAGTGCTTTGACTAAAGGTCCAGATATTTTCATAGTATAACTTAGTGTCTGGAGTTAAAATACTTCTCGAAAATTACCCTTACCTAATTACGCTAAGCTAATTGCAAAAGTTCTAAATTGAACCTCAATTATGAAATCATATGTCAGACAATGCATTAATGGAAAAATTTGAACAAGAAATATGGTCCAAAGTTCCCCATAGAGAAGAAAAGAATGGAAAAGTGGAGATTGTTAATGCAACACCGCTAACTGATCTTACTGAAGATTTGAAAGAATGTGCAAAGACAGTCTATGATGTGGATATTAGTGGAAAAGATTTCAAAGTTTATGGTAAATTTGATGGAACATTACTAACAGGTTCAATCAAGGTAAGACCCGCAGTTAACATTATTCATGATGCAATAACTACAGGCAAAATTACTTCAGGAACAACTGTAATTGAAGCAACATCAGGAAACTTTGGAATTGCATTAGGATTATTATCAAAAATTGGTGTAACTGCAATTGCACTTGTTTCAAGAAAACTTCAGGAAGGAGTTTTCAAAGAATTAAGAAACGGAAATATTCGAATAATGGATTTAGATATGGATATTTGTCCTGCACCTGGAATGGAAAGTAAACAAGATGAGTTAGTTGCAAAAGCTACCGCAGCAAATGTTCGTTCACAGATGATTGAGCTTGGATTTGAAGCTGAAACTTTTGATAACAATATTGTAGACATTGAAGCATTTTTAGCTAAAAAAGACATAATCAATCTAGCAAAATTCCTTGCAAAAATTTACAATTTATTCTGTCCAGAACAATATGATAATGATCTAAATGTTGACGCACATAGAACTGTAACAGGCGTTGAAATTGATCAACAATTACATGAAAATGGTGAATCATTAGAAAATTTCAATATTGTCTGTACTTTTGGAACTGGCGGTACGTCTGGCGGATTAAGCAGATACTTTGATGAGACATATAGTAGAAAAGGAGTTCATGTTATATTTCCACCAGACCAACAAGATGTTGCAGGAATAAGAACAGTTGGTAACGCAGATGGTCTAAAATATTATGATCCAGAGAAATATGCAGGTAAACATCAAATTGACTTTGAGCAAGCAAAACCATTACTCAAATTTTTTGTTGATAAAGGACATGATATAGGAGAAAGTAGTGCACTTGAGCTTTATGCAGCATTACAAATGATATACAAAGATGGAGGAAATTATGTAGTTATGATTTGTGATGGAATTGGAAAATATAGAAAGAATTTTGAAAAGATTGGAAATAGCATAACACCTAATCAAGTTTCACAACAAGATGTTTCATCAAATGCAAATGACTATGATAGAGTGATTTGGATTCATACTCAATATACTCCACGTGAAGAAGGAATTGAATTACTTGCAAAATCATTAGGAATTGATAAGAGTAAGATTGTGGTGCCAAACGCCAGAACTGCACAAGAATTGCTTTCAGGCCAGCAAGTTCCAGAAGAAATTGATAAGGCATTACAAGAATCTGACGGAAAATCATTAATGGTGTGTATGGCCGGAAGAACATCTTTAATGGCAGCTAACGTTTTAGCTGAAAAGGGGGTTCAAACGGATAGTTTAACTGGAGGGATTACCGGTCTTCCTGAAAGCCAAACAAAAGATCTATCAACAATAATTGAACAAGCATCACAGTTTTGATATTTATTAACAGTCTCAAGTAATACAAACTTATGAAGTGTTTATCAGTTTGTCAGCCATTTGCCGAGTTAATTGTTAAAGGTAAAAAGACAATTGAATTAAGAAAATGGAATACAAAATTTCGAGGTGAATTTTTAGTTCATGCTGCAAAAAAGATTCTCACTGAAGATTGTAAACGAATGAAAATATCACCATCAACAATTACAACCGGTTCAATAATAGGAAAAGTCAATTTGGTTGATGTGAAAAAATATGATTCAGATAAAGAACTCAGAGATGATAGGAAAAAACATCATTCGACATCAGAGTATTCAAAAAACAAATATGGATTTATTTTAGAAAAACCAAAAAAATTGCGAGTACCTATTCCATATTTGGGAAAACTAAATTTCTTTGAATTCGAACCAGATGAAATAAAAAATAATGACGTTGAGTTAGATCTTTTTGAAGAAGAACATCGGTATATGTGGATTAACCGTCATTAATTGTAATATTTGATTGAAATCAAACCCATGTATATATAAAGGGAGTATTTAAAAGAGTAGAAATGCCACAGACAAAACCAATAGTTAGTGTAGAGAACGTGGTGGCTTCAGCATCAGTTGATCAGAAAGTAGATCTTAATGATATTACCAAAAAATTTCCTGATACAGAATACCACCCAGATCAGTTTCCAGGTTTAGTATTCCGATTGGAAAGTCCAAGAACTGCTACACTAATCTTTAGAACAGGTAAAATGGTATGTACCGGCGCAAAGTCTGAAGAGATGGCAGTTAAAGCTGTCCAGACAGTTGTAAAACAATTACGTAAAGGAGGCATCAAAATTAAGAAAGATGCAGTCATTACAGTACAAAATATTGTTGCAGCAATCAATCTAGGTGGTAAAATCCATTTAGAGCAAGCAGCAAGAAAATTACCAAGAAGTATGTATGAACCTGAACAATTTCCAGGTTTGATTCACAGAATGCTTGATCCAAAAACAGTAATTCTTTTGTTTGCATCAGGTAAGCTTGTATGCACAGGCGCCAAAAAGGAGGCGGACGTGTATAGATCTGTACATAACCTACATTCTACATTAGAAGAAAAAGAATTAATGATCTACGACGCGTAGATTTTCCAATTCTATTTATTATTTTTAAATTTTCTTTAATTCATCTTCAATTTCAAGTAGAGATTTATTTTTTGGATCTAATTCTTTAATTTTGTCACAACATTCAATCACTTTATCTTTATTTTTTAAATTAAGATATACGCTTGCTTTAATTGCTAAAGCGTCAAGATCAAATATACCAATTTCTAAAGTTTTATTCATGTATTCCAATGTTTTTTCAGAATCGCCTTTGATGTAATAGATGGTTCCAATAATGAATGCAATGTCAGGATCATGTTCGAGTTTTTTTTCAATTCCATGACCATATTCTAATGCTTCACCATATTTTTTCTCTCTTATACCAGGATCCTTTTCTTTTCTTGCTTGTTTGATAAGAGTTCTCAGATGACGTCGAGGATTATTAAAAAGACCGGTCAAGTGTTATCAAAGATATTATGTTTTATTTGAGAGCTCAGACTGTAATTTTTCCCAGTCAGCTAAGAATGCTTTAAGACCTTTATCAGTTAAGGAGTGACCAAGCATTTTTGCTAATACCCCAGCAGGTAAAGTGACAACATCAGCACCAATTTTTGCTGCATCTACAACATGTTGTGGATGTCTAACACTAGCAACAAGAATTTCTGTTTTAAAGTCATAATTTGAAAATACTTGTTTTATTTCTCGGATTAAATCCATACCAGTGTGACCAATATCATCTAATCTTCCAATGAAAGGACTAACATATTTTGCTCCGGCTTTTGCTGCAAGAAGTGCTTGATTGGCTGAAAAAACAAGTGTAACGTTTACAGGAATTCCTTGTTCTGAAAAACTCTTGCAGGCTTTTAGACCATCTCCGGTCATTGGACATTTAACAACAACATGGTCACCATACTCTCGAAGTTTTTTTCCTTCTTCCATCATTCCATCATAATCGGTGCTTACAACTTCTAAACTAACATCACCCTTGATAATTCTAGTAATTTCTTCCATTGCAGTATGTGGATCACCACCTTCTTTTGCAAGTAACGAAGGGTTTGTTGTAATTCCATCTAACAAACCCATGTCATTATACTTTCGAATATCATCAAGGTTTGCGGTATCAAGGAAAATTTTCATTGTTTACTCCGGATATCCTTGACAGTTTTTTCTATATTAATTGATGTGATACCATGTTTTTCCAATAATTGCGGAATTTCAGCATCACGAGCAGATTCACCAAACATATCTTGTGCACCAATTCTACGTATAGGAACAGGATATATCTCAGAGACTACCTCAGATACGGCTGAACCAAATCCACCCATAATATTATGCTCTTCACAAGTAACAATTCCACCAGTCTCACGTGCAGCTTTTTCTAAAATATCTTTGTCAATTGGTTTTATTGTAAAACAATCAATTACTCTACATGAAATTCCATCTTGCTGAAGTTTGTCCGCAGCATCAAGAGCCATTTTTACTGTTATTCCAGTAGCAGCGATGGTGCAGTCATTTCCATCTCGTAATGTGATACCTTTTCCAATTTCAAATTCTTGGGAATCAGAGTGAACATTAGGAACTTTAGATCTTGCCATTCTCATGTAAAATGGACCATAAATTTGTGAAATATTTTTTGTTAATTTTGATACAGCGATAGCATCAGCAGGAATTATAACTTTCATGTTTGGAATAACACGCATTATTGCAATATCTTCAATAGTTTGATGAGAGCCTCCATCAGGTCCAACTGATAATCCACCATGAGATGTTACAAGTTTAACATTCAGACCTTTTTTTTCGCCTCTGGATGGATATGCGATCGAATTTCGTATTTGGTCAACACATCGTCCTGGCAAAAATATTGCATATGTACTTGCAAAGGATGTTTTTCCAGAATAAGCTAATCCTGCTGCAACAGATACTAAATTTGCTTCAGCTATACCTACGTTAAAGAATCTATCAGGAAAATTTTTTCCAAAGCCAGATGTTTTTAATGAATCAGTTGTATCAGCACCTAGAACAACAATATTTTTGTCTTGTTCACCTAATTCGATCAATGCACTCCCATACGCAGTTCTCATATCACCAAATTCGGCACTCATTGATATCCAAGCTCCATTGCTATTTGATGCAATTCATCTTTTTTCTTACCTATAACATGCAAATCAATCCATTTGTTAACTAATTCAGTTCCACCAAGTTCATTTGCTTTTTGAATTAATAATTTACGTCTAGTTCTTAATACTTGATTTCGGAATTCACGTATTACTAATCTTACATCAGTTTGACCAATAATTGCACTACCGCCAACAAATGCACGTGCTCCATCTGTAAAACATTCACCAATATTATCTAGAGTGACGCCACCATCAGATTCTATGTAACCAGTGAAATCATTTTCTTTCAGATTTATCATAAGATTTTTTGTTTTTTCATGCGTATTTTCAATATATTTTTGACCTGATTTTCCAGGTACAACAGACATTACTATAATTTGATCAAGTGTGGAAATGAATTTTTTACTCCAATCAGGCATGGAAGTGTCAGGATTTATTGCTAAACCAACACTAACTTTGTTTGATTTGAGTAAATCATGGATTTCACCAAAACTTGATTCATCACATACTTCTGCATGAACGGTTATGATATCACTTCCAGCATCAATATAATTTTGAATTTGTTTTACAGGTTCATTAATCATAAGATGTGTATCGAATGGAGTTACAGTCAGAGATCTTAATTCCTTAATTTTTGTATGATCAAAAGTAGAATTTGGAACAAATTGACCATCCATAACATCCAGATGTATGTAATCAGCTCGTCCATCATCACAACGTTTTACTTCATTTTCTAAGTTTCTCATATCACCTGCTATGATAGAAGGCGCAATCATAAATTGTGAATCTAATTCCTGATTAATTACAGGAACAAGGGATAATGCTGGCGCCTTGCCATGCCATTGTGGGTTATCTTCCATATGTTCAACTGCTTTTCCTTTGATTGTTCTAGCTATGATAATTGACGGCATACCTTTAACAGATTTTGCTCTACTGATTGCATCAGATACTTGTTCAATTCTATGACCATCAACTTCTATTACATTCCATCCAAAGGAACGCCATTTGTCACCGGTTTTCCATCTACTAGCATCTTTCCACATTTCAGATAGTTCGTTATCATCAAGTGATTCGTCAAGTGGCATAATTTTTTCAGTGTAAGAATCTTGTTGTATAAAATTTCTATCTAGAATCAATGTAAGATTATCAACATTATATTTTGCAGCGGTCATTGCGGCTTCCCACACTTGACCTTCATCACTTTCACCATCACCCATTACTGTAAAGATGTGTGTGTCTTTTTGATCAAGTTTTGCAGCTAATGCATTTCCAATAGAGTAAGATAATCCAATTCCTAAAGAACCACCACAAAATTCAACACCGGGACATTTAAGATCAGGATGGCCTTGTAGCTTACTTCCAAATTGTCGTAGAGTGTCTAATTGTGATTCTTCAAAATATCCAGCTACTGCCATGTTTGAAAATAAGCCAGGTGATGCATGACCTTTTGATAAAATTAGCTTATCACGACCATCCCATTCAGGATTTTTTGGATCATATTTCAAGTGATTATAAAAAATGCAACCCATGATTTCTGCCATGGAAAATGAACCTCCAGGATGACCAGAACCTGCAATTGAAGTTCCACGAATAACTAATTTCCTGGCTTGAAGGACATTTTTTTTAATTTGATAGTAATTTAGGCCCATTGTAGTTTATAGACCAAATTGATACTTTTAATTTTACACATGATCGTCCTCAAGAAAAAATACCAAGAATTACATAAATAGCTATTTCCGAAAATTTTAATCTTCAAAGATCTTACGATAAATATGGAATTTCGTGATGAGCTACCACTCATGATTTATGATGACAAATGTTATGTTTGTATAAAATTTGCCAAGTTAATGAATTTCATAGCTAAAGGAAAATTACGTATGATCGGTCATTATACAGAATTTGGAAAGACGATCAGAGAAGAAATTCTAGAAGAGGATGCATTGGAAATGTTTTGGTTTATCGATAAAGAAACAGCATATGGTGGAAGAGCTGCAATATTTCCATTATTATCAGCAATTCTGAGAGTTCACGGTAGAAAGTTCAATGAAATGAGTATTCAAGAATCATGTGATATAGGATGTAAGGATTCCCTTGCGGTATTTTTCCGTTCTGCCAGTCTAATTACTCACAGTAGAAAGATCAAGATAAGTAATCTATAAAAAAAGTATTTTTTAGAAAAAAGTATGCGAATTAGAGCAGAATCAGTTCTTTCAGGAAAGAAAAAAACTGAGGTTTTATGTGCATTTTGTTTTGAAGATACAAACGCTCCAATTGGTCTAGAAAAATTAAATAAAAAAATAGACCAGACAATTTTACAATCAGTTAAAGAGATCAATGGAAAAAAAGGTAAAATTTCAATTATTCATTCGCATAAAGAAATTCTATCAGAAAGAATTTTGATTGCAGGATTAGGTAAAAAAAGTAAACTAACCTCAGATGTAATTAGAGATGTTGCAGGTATTATCACAAAAAAAATTAATGAATTAAAAATAAAAGAATTTTCAATTATAATTCCTGATAAAACTCCAATTGATAATAATCTAATCATATCATCAATAGTAGAAGGTGCAAATCTTTCATTGTATGAGTTTGATTTGTTCAAAAAAGAAAAATCTAACAATAAAAAACCTGATCTAACATTATTAACATCAGATAAAAATGCACAAAAAATAATCAAAGATTCAATTATAATTTCTGATGCAGTTAAATTTACAAGAGATGTTGCAAATCTTCCACCAAATGAATGTCCTCCAATGAAATTAGGTGAAATAGCAAAGAAGATAGCAAATGAAAATAAAATAAAATGTACAGTATTTTCAAAAAATGAGATTAAATCGAAAGGATTAGGAGGAGTTACTGCAGTAGGTCAAGGAAGTAAGAATGAACCTAAATTCATAATTTTAGAATATAGAAATGGGAAAAAGGAACAAAAACCAATCCTACTTGTTGGTAAAGCAGTAACATTTGACACAGGTGGAATTTCCTTAAAACCTGGAGAGAAAATGGATGAAATGAAGTTTGACAAATGCGGCGGGTGTACAGTATTAGGAATAATGAAAGCAATTTCAGAATTAAAACTTCCAGTTAATGTAGTTGCAATAATTCCATCCGTTGAAAATATGCCAAGTGGAGATGCATTTAGACCCGGAGATATTATAAAATTATTTAATGGTAAAACTGCCGAAATTTTAAACACAGATGCAGAAGGAAGATTAATTTTAGCAGATGGGCTTGCGTATGGAATAAAACACTATCAACCATCATCTGTGATGGATTTTGCAACCTTAACTGGTGCATGTATTGTTGCATTAGGAACTAATGTTGCAGGAATAGTAAGTAACAATGAAAAACTTGCATCAAGAATTAAAATTTCATCAGCAGAAACTTCAGAAGAAGTTTGGGAATTACCAATAAATGATGATTATATGGATATGGTGAAATCAAAGGTTGCAGACATCAAAAACCTTGGAATGGGAAGAGCAGCAGGAACGATTACAGCTGCAGCATTTTTAGCAAATTCAGTAGGAAATGTACCTTGGGTACATTTTGATATTGCTGGAACTGCATGGATTCAACCATCCACTAAAAGTAAATCATACAATTCACATGGTGCAACAGGATTTGGAGTCAGATTAGTCATAAATCATCTAATGAATCAAAAATAGATTCTATTGATTTGTAATTTTTCTAAATATCCAGTTTTTAATTTTCAATAGTGCAATTATCCAGATAAAAATTAGAATCATAGCAATTAGCACTTTTGCGCCAGAATTAATTAGAGGATCTAAGTTAGTATCACCAGAAAATGATAGAGGTCCAACGAAAACTACCATCAATCCACCTCCAATTATAATTAAAACCCACATTACAAAAATAAATGAAAATATTGGTATAGACATTAGATAGTAACTCCCATCATAAATGCAGTAACTATAGCAAGTATTCCAGAAAATAGTGCTAATTTAAAAATTTCATATCCAATTTGCTTTTCACTAAGAGGTTTTTTTGCAATAAGTAATCTAACTAGAGTAATTGGAGCATGGTTTTCAGAAGTAGTTTGTAATTTCCAGTCATTAGTATGAGATGTGGGATTTTTTATTTCTCTATGTTCAACAATTTTCTTAACACTTGAAAGAAATAGGAAAGAATTAATTATTGCAGGAAGTATTGCTATGGCTGCAATTACTTCTACTCCACCAATTATTGCAATTCCACCATAAGCAGCACCAAAAGTTATTGCACCAGAATCACCAGGAAAAACTTTACTTGGGAATTTATGATATTTATAAAATGCAAGTGATGAAAATGCTAAACATAGTGAAATAATTCCTACTTCATAATTTTGTAATATGAATAAACATATTGATAATGCAAAAGTTGCAATTGTAATAAATCCACTTGCAACTCCATTTAGAACATCAATTGAATTAATTGTATTACCCATAATTGGAATCATGAATACAACTAGTGCCATGTATAATAATGGAATTTGAACTGTACCAAATAATGGGAAAGCGAGATTTGAATCATATGCACCAAGTAAAAGTATTGGAGCTGCACAAAATGCAAGAGCTAATGGTTTGAACCATCCACCCATAGTTTTTTTATCATCAATAAGTCCTACAATAAAAGCAAAAAAGGTTGTTAAGATAACAGCAAGTATTTCAGATATTGGGAAGAAGATATACAAAATAATTAATGATGATTCAATTCCAACAATAATTGATAATCCACCAGGTCTTGCAACCATTGTTTTTTCTTTTTTATTTGCATCAACAACAGTAATGTTACGTTTTTCTAAAGCACGTATTACAAAAGGAGTCAACCCATATACTGAAAAAAATGCAATGGTAATTGCAATTATTGCTGGGATTATTAGTTGTTCCAATTATCTGACCTTTTCTACTTGAGACTTGATACTTTTTGCAAGAATTATACCAATTTTATCTATTGCTGCTAACTTCTCAAGTGGTGCTTTTTTGAGCAAAGTTTTGTTTTTGTAGCCATTTTTGTACAAAATTTGGGCACGAACTCGTCCAATTTGTTTAATTTTTACTAATTCAAGATATTTCTCTGGAACACCGTGAACTATTTGCATTCTAAGTAAATCTAATTCATCTATAAGATTCTGATATTCAGATACAATCTTTTTTTGCTCATTTTCTTTGGCATAATCTCTCCAAAATTTAACAATCTCTGTAAATGTATAAGCCAAATCTTTTGCATTTTCTTTAATATAGAATATGTCACCAGGTTCAGCATCAAAATGTTCTGACATATCCTGATAAGTCATAGCATCAATCCATTTGTAAAGAATTAAGAGACTTTTGAAACAATCTTCACTTGAGAAATTTTGTTGCCTGTATAATTTTTCATTTTTATTAATTAGATCATCCATAGATTCTTGATATTTATCAGGTACTGGATACTGTGAATAAAATTCAGGAAGATTTGTAATCATATGTAATATTCCAAATGTATGTTTTGTTCCTCTAACATAATCTTCAATATAATCAGTCATATCAAAAGCTGTTTTTGGATCAATTCTTAAATAAAAAACTCTAATACCAAATTTTGTAGGTTCAAAACCATTTTCATCTGTTATCATTCCATATTCTTTTAATTTTTCAAGCTGCTTTGTTACTTTTTTTTCTAATATAGAATCATCTGAAAGTTGATATGCAGCAAAAGTTTGTGAAAAGAATTTTATTATTTTTTCATATGATGTTGGATTAAATTTAGATGCAGTGTAAATAAATCCAAGTAAATTTATTCGCAAAGAACTATCTTCATCTAAAGTTTTTGATTCTAATGGTTCAGGTTCACCATCAACATAATGTTCTAATATTTCATCAGGATATCCTTTTGAGATAATTATTGATTCACCCATATCGTCATATTGTGGTCGTCCAGCTCTTCCACACATTTGTTTATATTCTAAAATACTAATTTTTTCTAAACCATTACTTGTATATCTCATAACACTTGGAATTACAACTCTACGTGCAGGTAAATTTACACCCGCAGCTAAAGTAGGAGTTGCAGTTAAGAATTTTATGTGTCTATTTTTATATTCAGTTTCAATTATTGTACGACATCTTTGATCAAGTCCTGCATGATGAAATGCTGTGCCATTTTTTACCATTTGTGCCAATTCAGTAGTTAATTTTGTATTATCATAACTATCTTTTGGAAGAATTTTCTTTGAAATTTTTTCTAATTCTTTTCTTTGATTTTCATTAAGCATTTTTACAACATCTCGTCCAGCCTCTTTTGCCCATGCTACAGCATTTTTTCTCGTCATTGCAAATATCAAGCACTGATCTCCATTGTCAACAGTATCCAATCCTAAACCAATCCAATCTTTTTGATGTCTAGATTCTTGACGGTCATTTGTGAGATTACCTTCAGTTTCGTCTCTATCTTGATTTGTTATGATATGCCGACTGTAAACGGCTTCAGATAATGGAACACGTCTAAATGTACTTTCAACTAATTCACAATCTAACCAGTCTGCAAGTTCATCACTGTTTGATATTGTTGCACTAAGTCCAATAATTCTAGGCGGATTTTTTCCAATAAAGCCAGATCTAAGTCGAGTTAGAACAATTTCTAGTGTCGGACCTCTTGTATCATCACCAATTAGATGAATCTCATCAGAAACTACCAAACCTATGTCATAAATCCAATCTTGTTGAAATGCCATATTTGCATCCATACTTTCGTTTGTAAGAAATATTACATCTGCATCTTCTAATTTTTCTTTTTTTTCTTTTGAATCTCCAGTAGATAATGCAACTTTTATTTTTCTACCAAGACTTAATTTTTCAAGTTTTTTAAACTCTTCAAATTTTTCACTGGTTAATGCACGTAACGGAGTTAGATAGATAACTTTGGTTTTATGTTTTGAAAGATGTGATAAAATCGCCAACATAGCAATGAGTGTTTTTCCACTTGCAGTAGGTATTGTAATTAAAAAATTTTTTTTGTCATCAAATAGTCCTGCCTTTACAGATTGTTCTTGTGGTTCAAAAAGTTCTTTGTAACCTTCAGAGGTTAGAAAATCAATTACTTTAGGTTCTAAATCAAGTTTACTTACTTTCATACTATGTTATAATGACCAGGTTTTGACTCATAAATAGATGAGTCTCTAGCCATCTTTCGAATAAAGTTTTTAGATTCTTCTTCAGTAAACTTTTCAGTCTTTGTTAGTTCTTCTACAAGTTGTTTTTCATCAACAGGAGCCTTGTGTTCACCTTCTAGTGATTTCATTATATCCATAAATAACTGCATTTTTGATACTTCACTTCTAGGTCGTCCTTGTAGCACACCAAGATCCACTTTACCAGTATTGACATCAATCCCTGCTACCTCAAACATACCTTGTAATAGATCAATTGCACGCTGAGCATCTTCAGCCTCAACCTGAGTTTTTAATAGTAGACGTGCACGTGCAGTTGCCAATCTAATCAAACCCTCCAATTGTCTAGGAGTAACAGTAATCATTTCTTCAGCCTCAACTGTTCTCATTTTCATATAATAATCAAGAATTATCTCTTCAGCCTCTTTTGTTAGGGTTGGATTAATTCTTTTTACATATGCAAGATATTTCGTTAATGTTTCAGAATCAATTAGAGATTTTTTATCAATCCCGGTTGGTGTGT
Organism: Candidatus Nitrosopelagicus sp.; assembly: GCA_028345195.1. GTDB lineage: Archaea > Thermoproteota > Nitrososphaeria > Nitrososphaerales > Nitrosopumilaceae > Nitrosopelagicus. The sequence continues at coordinate 100,671 of JAOMCX010000002.1, forward strand.
GTAAATTAATAATATGTTTAGCAATTTTTGTATCTTTTTCTTTTGATGGTTTGTCACGTACTACAAAAATTAAATCAAAACGAGTTAGTAATGGAACTGGGAGGTTAACATTTTCTGTGATATTTTTGAAGGGATCATATTTTCCATACATCGGGTTTGCAGCTGCAAGGATAGATGTTCGTGCGTTTAATGTCGCAACAATTCCACCTTTAGAAATACTTGCAGTTTGTTGTTCCATAACCTCATGCAATGCACTTCTATCTTCAGTTTTCATTTTATCAAATTCGTCAATACATACCAATCCTTGATCACCAAGTACGGTTGCACCTGCTTCTAGCATGAAAATTCCATTTGTATCTCTAACAACTGCAGCAGTTAAACCAGCAGCAGTAGAACCCCTTCCTGAAGTGTATAATCCCCGAGGAGCAACTCTAACACAAAATTTTAACATCTCACTTTTTGCAGTACCAGGATCACCAACTAAGAATATGTTGATATCACCTCTAATCTTACTTCCATCCTCTAGTTCTCTTTGCGTAGAACCAGCCATGAGTAACAAAATAGATTCTTTGATCATTTCATGACCTGTAATGTGAGGTGCATACGAATCAATCAATTGTTGATACAAATCAGGACTCTTGGATAATGATTTAATCATTTTTTCATCTTCGGATGAAATTTCTTCTCGTTGTATTTTTCTTGATTTTTTATCCTTTTTACCACCACCTAAGAATTCTACATTATTTCCATCTAATCGTAATCGGTACAATGGACTACTGTTTTTTGATACACCACTCATTTTCTCTTGTTCAATTCTTACTACTCCTGTAAGGACTACTCTATCACCAGGTCTAGCATTATCTACCAAATCTTGTTTTACAGTAACATCCAGATAATGAGGTAACTGACCAGGTGGAAGATCCTCAGGTAATTCTTGCAGACGTACAAACTGTACATCAATAAAACGGCTAGATTCAGGCTCAACACCAAGTTCTCTATGAGCACACTTTGGATTTGAACATTGCACAGGGGAGTTTAGAGATAAACCATGTCCAAGAAGTACATCAGTTCTATGACCTTCCGGACAAACAAAGACTAATTCTTTCGCAAGAGGTTTTACTTCAGATGCTCGTAACACCATTCCAGAAACACTGGTTATTTTTCCAATAACTTCAGCATTGATTTGACGTAAACTTCGTTGTACAGGATAATTTGCAATTCGCGCTCTAATTTCATGTTCGATTTTTTTCGCATATTTTGGAAAACGTTCTTGTAAGATCTCTTTGATCGCTCTTGAAAAGGCTTCTAGAATTGAATCAGGGTTTTCATGGAATACAGATTCAATGTCAGGATGCAATACAAGATCATTATAATCAACATTGATGAATTTTGATTTTGAGGGCATCATATTATCAATATCATCGACATATCGGAAATTTCCTTTTTCATTCTTAAACTCTAGTAAAAATTTTTTTACATAGTCAGATAATGCAGATTCTGTTTGTGTTTCAAGCGTCATTTCTTTTTACCCAATATTTGTTCTTTAAATGCAAGACTAGCATTATGTATCTGATTATAATATACTTCTTCTTCTACACTTAGTTTTGACGAAAGGTCAGAAGTGAGTTTAGACGAATCTGCTAATCTAACTATTTTACCTTGTCTGATTCTGACTAGTTGATTCAACATACTTTCTGCTTTATCAAAATCAACAGTTTCGAGTTTTTTGAGATATGCGTTAAGTTTTATGTAAAAATGTTTTTCTAATGTTGCAAGTGAATCTTCATCTGCAATATCTTCTTTGACCTTTGCTTGCTTTAGTTCTTTAATCATATCCTGTTCATGTAAAATTACATGTTTATCAGATTCTAAGATATTAGCAACCCATCTAGGGATGTTCATCATTTCATTTTCTTTTCCTTCTATCTGTACACCAGATACGTCCATCTTTAGGTCATGTTTGAATTCGACTTTAACGTCTTCCAGACCATATCCTATCGAATGAACTTTGATTACATCTTCTAATTCCAATATTGATCACACACCTTTCAGGGATTTATGGACAGCGATCGATCAATTTTCTCGACAATTAGCTTTGATCATTTGATCCTTCTAGGCATTTATTAATAACAAAATGAGTTTGCAACTATGACAATTTCAGATATTATGTGGGTAGAGAAGTATAGACCAAAGAAAATCTCAGAAATAGTTAATCAGAAAGATATCAAAGGTAGTCTATCTGCATTACTCAAAAATCAAGAAGAGATGCCACATTTACTATTTTCAGGTTCTGCAGGAGTTGGAAAGACTACCACGGCAATATGCATTTCTAAAGAAATTTTGGGAGATAAATGGAAAGACTACACATTAGAACTCAATGCATCGGATGAAAGAGGAATAAACATGGTAAGAGAACGTGTAAAGAAATTCTCAAGATTTGCAGGACTCGATACTGAAATTCCATTTAAGATAATAATTTTGGATGAAGCAGATGAGATGACATCAGATGCTCAAACAGCATTGAGAAGAATAATAGAGGATACAGCAAAATTTTGTAGATTTATTTTGATTGCAAATAATATTTCAAAAATTATTAATCCAATTCAGAGTAGATGTGCAATTTTCAAATTCTCACAAATTGATGAAAAAGAGATTACTACACATCTAAAAGCTGTATTAAAAAAAGAGAAAGGAAAGGCTGATGAGAAAGGTCTAAAGGAAATTGCAGAATATGCAGGGGGGGACCTAAGACATGCAATTAATTTGTTACAAACTGCTGCAAGTACAGGCGATATTTCTCAAGATAGTGTGAAGGCTGCGGCTGGATTAACAAAAACAAATGATGTAGATGATGTTCTGAAGTTAGCAGTTTCGGGAAAGATTCAAGATTCTAGAAATAAAATGATTGAATTGGTAAAAGTTTATGGGATGTCAGAATCTGATTTTCTAAAATATATCAATCAAGCATTATTTTCTGGAAAATACGAAAACCTAGAAGAATTATCACAAATTATAGCAAAATATGATTATAGAATTTTGGTTGGTTCTAATCCAGAAATTCAATTGTCGGCAATGCTTGCAGAGTTAGGAAAATTTTCTAAATAATTAAAAACCCTCAGGTGGTTTTTGGACAAACACATTACAAACTAACGCATCAGTGTTCTCGTCCCTATACTGAACATTACAAGAAACAAATTTACCCTTTAATGCACGCTCTAAATCTTCAGGAGTTGTTTCCTTGTATTCAGGATTTTCAGGATTATCAATTTTAGATATTATAATTTTTTCAAGTTTACCATACTGTTCTTGATTATCTTTTCTATAATGAGTTACATCTAATTCAAATGCATTTCCAGAAATGCATCTTACAACCGGTCCTCCAATTCCATCACCCATGTATAATTACAGGATAATACTGGTATAAATTTCAAAATAAAATTAAAATTTAAACGCCGAGAGAGGGATTTGAACCCCCGCGTTCTTGCGAACACAGGCTCTCAAGGCCCGCGCCCTACCAGGCTAGGCGACCTCGGCAAAAATTAGTGGTAAATACTGCTTAAAATTTGTAAGTATCTAAAAGAAGAATTGGAAATAAAGAATTTTACGATTATTTTTAATTGAGGATATGTAGATTCTAATAAGCAGATTGTAATTTTATAAAATTTTATGCTGCTTTCTCGTGAGCTTCCATATTGGATTGATCGACGAGAACTGCTTGTGGAGGACAGACTGAAACACATGCCATGCAATAAATGCAATCGTGTTCTCGTATAGCGTCTGCTTTGTCTGTATAATCAAGACGTTCTTCTTTCTCAGTTTCACCTGAACCAGCCCAATCACTTGTATTCTTAATTGCATCTACTCCTGAAATGTCCTTATCAGTTCTATACCATTGAAAAACTTGAACTGGACATGCTTCTATACAAGCACCATCTGCAACACATACATCCCAATCATTTGCCACCATAGTTCCGGTGATACCAAGTTTTTCCATTTTTTCACCACGTTTTTCATAATCAGCTAAAACTAATTCATTTTTTGATGCATCCCACTCATTTTGTCCTTCACCTGCTTGTGATGGCCAAACCCAATGAAAATTACCATCACTGTCGCTTATCTTTCCTATAGGTTTCTTATCACCATGACAAAAGTCATCATTAATTGGCATAATTCTAGACCTTTGAAATATTATTTAAAGCTAGACAAAATTAGTAGTGACTAAACATAATTTATCAAAATTTTGTAAATATCTACGTTCATATCTTTTCACATTAAATTACATCATGGACATTATCAAATACGATATCTACAGTGGTCCAAATATTGGAATTTACAGTACAGTGAATGATGAATTTGTATTTTTGCCAAGAGGATTTGCGGATGGAAAATCTGAAAAATTATCAGAATATCTAGAAGTAAAGCCATTAGAGATATCAGTTGCAAACGCCAGAGTATTGGGAATTTTGATGGTAGTCAATAATCATGGAATAATTATACCAAGTACATGTTCAGAAGGAGAGTTTAATCACATTAAGGAAAATACAAATCTCAATGTAGAAATTTTAGATGTAAAAAATAATGCACTTGGAAATATGATGAGTGTGAATGATAAAGGAGGGGTAGTTTCACCATTAATCCCAAAAGAAGATTTACAGAAAATACAAGATGTGTTAGATATAGAAGTAATGCAGAGTAAAATTGCAGGATTTCAACAAGTAGGTGCAGTAATGGCAACATCAGAAAAAGGAACTATAGTACATCCAGAAACTGACGAGGAAGATATGAAAACCATTAATAATTTGCTAGGAGGAAATATTGAAGCTGCAACAATTAATGGAGGAATACCGTTTGTGTCATCAGGAATATTAGCAAATAAGAATTCAGTAGTTGTTGGTTCATTAACAAACGGACCAGAAATAATGATGCTTACCAGAGCGTTTCTACATTAAAATATTTTTAATATGTTCTAATAATTCAGATATTGAAATTTGATTTTCAGTTCTATCAGACATATTTCTAACAACAACCACATTTTTTGAAAATTCATCGGGCCCTACAATAATAACAAATTTAGAATTTGTAGATTGTTCCATTTGTTTTTTTAATGCTCTACCAGAAAGATCAATATCAGTTGGTATAGAATTTTCTCTCAATAATGATGCAATTTTAATAGCATTTGGTTTCATTTCTTCATTTACATATAGCACAGATATTCTATCATCTTGTATTTTGAATGTAGAATTTTGATTTTCTAATGCCAACATAATTCGTTCAACACCCCCAGCAACTCCGGTTGCACCAAGATCATTTCTTCCAAAGACAGAGGGTAAATTATCATATCTCCCACCACCAACTAAAGCACCTATATCAAAAGTTTTATCGAATGCTTCAAAGACTACTCCAGAATAATAATCAAGACCTCTAACAATTCCAAAATCAATTTGAATATTATTTACGTTACGATTTTTTAGAGATTCAAATAATATTGTTAATTCAGACCAATTCTCAAATTGAGTTACATCTAAAATTTTAGATATTTCTTTCGGAGTGCCTTTTAGTTTAGAAAATTCAATAATTTTTTCTAATTTTTCCTTAGCATAGCCTTTTTTCTCATATTCAGAAATAATTTCCTGTTTTGATTTTTTCTGTATTTTATCAATTGCACGAAAAATATCAGATATTAGTTCAGGTTTATCAGATTCAAAGATAGATGAGACGTATGATTGGACAATTTTTCGGTGGGATATACTGATAATTAAGTTCTCAAGACCAAGATTTGTGAAAAATTTTGATGTGAATTCAATAATTTCTGCGTCAGTTTCAGTATTTTGTTTTCCAAAAATTTCGATATCCCATTGATGAAAGAATCTGTATCTCCCCTTTTGTGGTTCATCATATCTCCATACACCACCGAATGCAGATATTTTTGCTGGAAGTTTCATAGATTTTTGTCCAGCAGCATATCGCGTAAGACCAACAGTAAAATCAAATCTTAATGAAACTTCTCTTTCACCTTTATCATTAAAAAAATAAACATCATCGCGTATTGTAGGTCCACTCTTTGCTTCAATAACTGACATTAGTTCAATTGGAGAAGGTTCCATTAATTGAAATCCAAATATTTTTGAAGTTGAAAGAAATTTTTCTCGAATATACTCAATTTTTTCTATTTCAATACTTTCGAAATCTTTCATTCCTCGTGGTAGATCCATTTACAAAAAAAATTGAAACAAAGAATTTAGACTTTACTGTTGTAGTTGTAACTAATTAATAACAGAATATGAGGAATATGGAATGAGTTACAAAACATTAGAACATGCAACTGATGCAATAATTGAAGTGACAGCAGATAATTTTAAAGAAGCATTTCAAATAGCAGGAATTTCAGTTATAGACACAATTTTAGACAGTTCTAAAGTTGAAGAAAATCATACTAAAAAGCTAATTGTAAAAGGAAAAGATTTGAAATACTTGTTATATAATTGGCTTGAAGAAATGATAATCTTAACTATAACAGATGGATTTGCTGGAAAAAGAATTCTATTAGATATAACAAAAAATGATGGATATCAAATTAATGCAGAAGTTTTTGGAGAGTTAATAGATTTGAAAAAACATGAATTCAAAGTTGAAATAAAATCACCTACATTTCATGAAATGGAGATTGAAAATAATGGTAAAGTTAGAATGAAGTATTTGCTTGATTTGTAATACAATAAATATTGTAATAAAAAGAAAATATTATGGAAGATGATGAATTTGAGAAAATTCAGAAGAAACAATTAGAAGATTTAGTCAAACAACAAAATCTTAATAATATTTTAGATAAAACGCCAGTGATGGAATTAACATCAGAAAATTTTAATCGAGAGATGGCAAATAATGATTTACTTTTGGTAGATTTTTGGGCAGAATGGTGTGGACCGTGTAAATCAATGCATCCAATATTTACCAGAATGGCAAAAAAATACAAGCGTGTTAGATTTGCAAGAGTGAATGTGGATAATGCACAAGACATTGCAAGTAAATATGGAGTTCAATCAATTCCGACATTTATTATGTTCAAAAATGGGGAAATTGCAAATACAATGGTTGGAGCAGTAGGGGAACCAGGGATACATATGATTTGTAAAAAATTTGTAGATAATCAATAACCATAAACTGGATTGGTTTCTCTTTGTATACGAACAATTTCATTAAGTGTTTGTAGTTCTTCAGACGAAAGTTTATGAGCATATTTTTTCAAGAGTTGTTTTGCTTCTGATGGAGATGGTAAAGTATAGAAAACATCTTCTTCATTTATCTGTCGTCCAATTGTAACATTTTGTACCGAGCAGGCAACTTCTTCACCAGTTTTAACTTCTTTTACGGTTTTACCATCTGCCTCAAGAGAATGGATATTGCCAATTTTTTTACCAGTTTTATTTGTAAATGAAATTTTTTGCCGAAGTATACCAACATCCACACGTATACCAAATACAGCAGGATTGTTGTTACGAAAAGTATAACCTTTTAGAAAAGTAAATTTTGATATCGGTGTGAATTCTTTAAAAATAGAGTTTTCTAGATCAGATTTGTCATCATCTACCCATTGAGAATAAGTATCAATTAGACTGTAGATTACTTTATCCTCAAATACTCGTATGTGACTTTCATCACATTCAATTTTTGCATCATCAAACACTTTTACATTAAATGCCAAGATAACTCCAAGGTGACGATCTTTGTCTTTGATAGCTTTTGCTTGCATTACATCTCTACGTGTAACAGGACCGATGTCTGCTTTTGCTATAGGAATTTGTTGTCTTCGAAGCATTTCAGTAATTGCTTCCAATGAACCAATTGTATCACATTTCAGAATCACTCCAGTTGTTTCAGTATCAATAAAAACAGATTCCATTTCAGATTCGAGTGTTTTTTTGAATTCTTCTGCAGATTCTTGATTTGGAGATGCATAAACAGTAGTTCCCGGAAGAACTCCTTCTAGATCAGGTGATGCAATTTTAATTCCTGCTGCTGCCTGTACTTCATCTATTGGTTTGAATTTATCTCTTGGATCACGCATTTCGTCCAAGGCTTTTGGTAGTAAGAGAGCTTTTGGTTTTGTGATTATTACAGAATCTCTTTTTGCAACAACAATATTATCATCCTTCTTCAAATGGCCATCAATTAATATCATATTTGCAGTAGGACCTAATCCAACTTCATCATTTACTTCTAAAATAATTCCACGTGTTTGTTTTTCTTCTTGTTCTAGTTTTTTACCTAAAAATTGTTGTGTTAAACCAACTAAAACTGCCAATAATTCAGGTATTCCAACACCAGATCTAGCACTTACAGGTACAATAGAGATCTCTTTTTTAAAATCTTGTACTCTGTAAAATGCTTCAGATTGATAACCCAATATTGATAATGCACCCACAACATTGTAGATCTGTTCATCGATGTTTGTCTGGATAGATGGAGGTTGTTTCTTTATTGCTTGAGATATGTATGCATCATCTGTTGTTTGCCAGCCAGATATCATATCGACCTTGTTTAATGCAACCACAAATGGAACTTTACGACTTTCAAGAATTTTCAAGCTTTCATTTGTTTGAGGTTGAAATCCTCGATTAATGTCAACAACCAAAATTGCAATATCGGCAGCAGAACCACCTCTAGCCCGGAGATTTGTGAATACTTCATGTCCAGGGGTATCAATTACTAAAAGTCCAGGAACTTTATTTTCTGCTTTTCCTAATTTTTCATAAAGTGAACCACATAATTTTTGAATAACTTCATCGGGTAAGAAACTCGCTCCAATATGTTGAGTTATGCCACCAGCTTCTCTACCTTGTACGCCAGTTCCACGAACTTTATCTAAAAGGGATGTTTTCCCTGAATCAACGTGACCTAATACAGCCACTATGGGTTGTCTTATACGCAATGTGAATCACTTGAATACCACACTTACTTCTTTATCAAAGCTTTCTGTTGAATCAGATGCATGAATTATGTTTTCAGTGAAACCCAAACCAAAATCACCTCTAATTGAACCAGGTTCAGCTTCAAAGGATTTTGTTGCACCAACCATTTGTCTAGTTGTAGCAACTGCATTATTACCTTCTACAACTGTAACAACAACTGGGCCAGATGTCATATACTCTAACAGTTCACCAAAAAATGGTTTGTCTTTATGAACTGAATAGAACTCTGTTGCTAATTCTTTTGTAAATGTGAACATTTTTAATTTTAAGATGGTAAAGCCCCTTTTTTCAAATCTTGAAACTATTTCTCCAACTAATTTTCGTTGTACACCATCAGGTTTTACAATGAATAATGTTTGTTCAGACAATTTACTTCTTAACTTTAATTCCGCCTTTAACGAATTTTTTAGTCCATTTGAATTTTCTAGGATCCCGTTTTAGATCAATTGCGTTTTTTTTACATTTTGCAGAACAGAACCATCTTACAGTTCCATCATTTTTTACATTCATTGTTCCAGTACCTTTTGCTACAGGACGGTCACAAAAACTGCAAGGTTTTACTAATAGACTCATAATTTATCACTAATGTAATTTCTTTGCCTCACGTTCTGTTTCACGTAGAATGAGAACTTCTCCAACTCTAGGAGAACCTTTTACATTTCTAGTGAGAACACGGCCTTTGTCTTTACCTTCACGAACTTTAACTCTAACTTGAATAACTTCTCCTGCAATACCAGTTCTTCCAACAATTTGAATAATATCTGCAGGACTTAATTGATCAGATTCTGATTCTTTTTGCTGACTCATTCTTCAGTCGAGCCACCTTTCAATTTAGCTAGTGATGCAACTACTTCATCAACAATATGTGATGCATCTCCTGAATCTAATATAGCAGCGGCAGCTGATGTGACATCAATTCCAAGAGCCTTTCCTAGTTCTTGTTTACTTGGAACAAATGCATAAGCTGCTTTTTGTTCTTCACAGATTAGTGGAAGATGGGCTACAACCTCTGGAGGTTCTACATCTTCTGCAATAATGATTAATTTGCTAATTCCACGTTCAATGGCTTTTGTTGCCTCATTTGTACCTCTAACAACTTTGCCAGATGTGGCAGATACTCTTAGTGCTTCAAGGATCGGACTAACAAGTTCTTCTGGTGTTTCAGTTTTTACGTAATACGGTTTAGCCATTATGTGCATGCTCCAAAATGGTCTTAAATATGTTATCAGGAGAGAATTGATTTAGTTTTTTCAACAAAATTAGAGATTAATGAATCAAGATTTTGTTGAGAGTTTGATTCTCCATAAATTCTGATAATTGGTTCTGTTCCACTGGGTCTAATCATGACCCAATTGTTTTCATCCACTTGGATTTTGATTCCATCAGAGGTATTTGAATCAGGGAATTCTCTCAAAAGTTCTGAAATAACAGTTTTTGATTGTTCTAAAGAACAATCTATCTTTGTTTTAGTGGTAAAACTAGGTGGAAGATTTTTGATATTTTGACTAAGATTTGATTCTGATTTGGACAATAGATCTAACATTAATGCTAAAGTCATAGCACCGTCTCGTACATGATTATGCTTTCCAAACATGAATCCTCCATTTTCTTCATAACCAATTAACGCATCATCAGTTACCATTCTTCTAGAAACTTCTACACTACCCACTTTTGTTCGTACTACATGAGAATTACTCTTTTCAACAATAGTTTCAATAATGTTACCAGAGTTTAGACAAGTCACTACTTGTGATTTTGGGTATTGTTGAAGTAGATAATCACAAAGAAGTAAAGCTGAGCTATCACCTGTTAAGATTTTTCCAGTTTCATCACAGAAAATACTCCTATCGCCATCACCATCAAATGCAATTCCAAAATTTGAATTTGTATCAGTAACTAAACTAGATAATTCGCCAAGATTTTGAGGAGTAGGTTCCGAACCACGACCTGGAAAATCACCGTCAATATTTTCATTTATAGTATAAACATCACATCCTAATTTTTCACATAATTGTTTAGCAGTGACAGATTGTGCACCATTTCCAAGATCCAGACAAACTTTGAATTTTTTTGTATTGATTGAATTAACATCCACTAGAGAAATTATTCCATCGATATATGTGGAAATGACATTTTTTTCTTCAAATGATTTGCCAAATGTATTAGTTTTAATCCAATTTTTTTCATCAAAAATTTGCTCTATTTTTCGTTCATCCTCACGAGAGATTTCAACACCGTCAAATGCAACAGGTTTGATTCCATTATATTTTGCAGGATTGTGTGATGCAGTAATCATCAATCCACCATCATATCCTAATTTTTTTGTCGCATATTCTAAGCAAGGAGTAGGCACAAGTCCAGCCATATAGCAATCTAAACCTGAATAATTTAATGCCGAAGAAACAATTTTTGCAACAATTGGACTAGAATGTCTTCCATCATACCCTACCAGAATTTTTCCTTTTTTGAAATATGCAGCCAGTGACATAACAAGATCATTAACAAACTCCAGTGTGAAGTCTTCAGAGAAAACACCACGAACCCCATTTGTACCAAACAATTTTTTCATATTCTCAATTCAATACCGATAAATTTGTCTGTTGTTGCACAATCCTTGCGGGTGTCGCCCAGCCTGGTCAAAGGCGCAGGGTTTAGGACCCTGTCTCTTAGGAGTTCGTGGGTTCGAATCCCACCACCCGCATTATTTGATTTTTTTTACAAGATACCTTAAGCATATATGAGATTAAACAGAAATGTCGGCATTGAAAAAAACATTAATCGGAATCACAGTTGTAGGAAAAGATAAAGAAGGAATTGTAGCTAATTTCACAAATTTTGTTTTTGAGCGAAAGGGTAACTTAGAGAGAGTTAATCAAAATGTCATCAAAGGTCTTTTTGGAATGTATTTGGAAGCATCATTCGGAAAAAAGATGGATATTAAGAGATTTGATTCTGATTTAGAAAAACTAGGTAAACAATTACACATGGAAGTTAATACACACCATGAATCAAATTTACAAAAAAATATTGCAGTCTTTGTTACAAAGGAACCACATTGTCTTCAAACATTAATTCGTGCACAAACAAAAAAAGAACTCAAAGGAAAGATTGCCGTAGTAATAGGTACAGAAAATACTCTTTCAGGAATGGCCAAAAAAGCAAAGTTACCGTTTGTATTAATTAATGAAAAAAGTCAAGATAAAGCTGAAGCTAAAATTATTCAAGTTTGTAAAAAATACGATATTGATTTGATCGCATTGGCAAGATATATGAGAATATTAACGCCAAATTTTGTTTGGAGATATCCAAATAGAATAATTAACATTCATCCATCATTACTACCAGCATTTCCAGGAGCTATGGCTTACGCACAAGCTTTTGAAAGAGGAACCAAAATTATTGGAGTGACATCACATTATGTTACAGAGAATCTTGATCAAGGACCAATAATTTTCCAAGATTCATTTGATGTTAAACCTGAACATACATTGGAATCAATAAAACGTGCAGGACAAAAACTTGAAGCAGAGGTTTTGTTAAAGGCAGTAAGAATGCATCTAGCAGACAAATTAGAAGTTAGATGGAGAAAAGTACATACAAAGTGATTTGATGATTATTCGTGATCAATTTGATCCTGATTTGAGAAAGCTAATCAAAAAAAAGAAACAGATTGCCATAATACCGATTGGCTCAATTGAACAACACGGCCCACATTTACCAATTTCAACAGATTCAGATATTGTAACAGAAATTTCATTACAATTATCAAACAAGATAAATGGAGTTTTACTTCCTACAATCAATTATGGAATTTCGAATGAACATTTTCCATTCTTTAATCTGAGCATAAAAAAGTCTACATTATCAAGAATTTTAGAAGATATTTGTGAGTCATTAATTAAAAATGGAATTTCCAGAATTCTAATAATTAATGGTCATTATGGAAATTTAGATTCCTTGAAAAGTTTTGAGAAAAAACAAAAGAATAATCGAAAGATCAAGGTTTTTTCATATTGGAAATATATGGACAGAGAGTTTGATCATGCAGGAAATGTAGAGACTTCAATCATGCTAGCAATTTCAAAGAAGGTCAATATGAGAAAGGCAAAAAAAGGTTTTCAAACAGATGGAATGTCAAAAAAAGAAATTTCAAAAATTAACAAATTGGCACAGAAATCATTTCCAAAAGTAACAGGAAATGGAGTTTGGGGCGATCCAACTAGATCATCAGCAACACTAGGAAGGAAAATCATTAAGGAAGTTGTGAATAATCTTGTAAAAGAGTCAAACTTGACTTACTGAAATAAAACCAAAAATTCACCAGTGAACGTTTAATATACTCCTCATTATGGAAGTCAATAAGTGAAATAAATGTCCGTAGATATGGCTGTAAAAGTACTCGATGAAAGTATCAACAAGAACGTACTGATAAAGCTAAAAGGTGGAAAAACCATCACAGGTTTACTTCAAGGATTTGATCAACACATGAACCTGCTACTAGACCAATCAGAAGAAATCCCTTCTGAAGGTGAATCAAAAAGTCTCGGATCCATTGTAGTTCGTGGAGATAATGTAGTTATGATATCTCCTCCAGCAGAATAGGTGTTCTCTAATGACTAGAGGCACACCATCAATGGGAAAGCACAACAAATCTCATACTCATATCAGATGTAGAAGATGTGGAAAAAACTCATTTCATAGACGTCTAGATAGATGTGCAAGTTGTGGACATCCAGATGCAAAAAGACGAAAATATAATTGGATTAAACGCACCATACCTGCATTATAATCATGTTGAAACAATTTTTCAAATCAAAGAATAAATTACAAACACCATCTATCGGTTCAAACTCACAAATTGTAAGTCAATTGCATGCATTAGAAATTGAAAAAGATATTCTAACGAAAACAATTGCTAGATTGTATCAAAATGAGACGGATTTAACAAAAATTCAAAAAGATAGACTACTACTAAAATATCAACATCAGCTAGGCGTAGTTATCACCAGAATTGAAAAGCTGGAAAATGCAAGTAAACATCCAGATTTGGGGCCATTAGGCGATGGTTTGATTACATTAATGGATCAAAAATTATCACAGCTTGATCAAAGATTATACGAATTAACATCAAAGATACAAGTTGCACAAACAGAAAATGATGCTCATAATAAGAAAAAGAATAAAAAAATAAATGAAACAGAAGTAAAATCAAAACCAATCTTTGAAAAACCAATTGAAGAATATGCTAACAAAAGATCAGATAAATTTGAAATTACAACTTTAACATCACTACCAAAATTAGATCCAGTGAAACAATCAAAATACGATGAAATGTTATCACAGCTAAGTAGTGATGTCATAACACCACCACCAATGAAACCAAAAATCTATGAAGAACAAAAAACAGAGGTAATTGAAATTAAAGAACAGAACATAATACCAGTAATTGAAAATAAACCTGAACCAATTGTTCAACAAATTCCAGAACCAGTTATGCAACAAGTAACAAAACCAATTGTAGAATTACCAGAAGAAGAAGATTTGGATGATGATGACGATGATGATCTAAACAAAATTAAAACAAAGATCATGGAAACTATGTCAAAAATCGAACAAGCAGAGGTTGATTAATGACATTTGATGGTGCCATCAAGGCATTATCTTTAGATGCTTTAAAAAATGTAAAAGATGGACATGTTATAGGTTTAGGAAGTGGACGTGCTGCAACTGCATTAGTTAAATCATTATCAAAATATATCAAAACAAAAAAAATTTCTGTTAAATGTGTACCAACATCGATGCAAATAAAATTAATTGCAGAAAAAGGTGGGTTACAATTAATCGAACCAGATCAAATTGATAAAATTGATTTGGTATTTGATGGTGCAGATCAAATTGATAAAAATAAATTTTTGATAAAAGGTGGAGGCGGTGCACTGTTGAAAGAAAACATACTGATTAGTGCTGCAAAAAAAGTTATCATCATGGCAGATAGTTCAAAATTTGTCAAAGATTTTAACAGAACAGTTCCAGTTGAAGTCCAACCTTTAGCAAGACAGATTGTTTGGAAAAAAATTGAGAATATAGGTGGAAAACCAGAATTAAGAATACTTGATAGAGGATACCCGTTTGTTACTGAAAATGCAAATATTATACTAGATTGTGATTTTGGAGTAATCAAGAGTCCAAAAATATTGCAACAGAAAATAATCAACGTCCCAGGAGTAATAGAAGCAGGTATTTTTACAAGGAAGCCAGATATAATTTACAAAGCAAAAGCAAATGGTAAATTTGAAATTTTAACTTAATACTCTCGGTACAAAATTACCATACCCAGGTTTTCCAATTACTTCAAAATCTTCAGCAACAACAGTACCTCTAACAATTGTTTTGACTGGCCAACCTTTCAAATTCCATCCATCATATACAAGATAATCAGAGAATCCACCAAAAAGTTCAGGAGAAACTTTTGCTTCTTTTTTTAGATCAATCATTGTAATGTCGGCGTCATATCCTACTTCCAAATGTCCTTTTCCAGATAAACCAAAAATTTTTGAGGCATTTGCACTTGTTAGATTAACTAACTGATTCAGATTTATTTTATTTTTATTAATTCCTTCACTAAGTAAAATTGGTAATGATGTTCCTATTCCAGGAAATCCTGCTAAAGCACCCCAGACGTCATCGCCACCAAGTTTTAGCTTCAATTGATTAGCAACATGATCTGTTCCTATCGTATCAATTTCATTATTTTGTAAAGCAGTCCATACAGATTGTATATCATTTTTTGTTCTAATCGGAGGCATAACTTTTGCAAGATAGCCATCTTGAGTTTCATGTGATAATGTTAGATAATGAGGACAGGTTTCAACGAAAATTTTTGTTCCTTTTTGTTTTTCTTCTTTAATTTTATCTAATGCCAATTTTGAACCAATGTGTACAAAGTAAATTTTACAGTCATACTTTCTTCCATATTCACAAATTGTTTGAATTGATTTTGCTTCGAAATCTGGAGAACGGCTTTCAGACCAAGCATTTAATCCATCATTATTTTTTTCTTTTTGTGTTTTCATACCACATGCACAGTCTTGATAATCTTCTGCATGCACTAAAACAGGACAATTAAGGGATGCAGCATTTTTTACAATTTTTTCAACTAATTCATTTGTAACATTTACTTCAGCAGAGATTAACTTTTCTTCTCCAGGATTCATTTCCATGTATACATGGCCAACATCACCACCAAGATTCATGTATATTTTAAATGAAATAATTTTATTTTCTGTACAATATTGCATTTCATCAATCTGTGAATCATCAAAAATTGAGGCATGTAAGGTATAATCAATATAATGTGAATTTTGACTAGCCAAAAGATGTTTTTTAAGAGATTCTTTGTATGAACCCTTTAACCTGAACATTCTCATCATTGTTGTAACACCACCTATTGCAGCAGCGTGTGATTCACTTATTGCAGCTTGATCAATTGGAGAATAAACACCATAATGAACATGAGTGTCAATTAAACCCGGAATACTAACTAAACCAGAACCGTTAATTTTTTTATCACAATCAGGACTATCGTTAGTAATTAATTTGATTTTTCCATCTTCAATGACAAGATTTTTTTCAACCATACCATTTTGAGTCATTACATGTGAGTCAGTAATGAGTAAATCGTAAGTCATTTTGTTTGCCTAAATTTCATACACATTACTAGAGTAAAAATGAATATACATTGTAGAAAATTGCAATTACTAGGGCCGATGGCTTAGGGGTATAGCGCCACGTTCGCAACGTGGATGTCGAGGGTTCGATTCCCTCTCGGTCCACTTCACGAAAACATTATACAGTGAAAAATGATAATTTAATCATGAAAGTATTCAATGGAAAACAGGCAGCAAATGATTACATGTCAGCACATACACTGGCATTTTCAACACCAGAGCTTACTTTGATGAGATTTTCGTTTTGGTTAGGAGACATGGTCCCAGACCCTACAGGAAAAGAAGAGAGTATTCCAAGATTATACACTTATGTTGAAGAACAGGACTTTGCACCAGTAGAAATTATTGATGATGATAAATATGTGCCAACAGGTGCTGTTTTAGGTTCTGGAATGTACGGAAGTGCAAATTCTGAATCATCAGGTGAAGAACAATTTTGTGCAGATTGTGGAGCAAAAAATTCACCTTACGCAAAATTTTGTAGAGAATGTGGAACTAATATTACTTAGAATTATTGTTTCGAGCCACACTTTGTGCAGAATTTAGCATTTGGTCTTAACTCTGCTCCACATGAAGTACAACTTCCGCCACTTTGTTTTCGTGGAAGTAATGCGGGATCAGGCGTTGGAAGTGTTCCAGGTTCATTAAATCCACTAGGTGCAGTACCCATTACAGAAGGTGGAGCACCAACAGGATTGTCAGGTCCACCTACTCGTGGACCTGCATTCATTCCAGGCATCACTCCAGGTTGTCCCATTCCAGGCATTAAACCAGGAGATTGTGTTCCGCCTGTTCCGACACCCTTTGAAACTTGATCTAGTGCTTTTTTCAATTCTGTTAATGAATTAACACCTAAAAATAATAAAGCAGAATAAGCAGCAGTGTAATCACCTAGTTTTTGAAAGAATTCTTTATCAGAAATTTTACCGGCTTTATACAAATTATTAGAGTCTAGAAAAGATTCGTAATATCCTTGAGTTTCAGCAAATAATGTTTGTAACTTTTCAAAAGTAAGATTGTATGTATCAATTTCTCCTAGTGACATAATTGAATGAGGAGGAATCTAATATTAATAGTTTAGAATAAAAAGAGAAAATTAGTAGAGCCTAAATTTTTTCGAGTGCTCTATCTATCATATTTTGGTATACTTCTTTGGATCCTGCGCCTACTTGTTGAGCGATGATTTCACCTTTGTTCAAAAGCAATAATGTTGGAATACTAAACACATTATATTTTTGTGCTATTTCTTGTGCATTATCAACATTAACTTTTACAAAGTTAACTTTACCATCATAATCTCCAGCAAGTTCCTCTACAACAGGTCCTACCATTCTGCACGGTCCACACCATTGTGCCCAAAAGTCTACAAAGACTGGTTTGTCAGAACTAAGGACATCGGTTTCCCATGATTTTGGATCATCTATTTCTGTTATTGCCATGATTAACAAATTTTATCAAAAGTTCACATCTAAAAATGTATTTGTGATTATAACACCGTGTTGTTAAATCCTTTAAAAAATTTTCAAAATATACTTAAATGACGTACTTCATGTATGAGAACATGAGCGCAGAACTTCGATTGAAAAAACTTAGAGGTTCAGGTGGATTTGTGATGGCACGAGTAACTGATGAACAACAAAGTAAAGGTAATCTCGGAGGTCCAGATCTATTTTTAGCACCTATTGGAAGATTGGAATCAGAATTAATTTCTAAATATACATGTAATACATGTGAAAAAGAGTTTGAAGGTAGTCCAAAAATTGAATTTGAAAATCCAAATGAAGAAGTTGCCGAGAATTTAGTTTTAGCTGAGAGAGGAAAATATCTATGCAATGGATGTGATTCAACAATTGCAGAATATAGGGAATTTAGAAAACCAAATGAAGCAATGAATGTAGGATTAGCAAATCCAATTGAGCAACAACAAGACACAGGTCTTTCAAGCTTTGATACACCAGTTCAATCAGAAAGTGTACAGCAAGAAGTTTCAGAACAACCTAGTCCTAGTGATGGAACATTTAGATCAATTTTCGGTATGGATGTTTTTGATGAAAGTGCAAAAAAAATTGGAAAGGCAAAACAAGTAGGTGTGAATTCAAATCAAGAATTAGTGTTACTTATTTCAGATGACGAGGGCAATGACATAAGCATTAGTTGGAGTAGGATTGGAACTGTAGGAGAAGTTATCTTTTTAGGTAAATCTGAAAAAACAGATGTGAAAGTAGAACAAACTGTTGCGGCAGGAAGCGGTTTAAGATGTCCTAGTTGTAATTTTGATAACAGACCAGACTCTAAATTTTGTGAGAGTTGTGGAGATAAATTATAGATAATCGATAAGATTTATCTTAGTAATTTAGTGAGCAAACATAATTTGGCAAGTTCAACAAAGAGTCTAATCAAAGATGTAATAATTATTGTCGTAGCAATTGCCGTAATTTGGATAGGACTACAAGCAGTTTTTGGAACCTCAAATCCATTTTATGTAGTTTCAAGTGGAAGTATGATCCCAGCATTAGAGGTTTACGATGTAATAGTTGTCGAAGGTAATACACCATTTGAAGATGTGGAGAAAGGTGACATTATTGTATTTTATTCGCCTAAATTATACGAGCAAGGAAAAGAAAGAGTGATTGTTCACAGAGTTAGTTTGGATATGTCTGTAGATGATCAAAAGATAGTAAGAACAAAGGGAGATGCTAATGCATCATCTATAGCGGGAACAGATTATCCAATAACAGAAAAGGAATATCTAGGTCAAGTAGAGTATGTAATACCACAAGTAGGATACATAACACAGATTTTACAACCACCAATTAACTACATAATAATTGCAGTGATAATTGGCATCATGATTGTAAAGCATTTTGCATGTAAAGAAAAAAAGAAGGTTGAGTTTCAATATAGAAATGATGAATCAAAAGAGGAAGATACAGAAAATAGTTTTGAGAGCAAGAAAGACTCAGAGTATGTTAAATCTTCAGAAAAAGACGAAGATACAGAAAATAGTTTTGAGAGCAAGAAAGACTCAGAGTATGTTAAATCTTCAGAAAAAGATGAATCAGTAAACGATGATAAGAAAGAACTTTAGAATTATTTCTTTTCTGGTATTTTGAATACACGTTTGAAGTATTCTGAATTCTCTTTCATTTCTTCAGGTTCTTCTTTGACTTTGGCCAAATTTTTTGCAAGTTGTTTTTTATAACCTAATTGCATTTGACGAGCGATTTGAATTCTTTGGGCTTGTGGTGAACCTGCACCATGCATTGATTCAGTTAGATAACCAACTGCATTTCGTCCCATTGTCATATTTTCAATTAATCTTAATATTCTCATTCTGTTTTCAACTTCAATTCCAGATTTACCTTTGAGATATTTTTCCAAGAGTGGTCCAGTTTCTGCACTTCTGAATTCTGCTTCAGATGGCAATGTGACTAGTATTCCACCAGCAACATCTTGAGCAAGTCTTGCTAATTCGTATGGTAATCTAGTAACATTATGTTTACAGACATTTGCAAGCATATCATCGTTAAGAAATACACCAGATTTCATTTTATGACCTTGATATGATGCTGCAATTCCTGCAGCATAGATTGATTCGTTTAGATGTGTCATTTCAATTATTTTATCTTTAATGTGTGAAACTTTTGGAACTCCATTATATTCAGCAATGGCTGCTGCTGCACCAATTAAAACATCACCTAAACCGGTTTTACAAACATAGCTTCTTCTATGATAACAGGTAAATCTTTCAACCAACATAGATGCAAATTCATATTCACCATCCATAAAGATCATTTCGTTTGGTATGAAAACACGGTCAAAGATTACCATAGTTTCTTGTCCACCAAATTCAGAGTTTCCAACATCAATGTCACCCGGTTCCATACTACGGGTATCACAAGATTGTCTTCCGTAGATGTAAGTTATTCCAGGTGCATCTACTGGAAGTGCCCCAACAATTGCGTAGTCTTTGTCATTTTCTAATAATCTCATGGTAGGCATTACAATCATCCAATGTGAGTTAATTGTACCAGTTTGATGTGCTTTGGCACCTGTGACGTAAACACCTTTGTCATCTCTATCGACAATATGTAAAAATAAATCGGGATCTTCTTGTTCACTAGGTGCAAGACTTCTGTCACCTTTAACGTCAGTCATTGCTCCACCGATTACCAAATTCTCATGTTGGACCATTTTGATAAATTCTAATAATCTCTGATGATATTTTGTGCCATGTTTTTCATCAATTTCAAATGTTGTTGAATGAAGTGAGTTCATTGCATCCATACCAACACATCTTTGGAAACATGTACCAGTAAGTTGTCCTAATTTTCTCTGCATTTTATTTTGTAAAACTAAATCTTCTGCACTTTCAGCAATGTGCAAAAAACGATTTACTCTTTCGCCAGAAATTGAAGATTGGGGGAATGCAAGTTCTTCTTCTTCAACTGCAAGATCGTATGTTTTTGCTACTGCATTAATTGAAGGTCTAATCATTGGATGACTAACTGGTTCTTTTACCAATTCGCCAAACAAGTAAATTTTGAGATCTCTACCTTTTAGACTCTCTATGTATTCCTCTCCGGTTCTAATTGGTTTTACTGTTTTTTGCATGTCGCTACTACACTTAGTGATTCAAATAATTAAAAAGTTTGCAATTAAAGCTGTGCCTAACTATAGACCAATGCGTACATCTAGAACTTTACAACCCTTTTGTTTTTCCATAACCAAAACAGGATTCATATCTAATTCTTTAATTTCATGGAAATCAGATACTAACTGAGATAGTCTTTGAATACATTCAGAGAGTTTTTTGATATCAGATGGTTTTTCCCCTCTAACACCTTCTAGAATTTTTTTAGTTTTAATTGAAGATATCATATCATCTGCTTCAATGTTTGTCATTGGTGCAAGTTTGAAGGTAACATCTTTTAGAACTTCAACATAAATTCCACCCATTCCAAGCATAACAACAGGTCCAAGTCCAGGTTCAAGTTTTGAACCAATGATCATTTCTTTTCCACCTTTTACCATCTCAACAACTAAAACACCTTTGATGTCTGCATTCTTGTTGTATTTTTTTGCATTTTTCATGATAGTATCAAATGCAATTTCAACATCTTTTGCATTTTGAAGATTAACTTTTACTCCACCAGCGTCAGATTTATGAATAATTTGAGGTGATGCAATTTTTAAAACTACAGGATAACCGATTTTTTTAGAAGCAGTTACCGCTTCTTTTTTTGATTTTGCTAATTTACTAGCAGGTAATGGAAAACCGTATGCTCTAAGAATTTCTTGACCTTCTTCTTCTAGTAAGGCATCTCGTTTTTCTTTTTTTGCATTATCCAAGATTTTTTTTACTTTATCTTTTTTCACAGTGAATTTTGTAATTTTTCCAGATGGATTTTTTATCCAATTCGTAAAAGTGAGCATTGCTTTTAATGCACGAATTGAGCCTTCTGCATAATTATAATATGGAACATCACCATTTGCCAAGATTTCACGATTAGTTATTCCTTCATCTAATCCCATCAAACTGGCTAACATTGTTTTTTTGTATTTTTTTGACATAGAAACTATAACGTTTGCAAGTTTATCATAATCCAAAGTTGCAGATGGAGTACACATGGATATTACTGAACCAACATTTTTGTGTTTTAATACTTCATTCAATACATTTTCAAATCTATTAAAATCTGCATCACCCACGATATCTACAGGATTACGTGAACTTCCCCATGGAGGAATTACAGCATCAATTTTTTTTCTAATCTCTTCAATTTTTGCCATTTTTATTCCAAGTTTTGAGCATGCATCAGTTGAAATGATTGCAGGTCCACCTGCATTTGAAACAATTACCAAATCACCATTCATTGGAAGTGGTTGTTTTGAAAATGCGGTTGCATAATCAAATAACTCTTCCATAGTATCAACACGTATTGCACCTGATTGTTTTAACAGTGCATCGTAAATTTCATCAGAACCCATTAATGCACCAGTATGGGACATTGCAGCTTGTGCACCTTCTGGACTTCTTCCAGATTTTAATACTAAAACAGGTTTTTTCTTTTTTCTTGTAATATCTTTACAAACTTTAAGAAATTCTTGACCGTTTCCCATGTCTTCAAGATACATAACAATAACTTTGGTTTGTTTATGTTCAGCAAGCATCTTGAGCATATCAATTTCACTCATGTCTGCTTTGTTTCCCATGCTAATTACAGCAGAAAATCCAATTCCTTGTGCACTTGCATCTTCAACTAATGCAGCACATATTGCACCACTTTGCGAAATAAGAGCAATTTCTCCAGATTTAGGAGTAATTTTAAGAAATGTTGAATTCATCATTGTTTTTGGTTCAAGATTCATCACACCAAGACAGTTTGGACCAATAATTTGTAATTTGTATTTTTTTGCAATATCTTTTAATTTTTGTTCTAACTTTGCACCTTCTTCATCAACCTCTTTGAAACCTGCAGTGATTACAATTGCACCTCTAAGTTTCTTCTTTCCACATTCTTCTAACACTGCTGGAACGATAGTATTTTTTGTTACAACAACTGCTAGATCAATTTTTCCTGGAACATCTAGTACTGACTTGTATGCTTTTTTATCAAAAACAGTTTCACGTGTTGGACTAATTGGATAGATTGTTCCTTTGTAGCCTTTCATAATATTTGATGTAATTGCACGGCCTACACTACCTTCTTTATCAGAAGCCCCAATTATCGCAATGGATTTTGGAGATAGGAAAACAGAATCAGTCATTGTATGTTTTTTAATAAAAAATTTTTGTATAATTAAAGCTATTCCAAATTAGCTTCCGAGCATCTTTCCTGCTAAATTTTCCTTTCTTGGAATCCATATTATTTTTAATTCAGGAATTTTTGGTATTAATAACCAAGATTCTTGTGCCAGAATACGTAATTGTTCATTATTTATTGCAAATTCATGATTCAATTGATTAACAGTATTTTTCGAATCACTAAAAATTGTAATTTTATCAGTTGAATCTTGAAATTTTTTTAATGCTGCAATTATCGCGTGATATTCAGCCTGATTGTTTGTTAATCCAGATTTATTTTCATGGAAGGATTCACCAGTCTCTTTAATGAAAAATCCATAGCCAGATTTTTCACCGCCTGCACCATCAACATAAACACTAATTTCCATCTTTATACAATTTTGTAAATTTTACAGATAAATTTAATGTAATCATGTAAATCACTAATGCGATAGATTGTGAAACGATTGATGCCATGTAAGGTTCATAGTCAATTTGTAACAAATAGTACTGTAAAATCCATCTAACAATGGTATAGACTATTTCACCAATTCCTAGTGATGAAATAATTTTAATTAAATCAGATTTTAAGAGTGTATTATCTTTTTGACCATTATCTAAAACATACTTTTTTCGATTATCAAAATAGTATAAGCCGCCAAAAACTGAAAAGAAAACAGCATAATCAATAATCAAAGTGAATGATGAATTGAGATAATCAGCTTGATCTCCAAAATAATCTGCTGCAATTGCAGAGATGACGATTGAAGCCAGGAAACCTAGAAAGACATTTTTGTTTAATTTCAAATATTCTTGATACTTTTGTTTCATATTTTTTGATAAAATATGTCATTTTTAGCGTTTCTAGGTAAACCCATTAATTGTATAATTTTTCAATACTAGTATGGATTCAGATGAAAAACGATTGAAACAAGAAGATTGTAATGAAGATGAGATAGGAACAGGGGTTCTAACATTAACTAACAAACGTATTGCATTTGATAAAAGAAAAAGTAGAATCGCAGATTTTTCAACAAAAATGGGTGAAACTGTAATTGATGTTCCTTTAGATCAAGTAGATGTTTGGAAGGAAGGAAGATTTATCAAAAAAATCTGTTTCAAAGTTAAAACAGATACGGATGAAAAGTCATACAAATTTGGCGTTATGGGAACAGGCGGATGGTTAGAAGAAATTCAAGATGCCATAGAAGATTTTAAGAATCAATAAAGAACATCTACACTATCCAATCTCCAAGATTGTTTAACAAAAGTATCTTTCATTTTTGCACCAGGATATACACTAGATTCTCTTATACCAGTTATTGCAATTTGTGAACCACAATCACCTGCATAATTTAGAGGTACAACAAAGAATTTTGCTTTTTGTCTTTTACATACATCTTCTAACATAGAAGACAATCTTTTGTTTGCAGCAACCCCTCCAACTATCATAATTTCATTTTTTCTAGTAAATGCAAGAGCTCTCTCAGTTGCTTCAGCAATCATAGCAAATGCAGTTTCTTGTAATGAATAACATGCATCCTCAACTCCTTTTGATGTACTTTGTTTTGCTGCTGACAGTAAACCAGAAAATGATACATCATTTCCTTTTACTGCATATGGCAGATCAATGTAATTAGTCGACTTGTTTGCTAATTCTTCAATTTTTCTTCCACATGGTGAAGCAAATCCTAATGATCGTCCAAACTGATCTAAGAGTTGACCTAAAGTAATGTCTAGAGTTTCACCAAAGACTCTCCATCTTCCAGCAGAGAATGCAAGAATCATAGTATGACCGCCTGAAACAAGAAGTACAAGTGGATTTTTTGCACCAGTTAGAAGTTTACCTAATTCAATATGACCAATAGCATGATTGACAGGATAAATTGGAATATCATAATATGATGAAAGAGAACGTGCAACAACTGCACCAACTCTAAGACATGGTCCAAGACCTGGGCCTCCAGCATATGCAATCATATCAAGATCATTGATTTTGATTTTTGCTTCATCAAGACATTGTTTTAGAACAGATGGACTATTTTCTATATGATGACGTGATGCTTCTCTAGGATGAATACCTTCACCTTCTGGAGGTTTGTAGATTTTCCTAACATCAGATAAAATTTTTCCATTTTTTTGTTTTTTTTCAATTACAGCGCATGAAAAAGTGTGTGCAGTGCTTTCGATTCCTAAACAGATCATACTAACCTCTACTTAGTGTTGATACTATTTTTATTATATCACCATTTTTGAGTTCATGATCAGCACCAATACGTTGTTTTGATTTTGCGTCAATAGCATGTAAAAATCCATTTCCGATATCTTGATGAATTGTGAATGCTAATTCTTTTGCAGTAGAGCCTTTTTTTAATAATCTTGCATCAGGTAAAACCTGACCTTGTTTGTTCATCAATTTAGTTTCATCTTCAACAGGATAAACGATAATCATATCTAAAACATCAAAAATTATTGAATTTAGTATTTCTTGAATACCTGTTGTTTGAATTTTTGTTAAAACATTTTTTGCAAGATGTAATGCACTATTTTGTTGTTCAGACAACTGAGTATTTTCTTTTCCTGAAAAATTATCATCACCGGGAACATAATTAATTAATTCAGCTTTTGTAGCCTTTTTCAATAAAAGTTCAGTTTCTGCACTAGAAGGAATAACTTTGAATTTTTCAGATATTTTTTCTAGAATTTTAAGATCATCGCATAAGTCTGCTTTATTAGCTGCAATAAGCAATGGTTTTGCATTTTTTCTAAGAGTTTTTAGGAATATCATAATATCATCTTCTGTCCAATCTTGGGGCTTTTTTGTTTTTAATGACATTGATATTAGAACTTGATCAACTTGAGACTCTGTAATTCCAAGTCCCGTGAACCTACGTGCAATTCCATCTGTTATTTTTGCACGTTTTTGATCTATTTCTTTTACAAGTTTTGGCCATTCTCTGTCAAGTATTTCTTTAAACCATAAATCAAATTCTTCTTCAACAAATTTGATATCCTCTAATGGATCATGTGTTCCAACATTTACTGGTTGTCCTTGAATATCGGTTGAACCAGAAATATCAACTACATGAATCAATGCATCTGCTTTCATAGCATCGGTAAGAAATTGATTTCCTAACCCTTTACCTTCATGTGCACCAGGGACTAGTCCTGCAACATCAATTAATTTTACAGGAATGAATCTAGTACCATCATGACATAGATCATTTCCACATCTAATATCCAAATTTTTACATTCACAAATAATTTTCAGATAACAAACTCCAACATTTGGTTCAATCGTAGTAAATGGGAAATTACCACTTTGAGCTATTGTTTCTGTTGCTGAAGAGAAAAAAGTTGATTTTCCAACATTTGCCTTGCCAAGTAACCCAATTTGCATAAGGAGATAGTTTTCATCTCATCATATTAGTATTACAGAAATTCATTAATCATGGATGTAGGAATGAATTGTGTGAATTTAGTAATTACCGGAAATCCGGGTGTTGGGAAACATACAATTGCGGATTTGTTCGTAAAACATGATTCCTCATATCAGATATTTGATATTAACAAATTTGCAATTGAACAAGAGTTTGGAGAACAAGGTAATGAAGGAATTGAGGTTGATACTATAAAATTAAAAGATGAGATTCAGAAATTAAATTTAGATAAATCCTTAATCGTAGGACATTTGGCTCCATATGTTCTTGATAAATCAAATATTGATTTTGCTATTATTTTGAGAAAGAATCCTTACGATCTTATCGAAATTTACAAAAAAAGGAAATATCAAGAATCAAAAATAAAAGAAAATGCAGGTAGTGAGATACTAGGTGTCGTTGCAAATGACTCAATTACATCATTTGGGAAGGAAAAATCTTTTGAGATTGATGCAACAAATAAAACACCTGAAATGATTCTAGAGAAAATTTACAACATAATGAATAATCGAAAAGGAAGTGATATAGTAGATTGGCTAAGATTAATTGAAGAAAAAAATGAGATTAACAAATTTTTTGATTACTAATTTAATATAATCCTCAATTATCATACTAAGAATTGTTTGAGATAAAATATAGTGATTTAGCAGGCAGAATAGGTGTTCTTCACACAAATCATGGAAAAATTGAAACACCTTCTTTTGTTCCAGTAATACATCCGGTTAAACAAAGTATACCGGCTAAAAAAATTAAAGAAATTGGTTTTGATGTTGTAATAACAAATGCATACATTACAATGAAAAGATTAGAAGAGAAAGCTAGAGAAAACGGTATTCATAAAATAATAAAATATGATAGTTCTATAATGACAGATTCTGGAGGATACCAAGTTTTAGAGTATGGTGAAGTTGATGTAAAACCACCAGCTATGGCAAAATTTGAGATGGATATAATGACAGATTTTGCCATTCCATTAGACAAACCAACTGGATTTGGATTATCAAAAAAAATAGCAAAAGAGTACGTGGATCATACATTAAAAGTTTGTAAAACAACAATAAAAAATAAAAAAAATAATGGGCAGATTTGGATTGGTCCAATACAAGGAAGTGAACATCCAGAATTAGTGAAAAGATCAACTAATGAATTAATAAAAATGGGATATCAAATGCTTGCACTAGGAAGTCCGGTTGAGTTTATGGAATCATATGAATACAAATTATTAGCAGAAATGATTATTGCTGCAAAGAAAAACATACCAACCTCAATTCCTTTACATCTATTTGGTGCAGGACATCCTTTAACGATTCCATTAGCAGTTGCACTAGGTTGTGATACATTTGATTCAGCATCATACATGCTTTATGCAAAACATGATAGAGTGATAACAGAAGATGGAACTAGGAGATTAGCAGAATTAGAATATTTCCCATTTGATTGTGAAGTATCGTCAAGGTACAAACCTAAAGAATTACTTGCTATGAAAAAAGAAGATAGAATAGATCAGATTGCGCTTTTCAATTTATACTCAATAAAAGCTGAAGTTGACAGAGTAAAACAAGCAATACGAGAAGGAAGATTGTGGGAATATACAATGAAAAAAGCAAGAGCACATCCAAAGTTGTTTGAAACAATTGATGTGATATTAAACAACACAAAATTCTTGCAAGATGGAACTCCAAAATTTAAAGAAAAGGCAATTTTCTTATTTGGAGCAGAAGATCAGTATAGACCAGAAATTCGAAGATATCATGAGTATGTAAAAAAATTTAGAACAAAAAAGAAGATTGTAGTTATTACAAAAGATCCTACAATAAAACCGGTATTCACATCATATGATTATAAAAAATTACGAAGGAAATTCAAAGAACCAGATTTGGTACAGTTTTGTAATTACAATCCATTTTTAGGAATAATACCGATTGAGATTTCAGATGTTTTTCCAGCATCACACTATGTGATGTCTAGAAATGAATTTGAGCCTGAGAAATTCCCAAAATTTTTGGAAGTTTGGAGTGAATTTTTCAATAAAAATAAGTTTGACTCATTATATCTTCCAAAAAATGATTTATTTTTACAGTACTTTAAAAAATTCATTCCAAAAGGAATAACAAAAAAGCAGATTATTGAATAATTTATCTATCTCATATTATTGATGAATATATGATTAAACTAGCATTTTCAGCAATCATTTGTTTAGGAATTTTATTTTCAATACAGACAACATATGCAGAAGAAGAATTACCTCTTCCAGAGGGAAAAAATATCAAAGAATGGGAGTCTATCAGTGCAGCATTAATTGCAGAAAAGAGATTTAGTGAAGCAATAATCTATCTAGATAAAATTTTAGAACAAGAACCAGATAACTTGAAGGCATTAACCAACAAAGCAGGACTACTTGCACAATTAGGAAATTTTTCAAAAAGTATTATTCTATCAAACAAAGTTTTAGAGATAGATCCTGATAGAATTTCAGCATTAACCAACAAAGCAATTTCACTAAAAATGCTAAAAGAATATGAAAAGTCTTTTCAGGTTTTTACAGAAATATTGTATTTAGAACCTGATAATGAAAAAATGAAAATTGCAAGAGCTAGCTTGCTAAGTGGAACTCCAACAATCTCAACAAATGATTCAGAGTATCAAGTTCATGTTCAAGTTACATTAAGGGATAAAGATGATAATCTCATTGCAGTTACTGAATCTAATAATGCAAGAGTTTTACCATCAAAGTTTACTGAAAAATGGTGGAGTCTTTTGGATGAAAAAGGACATATTTCACATTTAGAGAAATTAGAAATTTTTACGGATACTAAACCATTAATTCCTGGAGACGATTATTTAGGAATGATATCATTAGACAGAGAAATGAATGGTTTTGATATTGTGATTTTTGAGGTATTCATACCACTAATTCAAATTGAGCCAACAGATCATGGAATTGTTCAATGGACTATAATTAAGAAATAGGTTTTTTAGAAAAGAAGAATCCAACACCAATTGAGAAAAAGACAATTAGAGGGATATATCGGTAAGGAAGAATTTCATAGAAATTTGTGAACACGATAAGAATAGGTCCAGCAATGAGTGTTCCTAGAATTAAAAATAATATTGTGTCAATTTCCTTTAGATTATTTTTTGTCATGAATGCTAATCCAACAACTATAGGCAAGAAAGTGAATAGTAAAAAGAAGTCATATCGTAGTAAAGGACCAAATGTTGCAAGTCCGATAAAGAATTTTGATGGGTCGATTTTTACAACATCTGGATATATTGTATTTCCTGAATAAACAACTACAATAACGATTCCTATAATTATGAAATAAGAGACTAGTAACGCAACCTTCTTTTTAGCTGAAATTGATGTCCTTGCTGCGAAGAATAGTGTCATTATAAAATAAGGTGCCACAAATGCTTTTGTGAAAAAGGAGAGAATATAGAAGATGGGAGATAAAATCCATTGTTTTTTTATAACATAAATAGATATTAGATAAAACAATACCCAAAAATTTTCATAAACTGCAACTGTATCAAATCTAAGAAAAGTATGACTTTGAATTAATACTAAAATTGCAATTACTCCAGCAAATCGTTTCTCCGTAATTTGAACAGTTAACAGATATGTGAATAAAATTACTAAAATTGATGCAACAAATGGTAAAATTTTGATATTTTGGAAAATTTTCTGAGATGCGTCTAAAAGAAGCATACGAACATAACGGTCATTTTGTTCTTCGATGTAAATATTTTCAGATTTTCCATCTGGCCATATTTCTAATGCATCTTCAAGTACCTCATAATCAGGCCATTCTGCAGATTCATCTAACGATAATTCAGGTATGGAAAAAATAATGTAGACTGAAAAGATTATCAGTAAAATAATCAAAGTAGGTTTTTTGGGAATTTCAAAAATTCGAATTCTGTTTATAGAATCAGAAATAGAAGATGGAAGTTTTTTCTTGTAATAGAGAATTCCAAATGTAAGCAATCCCAAATTTAATAAAATTATAGGAATTCCAAAAATTCCAATTTCATATGGTATTAGATTGCTTGAAAACTTTCCAAAAATAGATGAAAATAATGATGGGAAAATTAGTGATACTATAGTTAAAGAAACGAAGAAAACAGTTACAATTCCAATTATATTTGAAATTTTCAACATGAAATAATTTTAGATCTCATATAATTAAATCAAATAAAATAAGAAAAAGAGGTTTGTGAAAACGCGTCTATAATGCTGCGTCTTCAGCCCATCCGTTGATGAATACTCCGTTCTTGTGAAGTGGAACTGGTTGACCAGCTGTGTAATTCATTGGTCTCATCCAGAAAATGGATTTTGTTGGACAAACTCCGATGCATGCACCGTCGGTGATACATCTTTCAGGATAGAAGACAAATGCTTTACCACGTTTCCAACCTTCAACAGGTTTTACACGAAGCACATCCGGACCAAGAGAAGTACAGATTTCTACACATAGTGCACATCCGATACATCTCTGTTCGTCAATGTCTGGAATTATTGCTATTGGCATTCTAACATGGATAATCACTATTTGCTATTTAAACCATGAACTAGATCGTTAACAGCGTTATGAAATGGATCGGCATAATTAAAAAAACAAAACAAAAGAAAAAATGATTACAAGAAAAATTACTTTCTCATTGCATCAATTTGGCCAGATGTTACCCAATCCAATAGTTCTGCGGATGAAGGATTAAGTTCTGGTTTGCTAGCCATAAGATTTGCTACCCATATCCAGTTAATTTGGTTTAATAGGACTTTGTTTGCTTCGTCGCCTGCGCGAACTTTAGCAACCATTGCTTTATCTTGTGTGGCTTCCCATTCTGCATAGGTTCTTCCCATAATTGATCAAAGGTTAGGTTCCACTAATTAAAGATATTGTAGATTATCCATATAGTACAATAAAAAGAGTCTAAGATATAAGACAGTCACAAAATCGAGTTGCGTGGAGATCAAAGTTTTAGGCGCGGCCGGCGAAGTAGGGCGATCAGCTTTTCAAGTTAATTGTGATGGAACAAATTTTTTATTAGATTATGGAGTAATGTTTGGAAAACCAAGAGGTGCTCCACCAACATATCCACTACATGTCAAACCACGAGATATTGATTCAGTAATCATAACTCATGCACATTTAGACCATTCAGGATGTGTTCCATCTTTGTTTGTTAGTGGTAATTGTAATGTGTATGGAACAGCACCAACATTTGACCTAAGTAAATTGCTAATCCAAGATATGATAAAGATTGAGAAGAATGCACATTCTTTTGGAGTTCCAGAAATTGATAACATGATGCAAAAAGCAAAAATAATTGGATTTAAAGAAAAAATTATCAGAGGAGATGCATCGTTTGAGCTACGCTCATCAGGACATGTGGTAGGTGGAAGTACAGTTTTAGTAGAATCAAATAATAAAAAATTATTCTATACAGGAGACATTAATTTAAGAGGTTCTAGATTGTTACCTCCTGCAGATTTGGATATAGGAGAAATGGACATGGTGATTACCGAGAGTACATATTCCCAACAGAATCAAATGCCTAGAAAAGATTCTGAAAAAGGACTAATTGATTTTGCGAATGAGGTTATGGATAGAAAAGGTACACTTTTCATCCCATCATTTTCAGTTGAGCGTTCACAAGAAGTAGCTAGTGTACTAATCAATGCAGGATTTAAGCACAAAATAATCATGGATGGAATGGCCTTGAAAGTAAATGAAGTACTTTTGAGATATCCAGAATATCTAAGAAATCCAGAAATTTTCAAAGATGTGATAGATAGAGTCGTAGCAGTCAGAGATCATAATGAAAGAAAGAAAGCACTGAACGAACCGTGTGTAGTCATATCGCCAGCAGGAATGTTAGTTGGAGGAAATGCGGTGTATTATTTACAAGAATTATCATTTAATGATAAAAATGGAATTGCATTAGTATCTTATCAGGGAGAAGGAACTCCTGGAAAGAAATTATTAGATACAGGCAAAGTTCAGACTCGTGGAAAAGATCTTAATGTTAAAGCTGAAGTAAAACAATTCCAATTTTCAGGTCACGCAGATAGAGATAGTCTATTTGAAATGATTAAAAATCTAGAAGGAAATCCAAAAATTATGACCGTCCATGGAGATGATACATCATGTACAAGATTTGCTGAAGAAATACATGAAAAATTTGGTTTTGAAGCACACGCAGCAAAATTAGATCAGAAAATTACTATCTAAATTGAAAGATAATTTTGAAGTGAATATTGACGACACAATAAACAGTGGTCAAGTTTTCTTATGGAAAAAATTTAATTCAAAATGGTATGGAGTTAATGGTGAAAAAATATTAATTTTAGGTGACAAATTAAATGTAAAATCTAAAGATATTCATAATTTTTTTAGGTTTGATGATGATTTTCAAAAAATCAAGAAGCAATTATCAAAAGATAGTGTTGCAAAAAAAGCAATTAACAATTTTCCAGGAATGAGAATTTTAAGGCAGGACCCATTTCAATGTTATATTTCATTTATTGTTTCATCAAACTCAAATATTCCAAATATTCAAACCAGACTTCAAAAATTATCTCAGAAATTTGGTGAAAAGAAGACAATTGAAGGTAAGGAATTTTTCTTATTTCCTAAACCAGAAAAATTGGCTAATGCATCAATTACAAACATTGCGAAATGTGGATTAGGATATAGAACAAAGTATGTCAAAAAGGCAGCAGTAGCAGTTAATGAAGGAACGATTAATTTTTCATCTCTCAAAAAACAAGATTATCAAGATGCAAGAGATGATTTATGTCAAGTTTTTGGAATAGGCAAAAAAGTTGCGGATTGTATATTATTATTTTCACTCGACAAATTAGAAGCAGTTCCATTAGATAGATGGGTATTACGTATATTAGAAAAATATTATTCAAAAGAATTTCAGATTAGAACCAAATCAATTACAGAAAAAACGTATGATGAGCTACATGATAAAATAGTTGATCATTTTGGAAAATATGCAGGATACGCCCAACAATTTTTGTTCAAAAATGAAAGAGATGCGTTTGAGAAGAAATGGATAGGATAACGATTAATATTGCAATCTGTCGGCAAATTTTTGTGCGGGTAGCTCAGCATGGATAGAGTGTCGGACTTCTAATCCGATGGTCGAGGGATCGAAGCCCTCCCCGCGCGCTCTAAAGTTTTTATTTTCAATGAATTGTCAAACAATCATTGAAAGAAATTGAGATAAAATTAGAAAGTATGGATATCAAACCACATCAAGAGATAATTGGACATATTACAGTAAATTATTCAGGGCTTTATGATGGAGTTGTCATAAACACACAGATTCTTGGTTCAAACGAACTAGTTGTGTGGAGAGAGTATAATGGAAAAAAGATTGCACAAAATGTTTCAAGATTGTTTGTAAACAAAAATGTAATTCCAGATAACAAAGTAGATTTTATTGCTACAATTGAGTTTGAACCAACTGAGCAACATGATGTTAAATTTCGTGCATCAATAATTCAACAACATAAAGAAGTAGAAAATGCTCAACTGTTTGCTAACTATTCTGCCTAGAATCTTGACTTTGTAATTTCAATAGTACCTGTCATCCAAGGATGTGGGTGACAATGGTATGTGATTACTTTAGCTCCATTTGGAGGTGCTTTTGTGAATAAAAATTCGTATTCTTCACCAGGCATTAAAACACCAATTGAACCAAACTCACCACTATAAGGATCAGTAATCTCATCAAGGTCGTAACTATCAGGAGTAACAGTATGAGGAATTTCATCTTGATTTACCCACCTCACTTTATTATCAATTGTAAGCTGAACTTGAATTGTTTTCGGCATGTAGTTGTCTTTTTGCTCAGGAGTTGCTGAACCCATGATAATATTTACAACTGTTTCACCGTCAGGATTTAGAATGTGTTCATCTACGAAAACTTTCTGATTTTCTTCAGGTAGCCAATACATGGTATACCAACTAATGGTTACACTCATTGCAACAATCATTACTAAAATTCCTACTCCGTACGCATGACTAGATTTAGTTTCTGTTGCACTCAATAGCTAGCTTGATTTCTAGAAGTCTTATAAAGCTTAGTCAGATTTTATGGTTTCTTGAGATCTGACATGCCAATATCTGTGTCTCTTTTTAAATCCAAGTCAGCATTATTTGCCTTTATCTCAGGGGTCTCAGGTGCAAGAGTGCCATCTGGGTTTTCAGTAGTTTTAATTTTTTCTTCAATTTTTCCAATTAACTCGTCCTTTGCCTCAACGTTTGCGGTACTACCACTAGATGAAGATTCATCACCATCAGATAATTCTTTGTGAGTTCCAATCATGGATTTAGTTGCCCTAATTTTTGCACTTGGTGGAGGTGGAGCGGTTTTTGCCTGGCCCATGGCATATCTATAGACATGGAACATTCCAGCAAATACTACCAATATCAGTCCCGCAAAGAATAGCGACATGTTATTCATTCCACTAAGTGCGGCATTGTATGCTGCCAAGTTCAAGAACACCTGGAATGCAATTAATGCAACAATTATCCAGTTAATCCATTTTTCAGAGAATTCAATATGTGCAACCTTCTTTGGGCCTTTGTCTTTTGCTAGTTTAGCCTTTCTTTCAGCCTCTTTAGCAAGATGGATCATCATATAGCTAAATCCAATTCCTAATGGAATTAGCAGTATCATTACCACATAGAGATTGATAGGATCAATTACGAGTCTCTCTACTAATGGGAGTGTAGAATCAATTGGGATATAGAATCCCCAGTATGTTGTAACCAATATTTGAGCAAGTCCGACTATACCAAATGCTGTAACCCAAGGTCTATCTTTCCATGAGAATTTTTTATATCTATCAAGGAATGGGACAAGCGCGATAGCCGCTATGAAAAGTCCAGGCCACAGTACACCGGTGACAAATTTATCATATTGTGTCCGCAGGAACGCGTAAAGTCCGGTGAGATACCATTCGGGAACTGTGATACCTGGCGGCACAGTAGGTTGGAACTTGAATCCCAAGTCAACAGGGAATACACCACCGGTGATTAAGATTGCACCTCCGATTGCCATAACCATAGGAACATCAAATACTAAGAATCTTGGGAAGTGAACTGCCATTAAACCAAGCATAACTATTGGTAATACGAATACATGTTGCGTGTAGAACCGCAGAACAAAATCATGGAATCCACTTCCAAACGCTGCATCTCGAATCGTCGGCCCAGCTACGGGTATGGAATTTGTCAGCGACGCCGCAATACTGATTGCTAGTTCTGCACGTTCACTAAAGATAATATCATAACCTGTAAATGCTTCAAGAATTGTTACAGTTCCTAGTATAACACCTGTAACCCATAAAATTTCATTTCTAATTTTGTAACGTCCACTAAAGTATTGATAATACATGTGAAGTAATGCAAGCATTACCATAGCATTTGAACCGTGATAGTGTATGTTACGTATGTGGAATCCAAATGGAACCTCATTGTTGATAAACTCTACACTGTCCCACGCTCTATCAAGAATCGGTTCATAATAGAACATCAACAACGCACCAGATACACCAAGAATTATGAAAGTGATGAACGTAAGCATTCCTAAGAATCCAAATGGACTTACAAATCTTGCAGGGAATGAAAACTTTATTGCAGTAAAGATGGTTCTATCAAGACCATCCCATATCCAATAGATAAAGGCAAGAGTGCCGTTGCGTCTATTTAGCGAAACGGCCATATCCTACTACTCCATTTTTGTTTGGTCCCCATGTTGGTGGTGTGACAAATAGATTACCTTCAGCGTCTGCTTCAAAATTTAATTCTGGCAATGTGTCAGATGGTGGTGCTTGTAATGATGCAGGTCCTGCAAATGCAGTACCAGTAACTGGATCATACATGCTTCCATGACATGGACATTCACCGCGCATACGTCCTTCTTGTGGCCAGTATTTCCATACACACCACAGATGTAGACAAATCATACTATAAGCTCTAAATGAAGAAACATCATTTTTGTCTCCTCCAAATTTTTCTGGTAATCTGATGAATTGCCATTTACGAAATGCTTCTTCGTCGAGTACGGCATCACCTGTTTTTGGATAAGTGATAACTTCTGCATGATTAATAGGAAAAGTGAAAGCATTTGCTTGAGAACCATCAGGTAAAATAACAGGTACTTTTTCAGCGGAAGCAGATGATGGATTTGGTAGAAAAGTTCCCCATGGTACAAATGGTGCAAAGGCAAGACCGGTACCAGTAGCACCCATTAATTTAAGAAAATCACGTCTAGAGAGAGCTTTTTTTTCAGATGTTGCCGACAACTTAAGTTCAAATCTTGACGGATTGGTTATAAACCTTATTTCAATTTTTTTGAGGAGTTTTTGATTTTTGTTTTAAAACAACTAAAACAGAAACGATCGCAATAGTAATTATTGAAATAATAATTATCAGTAGATAATTTCCATCACTTTCTGTGATTTGAGGTGAAATGGTTGAAGTTGGAGATTTTGGTGGATCAATAACCGAGTGATCAATTTCAAACATTATTTTTGATAATACATTATTTTTAGCCATATCTTGTATAGATATTTCAATTGAGTATTCACCTTCTTCTAAATCACTAACATCAAATGAGTATGATTTTTGATCAACTATACGTTCACCGTTAGGTAAAAGAAATGAAAGATAATCAGATGTTGGGAGATTCTGATCAGTAATAGATACTTGAATATCCAAACGTTTTGAAACTATAGTATTATTTTTAGATTGTAATTCAAGAGTTGGAGATTTTGAATCTAGGACAAAATTAAATATTTTTGAATTTGTCAAACCAAATTTGTCAACTGCATTTATTGTCAGAGAATGTTTACCATCATCTAAAATACTAATATCAAGACCAGTATTATTTAATTGGATTAAATTTCCATCTAATGTGTAAGTTATACTAGCAAGATTATCTTCAATAATTTCTGGCAAAATTATGTAATTAGATTTTAGAAAATCATCTAGCTCAAGAATTATTTCAGGGGGAATGTCATCTGAGGTTAGTGTTGAAAATTTTGCAACAAGTGTAACCGGTTCTGTTATATTTTTTCCTTCAAATAAAGTTGAATGAATTAGTAATGAGTGAGTTCCAGTTTGATTAATTGGAGCAAAGATCAATGTTGAAGTATTATCTTTATTTTTTACAGGGAAAAATCCACCACCTTGACTAAATGGAGAACTACCAAGCCAATCTAATGATGCCCAATTCATAAAATGACCAAATACACCAGTTGGCATGTTTGTAGAAATAATTTTACCTTGAGGATCTAGTACAAATGCAGAAAAATTTGTATTTTCATTTTTCCATGAAAGTTCTATAGATGCATTGTTAATTGTACTATCTTGTACATCAAGATAATACTGTCTCCAATCACCAGCCATGTAACGATTAGTCATATCAAAAGCACCTTTCACATATTCATTATTAAAATTCACATCATTATTTTTTCCAATAAAAGTAAATGGAATATCTTTCTGAATTTTTTCTACAATAACATATGAAACAGGAACATTTACTGTGTGATGTTCACCTTCAAATTTTATGAATCCATCATAGATACCAGTTTTTTGATCTTGTTGAGTTTGAATATTTACATTAACATCTATTGTTTGATTTGGTGGTATGGAAATAATTTCTTTATCTAATGTTACATCAGTCCAAGTATCTTTTTTGAAATAACTTGCAGATAAAGTGTAATCAAATTCTGTAGAGTTTTCTTTTATTGAACCACCCCAGAACGAATATCTTTCAGGAACAGGGTATATTCCAACAACTGGTTGATTTTCGAAGTGTTCTGTTGGTTTTGAAACGCGTAATTCTTGCACGGTTCCCCAAGAACCACCTCTGTTTACTAGAGATAATTCATCACTAGCTATTTCAGAATCATCATCTTTGTCTTTCCAATCATATAGATACAAAGATGAAATTTTAAGATCATCCGCATATATTGGATTTGTTTGGTTCATGAAATGATCAAAAGAAAAATTAGCATTAAGTACCAATAACGAGGAATCTTCAGGTATAATCTTAGAAGAATTTGTGTATATTATTTCAGAGGCTGTAAGATTAGCTAATGGTATGTAATTTGGACGATATGTATTAGATTTGTTATGATATGAATCCTGTAAGTGAGGTTCTGTTGTTCCATCATAAATGAATTTTTCAATTAGTTTTAGATTTTCAGGAATTACATTGACAGTGAGAGTACTATTAGTTGGATTTTCAATTTTGAATGAAGCAGATGTAATATCACCAGGATTTAATCTTCCACCAAACCAGCTAGTTTGAGGAATATTCTCTAATGAGATGTTAGGAGATGACATCCCAATTTCTGTGTAATTTAGATTTGTTAATGGTAATTCAAGAATCTGATTAAGATTTTTTGAGGATTCTGTATTGGAGACTTTGAAAACACCGCCTTCACCATTGATTAAACGAATCGCATCAAGTGAATTGACCATTCCTGTTCCTTGAGTAAATACATCATTTTGCATATCATTTGCAGTAGACATTAGAATATTTTTCACATCAGATGGAGTATATGCTTGTGATTTTTCATTGAGACTTTGTATAACCAATGCAGCAGTACCAGACACGATAGGTGCAGACATACTTGTTCCTCCAAACATACCAAATGGATTCTGATCATAATCTTGTGATGGTTTTGTAACAGATGCTGGTGTAAAGCTATAAGCCCCAATGCTCATCAAATCAGGTTTTGGGTCACCAATTAACGTTGGGCCTCTACTTGAAAAATCAACCACATGATCAGAATGTTTTGTAGAATTTCCAAATCTAGGTTCATCTTTGAAAGGTCCGTACCCAACAAAAATATTATTTGTTGTAGCACCTACACTAATTCCAGTAGGAGATGCATTTGGTAATCCGATGGTACCATAACCATGACCCGAATTTCCAGCACTGGATATCATTACTACACCAGGATAATCATCAGCAAATGAATTTGGTAGACTTAGGGTAGTCATTACTAAAGATAATAGATCAAATCCAGGTGCGTATTCAAAGTTAGGAAATGTCGATACACCCCAACTATTAGATATTATATCAGCTCTAGTATCACCTGAGAATTTCCATTCCACATCATTATTGTTAAATCCGGCAGACCAAAGCCACGCATATAGTATATCTCCAAACCACAATGCCTTTACAGGTATTATTTTTGCATCTGGTGCAATACCTCTAATGTTAAATTTTTTTGTATTATTGTAAATGTCGTATTCGTTAACACCTTTTGATATTATTGTACCTGCACTTCCAGTTCCATGGCCTGAAACATCAGTCATTACACCAAAAAATTCACCATCTCGATCTATTGACGGGAGTAAAGTTCCATTTATGGCACCAAAAGTTTCATCAATATCAGATTCATTTTCAATAACACCATAAAGATCTAAAACTTGAGCGCCAAGTGTACCTGCACTATAATCAAATTCACCATCATCATTATAATCATAAATCAGAAATTCATTTCCATCACCTATTACATGATGAGTATCATCAGTGAAATCAAAATCAAATTCAATTTTTTCATCAGTAGAATTTTTTGTAAAATCCTGCCAAGATGTAGACATATCAGGAATAATAGTATCATAATATCCAGATTTTTTTGAATCAACAACCAAAACTGGTATAACTTGTGGTTGACTAGGTGAACCTTGATACATCACACCTAAATGATAAATACCACTTTTTGATTCGATGTAATCATGTTTATTTTTTCCAATTTGCATATCATCATTTAGTGTTCCATTTAGAAGTGGAGAAGAACCAAACATCGGGAACATGGAATTATACACTAACAGACTTGTGCCGTCTCCGTTTTGTTCAATATTCAAAAATATTCCACCATCTCTAGATTTTACATAAACATCAGAAGTTGTATTAGGGAATGAAGATTTTGTAAAATTTTTGATTGTTCCATACTGATCAATGTTTGCTGCAAAAGTAGCATTTGTTAATATCAAACCTTGCCCATCAGGATCTAACATTATAGGGAAATTTTTATCATCACGTGCTAATGCATGTTGCATATCAGGATTTGAGAAATCAACGCCGGTATCAATTATAGCAATTGTAACATCATTTCCTGTAACATTATAGAGATCATGCACACGTTCAGAATTTGCTATGTTTCCAATTGTAGATATTTTACTAACATTATTTTTAGAGATATATTTTGAATTAAAGTCTGAATGAAAGTCTAATTGAAAATCTTCAATAATATGAAATCCTTTTGATTGAAAAATAGACAATGTACTTTCAGGAATTGCAACTATTGAGAAAAATCCATTTGATGATGAGATAGAATATGGTGTTTGAATAAAATTACCAATTTCCGATATTGACCCCTTTCCAAATATCAAATAACGTTTTACTTGCTGTTCATTTGAAGGTTCAGAAAATTGGATTATTTTTGATTCATTAAGATTATGATTTTTCTTTTCAAAATTATGACTGATCATATCTCCGTCAAGATATGAAAATGATTCAGAGATTAGCGGAGGTATTAGAATCAAAAGAACTAGTAAAAATACTAATTTCATCATGATCAAAAAAGATGTGTCATGAATAATTATAGCTTATCTTCGTCTAGCAATAATTACAATTTGTAATGCCAAAATTATTGCTATTGATGCAACAACAGGGAAAAGTAATGCATTAAGTTGAGATGAACCTTCCTCGATATTTCCAACAGAATTAGAGATTAGTACTACACTTTCATCTAAATTTGAACTTGCGTCAGATAATGATGAACCAAAAGTCGAGGTTTCTTGTTTTAGATTAGCTAGTTCAGTTTTTGTTTCATCTAAAATTTGGTTTAATTCTAAAATTTGTGTGGAAATCCCACGAATATCTTGAGTTAAAACATTAGTTGCACCAGAACCATGTGAGATATTTCCTTCATCAAAAGTTACCATATGAAAAACGTATATCCCCTCTAATGCAGGAAGATAATCTACATAATACAATCCTTGATGTAATGTTTTCAAATCATCTTCTAAATTTTCGACTTGACCATTAGGTAAATGTACATGAGATGTACCAAGTATTTGATTTGGATCATCACCAATTAACAAACCATCACTTGATGTTTGAACAAATACACGAAAATCTCTACTTACAGCAGCAGTTTCAGGTGCAAAAACTATTGTACTTACATTTCTTTCAATTGGAACTTGAACAAACTCAGATGTGTTTGAGAATTTTACTTCAATTCTTTTTGATATTCCTCCTTGCTGATTAGAGATGACTTCTAAAATGTATGTTCCATATGGAAGATTTGTTGTTGGTTCATCCCATTCCATTAAAAAATGATGAAAAGAACCATCTTCTCCAGTCATCAATTGTTCAAATTCTGCAATTGTGTCATCGGGAGTAAATAATCTGATAATAATTGGTTCCTTTGGCATAGCCTGACCATGCACAAATATTGGCTCCCCAGGAGCAAATACCAATTGATTAGTATAAACATCCAAAGTACCTTCCAATCTCTCCTGAAACACTTCACCATTTGCAAGTGTCATAGGTGTAAAAGACAGTAAGAGGATTGAGAAGAATATTACGTTATAATTCAATAATTAATTG